>CAYTAU010000087.1:0-3012 GCA_964435855.1 uncultured Bacteroidales bacterium | reverse complement strand
GCCCGACTTTACCGCCAAGCTCTAACCTTAAAAATCAATTGTTATGAGCTAACAAAAGATTACATTCCAATACAAAAATAGTAAAATAAAATTAATTTACAAAAAAAAACATCCAATGTATTTAAGACATCAGATGTTTTTAAATGTTTTACTTCTTTGTTTTAATAATTGACTGGACAACCGTCAATTAGCGGGGGCTATTGGGATTTCATTACAAAATTAATGTGCCAAATTAATCTTTCATACGAGCCTAAATCTAATGCTCTTTGACCTGTTAACATACTAGTAAAAAATACTGGTGTATTTTCTAATTTATTATTATTATTAATTCTGTATGTTCCAATTTTATCATCAAATTTAAAATCAAAATCCATCCATATTTCTTTATTTTCAGTTTTGTCCTTTCCTAATAATCTTCTCGCAAGCGTATTATTTACAATTATTATTTTGGGTTCACTCATTTCAATTATTTGTTTTGAAATTAATAGTTGTTTGTAAATAAATTCAGCTCCGTTATTTTTATCATCGCAAATAATATTCTCAACAATTTTTTGATTTGTTTCTCTAACAAATAATAAATCAGTATGCGACCATTGTAAATGGACTTTCTTTGAAATTTCTTGAAACTTCTTAAAATATTTATGAATAATTCCTTTTTGATTTAAAGGATAATAATTACCAATATTTTCTGGAAAACCTTCTTTTTCATCAAAAGAGGGATTTATTCCAATAAATAATATAGAGTTTTTAATAATTCTATCTTGTAGAATATAACCACGTTTAATTATATCAATACCTTTAAAATTTTCATCATTCCAAATTTCTTGGATTTGATTATCAAATTTTTCTTTTGTACTAAATTCATTCATAATTTATGTGTTTTTAATAAAACTGAATTTACTTTTGAATCAAAATTTTACTAACATAATTTTCTTTATCATTATGTATAGTTAGAAAATATATCCCATTTTCAAGTTTGCTAACATCTATAGTCTGATTTGTGTTTTGGCTTATATTTTTCGTAAATATTTCCTGTCCTTGAATATTATTGATAGTTACAATATAATTTTGCATTATAGTTTTTGAGTTTTCAATTATTATTTTGTCTGTTGCTGGATTTGGATAAACTGAAAAATTATTTTGAATTTCTTCAACAAAAGTTGTTCCACCATTGGTTGTTTTCAAAATTAGACCATTACTGCTAACGGTATAGCCAGTATTTGCATCAGTAAAGAAAACAGAAAATAAAAAATAATGTGTACCTAATGTTTGTTGAGACCAATTTGCACCTCCATCAATGGTTTTTAAAATTTTATAACCATTTCCCACAGCATAGCCTATATTGGCATCAGTAAAATAAATAGAATATAATTGCAAAACTGTGAAATTTGCTTGTTCAACCCAAGTAGAACCGCCATTTATGGTTTTTAATATTTTGCTATTAAGTGAAGCATCCTTACCTACTACATAACCAGTATTTATATCCGTAAAATAAACTGATTGTAAATCTAAAGTTGTCCCACTTGTTTGTGTTACCCAGTTAGTACCACCATCAATTGTTTTAATAATTGTGCCAGTTGCACCAACTGCATAACCAGTATTAGCATCTGTAAAACAAACTGAACATAACCAATTCGTTGTTCCGCTTGTTTGAGCTAACCATGTTGTCCCACTATTTGTTGTTTTATATATTGCACCACTACTGCCAACAGAATAACCATCACTTAAAGATGAAAAATAAACAGAATTAAAATACGAATAAGTGCCACTTGTTAAAGTTGTCCAGTTTGTACCGCCATTAATAGTTTTTAAGATTGTTCCGAAATCACCTACCGCGTAACCAGTATTGGCATCAGTAAAATTAATAGAATATAACCAATAGGTTGTGCCACTTGTCTGTGCAATCCAATTTGAACCGCTATCAGTTGTCTTCAATATTGTTCCATTGTTACCAACTATATAACCAGTATTGGCATCAGTAAAATAAACAGATTGTAAATAATCCGTTGTCCCACTTGTTTGTATTGACCATTGTGCAGAAACTGTTGCAATCATACAACAATATAATATAATTACTGAAGTAAACTTTCTTTTCATAATATAAGTTTTTAAAAATTAATAAATAAATAAACTGTCTGTTTATCCGCAAAGCGGTTTTAAACCGCTATGCGGATAATAATTTTTTTTTTCTAAACCGTAATTTCTTCTATTTCGCTTCGTATGCCAATTTGCTTGCCATCTATTACTGCCCATGCTGTGTATTCATACACACAGTGCACGTCCATATCCATATCTTTGGTATCAATATATGGGCTGTGAATATCATAAGCCATAAACTCAAATTTTTCTTCGCCACCTTTACGTCTGTAAATATTTACGCCTTCGGTAAGGCTTTTGGTAAACGAAATTTCTACTCCACTGCTTACACGTCTAAGCTCAATATTGGGTTTGTAAGTTTTTTGGTCGAAAGGATTTTCTTCGCCAATAATACCAAAATCTCTTCCAATTTTGGGTGTATATTGCGAATCGTTTTTTACTTTCTGTGCTATGCCACGGCACAGTTTTTCTACTTTGGCACGGTCGGTTTTTGTTTTTTTAAACTGTGCCAGCTTTTTGGTTAGCAGTTCTAATTCGTCAGTAATATCAACATCATACAAATCTGCCAAATCCTGCAGTGCTTTTATTTCTTCCTGGTTTATACCATAATGATTTACATTTGCAACAACTTTTTTTACAAAGTTTCTTAACCATACCAAAAACTGTACTTTGTTTCCCGGGATATAATCCCCTACTCTGTTTTTCATAATAAATAAGTTTTATAATTAATATTAAGATTAAATAATAGTGCAATTAATAGTCCCCAAAATGAGTTTGGGACGCCCCAAAATGATTTCTTGGGCGTAAGAAATGACTTTAGGGGCTTAAGAAATGACTTCTTGGGCGTAAGAAATAACTTCAGGGGCTTAAGAAATGACTTCTTGGGCGTAAGAAATAACTTCAGGGGCTTAAGAA
>CAYTAU010000086.1:0-17045 GCA_964435855.1 uncultured Bacteroidales bacterium | reverse complement strand
GGTGTAAATTCTATTGGCATATATACTAACAATTCTCAAGGGTATCAATACAATAAAGCTTTTGTTAATATTGATAATTTTTTGAAGCTCATTAATAATATTGATATAGAAAATATTTCTATAAATAATATTGGAAATAATAATGCTTCTCCATTTTTATCGCTTTTAGATGAAGCTTGTGAAATTTTGAGTATTGACAGGAATAAAGTTAAAGGTTCTACAGGATACGACCCTATTGGTTTTCTAACTACCAACGGAAATTTCCATGATGACGAAAAACTTATATTTGGCAGACTTGCTTCACTTTATAATTATGCAAAAGAAGCATTGCCATCAATTAATGTAATTGATATTAACGGTCAGTATTTTCACAATGCAGGTTCTTCTATTGTACAGGAATTAGCTTTTAGTTTGACAATAGCAGTAGAGTATTTATCGAATTTAACCGATAACGGTTTAAGTATAGATGATATTGCTCCAAAAATTCAATTTAATTTTGCAATAGGCTCTGATTACTTTCTTGAAATTGCTAAATATAGAGCAGTTAGAGTACTTTGGGCTAAAATTGTAAAATCGTACAATCCTCAAAAAACAGATTCTGCAAAAATGTTTATTCATGCTCTTACTTCAAACTGGAACAAAACTATTTATGACCCATATATAAATATACTTAGAACAACTACTGAAGCAATGTCTGGAATTATTGGAGGCATAGATGCTCTTACAATTAATCCTTTTGATAATAGTTATGCTGAGCAAAATGAATTTTCTGATAGAGTTGCAAAAAATCAGCAATTAATATTAAAAGAAGAAGCCCACTTTGATAAAGTTATTGACACTGCAGCAGGCTCTTATTATGTTGAAAATATTACTGAAGCAATTATTGAAGAAACATGGAAATTATTTCTTGAAATTGAGAATAATGGCGGTTATATAAAATCTTTTAAAAATGGAATAATTCAAAGCAAAATTAAAAAAACATCTAATAAACGCAATATGGATATTGCATTTAAAAAGAAAGTTTTTCTTGGTACAAGTCAGTTCCCTAATCAAGCAGAGCATATAAAAAATAATATTGATGAAAATATAGTATTTCATAAGCATAAACAATCAGAAAATATTATTGCAGAACCTTTAATAATCTATCGGGGAGCACAGGAATTTGAACAATTAAGATTAAGAACAGAAAAGCATACTAAAACACCAAAAGTATTTTTATTTACTTACGGTAATATTGCAATGAGAAAAGCACGAGCAGGTTTTGCGTCAAACTTTTTTGCATGTGCAGGATATAAAATTATTGACAACTCAGGATTTCCCACAATCGAAGAAGGTATTGATGATGCAATTAAAAGCAAAGCAGAAATTGTAGTACTATGCAGTTCTGACGATGAATACGCCGAAACTGTTCCACAAATTATCTCACAACTTAAAGATAAATCTGAACTTGTTTTAGCCGGCTACCCTAAAGAACACATTGATAAATTTAAAGAATTAGGACTTACTACATTTATACATGTCAAGTCTAATATACTTGAAACATTAAAAGAGTTTCACAACAAACTA
Source organism: uncultured Bacteroidales bacterium (assembly GCA_964435855.1). GTDB lineage: Bacteria > Bacteroidota > Bacteroidia > Bacteroidales > CAYTAU01 > CAYTAU01. The sequence continues at coordinate 15,479 of CAYTAU010000086.1, read as the reverse complement.
AATATAAAATAAATTTAAAAAGATAATCATGAGACCGGATTTCAAAAATATAGATATAAAAAAATCAAACTCTAACATAAAAGAAAAAGGTTGTAAAAACTGTAATGATAACGATTGGCATACACCAGAAAAGATCAATGTCAAAAACGTATATTCAGAAAAAGACCTTGAAGACATGGAGCATTTGAATTATGCTGCAGGTCTGCCTCCTTTTTTGAGAGGACCTTATTCTACAATGTATGTTATGCATCCGTGGACAATTCGCCAATATGCAGGGTTCTCTACTGCCGAAGAATCAAATGCGTTTTATCGCAGAAATCTTGCTGCCGGACAAAAAGGCTTATCTGTTGCTTTCGACCTTGCAACACATAGAGGTTATGATTCTAACCACAAACGTGTTGTGGGTGATATTGGAAAAGCCGGTGTTGCAATAGATTCGATACTTGACATGAAAATATTATTTGACCAGATTCCACTTAACAAGATGTCTGTTTCAATGACAATGAATGGAGCTGTATTACCAATACTTGCGTTTTACATTGTCGCTGCACTTGAACAAGGAGCTAAACTTGAAGAACTGAACGGCACAATACAAAACGACATTCTTAAAGAATTTATGGTTAGAAATACTTATATCTATCCACCTGAATTCTCGATGAAAATTATAGCCGATATTTTTGAATACACTTCTAAAAATATGCCTAAGTTCAATTCTATATCAATATCGGGCTATCACATGCAGGAAGCCGGCGCAACAAACGATATTGAACTTGCATACACTCTTGCTGACGGACTGGAATACCTAAGAACAGGTGTTAATGCCGGAATAGATATTGATTCCTTTGCTCCTCGCCTTTCGTTTTTTTGGGGAGCGGGTATGAACCACTTTATGGAAATTGCAAAAATGCGTGCAGCAAGAATGTTGTGGGCAAAAATAGTTAAGCAATTTAATCCTAAAAATCCTAAATCATTAGCATTACGCACACATACACAAACATCTGGCTGGAGCCTTACTGAACAAGATCCTTTTAATAATGTGGCACGTACTTGCGTTGAAGCTATGAGTGCTGTACTTGGTCATACACAATCCTTACACACTAATGCCCTTGATGAAGCTATTGCTTTGCCTACCGATTTTTCGGCACGTATTGCTAGAAATACTCAAATATATATTCAGGAAGAAACTAATGTTTGTAAATCGGTTGACCCTTGGGCAGGTTCTTATTATGTAGAATCGCTTACGCATGAAATTGCACATAAGGCATGGGAACATATACAAGAAATTGAAAAACTTGGAGGCATGGCAAAAGCAATTGAAACAGGATTGCCAAAAATGCGTATTGAAGAAGCGGCTGCAAGAAAGCAAGCAAGAATTGATTCAGGGAAAGATACTATTGTTGGGGTAAACAAATATAAACCGGAAAAAGAAGCTCCTATTGATATTCTCAATGTTGATAATACCGCTGTTAGAGAAGCACAATTAAAAAGACTAACTATATTGAAAAAAGAAAGAAATAACGAGGAAGTAAAAATCGCATTAAATGCAATTAGCAAATGTGCAAAAACTGGCAATGGAAATTTGCTAGAGCTTGCTATTGATGCTGCAAAAAAACGAGCTACACTTGGCGAAATATCAGATGCTTGTGAAAAACATGCAGGAAGATATAAGGCTGTAATACACTCTACTTCCGGCGTGTACTCATCAGAATCTAACACAAACAAGGATTTTATAAAAGCACAAAAATTAGTTGCAGAATTTGCAAAACTTGACGGGAGACAACCAAGAATTATGATTGCAAAAATGGGGCAAGACGGACACGACCGTGGTGCAAAGGTAGTTTCTACCGGATATGCAGATATTGGTTTTGACGTTGATATTGGTCCTTTGTTTCAAACACCCGACGAAGCTGCCCGACAAGCTGTAGAAAATGATGTGCATATACTTGGTATTTCTAGTCTTGCTGCCGGACATAAAACTCTTGTTCCACAGGTTATAAACGAACTTAAAAAACTGGGGAGAGAAGATATTATGGTAATTGTGGGCGGTGTTATTCCTCATCAGGATTATCAGTATTTGTACGATACAGGTGTCGTTGGTATTTTTGGTCCGGGAACTTCGGTTGCTGTTACTGCTGTTAAAATACTTGAGATATTGATTGATATTAGAACTCAGTAAGTAACTTGTCATACTCAATATCAGATTACAAACAATCAAAGGAGTAATACCAATTGTATTTCAAAATGTCGTGTAAACAAGTTTTGAAATTACAATGGTAAATGCCGATATACAATCAAAGGAGTAGTTAGAGCAAAGCGAATAAATGCGACAATTTGATTGATAATCGGTATAAGTAATATAAAAAAATTTATGTTGATAAAATAACTAAATACAGGAAAACGCATAATCATGACTGAGACTTTGAAAAAATATAATACAATTGGTTGTTGTGGAATTGATTGTGGATTATGTCCAAGATTTCATACAAAGGGTGATTCTGTATGTCCCGGTTGTGGGAGTAAGGATTTTAAGGAAAAACACCCTTCATGTGGGTTTGTAACTTGCTGTTTAATAAAAAATGGATTGGAAGTATGTTCAGATTGTAATGATTACCCTTGTAAAAGATTTGATTCAGAGAGAAAAGGATATGATTCATTTGTAACTCATAAGAAAGTGTTTCATAATCTTGAATATATAAAAAATAATGGAATTAAATCTTTTATAGAACAGCAAAATAAAAGGAAAGGTATCTTGATTGATTTCCTTTCAAAATATGATAACGGTCGTTCAAAGAGTTTTTATTGTATAAGTTGTGCCTTATTGCCTTTAGATAAATTAAAAGAATCACTCTTATTCGCTTATCAAATGGATAATTCAAAAGACATAAAGGAAAAAAATAAACTATTAAAGAGCAAATTGATTAATATATCAGAGAATTTAGGTATTGAATTAAAACTGAATAAGAAAAAATAAATGGTATGATATCATTTATTAAAAAAATATTTTGCTATAAATTCTATAGTTATTTTAAAAAGGTTTACTTTTGGTCGATTTTTTCTCAAAAATTAAATATTTGGTAAACAATAAAGACGGATTGTCGTTGGCAGAAAAATATAAAAATGGGAACTATAAAATATGAGTAGTACTATATATAGTGTGATTACAGGAACAGGAAATTATACTCCGACAAAATGCATCAAAAATGAAGATTTTCTCAGCAATGAATTTTATGATATAGACGGGAAAAAACTCGAACAAACGAATCAGGAAATAATTGATAAGTTTTTGGAAATTACAACTATTGCAGAAAGACGGTATGTTAAAGATGATTTGACAACCTCTGATATTGCCTATTATTCTGCAATTGATGCTATTGAGTCTGCAAACATTGATAAAGAAGAATTAGATTATATAATTGTTGCACATAATTTTGGTGATGTAAAGAATGGCAATATGCAGTTAGATATTGTACCCAGTTTAGCAGCTCGAGTAAAACATAAATTAGGAATTAAAAACCCGTATACCGTAGCTTACGATTTACCATTTGGCTGCCCCGGTTGGTTACAAGGCATTATTCAAGGTGATTATTTTATTAGATCAGGAGATGCCAAAAAAGTACTGGTTATAGGATCTGATATATTGTCAAGGGTTTCTGATCCTCACGACAGAGACAGTATGCTATATGCAGATGGTGCAGGGGCAACAATTCTAGAAGCCAAAAAAAGTGATACTCCTATTGGGATACTCGCACATAAAACACGTTCAGACACTTTTTTGCATTCTCAAATGTTGTATATGGGTAAATCATACAATCCTGACATTGAAAACAAGGATAACTTTTTCTTAAAAATGAATGGCAGGAAACTTTATCAATATGCACTTGAAAGAGTACCTCAAGCGATAAAAGACTGTCTTGATAAGAGTAAAACTCATCTTAGAGAAGTTACGAAAGTACTAATACATCAGGCTAATGGAAAAATGGATGATGCTATATTAAAAAGACTTTACAGCCTTTTTGATATGGTTGACCTGCCTAAAAACATCATGCCTATGACAATTGAATGGTTAGGCAATTCATCTGTAGCTACCATCCCTACTTTATTAGATCTAATATTAAAAAATAAGTTAGAAGCGCACAAAATAAACAAAGGCGACACTTTTGTTTTAGCATCTGTTGGAGCAGGAATGAATATTAATACACTGGTTTACAAAATGTAATCAAATCAACAGAAGTACGCTTAATATTTCACACTCCATCTATCTATCAATAGCATAAAAATATTTTATTAACATCAGTACATAACTTTTGCTGATAACTAACAACTAGAAAAATGTGAATTTTTCACGTTAATTAAATATCTTTGCTCGATTTTTCAAACAAATAAAATGAACAAATATAAAAGACATACTATAACAGCAGCACTACCTTATGCCAACGGACCTGTACATATAGGTCATTTGGCCGGTGTATATATTCCTGCTGATATATATTCAAGGTTTTTAAGGTTAAAAGGAAAAGATGTATTGTACGTATGTGGTTCTGATGAGCATGGTGTACCAATAACATTAAGAGCAAGAAAAGAAGGTGTTAAACCACAGGTAATAATTGACCGTTATCATAATTTGAATAAAAAAGCATTTAATGATTTTGGAATTGCATTTGATATTTATTCAAGAACAAGTTCTGAAACACATCATAAAACTTCTTCAGATATTTTCACAAAACTTTATGATAAAGGTATTTTTATTGAAAAAACAAATAATCAATATTATGATGAAGAAGCAAAACAGTTTCTAGCAGACAGATATATTACAGGAATTTGCCCGCATTGTGGTAACGAAGATGCCTATGGAGATCAATGCGAAAAATGCGGAACATCATTAAGTGCAAGCGATTTAATAAACCCAAGATCTACAATAAGTGGAAATAAACCTGTTTTGAAAGAAACAAAACACTGGTATCTTCCATTGAATAAATATACAGAATTTCTTGACAAATGGATATTACAAGATCATAAAGAATGGAAACCAAACGTTTATGGTCAATGTAAATCTTGGATAAAAGATATCGGGCTTGAACCAAGAGCTGTTACTCGAGATTTAGATTGGGGTATTCCTGTCCCATTAAAAGATGCTAATGGAAAAGTTCTTTATGTTTGGTTTGATGCACCAATTGGATATATTTCAAATACAATTGATTGGGCTAAAGAAAATAATAAAGACTGGAAAAAATATTGGCAAGATGAAGAAACCCAACTAGTTCATTTTATTGGAAAAGACAATATTGTGTTTCATTGTATAATTTTCCCTGTAATACTTCATACACATGGGGATTTTATTTTACCTGAAAATGTTCCTGCTAATGAGTTCCTAAACCTTGAAGGAAATAAACTTTCTACTTCAAATAACTGGGCAGTATGGTTGCATGAATATCTTGAAGATTTTAAAGACAAACAAGATGTTTTACGATATGTTTTAACAGCAAATGCTCCTGAATCTAAAGACAATGATTTTACATGGAAAGACTTTCAAGCAAGAAACAATAATGAACTTGTTGCAATACTTGGCAATTTTGTAAATCGTGTAATTGTTTTAACACATAAATACTTTGATGGCAAAGTACCTGAAAGCACAAAAGAGACAGAACGTGAGGCAAAAATAAGAGCTTCTGTTTTGGCAATAAAAAACAATATTGAAACAAAACTTGAAAAATATAAATTCAGGGAAGCATTAAAAGAGTTAATGAATCTGGCTAGAATAGGCAATCTTTATCTTTCTGATACAGAGCCATGGAAACTAATTAAAACTGATCCTGATAAAGTAAAAACAATATTAAATGTTTGCTTGAAAATTACAGAGGCACTTTCAATTCTATCAGAACCATTTATTCCGTTTACTGCTCAAAAAATGAGAGATATTCTAAATATAAAAGAATATAATTGGGAAAATGTAGGAAAAATTGAAATACTTAAAACAGGTGATATAATTAACAAACCCCAATTATTATTTGAAAAAATTGAAGATAAAGATGTTGAAGCACAGTTACAAAAACTACTTAACACAAAAAAATTAAATAAAGCTGAAAATACTAAAATGAAACAAGTAAAAGACAATATTTCTTTCGACGATTTCACAAAACTTGATATCAGAACCGGTACTATTATAGAATCTGAAAAAGTACCGAAAACTAAAAAACTTATAAAACTTGTTATTGATACTGGTATTGACAAAAGAACAGTCGTATCTGGTATTGCAGAATTTTTCAAACCCGAAGAAATAATTGGAAAACAAGTATTAATTTTAATAAATCTGGAACCAAGAAAAATTAAAGGAATAGAATCACAAGGAATGATTTTAATGGCAGAAGATAAAGATGGTAAATTAGTATTTGCATCTCCTGAAATAAACGTAAATAATGGCTCAGGCGTTAAATAATTATATGAATTTACCGGAATTACATAGCAATGAATTCTTACCAATAATTGATGAATTATACACTATTCAGGGCGAAGGTTATCATACAGGTAAACCTGCATATTTTATAAGAATTGGTGGATGTGATATTGGTTGTAATTGGTGTGATACAAAAATTTCGTGGAATCCTGATATACATAAAAAAGTAAGTATTGACGAAATTGTGGAAAAAGCAAAAACATATAAAACTAACGATATTGTTGTTACAGGTGGTGAGCCAACCATGCATAATCTTGACCTTTTTTGTGCTAAATTAAAAAAAAATAATTTCACAACGTATTTGGAAACTGCAGGAAACCATAAGTTAACAGGAATATGGGACTGGATTTGCCTTTCACCTAAAGAAAAATCCCCACCATTAAACGAAATTTATTTAAAAGCAAATGAATTAAAAGTAATAATATTTAATAAAGAGGATATTGAGTGGGCCGAAGAAGTTTCAGAAAAAGTTGGAAAAAAATGCAAATTATATTTACAAGCCGAATGGAGTAAATTTAATTCAATAACGCCTTTTATAGTAGATTATGTGAAAAACAATATTAAATGGAGTATTTCAATACAAGCACATAAATTTATGAAAATACCATAGTTTTTTGTTATACTAACACTAATTTGATGTACAATGGGAATAAATAATGATAAAATGCGTAAATGATTAAATGTTAAAATAATTTAAGAAAATTATGACAGAAAAAGAAATATTTATTGAAAAATTAAAAAAAAGAACCAAGAAATTTGCTGTAGATGTTATTATATTTTGCAACTCATTAAAAACATGCAAAACATCATCTGTTGTTACATACCAACTTGTAAAATCTGCAACTTCAACGGGAGCTAACTATCGTGCAGCATGTAGGGCTAGGTCTAAAGCGGAATTTTTCAGCAAAGTTTGTATTGTTGTAGAAGAAGCTGATGAATCAGAATATTGGTTAGAAATAATAAATGAAGCTAATTTATCTAATGAAAAAGAAGAATTAATAAGACTCACAAAAGAAGCAAATGAAATAACAAAAATAATGACAAAAGCTAAAAATTCATCATATAGCAACAATAAATAACATTTAAGCATTTAAGCATTTAAACATTTAAACATTTAAGCATTTAAACATCTAAGCATTTTTATAAAAAATGAAAGAAGAAACAAAAGAATTTAGAGTAGATATTGACGAAGTTATAAGAAAGAAAAATCCAAAGCTTGCAAAACGTTTGCCGAGATTTATTATAAGATATATAAAACGCATACTTCATCAAAATGAAATAAATGATATAATAGAAAAAAATAAAGATAAATATGGAATAGATTTTGTAAAAGCTGTTTTAAATGAATTTGAAATAAATATTGTACTAAAAAACGAAGAAAACATACCCGAAGCCGGCAGATTTATTTTTGCTGCAAATCACCCATTGGGGGCTTTAGAAAGCATGGTTCTTATGGTGGGAGTACATAATCATTTTGAAAAAATTCGATTTCTTGTTAATGATGTTTTACTTATTGTTAGGAATTATGATCCAATATTTGTTCCAATAAACGCGTATGGCAGGCAATCGAGGGATGTTACCATGGGAATTGATGAAACCTACAGTTCTGATGCACAAATATTATATTTTCCCGCAGGATTGGTTTCAAGAAAAATTAAAGGTAAAATCACTGACCCTGAGTGGAAAAAAAGCTTTATAGTTAAAGCAAAAAAACATGAAAGAGATGTTATACCTGTTTTCTTAGACGGGAAAAATGCAAATTTCTTTTACAATCTGGCTAATTTTAGAAAAAGAATTGGGATTAAAGCAAATATTGAAATGTTTTTTCTTGCAAATGAGACATTTAAGCAAAAAGGAAAAACAATTACAGTTACATTTGGGAAACCAATACCGTATACTACTTTTGACAAATCAAAATCATTGCCGGATTGGGCTCAACATGTTAAAGATATTGTTTATTCAATGAGAACAGGAAAGTGATTATAATGGCAATTAAAAAACAAATTGTAGAATTATGAAATACTTATACTTATTACTATTTGCAATTATCTGTAATCAAGCAATATCGCAAGAAAAACCTAAATTAAATGTAGACTGGCTTACAATAGAAGAAGCAATAGAAAAAAACAAAACACAGCCACGCAAAATACTTATAGATTTTCATACAAGTTGGTGCGGACCTTGCAAAATGATGACAAACAATACTTTTACTAATCCGGCGATTGCAAATTATATCAATAATAATTTTTATGCTGTAAAATTTAATGCAGAAGGCAAAGATTCTGTTACATTTAAAGACAAAATTTATAAAAATCTAAAATACGATTCTACTAAAACAACAGGCAGAAACTCAACTCATGAATTTACCATATTACTTGCACCTACAAACGGTAGAATTGCCTACCCCACAATTGTATACTTAGATGAACGATTAAATATAATGAGTGCAGTACCGGGATATATGGATGCAAAAAAGATACAACCAATTCTAATATATTTTGCTGAAAACATAAACAAATTAATACCTTATAATAACTTCAACGATCTTTTTAATAAAACATATTTCGATACTACAGACATTGCCGATTCTTCACTAATAAAATGGTATAGCGTTGAAAAAGCTGTTGAAATGGTTAAACAGGAACCCAAAAAGATCTTTATACATCTGTTTTCTGAATGGAGCATTACATCAAACATTATGTTTAAAACCACATACCAACATCCTTTGATTGCTGCTTATCTAAACAAGAATTTTTACTGTGTGAAATTAAATGCAGCAACAAAAGACACAATAGATTTTAATGGTACTATATATATTAATGAAAGTAAAAAACATCCTTTTCATCAACTTGCAATTCAATTAATGAATGGCAAACTAACTTTTCCTTCAAATATCTATATAGGCTCCGATCTAAATTTAATAAGTGCAGTGCCGGGATATCTTGCTGCAGAAAATATTGAACCAATTCTTTACTTTTTTGGCGAAGATGAGTATAAAGCAAAGAAATGGGAAGAATATATTAAAACATTTAAAACTAAGTTTTAGATAAGATATTCATTCGTGTCCAACTAAAAAACACACTGTTGTGATAAGGTGGGGCAAACTCATAAAAAATACATGTATATTATGTGTCGCCTATACGAGGCTTTTATTTGGCGTGTTAGGATATTGCTATAAACATTATGTTCCTACGGGACTTTAAATATACAAAAAATCCGCGGAAGTGAACTATTTATTAAACTCCGTTAGGAGTGAGATATTTATAGAACATAGTGATAAGAGTAATTTTAGAGCTCCGTAAGAGCGAAATATTAAATGTAGAATGTAGAATCTCAATATTGAAAATAAGTTAACACATACTTTCAATTCTTATTCCTAACTCACCTTAATTTAATAAATACCGGATTCCGGAATTATATCATACACACTATTTCTTTCAACAGGAATACGGTTTGCATTTTTAATAAGCTCAATCATTTCCTTGCTGCTCATTGTTGGTTTTTGGTCTTTAGCACCTGCCATTGAATATATTTTTGTAGTATCATCAATTGTACCGTCAACATCATCAACACCAAACGATAATGATAATTGTGCCATATCTTTACCTATCATGGGCCAGTATGATTTTATATGAGGGATATTATCTAAAAAAATACGTGAAACAGCATAGGTCTTTAAATCTTCAATATAATTTACTTCACCTATATGTTTTAATTTATTGTTCATGCTTTTATATTTAAGAGGTATAAATGCATTAAAACCATTGGTTTTATCCTGCAAATCTCTTAATCGGGAAAGATGCTCTATTCTATCATTATAAGTTTCAATATGTCCGTAAAGCATTGTGGCGTTTGATGGAATACCTATCTTGTGAGCAGTTTCATGAATATTAAGCCATAAATTTGACGATGATTTCTCATGACATATTTGTTTGCGAATATCTTCGTTAAATATTTCGGCACCACCACCGGGAATAGAATTAAGCCCGCTATCTTTTAGTATTTGTAATCCGTCAGTAATATTTAAACCTGCTTTCTTTATCATAAAATCAAGTTCAACAGCTGTAAATGCCTTTATATGTATGTTTGGCATTATCTGTTTTATTTGTTTTATAATATCGGTATAAAAATAAATATCTCTGTGTGGATGAACTCCGCCTACAATATGAATTTCGGTAATATCGGTATTAATATATTTTTTAACTATTTCAATAATTTCTTCAGGACTGTGTTCCCATGCTCCTTTTTCGTTTTGCTTTCTTGAATATGAACAAAACGTGCAATTGTACACACAAATATTTGTTGGCTCTATATGAATATTTTTATTGAAAAAAGTATTTTGCCCATGCTTTTGTTCTCTTACATAATTGGCAAGCATACCCAAAATACCCAATTCAGAATTGTATAATACCAGACCTTCCTCTTTTGTAATTCTCTCACTATTAATTATCTTATTTACAATAAGGTTTAAGTTATCGGGCAAACTAATTTTATCGGTAATGCTTTTAATGTCCATTTTGCTCTAATGTAAAAGCCCCTCCTAACCTCCCCAAAGGGGAGGAACTATAAGGCAAAACCAAATTTTATGATTATAACCCTATACCAAGAGCCCGCCTAAAACGGATTAATATTTAATAACGCTCAAAATTATGTAATGATATTATACATGCAAAATATTATTTGATATTTAATACCTGTTGTAATTACAATTGGTATAATTTGCACCATAGGTGCAATATTATGGTAAAAATCTGACAAATACATTGTTAAAGCCTCGTAGAAGCGATATTAATATTTCGTGAGAGTTCTTTATAATCCCATTTCAATTATTCAAAAAGCAATGAACTATCTATATAAATAATAAACACGCAATGATAAATAATGGCAATAAAATAATTAGTGAGAAGCCATACATATATTTAAAAAAGTGTGGCATTTTAATGTTATTTTCTTCTGCTATTGATTTTACCATAAAATTTGGTCCGTTACCAATATATGTCATACTGCCAAAAAATACAGAACCAACAGAAATTGCCAACAACAGAGACTCCGGGATACCGGCAACAAGTGGTATTCCCTCAAATAAGGTTGCAAACTGGTCTTGCAAACCAAGGGCTAATGAATGCAAAGCAACAGCAGTAGGAGCATTATCCAAGAAACTGCTTAATGTGCCCGTAACATAATAAAATTGGTCGGGTGTTGTAATTCCCAATTTACTTGCATTTTGCTCTAAAAACAACAGTGCAGGTGTCATGGTAATAAATATACCCAGAAAGAGGAAGGCAACTTCTATAATAGGTGCCCATGTAAAGTTATTTGATTTTCTTGTTCTATTGTGAGTAAATATAAGTGAACAAATTGCCATTATAAAAATAACACCTTCGCGCATAAAGCCATAATAATGATTTTCTCCAATAATAGGTATATATTGTTTATTAATAAAAGCAACAGACAAAACAACACCTATTAACCAAAGAAAATTCAAATTACCCTTTAATCTTATTGGCAATTTAAGTTCATTATCTTTTGCAATATCTTCGGGGTTCTCCTTTTTATAATAAAATAAATCGACAAGGTAATAAATCCCTAATAATAGTACATTTATAAATGCCCATTCAGGTAAAAGCTGAAAGAACCATGTAAATGGTGCATCACGTAAGTATAGAAGAAATAATGGAGGATCGCCAAGAGGAGTTAACAGCCCTCCACAGTTAGCTACAATAGCTATAAAAAATAAAACAGTATGAACTTTGTATTTTCTGTCGGCATTTGTAACAATAAGAGGTCTTATTAATAGCATTGCTGCACCTGTAGTTCCCATAAATGAGGCAAGAATTGCACCTATTGCCAAAAATAAAGTATTTATATGTGGTTTTGCAGGAATAAAACCGGTTACAAGTATCCCTCCCGAAATAACAAATAAAGAACCAAGCAAAACAATAAACGGGATATAATCAAATATCATCTGATGTGTTAGGTTATGTGAAAACCCTGTAGTAATAAGATATATTGATGTTGGAACTCCCAGTATTAAAGAAAATATTAACAAGTTTCTGTTTTTGTGCCAAAGTTTATGAAATAAAATTGGTCCGGTAGCTATACCTGCTAACATTAAAATAAACGGGATAATAGTGTAAATAGGGATACCGGAGATATTAGATGCGTGTTCCATGTTTAATTAATTTAGTAATGTCAATCAAGAGTTGATTTTATATGAAAATCATCATGAAATCAAATAACTGTCTGGTATTGTTGCTGGTTACTTGTTACTGGTTTTTCACATTATACTTTTAACAAGCAACCAGAAACAAGCAACAAGTACTTCACTCGTCTGATTTTCAGTAATAATTTTCAACCCTTGATTCGTTATTAGTATTAAAACCGTACATTTTTTAAAATCGGGGCAAAGATAATATTTTTTCTATATTGTTTTAATATCTCTGTTTCTTTTCGCAGAAAAAATTCACAAATTTTTGCTACCTGCAATATATCAAGTAATGTTACTCAATTTCTTATTTTACCATTCAGCATTGTTAAATTCCCTGTTTAAAAAATAAAGCTATGTTAAAACAAAACTCGTTCCTATACCAAAACGAGCATAAATCGCTATATATCAAACTGCAAACAATGGGTGCATTTTTAATAATCTTGCCTCGTCGAGCTACTCGCAGAGGGCATAATTTTAATATTATGGGGTAAGCGAGCAACTTACATAGGGCATATTTTTAGTTTTGTGGGGTATGTTAGCTGCTCCATAGGGCATAATTTTAATATTGTGGGGTATGTTAGCTGCTCACATAGGGCATATTTTTAGTTTTGTGGGGTATGTTAGCTGCTCCATAAGGCATAATTTTAGTTTTGTGGGGTATGTTAGCTGCTCACATAGGGCATAATTTTAGTTTTGCGGGGTATGTAAGTTGCCAACATTGGGCAGATTTTTAGTTTTGCGGGGTATGTTGGAAGCTCGCAGAGGGCAGATTTTACAGAATATGGTGTAGGTAAGTATGTTGTTTATGGAATTTTTTCGCCTAAAACGAATAATGCAGTTTGCAAAGCAAATATTTTCTCCTGTTCATCTTTATATTCAACCAGTTCAGTTATTTCTGATATTTTCTTAAGTAACCAATTTGTTTTAATATTACCAACAAAATGAATTGTTCTATTCTGTGTTATTTCAGGAAACTTGAATAAGATTGAACCTATATTTGGATTCCTTTTAAAATTATCACTTCTGCCCTGACCCCATCCAAAAATCAATTCAATTGGTAATTTATTGTCATTTTTCTCAATAAGATAATTCTTGATTAAATAACATAAAGCAGACCCAACCCGCCCATCATACATTGTAAAGTTTTCGTAAAATGCAGTGTATATTTTTGTAAACCCTGAATTAATAAAGTTTGTATTTAAATCATCAATTATTATTTCATCACTATTAATAATTTTGTAAATATTTGATAAAAATTCTTTAAGTTGTCCCATCTTTGCCTTTAATTCTATTTTCTTTTTATTTCGTGGCATAACTCCTCCCCACTTAAGAATCTTAATACATTCGTCTTTTAATTTTTCTTCTGTTAATGTGCTATAAGCATTTCGATAATCCTCAAACATCTTATATGTTTCATTAAATGATTCTTTATTATATCCATAATCATTTATTGCCTCAATGAAACTACAATATTTATAATCAATCTGTCTTAAATCTTTCTCACCTTTAATAAATGGAACAAGCCAACTAATAAATTCTTTAGTTGTTTTAGATTCAAGAAACAATTTTTTAGATAGTAACCCTTTTTGGTAAGCAGATTCAAAGTCGTTATTCATTATAATAATCTTCAATAATTTAATTAAACTAACTCAAATATAAAACCTTTTGCACTGCTTTCCTAATTGCTATAGTATGACCCCTCTTTAATTCTCCCCTAAAAGGGGAGAAAGTCCTCCTTTTAGGAGGATTTAGGGGGTCATTACTGTTTAATTATCTTCTTGGTTATTGTCTGTTTATCAGTTGTTGCTTTAATAATGTAAATGCCTTGTGGTTGTTGGCTTAGGTCAATAGTGTTGTTTCTGCCTGTGTATACTTCTCTGCCATGTATGTCAAGTACTTCTATCCTATTAATATTATCTGCTGTTATTGTTATTTTTCCTGTTGTTGGGTTGGGGTAGCATATATGGTGAGAATAATATGAGATATTCTGATCTAATCCGGATAATGAATCTACAACAATTGTTATACATTCACAGCTAGATAGACAACCAACTGTATCACTACAATAAGCACAATATGTCGTTGAGAGAATAGGATATACTACATAAGTATAATTTATATCAAAAACTACTCCATTAATAAAACAGATATATTGACTTCCATTACCTCCTGTTGCAACTATCATTATGGAATCGCTATCACCTACCTGAATGGTGTCTTCTGTCACATCAATGATAATTTCAACAAAATCAGGTTGATTAATATAAGTATAATCAGTTTGTGTACTGTCAACATCGTCTGTTACAGTTACAGAATACGATCCTGCACACAAATTGTTTATTGATTGGGCTGTGTCTCCATTACTCCACAAATAAGTATATGGAGGTACACCTCCACTTACTAGGTCAATATCTATACTGCCGTTACAATCTCCATAGCAAAGACAATCGGTAGTATTAAAAGTAATACTTATCTGTGAAAATAAACTATTTGTTAAAATAAGAAATGTTCCTATTAATATTATTCTGGTATAAAATGTTTTCATAAATATTGTTTTAATTTCATTTTAATCCCCAAATATAATATATTTTAGTCTGCATTCCAAATTGTTAGAGTATGACCCCTCTTTAATTCTCCCCTAAAATGGGAGAATTCACATATTATCCCGATAATCCACCTCAGGAATATCAATACAGCAAAGCAATTGTAATTGATAATAATGAGAAAATTGTATCAAGCACAGTAAAAAAACTTATTAAAGGAAGCGAAAATTCAAGATGCAAGTGCGACATTATTTTCAAAGTTATTTAAAAATATTTT
>CAYTAU010000085.1:0-17112 GCA_964435855.1 uncultured Bacteroidales bacterium | reverse complement strand
GCTCAAACCGTTCTTGAATGGGCTCAAACCGTTCATGAATGGGCTCAAACCGTTCTTGAATGGACTCCAACCATTCTTGAATTGGCTCAAACCGTTCTTGAGTTGGCTCAAACCGTTCTTCCGATACGTCCAAGCTGTTTTCCGCGAGCATTACATAATTTTCTTTTGTTGCCACACTTTCTTACTTTGTCTTCTAACATTCCTAATTTGCTTTTCAAAGAACCTTAATTTTTGTATCTGAAAAAAACTCTCCTCTCTATCATAATAAGACTGGAAATTTGAAAAACGTTAGCAGTAAAAAATAATTAATTTTAAACAAGCTGTGTTAAGTTGTTGTATATGTGCCGGAAAAATTTGAAATTAAATAAGAAGATTTGAGTTCTTTGAATAAATATCTTTGTTTAACTACTTAAACAAAATAAATTATAATGAGTAGCTAAGTTAAATCTTACTGTTTACAATAGCCAATATCGCTTTTTCTAACTCATTAGCTTTATTTTCTATTTCAGCACCTTTTGCAATAATATCTGCTACATAATTTTTGTCTTCCAGGTCAGCAGTATTAATTTTAACATTTAAATACGCTCCCATAACTGCAGAACGAGCAGCTAAAGCCCCAACACCGGCATCTGTTACTGAATTTGGATTACCAATTTCAGCCATAGCTTTAATAACTTCCATTGATTGATAAGCATATTCCATAGTTTTAAAAGGTACTTCAATAGCATATTTAGTAGCATCTTGTATAGCTTGATGCCTTGTCGCTTTTTCTTCGTCTGTTTTCTTAGCTAAACCAAATGCATCCATTATTTTGTTAAAAGCATTGGTATCTTCATCAACCATATTATTTAGCATATCATGATAATATTTTCCTTTATCAGCCCAATCTGAAAATTCTTCCCATCTATTGTCCCAACCACGCTTATGTGATGATAAATTTGCGACCATAGTTGCCAAAGCTGAACCCATAGCACCCATATAAGCAGAAATCGAACCACCCCCGGGAGCAGGAGATTCCGAAGCTGTTTCATTTACGAATTCTGTTAATGTCATGCCAATTAGACTTTTTCCCTCTTTATTTTCTTTCTCTAAAACATATTCAATAATTTTTTCTTCAGGTTTAAATTTATAAAGATCATCAAGCCCCATAGACTTAACAGCTATTTTTATTAATTCTTTATCTGAAATACCTGTTGAACGTTTTTGCTTTTTTAGAAAATATTTTCCTGCATCAATCATTGCATTTAAAGAAATTAATCCTACTAATTCAGAACCTGTTGCCCTAACACCTCTATCTGTAGCTTTTTTGCAAACCTCATCAAATGCAATATGAACGGGTGTTACACTAATATTTGTTAAATTCATTGATATTTGTGCTACACCAAATTCTTCAATAAACCAGCCAATACCTTTTACGCATTTCAATGAGCCGGGAATACAAACTTCATTTCCTTTTTCATCTTTTACAATTTTTCCTGTAATAGGGTTGCCTGTTCTTTTCTTTCTTCCATTTTCTCTGACATCAAAAGCAATTGCATTAGCTCTTCGTGTTGAAGTTGTATTTAAGTTAATATTAAAAGCTACAAGAAAATCTCTTGCACTAACAGCAGTAACACCTGTTTTGGCAACATTGTCATTAAATTCTGCCGGTCCAAAATCCGGTTTCCATTCGGGTTTTGAAAGTTTATCTTTTAAAGCTTCATATTCGCCGGAGCGACAATATGCAAGATCTCTTCTTTTTTCATTAGAAGCAGCATTTTCGTAACAATAAATTGGAATTTTAAGTTCTTCTCCAATTCTTTTAGCAAGTTTATGGGCATATTCAACAGTTTCTTCCATCGTAATATTTGAAACAGGTACCAAAGGGCATACATCAGTAGCTCCAAAACGTGGATGTTCACCTTTATGTTTTCTCATGTCTATTAGTTCAGAAGCTTTTTTTATTGCTCTAATTGCGGCTTCTAAAACTTCATCGGGAGTTCCAACCATAGTTACTACTGTTCTGTTAGTTGCTGCTCCTGGGTCAACATTTAAAAGTTTAACTCCATCAACAGTTTCAATTTGGTCGGTAATTTGTTTTATAATACTCATGTCCCTTCCTTCGCTAAAATTAGGAACGCATTCAATTAATTGATTCATGTGTTTATATTTTTATTTTTATTTGACACATAGCCTGTCCCGATTTATCGGGAGAACTCGCCATTTGATAATCATACTTCTGTATGAGATTTATTCTCATGGCTCGTTTCATAATGTTTATATTTTAAAGCTTTATGCAATTTCATTTTTCAAGATTCAAAAATATTAATTAATTATTAATATTCTTATGATTTTAATGTATTTTATTCGTAAGTTCTAATTGATTTTAGAAAAAGTCAATAACTCTCTATTCAGTAGCCCCGTCCTTTAGGGCGGGGACAAGGATAAAAGTACGATGCCTTATGCGAAATTTTGACCCCGAGTGCTCGGGGTCAAAATTTCGCAGAGGTTGAAGTTCCTTAAATTTATACCCCGCCCTAAAGGACGGGGCTACTGATTTTTTTATTTTGCATAAATTTCTGAAATCAGTTTAAACTTACTTTTATTCTTATATAATTTTATAATTTTGCATTCTAAATTTTACAAATAAAAGTTATGTCAAAAAATAAAGTTACAGTTGATACTGCAAAGGAATTGGGGTTATTGCCCGAGGAGTTTGAAAAGATAAAAGAAATATTAGGAAGAGTTCCAAATTTCACTGAATTAAGTATTTTTTCGGTAATGTGGTCAGAACATGCTTCATATAAAAATTCAATTAATTTATTGAAGACCTTACCAAGACATGGAAAACATATTCTCGCTGAAGCCGGTGAAGAAAATGCTGGACTTGTTGCGGTTGGTGATGGTTTGGCATGTGCTTTTAAAATAGAGTCGCACAATCATCCTTCGGCTGTTGAACCATATCAGGGAGCAGCAACCGGTGTTGGAGGAATAAATCGCGATATTTTTACAATGGGTGCAAGACCTGTTGCACAACTTAATTCTTTGCGCTTTGGAGAAATTGAACTTGACAGAACAAAATGGTTGTTGAAAGGAGTAGTAAAGGGTATAGGTGATTATGGTAATGCATTTGGAATACCTGTTTTAGGCGGTGAGATATATTTTGATAAATCTTATAATCAAAACCCTTTAGTTAACGCTATGTCAGTTGGTTTGATGAAACAAGAGGATATGATTTCAGCAATCTCTAAAGGAAAAGGAAATCCTGTTTATATTGTTGGTTCATCAACAGGTAAAGATGGAATTCATGGAGCTACTTTTGCTTCTGCTGACCTTACCGAAGATTCGTCAGATGATATTCCTTCTGTTCAGGTTGGTGATCCTTTTCAGGAAAAACTATTGCTTGAAGCTACAATGGAATTGAACAAAACAGGAGCAATTGTTGGTATGCAGGATATGGGAGCTGCCGGTATAATATGTTCAACTTCCGAAATGTCTGAAAAAGGTAATCATGGAATGAAAATATATTTGGATAAAGTTCCTCTTAGACAAAAAAATATGGAAGCTTGGGAAATTTTGCTTTCAGAATCGCAAGAAAGAATGCTTGTCGTTGTTGAAAAAGGAAAAGAAAAAGTAGTTGAAGATGTTTTTAAAAAATGGGATTTGAATTGTGAAATTATTGGCGAAGTTATTGAAGACGAAAGACTTTACTTTTACATGAATGATGAATTGATTGCAGATGTTCCTCCTTATGATTTAGTTTTGGGTGGAGGAGCTCCTGTTTATACAAGAGAAGCTAAGGAACCTGCATATTACAAAGAATACAAAAAATTTAAAATTGACGATGTTCCGGAACCTGAAGATTTAAAAGAGGTAGTTTGGAAATTATTAAAAAATCCAAATATTGCATCTAAAAAGTGGGTGATTGAACAGTATGACACAATGGTTGGAACAGGAAATATGACAACTAATTTTCAATCTGATGCAGGAATATATAATATAAAAGATACAAATAGGGCATTGGCAATGACTGTTGACTGTAATTCAAGGTATGTAAGTGCAGATCCTGAGATAGGAACTTCCATTGCAGTTGCTGAAGCTGCAAGAAATATCGTTTGTTCAGGAGGTGAACCTACAGCAATAACAAATTGTTTAAATTTTGGAAATCCATATAATCCTGAAGTTTACTGGCAGTTCTCCGGAGCAATAAAGGGAATGGGTAAAGCATGTCGAAAATTTGAAACACCTGTTACTGGTGGAAATGTTAGTTTTTACAACCAAACAGTAATTGGTAAAAATATAGAACCTATTTTCCCAACACCAACAATAGGAATGCTTGGAGTTATTGAAGATACAAAATTGAAAACTTCTCTAGCCTTCAGAAAAAAAGGTAATATGATATATTTAATAGGTAAATCGAGAAATGATATTGCTTCTTCTGAATATCTTGCATCATATCATAATATTGAAAAATCTCCAGCACCGTTTTTTGATTTGGATTTTGAATTTGAATTACATAAAATTGTTAAAAGTTTAATAAAAAATGAACTGATATCTTCTGCGCATGATATATCAGAAGGAGGATTATTTATTACATTGCTTGAAAGTTCAATGCCAAATAGTCTTGGTTTTGATATTACTACTGATGCAGAAGTTAGAACTGATGCATTTTTATTTGGCGAAGCACAGGGAAGAATAATTGTTTCAGTTTCTCCTAACCGTGAGACGAAATTCATTGATTTTATGATAGATAGCAAATTTCCTTTTTCGATAGTAGGACATGTAACAAAAGGACAAATGCGTGTTGATGATATTTCTTTTGGCTTTATTGATGATATCAAAAAAGAATATGAAAGTACATTAGAAAATTATTTAAAATAAAAGAATATTGTAAAAGATTTATTATTCCGAAAATACAGTTGGATAATATTAAAAAAAAAATGTCCCGATAGGGACAAAATATTTATAGTAAATTGAAATAACATCAGAACAAAGTCCCGTTAGGGACGCAATATAATAACTTATGGCTAATACATATACCCAAATGTATATTCAATTTGTGTTTGCTGTTCAAGATAGAACATCTTTAATTAAATCTACTTGGAAAGACGAGTTATACAAATATATAACAGGAATAGTCCAAAATAATAAACATAAATTAATTGCAATAAACGGTATTTCTAACCATATTCATGTTTTCGTAGGTTATAAACCACATCAGCTAATACCTGATTTACTTCAGAATATAAAAGGTTCGTCTTCAGGTTGGATTAATAACAGAGGATTTGTAAAAGGCAAATTTAAGTGGCAGGAGGGTTATGGAGCGTTTTCATATTCTCATTCTCAAATAGATAATGTTGTAAAATATATAATGAATCAGGAACAACACCATAAAAAGAAAAAATTCAGGGACTAATGTTACATTAAAATATTTTATAAATTAAAATAAATTTTGGTACTACCATACAGCAATTCTAAAAACAATAAGAAACAACAGGTTTCTGATATGTTTAATCATATTTCAAGAAAATATGATTTTTTAAATCATTTTTTATCATTGGGAATTGATAAATATTGGAGAAAACGTGTTAGAAAAATTGTTGATAAATCAAATCCGAAAAAAATACTTGATGTCGCCACAGGAACCGGTGATCTTGCTATTGAGCTTTCTAAAATAAATGAAGTTGAAATTACGGGAGTTGATATTGCTTTAAAAATGCTTGAAAAAGGCAAAGCAAAGATCAAAAAAAAGAAATTAGAACAGCGTATTAGTTTTTTTGAGGGAGATGCTGAAAATATTAAATTTAGTGATAATGAATTTGATGTTGTTACCGTTGCCTTTGGTGTAAGAAATTTTGAAAATATAAATTTAGGTTTAAGTGAAATACACAGAGTGTTAAATAATAATGGACAGATTGTTGTTTTGGAATTTTCCAAACCAAAAGTATTTCCTGTAAAACAGATATTTAATTTATATTTTAAGAATTTGCTCCCATTTTTTGGAAGATTATTTTCAAAAGATAAATCGGCATATAGATACTTATTTGATTCTGTCTTGAAATTTCCTGATAATGAGGATTTTTTGAGATTATTAAAGCAGTCGGGATTTAAACAAACAAAACAATATAGAATGACTTTTGGCATTTCAACAATTTATATTGGACAAAAATTGTAATATTTGTATAATAATTGCGTTTTTTGAACGAAAATAGAAAACTTAACGTGGTCTTTTGGCTATGATCAAAAATATTTAGAATAAGTGATTTTTTATATTTAACGATAAAAAGTTGACAGTTAGCAGTAAGCAATTAGAACAATGAAACTTGAAAATTATGAACGACAAACGACAAACAGTAATGAAACAGTTAAGATAATAGTATATTGAAGAAAATAATTTACATATTATTTATAATTTTTTGTAATGTTTCTCTGAATGCTCAAAAACAAGGATTACCGATAAACTTACCTGTTTATGACGAGCAAACAATTCATTTTGGAATGGCTCTTGGATATAATTCTATGGACTTTACAATTCATAACTCGGGTATGTTTTATGCTCTTGATTCTATTTATTCTGTAGAAAACCAACCAAAACCAGGGTTTAATATTAATATTGTTTCAAATTTGAATTTGCATAAATATTTTTCGCTTAGAGTAATGCCGGGATTAAATTTTGGGCAAAGAAACCTGGAATATATTGCGCATAGCAGAGTTGATTCTACTTTTTTTAAAAAGGTGATGATGATTGAATCAACATTTTTAGATGTTCCTTTTTTGATAAAATACAAATCGAAAAGAATGGGTAATGTTAGACCTTATTTAATTTTTGGTGGAGCATATAAATGGGATCTTGCTTCTCAAAAAACTATTCCTTATGCAGATAGACCCAAAATACGCTTAAAACCAATGGATATATATTATGCTGTTGGTTTTGGAACTGATTTTTTTCTTCAATATTTTAAATTTGCTTTAGAAATTAAATTAGAAATTGGAACAAGAAATATTTTAGTTCCGGATGGTTCTCAATATAGTATGGCAATTGAAAGAATGAACTCAAAAATAATTCATGTTTCCTGTTTGTTTGAAGGTAGCGATATTCGTTCATTTGCAAGAATATTTAGTAGGAATAAAAAATAAATAAACTATGATAAATGAATTATCATTAATTCTACCAGCTGAGATAGCTTATGTTAAAAGCAATTTAAAAAAAGAAATTGCAAAAGAACTTTCAATACAAGAAAATGATATAGCTTATATCAATATTATTAAACGTTCTGTTGATGCAAGAAAAAAGGATATTAAAATTGTTTTAAAGGTTCAGGTAGTTGTAGATGAGCCAAATTTCAAAGCTTATACGCCAAAATTTGAATATCTTGATGTTACAAATAAAGAACATGTAATTATTGTTGGAGCAGGACCTGCCGGTTTATATGCAGCATTAAGATTAATTGAAAAAGGAATTAAACCAATAATTATTGAAAGAGGAAAACAGGTAAGTGAACGAAAAATAGATGTTGCGGATATTTATAAAAATAATATTATTAATCCCGAATCTAATTATTGTTTTGGAGAAGGTGGTGCAGGTGTTTTTTCTGATGGTAAATTATTTACACGTTCAACAAAACGAGGTGATGTTAACAGAATACTTGAGTTACTTTATTATCATGGAGCAAAACAAGAAGTTTTGTTTGATGCACATCCTCATATAGGCACTGATAAATTACCAACAATAATTAAAAATATTAGAAAAACTATTTTAGATGCAGGCGGTGAATTTTTATTTAACTCAAAACTTACAGATCTTATTATAGAAAATAATAAGATAAAAGGAATTGAAATTAATAATTCCGATAAAATATTGGGGAAAGCAGTAATATTAGCTACAGGTCATTCGGCAGACGATATTTACGAATTGCTTTATTCAAAAAATATTGCAATTGAAGCAAAACCATTTGCAATGGGAATAAGGGTTGAGCATTCGCAAGAATTGATAGATAATGTTCAATATCATGGAAACAGAGGTAAATATTTACCTGCAGCATCGTATAGTTTAAGCACTCAAATTGACGGACGTGGAGTTTATTCTTTTTGTATGTGTCCCGGTGGTTTTATTGTTCCATCTGCAACTTCAAACAATCAACTTGTGGTAAATGGTATGTCATCTTCAGAAAGAAATTCAAAATTTGCAAATAGTGGTATTGCAGTTGAAATACGCTTAGAAGATATTCCTGATATTAATAAATATGGAGCATTGGCAGGATTGAAATTTCAACAACAATTAGAGCAAACAGCATATATTAACAGCGGTAAAGGACAAGTTGCTCCTGTACAATTCTTGCCTGATTTTCTTAAAAATAAAATTTCTGCAAAAATTCCTGAAACATCTTATATCCCCGGTGTAATGTCTTCGCCAATACATCACTGGATGCCTGAAATTATTTCTGACAGATTGAAAAAAGCATTTAAGATTTTTAATAATAAAATAATGGGTTTTATAAATCCCGATGCTGTTATTTTTGCTGTTGAATCAAGAACTTCTTCTACTATAAGAATACCAAGAAATAAAGAAACATTACAACATATTAATATAAAAGGTCTTTATCCTTGCGGCGAAGGTGCAGGATATTCAGGAGGAATTGTTTCCTCTGCTATTGATGGTGTGAGATGTGCTGAAGCTATTTGATTTTTTACATTGAATGTGATATTGGGGATTTATTGTTTGTTGTTTATTGAATATTGCAAACCAGAAAAAAACTCCCGCAGATTTACTCACTAAATATTTATTTAATACCGATATCCTCTACTCTGCCAATCTTAAAAACAGAGCCATAAAGGGTAAGGTTCCAGATATTGCCCTTAGCGTCTACATAATAATTAATGTTGCCGTAATTATATATCCATTCATAATCGGGCATATCGGAGGGTTTTTTATAAGCAATAACAATTGGTTTGCCGTAATTATCGAACCATATTATTTTATTGTTGCTATCAACAAAATAAACATTTTTGTCTCCTCTAAAAAAACATTTATACTTTAAGTTTAAATCTTGTTTATTATTATTGATATATGCGTTTTTGTTATTAAGCCTTTTGGCTTGCTCCCACCCGCTTTTAATTGCTTCTATTCTTGCAGATTTTGGAGGATGATAAAGTGTATCGAGTTCGTGCCCAACAGATTTCATTGCCGCAACAGTTTGGTCAATTGTGGCTCCCATTTTAAAAAGAATAAAACCACTAAATTTATCTGCTGCAAGTTCATCGCCCGGACTTGTGTTGCCGTAATCTAAGGTATGCCCCAAAAGATGATGCCCAATATCGTGTGCAAGCACACTAACCGAAGCCCAGTCGGTGTTTGCCCGGCTCCTAACTTTTTTAATAAACTCGGGGTTATATTCAATATACCTTTTTGTGCCTTTGATGTAGGCAATTACAGTGCTAACTTCTGAAGAAATAATAGTAAAATTAGGCTCCAAGCCTGTGTACATCATAATTTTTGCAACAGCTTCTTTTGCATCCCTGTCGGGTTCGTAATATCCCTGCTCCAATATTGTATCATTAAGTGCAATATTTTGAGAATAAATAATGCTTGAGAGAAAAAGGATAAGGATAAGTATGATGAAGGGTTTCATTTTATGATTTTATATTTTATATTTTATATTTTATATTTTTGACTTTTGATTTTTGTCTTTTGTCTTTTGACTTTTGATTTTTGATTTTATTTTCCGTCTACTCATCTTGCTTAAAAAACTCTAAAGCCTTTAAGCTTACAACAAATATATTTTTATAATAGAACTGTATAATTTGCTGATATGTATATCCTTGTTTTGCCATTTCCATAGCTCCTTCCTGGCACAAACCAACTCCATGTCCATAACCTTTACCAATAAACAATAATGTGTTACCTTCTTGTTTGATTTCAAAAAATGTGGAACGTAATTTCCAATCGTTTCTAATAGTTTTTAAAGGTATTCTGCCTCCATTGTATTTGTAATACTTTTTTCTATTAGCCTGAGAAAACGAATAATTGTTTAAGTTAAAAATACCACTATCGGTACTTATTCTCTTTTTCTTTAAGTATTTTTCCCATTGGCTTACTGTAATTGTTTTAGTCCATTTTGCACTACGACCAGATGTACAAAACTTATCATCAACAGATTTAAGATATGAACGAGGCTGTAGCCAGACATTTTCAGAACCTGTGGTTTGCCCTCCGCAATTAGAATGAAATGTAGCGGTAATAAGCGATAATGTGGTGTCAACAATAATTAGCCCTTTAGTATCGTATGTTGCCTGAAGAATATCATCGCTAAGCAAACATTTACTGAAATATGCCTGACAATGAACACCATCGCAAAGATGAAAGCCTTCATCAATATGCCTGAACAAATTTTCAAGAGCATAAGTTCTGCATATAATTGCCTGCGATTTATAATATTCTATAGGAGATTTTGTTCCTCCTTCGCTTTGCACAACTCCTGCAATATAATTTTCAATATCCACATTATTGACAATAAGAAACTTATTATCTTTAATATAGATATTTAAGTCATCGTCATAATCGCGGGATTTATAATCGGGGTCAATTGGTTTTATCCTGAAATAATTGCTTTTGCCAACACCAATAAATTGTAGATTAGCAAATGAACCCAAACTGCCGGTAAGTGTTCTAACATATATGGAATCGTTAATAATATCTAGCATTACTACATGATGCCTTTTCATTTTTAAAACAAGTTTTGCACCACTTCTTAGCTCATATTTGCCGGCAACAGGAGAAACTATTATAGAACGTATGTTGTATTTATTATATACACTGATATTTAGCCTCTGAGAGAAGACTTGTGTAGAGAAACCTATTATTATTAACAGGACTGTGATCTTAAAATATATTCTCATTTATCAGTTTTGAAGATATTTAATCATTAATTCTGCTGTTCTCTGCGAAGCCCCACTCCCACCTAACTTGTTTTTTAATTCTTTATAGTCAGCATTTAATGCTTCCAAATGCTTTTTGTTATTAAGTATTTTATCTAATTCTTGTTTTAATTTATTTGTATTTAGGTCTTTCTGAATTAGTTCTGTTACCACCAACTTATCCATAATTAAATTAACCAGCGATATATATTTAACCTTTACAAGCTTTTTTGCAATATGAAAAGATAAGCTACCGGAACGATAGCAAACTATTTCGGGTATTTCAAATAGCGCTGTTTCAAGGGTAGCAGTACCGGAAGTAACCAATGCTGCTGTTGATTGCTGTAATAATTCGTAAGTTTTTCCGGTAATTATTTTAATGTTATCGCCGGTAATAATTGATCTGTAATATTCAATATCAATAGATGGAGCACCTGCAACAATAAATTGATAATCTTTATAATGACTAACAATACTAAGCATTATTGGCAACTTGCGTTTTATCTCTTGTTTTCTGCTACCCGGCAATAAAGTAATAATTGGTTTGTTTTCAAGTTTGTTGTCAACAATAAAATCGCTGTAAGATATTTTTGTTTGTAAATTATCTTCAATAGCATCAAGCAATGGGTGTCCTACAAAGTCAACATCATAATCGAATTTGGTATAAAAATCTTTTTCAAAAGGCAGGATAACAAACATACGGTCAACAAATTTCTTTATTTTATGCACACGCGATTGTTTCCATGCCCATACCTGTGGCGAAATATAATAAAATACCTTTATGCCCTTTGCCTTTGCATATTCAGCAACTCGAAGATTAAAGCCCGGGTAATCGATAAGTATTAAAACATCGGGTTGATACTCGTTAATATCTTTATAACAAAACTTGAAATTCTTTTTAATAGTACGAATATTCATCAATACTTCAACAAAGCCCATAAAAGCAAGCTCTCTAATGTGCTTTACCAATTTTACTCCCTGCTGTATCATCAAATCGCCTCCCCAGCATCTAAAATCGGCAGAAGTATCTATTTTCTTGAGCTCTTTAATTAGGTTAGAACCGTGCAAATCCCCTGAAGCTTCTCCGGATATTATGTAATACTTCATTTATATATTTTCAATATTGAATTGATTAATTAAAATACGTACATCAACAATATTACTAAAGCTGCATAAAGCATAGTTGAAAATAAAGTGCCTTTTGCCGCAGCAAGATATTTACGCCAAATAAAAACAAAAAAGAAAAATATATTTGGAATAACACATATACTTAACAATTTAGTATATACTCCTATTCTCTTAATATAATCAATAAATTCCATAAAACTCAAAGTTTCATATTTTGAGTTGTAAACTAACAGTAAGGTAATTACAGGAGTCAAAATGCCAACTAATGCTCCAATCCATAATTTGTTTAAACTAAACTTCATAGTTATTTTTTTTCAGTTGTTCTAATGCTTTATAATTTGTAAGATCAGTGTGAATTGGCACAATTGCAATATAATTATTGTTTAAAGCCCACTCATCTGTATCTTTTTCATTTGGTTCAGAATTGTTAAAATTTCCTGTAAGCCAGTAATAATCTCTTTTATGAGGGTCTGTTCGCTTGTCATACTCTTCTTTCCAAACGCCTTTCGTCATTTTGCAAACTTTAACTCCATTAACTTGTTTTAAAGGGATGTCAGGGAAATTAACATTTAAGCAGGTTCCCTTAGGCAAACCATTTTCTATTACATTCTTGAAAATTTTTTCAACATATACTTTCGACATTTCAAAATCAGCATCAGAATTGTGATTTACCAAAGAAAAGCCAATAGAAGGGATATTATTTAAACATGCTTCAATGGCGGCGCCCATAGTTCCCGAATATATTACACTTATTGAAGCATTTGATCCATGATTTATACCAGAAACAACAATGTCAGGCTCTCTATCTAATAGCTGATTAATAGCCAGTTTAACACAATCAACAGGTGTACCGCTTGTACTATAAATTGTTAAATCTTTTTCTTCTTTAATTTTTTTAACTCTTAAAGGAACATTTATGCTAATTGCATGCGACATTCCCGACTCTCCCTTTTCGGGAGCAACAACAACAACTTGCCCAAAAGGTTTAACAACATCTATCAATGACTGTAAACCCTTTGCAAAAACTCCATCATCGTTAGAAACAAGAATTAAAAGTTTTTTATCTTTTTTTAATGCCATATTTTAAAACTAAACACCTGAGATTAAACCACTAATCAACAACTGGTTTTTTCATTTATTATCATGCAATAATAGATATAATAATTTGGAAGTTCAAACTGATTTCAGAAACTTAAGCAATATGAAAAAATCAGTAGCTCCGTCTTTTAAGGCGGGGACAAGGATAAAAACGTAATGCTCTCTGCGAAATTTTAATAATTTTAATAATAAGGAATTAAAATTATCAAAATTTCGCAGAGATGGTATGTCGCATAAATCTATACCCCGCCCTTAAGGACGGGGCTACTGAAAACAGTTATTGATTTTCTCTGAAATCGATTAGAGTTTACAATAATTCAAAGCGGCAAAGGAATTGAAACTATCCTTTAGTTATAAAAATAGCTGTCGTTTATAAAAAAAACTTTACTTTTGTTGAACAAAATGAAAAACAAAATTTTGAAACAATAATTTTATGAAAATTTCATATAACTGGCTAAAACAATATATAAACATTGACCTTGAAGCAGATAAAATTGCAGATATTCTTACTGACATTGGCCTCGAAGTTTCCGGTGTTGAGCAATTTCAATCTGTAGAAGGTGGACTTAAAGGCTTGGTTATAGGTAAAGTTATAACAAAAATAAAACACCCCGATGCCGATAAACTTACTGTTACAACTGTTGATATAGGAACCGGCGAATTATTGAATATTGTTTGTGGTGCACCAAATGTTGAAACAGATCAGAAAGTTGTTGTTGCTACTGTGGGTGCAACTTTATACGGAGAAAGTGACAGTTTTAAAATTAAAAAAACTAAAATAAGAGGTGTAGAATCTGTAGGAATGATTTGTGCCGAAGACGAAATAGGACTTGGCAATTCTCATGAAGGAATTATGGTTTTAGATAAAACTGCTAAAATAGGTACACCTGCCTGTGAATATTTCAAAATCGAAACCGATACTGTTTTTGATATTGACCTTACACCTAACCGTATTGACAGCGCTTCGCATTATGGAGTAGCCAGAGATCTTGCTGCTTATTTAAGACAAGAACAAAACATTGAATTAATAAAACCAGATGTATCTTCTTTTAAGACAGACAACAACAATTATCCAATTTATGTATTAGTAGATAATGAAGATGCTTGTCCAAGATATTCCGGTATTACAATTTCAGGGATTGAAGTAAAAGAATCTCCAAGCTGGTTAAAAAGCAGACTTAAAGCTATTGGTTTAAAACCAATAAATAATATTGTTGATATAAGTAATTATATACTTCACGAAACAGGACAACCTTTGCATGCTTTTGATGCAGATAAAATTGCAGGAAAAGAAGTTATTATTAAAACTTTAAAAAATAAATCAAAGTTTATTACACTAGATGAAATTGAAAGGGAATTATCAAACAATGACCTTATGATTTGTAATAAAAATGAAGGAATGTGTATAGCCGGAGTATTTGGCGGACAAAAATCAGGCGTTTCCTCTGAAACAAAAAACATTTTCATTGAAAGTGCTTATTTCAATCCTGTATGGGTTCGGAAAACTGCTCGCAGACACGGTTTAAATACTGATTCTTCCTTTAGATTTGAGAGAGGAGCAGATCCAAATATTACTGTTTATACATTAAAACGAGCAGCACTTTTAATAAAAGAAATTGCAGGAGGAAAAATATCATCCGAAATAGTTGATATCTACCCAAACCCTGTTAAAAATAAAATGGTTGAACTCTTATTCCAAAATATTAACAGATTAATTGGCTATAAAATAGAAAAAGATAGGATTAAAAATATATTAAAATCACTGGAAATTAATATTGTTGCTGAAAAAGATAGTGGTTTACTCCTTGAAATACCAACTTACAGAGTTGATGTAACAAGAGAAGCTGATATTATTGAAGAAATTCTAAGAATATATGGATATAACAATATTGAAATTACATCAAAAGTTAACTCTACAATTCAATATTTTCAAAAACCTGACAAAGAACAGTTAACAAATATTATTTCAGATATGCTGTCTTACTCAGGCTTTAATGAAATAATGTCTAACTCTTTAACAAAAAAAGAATATTACAAAAAAACAGAAACATGTAAATTCGAAAATTCTGTTGATATTTACAACCCTTTAAGTAAGGATCTTAACTCCTTACGTCAAACATTGATATTTGGTGGACTTGAAGCAATATCTTATAATATTAATAGAAAAAATTCTAATCTTAAACTTTATGAATTTGGTAATTGCTATCATTACCACCCAAATATTAAATCTAATGAGAAATTAGACAAATATTCTGAAGAAGAGCATCTTGCATTATTTATTACAGGTGAACAAAATAAATCAAACTGGAATACAGCAGATAAAGATACAAGTTTCTTTTTATTAAAAACTTATGTCGAAAATGTTTTAATAAGATTAAGAATTGATATAGATAAAATTAAAATTGAACACGTTAGTAACGACATTTTTAATGAAGCTTTAAAATATTCATATAATGAAAAAGAAATTGCAATTTTTGGCATTGTAAATCAAGATATTAAAAATGATTTTGATATATCTCAGGATGTTTTCTATGCTGATATTTTTTGGACAAAACTTTTAAAAATTATTGGAAATATTAAACTAAAATATACTCCTTTATTTAAATATCCTGAAGTAAAGCGTGATCTTGCATTATTACTTGAAAAAAATATTGAATTTGAACAAATTAAAGCATTAGCATATAAAACTGAAAATCGATTAATTAAAGATATAAACTTGTTTGATTATTATCAAGGAGATAAAATTGATAAAAATAAAAAATCTTACGCTATAAGTTTTATTTTACAAGATGAAAACAAAACTTTAACTGATAAACAAATTGATAAAGTAATTAATAATTTAATCAGAATTTTTGAAAAAGAATTTGATGCCAAAATCAGATAACCGACAAATTACACAATAACATTATATAATTTAATTTGCTGAAAGTGATATATATCACTTTAATTAGCATTAATGGTTTTATTATTTTGATATTATTATATATATTTGCTATTCGTATTAGATAATAGTAATATGAAACATTCATTATTAAAACCCTTAATTACACAAAATAATGATTATAATTGGATATTACATGTGGTAAATAAAATTATAAAAACATGAAAACACACAAATTTCTTCATCCTTATATATAATGTTTTTATTGTGTTTTATACTAATACTAAACAAAAACAAAAACAAAATAATATGAATTTAATAAAAATTACACTTCTGTTATTTATTTTATTTACTACTAACATTTTATACTCACAGCAATTTTATCAAAAAGCTATTGGAGGTTTAAACGATGAAACTTTTAGAGCAGTTAAACAAACTTCTGATGGAGGATTTATTTTTGCAGGAAATACTTTGAGTTTCGGTTCCGGCAACCTTGATTTTTATATAATAAAAACAGATATAAATGGAGACACTTTATGGACAAAAACATATGGAGATGCATCATATGATGATTGTTTTGATATTGATGAATTAACAGGAGGAGGTTACATTATAGTTGGAGAATCTAATTCTTTCGGTACTTCAGGTTACGAAATATTCCTTATTAATATTGATGCTAATGGTAATGTATTATGGTCAAAAATATATGGAGGAGCAGGATCTGACAAAGGAATTAGAGTTAGGCAAACTAGTGATTTAGGCTTTATTATTGGAGGAATTACATTTAGCTATGGAAATAATGCCCAATTTTATTTAATAAAAACAGATGCAAACGGTAATGTATTATGGACAAATATATTGGGTGGGATCAATTATGAATATTTATATGGATTAGATATTACTTCTGATGGAGGATTTATTTTAGTAGGACAAACCGCTTCATATGGAGCCGGAGGTGACGATGTATTTGTTGTAAAAACAGATTCGCTTGGAAACGAACAGTGGTCTGCAAGTTATGGAATGGCTGGATCTGAATATGGATATTTTATAGAAGAAACTTCTGATGGAGGATATATAATTACAGGTACAACAAATTCTGCAGGAGCAGGTTC
>CAYTAU010000084.1:0-17167 GCA_964435855.1 uncultured Bacteroidales bacterium | reverse complement strand
ATAAAGTTCTACAGCTTTTTTCAAATGCAACATGCGGATTTTAGGTCAAAGCGAAACCTTCGCTAATGCTACCCTTTTTGGCGGAATAAACTACGATACCGATAGCACTACCCAGAAAATATGGTCTTACTTAGAAGGAACAAAAACCGAAACCGAAAAAATTAATAAAATTCTAAAAAAAGAAAAAGTAGATGTAAACTATTTTTTAAACACAACTGCCACCGAAGAAGAATTTAAGCTAATGGCAAGTAACAGCAATGTTTTGCACATTGCAACACATGGGTTTTTCTACCCAGACCCAAAGGAAGTAAAAGAAGAACAAGAGAAAAAAACCGAAACAGGCGATATAACTTTTAGAGGAGGAAGCGAAGGTTTTGGCGTATGGAGCTTTGTTAAAAACCCTAATCCTTTAATGCGTTCAGGTTTAGTATTTGCAGGAGCAAATGATGTTTGGAGCAAAGAAATAGCAGATACAACAGATGATGGAGTTCTAACAGCCCAGGAAGTTGCACACATTGATATGCGAAAAACAGATTTGGTTGTTATGTCAGCCTGTGAAACAGGACTTGGCGACATAAAAGGAAGCGAAGGAGTTTATGGTTTACAAAGGGCTTTTAAAATGGCAAGAGTAAAATACATGATAATGAGTCTGTGGCAAGTTCCCGACAAAGAAACAGAAGAATTTATGACAAGTTTTTACAAAAAACTCTTAAAGTTGAAAAATATAAAAACGGCTTTCAATCAAACCCAAAAAGAAATGCGACAAAAATACGACCCTTACTTTTGGGCAGCGTTTGTGTTGATAGAATAATCAAAGCATGCTGAGCGAAGTCGAAGTATGGGCTGCTTTTGTGTTGATTGAGTAAAAAGCCCATCCCCAACCCTTCCCAAAGGGAAGGGAGTGAGGACATGTGTTCTTGTGTTAATCGAATAAAGTTGATGTGGAGAATATTTTTATAATATTATTATATTTGGAACTTATTAGTTTCTAAAAAACAAAAATAATGAAAAAACAAACAAAATATTCATAAAATCAAGCTCCCTCTCCTTTGGAGAGGGTTGGGGTGAGGCTAAAGGTTGCAAACAAAAAGGCAATCCGCATGGATTGCCTTTTGTAGCGAGAGCGAGACTTGAACTCGCGACCTCATGATTATGAATCATGCGCTCTAACCACCTGAGCTACCTCGCCATTTTCTTTTACCTACTCGTTTGGTTACCGACCTTCCCAATGATAAATCGGGACGCTCTAACCACCTGAGCTACCTCACCAAATTTTCAGTTTGCAAATGTATATAATTTTTACAATACTCTATATATTTAAAAAAAAATTATATGCTAAAACCTTAATAGATTTTGATTTTTTATAAAAATAATGTAAATTTGTAATTAATAATACCAATTGGATAATTGGTATAATCTATAAAATGTATAATATAATGCTTATTAGACTCAATAAATTATCTTTTTTTTATGTTCCTGTATTTATATTCTTTATTATTTCTTCATGCATTAAAAAAGAGGTTACTTATAAACCTATAGATGATACAAAAGCATTTGAATGTAGCGGACAATATTTTGCTAAGTTAAATGAAGAAAATAATCCTGCTACAACTATTGTTGAGATTAATAACAATGAGTATTTACTAAATAATGAATCACATTTAACCAAAGTAGATAGTACAGGAAATGTTTTATCAGAAATCTATTTAGAATATTCTATTTCACATATTTTTAAAACTAACGATGACAATTTACTTATATCTCTCGACTATAACTCTGATGGATACACAAATGAAATTAGAAAAACAGATAATGAACTTAATACAATTTGGTCTTTTCTGTCAAAATGCAATACTATTATAACAACAAGCGACAACGGCTGTATAATAGTTTATGACCAAAGCGAAGGTTTTTTATATTCAGTAAACAAGTTTAATACTGATGGAAATAATGAATGGGATTTTAATGTAGAAATGAGAGTTAATAATATAATACAATTAAATAGTACTGAATTTATTCTATCCGGTGTAGAAGAAACAAGCTATGGCTATGAACCCTGCTTATTGAAAGTTGATAGTGCGGGTACAATAATATGGAAAAGAGCATATATGGACATGTTCGATAATTATGATGAACTTACCAATGTTTTATTGCTTACATCCGGCAACCTTGTTTGTGTGCTTGACGGATATAAAGAATCTACAAATATTAATTTTTTTAGTACCGATAGTGAAGGTAACATTTTATGGAAATCTACATTGCCAGAGGATTATGAGTTTAATGATATTATAAGTCAAGGAAATTCTTTTATTATTTGCGGTAAACAATTCTTTGAAAATTCAAGATTTGACGCAGTTATTACCAAATACAATTCTGGTGGAAGTATTATTTGGGAAAAAAACTATGGAGGCACAGGCGATGAAGAAGTAAATGATATTATTATTTCTTCGGATGGAGCTTATTTTATTTCGGCAAGTTCAACAAATTTTAAATTTATTGAATCTGAAACAGAAATTATTGAATCAATGTATATAATTAAAATAGATACTGATGGAGAAACTTGTTATTAAATTTTATATTAGCCTGATTGGTATTTTGTTTTTAAGTACATTAACAAATGCACAGGTTTTATATAGTGAAATTGATACTATTGAAAAAAAATTAAGCAAAGTGTTTAAATTTAATGTTACACAGGTTGTTACAGGTGAGTTTGATTTTTCTTATGAACATTTTATTGATGAGAAAAAAAGTATTGAAGCAGGTTTCGGATTAATAAATCCAGCACCATATTTACAGTTTATAGGAAATAAATTTTTCTATCAAGGATTTACAGTAAATGCTGACTATAAGACTTTTGGGCAAAAAGGCATTTTAAAAGATGTTTATTTATCTCCTTTGTTCAGATATAGATACCTATACTATGATAAAGAGTTCGTTTCACACAGTGATATTGAGTATGGTGAACATGAAATTTTGGAAACTTCAGATAAACAAACTTATACTTTAGCATTACTGATTGGTGTGCAACATAGGAGAACATATGTTGTTGATGTTTATATGGGACTAGGATTTAGATTTTATTCGGAAAATACTGAAGAATTCAAAAATGATGATTTATATAATCTCTATTATTGGAGACCAAACATTGAAAAAACATCAGCTTTTTTCCCTACATTTCATTTTGGTGTTAAAATTGGTTTGGATTTTAATAGGTGAAAAAATACATATTTATTATAACCGATACAAAATGTTAATTATTTAATATTTTTACATCCATCGTTGTAAATGTCTGATAGCCTTCGTCATCAGTAATGTATATATGGAAATGATAATCACCTGTGTCGAAATTACTTGTGTCGGTTATATATAATTGTTTATCTAAAGTATATTCCAGGTTTTGTGTTGGGAGTTCAAGTATCCACTCATCAAAATAAGGATTTACAGCATCTTTTGGCTCATCCATAATACAGGCTACGTGTTCACCATGGAGGTGATGTCCAAAATTATTATGAACATCCATTTTAATATTTCCCAAACCTGTATTATCAGTTACTTTTACCAAAAACCTGAATGTTTCTCCAAAACGGAGAGTATCACAAGGTGCAGGCGATATAACTTCAACAACAGGCTGTTCTATTATGGTTTCCGTTTTTTTGATACAGCCAATCATAATGGCAAAAAGAAAAACACAATAAACAAATATTATTTTGTTCATAATTGAAAGAATTTATGATAAACATTAGCCTGAAAAGATTAGGCTAATAATGATATGCAAATTGTTACTGAACTATTTCAATGTGAGTTTCAATAGCTTCGGTGTCTGATGAATTACCATCTTCATCAACAACAATAACTACTACATGGTAACTTCCAATATTTGCTGTATCCGGCACAGCAATATGCTTATGAACATGTGCATTTTTCAAACTTTTAAAATTATCGGTAAACTGATCGTCAATAATTTTATATTCATCAGTAATTGCGCCTGATGCAGGATGATCATGAATTTCAATATTGTAATAATCTAATTTTGCATTACTTCTTGTTTTTGCATCAAAGTCTACACTAATTGTACCACCTAGCGATACTTGTGTTCCTCCATCATGGTTTTTTGCCTCTACATTTGTAATTTCAGGAGTGATGTCTTCCTCCTCTTTTTTGCAAGCTGTAATTACCAGTGCTGCTAATAAAAATAATCCTAAAAATTTTAATACATTTTTCATTTTTTTTAAATTTAATTTTTAATACTAAATTTTGATTTATTTGTTTTTATTTGAAAAGGCACAGAAATAAATAATTGAATATTTCTGCCTTGTTCAGGTATTTGTAACCTGCGATAGTAACTCAGATGATTAAAATATTTTGTGTTAAATAAATTTTGTATCTGAAACACAAAATTTACTACCTGATTACCAAAATTTATTTTTGTTTTTGCAATAAAATTAAAAGATGAATACCCGTTTGTTGAATATTCATTAATTGCAACAAGTTTTTGTGGAACCACAATTAATACTTCAAATCCAATTCTATTATCATTGGATATCGGGGAATAATAAATTCCCGACAAAGAAGATAGGGGCGGTGTATAAGGTAATGCTGATCTGGAATCAAGGTTTACAGCATAAACATATTCACCATTTACTTCAAATGATAGTTTTTTTATTGGATTAACCCGAATTTGCATTTCTCCTCCGCATAGGCTTGCCTTGTTTTGTCTGTATTCATATACTTGCCCTGTAAAAGTGCCAAGAGCAAAATCAGGCGTTGGAGTTAAGTAAATATAATTTGAAAAATAGTTAATGAAAGGTGTTATTCTAATAGAATAATTATTTGAAGTTTTTTCAAATACAATATCAGCCTGATAAGCTTCCTCAGGACTTAGATCCGGGTCTCCTTTTTCAAAACGTAATGTATGTTTATGAATTCCATAAGAACCCAATTCGTATGCAGCAGGCATACGGAAGCTTTTACCAATATTAAATTTTAATAAATAACCTGAAGCAGATATATAATTTAAACCCGTTGAATAAACAAAGCTTGGATAAATATTTTTTAGATATGGATTAAAAACAGAATCTCCCAATTCTATATCAGGATTTATAGTTTCATTTAATTCAATAATGCCATAATCTACCCTTACTCCATTATTCCAAATCCATTTGTCATTAAAATTGTATTTATGTGTAGCATATACTCCCATTGTAAACCTTGAATATTCCGGTAAAAGATGATTAAATCCATCGGTAAAGTTTTTTTGATATTGACTGTTAAAACCAATACTTATTGTTTGATGATAAAACTTTTTAATTGAATAAACAACATTTCCGCTATATGTAGTAAGGTTATATTCTAAATCAAGGTCATTTTTTCTATATTTAAAAAAGTCTTCAGATCTGTTGCCGGTAATATCTTCCAGCCTGTCATATTCTTGTGAAAGATTGTTTTGAAAACCAAGTGCAATCTCTAATTTATTTTCATCAAAAAATAAATTTGTAAAATGATTAATGCTTGTATGATTTACCTTCTGATGTGGTAAAAGAATATCACGATTGCTTGCCTGATGATCTGTACGATTAAAGTTAACCAATTCTTCACCTCTTGCCATTGCAAAAAAACCATTGTGATGATAGTAATTACTAATAACAAAATAACTGTTACCCCAGTTTTTAATAACTCCTGTCTGAAACGAAGCAGCCAGTTCTTTACCTGCAGTATTTATTAAACTATTTTCTAAATATGCATAATGCATTGGTTTATATTCAAATGAATCAGCAGGAACTTTATAATCGGCATAATTATTATAAGTACAGCTTGCTTTTAAAAAAAAGTCATTTCGTCTTGTACTTATTTTGCCTGAAATTCCCAGCCATTCATTATTTGTTTTACCAATCATTGAGATTTCACCTGATGTGGTTTCCTGTTCAGGAAAACTATTTGACAAAATATTAATAACTCCACCGATAGCATCTGAGCCATATCGTAGCGATGCCGGTCCTTTAAATATTTCAACATCCTCAACAGTGAATTGATCTATTTCAAGACCATGATGAGCACTCCATTGTTGACCTTCTTGTTTTATCCCGTTTTCTGCTACAACAACCCTGTAATAACTCAGTCCGCGAATCATAGGTTTGGAAAGTCCTGAACCAATATCAATAGAATTAATTCCCGGTCTTTTTTTAATAGTTTGCATAAAACTTCCTGATGCATTTTCTTCAATAAAGTCTTTACTGATAAACTCAATATTGTTGCTTTCCATTTTTTTAATCTGCTCTTTTCTATCACCATTTATAACAACTTCGTCTATCGATTGTAAAAAAGGCTGCATTTTTATTTTAAGAATAATATTTTCTTTATCAGGAAATATGAGGAAAGTATCTTTTTTGTAACCAATAAATGATATCTCAAGTATATATTCCTTTTTAGGAATGTTACTAAATCTGAACTTGCCATTGCTATTTGAAATAGTTGCAAACTCACCATTATTTAATATAATATTTACTCCTGTAAGTGGGGCATGATTTTCATTATTTACGACACCATCAATTGTGAGTTTCTGTGACAATAAGGGGATATGAAATATTAATACGAAAACTAATAATAGTAATCCCGAGTGTTGTAGTATGTAAAAAATCCTATTAATATTTAGTAGTACATTTTTCAATATGGTAACACCGTTTAGTTAAAAAAAATTTAATAAGTAATACTTTTTAATTATTTTTTCCACAAAACTTTGAAATGGATAATAACATCGTGTTAAATTATTAATTTACGTAACACTGGCAAAAATAGTATTTGATTTTTAAAAAATCAAAAAATTTAACTAAAAAATTTAAGCGATTAGTTTTTGTGATATTAATAATTTACTACTAATAGAAATAAGTGATAATAGAATACCTGAAGAAGCATTACTTATTCTCCTCTTTCCTTGAAAAAGCTTGTTTTTTCAACTTACCTGATTATAGTAACCGGACCTGTTTCTGCACGTTCTATTCCTGTAATATCTTTAAATACACAGAGCCATGTATAGGTACCTATCTGGCATTCTTTATTTCCAATTTTAGCTTTACCATCCCATTTAGCAAAAGGATTATTGCTTTGGAAAATTATCTCGCCCCAACGGTCATATATTAATAATTTGAAATTTCTTTCGTCAATTCCATGTCCAACTATAAAGAATTCATCATTTATCAAGTCACCATCAGGTGAAAATGCTGTGGGAGCATAAAAAGTATATTCATCTTTTATTCTAACTTCAAGAAATACAGTGTCCAGACATCCTTTATTGCTTTCCACTTTTAATTCAACAATATATGTTTGCCCGGTAGGAGCATAAATATGATATGGATTTTCTGCTAATGATGAATCTCCATCTCCAAAAAACCAATGATAATCTACAGCTCCAATTGTCAAATTATTAAAATAAATAACTGGCTTGATTACACTCGCTATTTCAGGGTCGGGTTCAAATTTGGCAACAGGTTTTGGGTAAACAGTTATTAGATCTTCAACAACATCAACATTTATACAACCATTAGTGTCGGTTACTGTTAAAGTAATATCATAAACACCGGATTCTTCAAATATGTGAGTTGGGTTTTTATTACCTGATGTATTATATGAATTTTCATCATCAAAATTCCAGTTATATGTTTGTCCTTCATCCGGGCTGCTTTCAATAAATTGTATTGTGAGTGGCTGACAACCTTCTGTTATATCCGGGGCAAAGCTGTTTGGAGGCATTGGTAAAACAGTAACACTTACTGTTCCAAAATCTGTTGGGGAACCACAATCATCACTTACTGTAACAGTATATGATATACTTTGAAACGGATAATC
Organism: uncultured Bacteroidales bacterium; assembly: GCA_964435855.1. Lineage (GTDB taxonomy): Bacteria > Bacteroidota > Bacteroidia > Bacteroidales > CAYTAU01 > CAYTAU01. The sequence continues at coordinate 9,328 of CAYTAU010000084.1, read as the reverse complement.
GGTATATGGTGGATTTATAGTTGTATTATCATTATCTAATGTATAGATATAATTACCATTTCCTCCTGTAGCCACAACCGAAACTGTTACAGGTTCACCGGGACAAATTTCGTCAACATCGGAAGTAACAACAATAGTAATTGGTAAATAAACATTTACATTTACACAATAATTTGCACTAATACAGCCATGAGAATCTTCAGCATACATACAATATTGAGTTGTTATTACAGGTGATACATTAACACTTTGAGCATCTGGCAATCCACCACTCCAATGAAAAGTATAACCTGGAGTTCCTCCTGTTGCTGCAGCATTTAGCGTTGCTGTTTCTCCAATACATATCCACATATCTGCGTTGGTACTTGCCATTACTCTGTCAGGCTCAGTAATTGTCATACTTGTGGTAAAACTACATCCATTGTTATCGGTAACTATTACCGTATAAGTTCCTGCTGAAATATTCACTGCACTAGGTCCTAAATCGCCATTGTTCCATAAATATGTATATGGAGGTGTTCCGTTTGCAACATTTACTGTAGCCATACCATCTGAGCCTTCAAAACAAGTTGTTGGAGAAGTTGAAGTTGTATAAGTTAGCTGTGTTGGTTCATTAATTGTAATACAATCAGAAATTGTACATAAATGTGCATCTGTAACTGTAACACAATAAGTTCCTACAGGGATATAATTAATATCCTCTGTACTATGTCCTGAATCCCAATTAAAACTATATGATTGAGTTCCTCCGGTAACAGTTAAATTAGTTGTTCCATCAGAGCTACCAAAGCAAAGTGCATCAGTTTTATTAAGTACTATTGCTAAAGGTTCTAAAGGCTCTGTAACAATTGCTGATGCCGAAACTGTACAGTTATTTATATCAGTAATTAACACATTATATTGCCCTGCACATAAATTAGAAGCTGTTTCAGTTATTTGTGTATTTGTATCATCCCATTGATAAGAATAAGGTAATGTCCCACTTGAAACAGTTGCTAATAATGAACCATTGCATAATCCAAAACAAGGTATGTTAGTTACAGAAATTATAACAGAAGGTTCATCAAAAACTTCAATTGTATATGAAAAAACATCATTACAACCTCCAAATATTACTGTTTGTGTAATTAAATATTGACCCGGTGTATTCCATGTAATACCTGTAGGGTTTTCATCTGTTGAAGATAATGGATTTCCATTTTGAAATGTCCATGCCCATGATAATGAATCACCTGTACTACCTGTATTTATAAAGTCAAATGAATTTCCTGTAAAACATTGGTCTATACTTGAAGTAAAACCCGAAACCACATTTCCTGTAGCACCTACAGTTATTATTTCAGTTATAGAACAACCTCCTACATCAGTAATTGTAACAACATAAGGTCCGGCAGTTAGATTATTAAAAATACCCGTTTGATTTGTTTCACCAGGAATTGAATAATCGTATGGTCCTCCTTGTCCACCCGATGCCAAAATAAATAATGAGCCATCCTGACTGTTGCATAATTCAGGAGAAGAACCTGATGCATCTACAATGGGACCGGTTACTGCAATATTTATTTGATTAACAGAAATGCATCCACCAGCATCAGTTATTGTAACGATATATGTTGTGTTATTAATAGGAAAAGCTATTGGATTTGGAACATTTGGATTTGATAAGCCGATTGTTGGTGACCATGAATAACTATATGGCATTGTTCCGTTTGATGCTGTAGGGTTACCTCCTATTGTAATTGAATCACCAGAGCAAATAGTTTGATCTTGTCCGGCATCTGCAATTAATGAACTAATTACAGTAACAACAACATTGTCAGTATCAGAAACAATTCCACCATCACAAGTTGTATAAACAACTTCGGCAGTATATGTTGTTGTTGAAGTTAGACAAACATTTATTGAGTTCCCTTGTCCAATAATATTCCCTCCCTCGTACCAATTTATTACATAATTTGGATTTCCATCAGGGTAAAATCTCCATGCTTCGTCATTAAGAGTCCATACGCCTGTATTTCTTCCTGGAGCTGCTAATGCAGTAGTTTGAGCCATGTCTTGAATGCCTATAAGAGCATTACCATCGTTCCAAGTAGAACAAACAGGTTTGTAATCAATATAAACTTCTATTACATTAGTTGTTTCATATAAGATAATTTGTTGAGTTGTTTCAATTGAGTTACAATCAAATTGTGCAACATTATTAAATTTAAAAACAAACATCCTGCACGGATATGTTCCTTCAAGAGAATACCACATACTTCCACCTGCAGGAAGATATGTGTCGTGATAAGCACCAAAAATATTCATTATTGAACCAAAATCAAAAGGAATAGGATCTGAAAATGACCAAGGACAATAACCGCCTGCATCAGTTAAATCAAATGAAATCACACCATTATCACCAATTATCAATTGATTATACATATTATCATAAAAGCAAAAATTAAAAGGAATATTAATAACATTACTCCAATCATCATCAGATGTAATTGGAATTTGTGTTCCTCCCGAAAAAGGAAATGGAGGAGCATATGGAATAGACATTACACCATATGTCGTTGTTTCACCAGTATGAAGTACGGTTGCAGAAAGGTCTATACATGGAATACAATCCAAGGTTGTATCATTGCTTGCAATAATGTTAGGACAGCCCGGTGCTTGAGAAAAAGAAATATTAATGGTTAAGATGAAATATATAAAAAATAAAATATTCTTTTTCATAAAATGGTTGTTTAAAACAAATATTATTTATTTATTTTTAAGACGCTGTTTATTGAAAAAAGTTGCTTTAATTAAAAAATAACAAATGTAAATATAATATAAAAAAAGTCGTTTGTCAAGAAATTTAATATATTTATCATTAAATAAATGTATTTCGTCAAAAACAACGAGCTTTTTTTAAAGACGTTATTTTTAATAAAAGGTTGCCTAAATCAATAATAATATTTTTGAAAAATATTTGCGAGTCATGAAGAAAATTGTGTAAAAAGCTGACATTCACCGCGTAGCCATTGGTGATATTATCTGATTATTGTAACTGCACCCGCTTCTGAATGTTCTACTCCAGTAACATCTTTGAATTTACAGAGCCATGTATAGGTTCCTAGCTGACATTCGCTACTTTTACCTTGAACATTGCCATTCCATTTTGCATTAGGGTCATCGGCTTCAAATATCACTTCTCCCCATCTGTCATATATTATTAGATTGAAATTTCTTTCATCAATTCCATGTCCAACTACAAAAAACTCATCATTTATCAAGTCTCCATCAGGTGAAAATGCTGTAGGAGCATAAAAAGTGTATTCATCTTTTATTCTGACTTCAAGGAATACTGTATCTTTACATCCTTTATCACTTTCTACTCTTAATTCAACAATATATGTTTGTTCAATCGGAGCATAAATATGCTTTGGATTTTCTGCTAATGATGAATCTCCATCTCCAAAAAACCAATGATAATCTACAGCTCCAATTGTCAAATTATTAAAATAAATAACTGGCTTGATTACACTCGCTATTTCAGGGTCGGGTTCAAATTTGGCAACAGGTTTTGGGTAAACAGTTATTAGATCTTCAACAACATCAACATTTATACAACCATTAGTATCGGTTACTGTTAGTGTAATATCATAAACACCGGATTCTTCAAATATATGAGTTGGGTTTTTCTCACTTGATGTATTATATGAATTTTCATCATCAAAATTCCAGTTATACGTTTGACCTATATCAGAACTGCTTTCAATAAATTGCACTGTAAATGGTTGGCAACCTGCTGTTATGTCAGGGGCAAAGCTGTTTGGCGGCATTGGTAAGACAATAATACTCACTGTTCCAAAATCTGTAGGTGAACCACAATCATCACTTACTGTAACTGTATATGATAAACTTTGTGTTGGATAATCGGTATATGGTGAATTTATTATAGTTGTATTATCTAATGTATAAATATAATTACCATTTCCTCCTGTTACCACAACTGAAACGGTTACTGGTTCACCCGGACAAATTTTGTCAACATCGGAAATAACTACAATACTAATTGGTAGGTAAACATTTACGGTTACACAATAATTATTACTTATACATCCATGAGAGTCTTCAGCATGCATACAATATTGAGTTGTTATTACAGGTGATACATTAACACTTTGAGCATCTGGCAATCCACCACTCCAATGAAAAGTATAACCGGGTGTTCCTCCTGTTGCAGCTGCGTTTAGTGTTGCTGTTTCTCCAATACATATCCACATATCTGCGTTGGTACTTGCCACTACTCTGTCGGGCTCAGTAATTGTCATACTTGTAGTAAAGCTACATCCATTATTATCGGTAACTATTACAATATAAGTTCCAGCCGAAATATTCACGGCACTAGGCCCTAAATCGCCATTGTTCCATAAATATGTATATAGAGGTGTTCCGTTTGCAACATTTACTGCAGCCATACCATCTGAGCCTTCAAAACAGCTTACATTTGTTGTTGATGTGGTATAAGTTAATGCTGTTGGCTCATTAATTGTAATGCAATCAGAAATTGTGCAATTAAGTGCATCTGTAACAGTAACACAATAAGTTCCTGCTGGAAGATAGCTAATATCTTCTGTGATATTACCTGAATCCCACGAAAAGACATATGGTTGAGTGCCACCGGAAACAGTAAGATCTATGGCTCCATCAGAACCTCCAAAACAAAGGACATCGTTTTTCTCAAGTGTTATTGCTAGAGGTTCTAAAGGTTCTGAAATAATTGCTGATGCTGAAACTGTACAGTTATTTATATCAGTAATTAGTACATTATATTGTCCCGCACATAAATCAATTGCTGTTTGAATTATTTGTGTATTTGTATCATCCCATTGATAAGAATAAGGTGATGTTCCATTTGAAACAGTTGCTGATAATGAACCATTACATAGTCCAAAACAAGTTATATCTGTTACAGAAATTGTAACATTAGGTTCATCAAAAATTTCAATTGTATATGAAAAAACATCATTACAAGCTCCATGTATTACTGTTTGGGTAATTAAATATTGGCCCGGAGTATTCCATGTAATATCTGTAGGATTTTCATCTGTTGAAGATGATGGATTCCCATTTTGAAATGCCCATGTCCATGATAATGAATCACCTGTGCTTCCTGTATTTATAAAGTCAAATGAATGTCCTATAAAACATTGGTCAAGGCTTGCAGTAAAGCCTGATGTAACATTACCTATTCCATTAACTGCCACAAGTTCAACAAAAGTGCAATTATTATCATCAGTAATAGTAACAAGATACGCACCTGCTATAAGTCCGGTAAAATTCCCTGTTGTATTAGAACCTGAACCATAATCATATTCAAGGGTTCCTGTCCCTCCTGATCCTGTAACACTTATAGTCCCATTCGATTGTCCACAAATTTCACCAGTAGAAGATGATATAGCTGATATCGCCGGTGGGTCTGTAAGTGTTATACTTGCAGAACCTGTACAACCCATATCATCAGTTACTGTTACAGTATAAATTCCTGCATTTAATCCTATTATATTTTGAGTTGTGTCTGTATTTGACCATAAATAAGTATATGGACCTGTACCCGTAACATTTGTAACTCCACCTGATCCATCAAAACTGCCATAACATAAAGGATTAGTAAATATAGAATCAATAACTAATTCTGGTAGTACTGTTACAATAGTTGGAAATCGACAACTTACAGGCATCCATCCACATGATAAGCCTGGGTTAACTGCATCAACTGTTGATGCTTGGCAAACCCAGTCAATTTCTGTATTAGTATCTGTATTCCCTATTCTTTGTAAACTTGTATTTACTCCAGAACAAGGTAAAATGGCACCATTACCAATCCACTCTGGTCCTATTGTAATATTAAAACCATTAATTGTGGTATTCATACTGGCTATTTCCGCAGCAGACCATCCCCAAACACAAAAATCTACAACATTACCAACATCATCAATAATAATTGACCAACTTTGACTTGTTCCATTCCAAAAAATATTATTTCCCCAGTAATTAGCTGGATATCCAGAATCATCACATCTCCAAACAACTGAACATGCAGTAAATGAAGAAGGTAGTTGCCAAAGTATTGAGTTTACAGAATTTATATCAGAATAAGAATCGCTAACTGCAGCAACCCAACCTGTAGTATTAATAGTTGTAGAATATAAATTAGAAATTTCAAGATAATCTTCACTACCAGAACCTCCCATAAATCCTTCTAATCCAGATTCTGTGATTAGTATTGTACCAACTGTAGATGTTTGTCCTGTGGTTTGTGTCCAATATGTTGTAGTTGTTGTTAATGGAGGTGTTGTATAAACACCTGTTGTATCTAAAAGAGTACCACCAATTTGGTCACTCCACCATTCATAATTTCCTAAAAGACCAGTTGCTGTAAGTGTGGTAAAATCGCCTGCACAAAGAGTTGTATTTCCAGTAATAGTAGGTACTGGAATTACTTCAATTAAAAATGTATCTGAAACAATAATTCCTGGACAAACATCACATCTAACTTCGACAGTAAAAGTGGTAGTAGTTGGAGGAGAAGCATAATAAACGGATGTTGTACTCCATGGTTGTATCACAGTTGCACCGTCTAAAATTTGATATTCATAATTGCCTGTACAACCACCATTAATGGTAAAATTAATCGTATCTTGACCACCACCACAATTCATTATTACTTGTGGGTCTGGAGTAACAGAAGTTGGTCCACATGGGGGAGGTGGACAGTTTGCGATAACATTTAAGATACTTGTAAATTCATCACCCGTTCCAACTAAATTACCCAGATTATCATATAAATAAAAATGGCATTCGTATGTCCATGAGCCTGTTGCATTAAATACAACACTAATAGCATCACCCATGTTAACATTTATATCAAAACATACAGGACCTGTACCTGATGTAAAAGTATTACCGTAATTTCCATATATACTTCCATTTACAGTAACATCTATTGTGTTTCCATTCCAACCATCACCATAGTCATCTGTTAGACAAACCTCATAAATACATTGGCTGTTAACAATCAGTGTGCTAACAAATAATATTGTAATTAATAATATTGTTTTCATTACTATGTTATTTTTGTGTGTGTTTAGAATTTATTAAATTATTGTATTTTTCAGGGTTTTTCTTTATCCAATCATTTTTTGCTTTTTTATAATTCTCATTATCAAGTTCAGGGTTGCCTGTATCAACAAAAACCGGAAGACCATAAAATCTTATTAAAATTTGTTTTTCTACAGTAGTAGGATCAGCAACCATTATATCTAGCAATTCAATAATTTCTAATTCGCTTAATGAAGTTTCTTCAATTAATTTATCAATAATTAATTTTGCTTTTTTGTAAGTTGGCAAATCAACATGATAAGATTTTTGTTCTAAAATTCTTTCCTGTGAGATATTTTTATCTGATTTATTGTTTTTCTGGGCTATTAATGCATTAACACTAAAAAAAGAAAAGAATATCAAACATAAAATTAATTTATTACTCATAATATTATATTTTATTAAGGAATTCGTGAATACTTCGTATTTCATAGCTATTTAATTTTTTCGCAAATTACAAATAATTTAATTCTGCAACAAGTTGTTTATCATATAAGACGTGAAATTCATCAAATAGTTGCCTTTTTTAGTAGAAATTTTATAAAAACTCACTATTTTTAATTAGAAATGCGAATCAGATAAAAAAAACCTGCATATCAAATCTATGTAGGTTTAATTTATATATTGGTTTAAAATTATCTGATTATTGTAACTGCACCCGTTTCTGCATGTTCGGATCCTTGTATATCTTTAAAAATTGCAAGCCATGTGTAGGTCCCTAAATCACATATTTTACTTTTACCCTGAACTTTGCCATCCCATTTTGCATTAGGGTCATTACTTTGGAAAATTATCTCGCCCCAACGGTTGTATATTATTAATTCAAAATTTCTTTCGTCAATTCCATGTCCAACTACAAAAAATTCATCATTTGTCAAATCACCATCAGGTGAAAATGCTGTAGGAGCATAGAAAGTATATTCATCTTTTATTCTAACCTCCGTATATATAATATCTTGACATCCTTTATCACTTTCTACCTTCAATTCAACAATATATGTTTGCTCATTAGAAGCATAGATATGATATGGATTTTTTGCTAATGATGAATCCCCATCTCCAAAGAACCAATGGTAATCTACAGCACCGATTGTTAAATTATTAAAATAAATAACAGGCTTAATCACGCTAGCTATTTCAGGATCGGGTTCAAATTTTGCAACCGGTTTTGGATGGACAGTTATTAAATCTTCAACAACATCTACATTTATGCATCCATTAGTATCGGTTACTGTTAATGTAATATCATAAACACCTGCATATTCAAATATATGACTTGGATTTTTATTACTTGATGCATTGTATGAATTTTCATCATCAAAATTCCAACTATAAGTTTGTCCCATATCCGAACTGCTTTCAATAAATTGCACTGTAAATGGCTGGCAACCTGCTGTTATATTCGGGGCAAAGCTATTTGGTGGCATTGGTAAAACAGTAATACTTACTGTTCCAAAATCTGTTGGTGAACCACAATCATCACTTGTTGTAACAGTATATGATAAACTTTGTATAGGATAATCAGTATATGGTGGATTTATTGGATTTGAATTATTCAATATATAAATATAATTACCATTTCCTCCTGTAGAAACAACTGAAATTGTTACGGGTTCGCCAGGACAAATTTTATCAACATCGGAAGTAACGACAGTACTAATTGGCTGATAAACATTTACATTTACGCAATAATTTGCACTAATACAGCCGCTTATGTCTTCGGCATACACACAATACTGAGTTGTTGTCACAGGTGATACATCAATGCTTTGAGCATTTTGTCCATTACTCCAATGAAAAGTATATCCGGGTGTTCCTCCTGTTGCAGCAGCATTTAGCGTTGCTGTTTCACCAATACATATCCACATATCTGCGTTGGTACTTGCCATTACTCTGTCGGGCTCATTAACTGTCATATTTGTGGTAAAACTGCAGCCATTGTTATCTGTAACTATTACCGTATAAGTTCCTGCTGAAATATTTACAGCACTAGACACCATGTCTCCATTGCTCCATAAATATGTATATGGAGGTGTTCCGTTTGCAACATTTACCGTAGCTATACCATCTGAACCTTCAAAACAAGTTGTTGGAGAAGTTGAAGTTGTATAAGTTAACTGTGTTGGTTCATTAATTGTTATACAATCAGAAATTGTGCAAAAATTTGCATCTATAACCGTAACACAATAAGTTC
>CAYTAU010000083.1:0-17201 GCA_964435855.1 uncultured Bacteroidales bacterium | reverse complement strand
TTGACATCGGTGAATGAGGTATTGATGTCAATGAATGACATACCGTTGACACGAATTTTATTATGAAACAGTTTGGTAATTGGATGAAACAGTTTGGTAATCGGGTGAAACAGATTAATGACTGCATGAAACAGTTTTGCTATATCACGACAGTGTACAAGTATATCACGAAAGTGTGTAACTATATCACGAAAGTGTGCAACTATATCACGAAAGTGAAAACAAGTGCATGAGAGAGATTGACGACTACAAGTTTCTGATTATTAAAATGCTTTTTAAAATCTTATTGCACAACTAATCTAAAGCGAGGATTAATTATTACTTGCAAACAATGTGAAATTATGGTAGTGCCATCAACAGTTAATAGTTCCAAACCACGTAATTTGCATATAGTTTCGGGCAATGCACACATTACACCTGCATTAGTGGCATACAATTCATACCACCATCGTTATGTGGAAAATAAAACTTTAGTATTTTTGTTCTATTATATGAAGAAAAACTACGGAGATGAGAGATAGATTGTTATTTGTTGATACAGAGACAGGGGGATTGGATCCAAATAAGCATTCGCTATTATCATTAGCCATGGTTGTTTGGGAGGATATGGAGATTATTGATTCACAAGAGTTACTGATTAATGATGGAAAACTTTCTGTTACTGAGGAGGCTTTATCTATTAACAAAATTGATATAGAAAAGCATAAGCAATCAGCGATTTCCCCCTCTCAGGCTATTGAGAAAATATTTTTATTTATCGGTAGACACTTTCCTCAACAAAGAAAAATTACAATAGCCGGTCATAATGTTCACTTTGATGTTAATTTTCTAAAATTATTCTTTTCACAGAATAAGAAAGATTTTAGTGAATTTTTCTCGCACAGGATCATTGACACTTCTTCAATCCTACATTATCTATACCTGGCAGGCCATATAAAGCATAGGGCAATTTCATCTGATGAAGCCTTTGAGCTTTTTGAAATTAAAGTGGAAGGAAGACATACGGCATTAGGTGATGCAATGGCTACAGCAAAACTATTTACGAAATTACTTAAGGGGGCTTCTATTAATCTTACAAAATAGAGATTCAGCTCAGTTAACAATCTTTGTTAATAATTTGTCCATAATTCAAACTTTGGAGTTTGATAATTAATAAAAATAAAAACTATTTTTGAGAATAAAATAATCTAAAAATAAGAACTAAGAATAAACCATAATAGTATTAATTTTTAAAGAATAAAAAATGGCACAACAATATTTAGATCATTCAAAAGCAATTTTAACTTCTAACCGTTCAAATTTTAAAGGAGGAAGCAAAGGTTCTGGAATTATTTCTTTATTTGGGTATCAAAACGAATATGATCTTAGAGAAGGGTATCCATTATTAACTACTAAAAAAATGTTTACAAAATCTGTGTTTCATGAAACAATATGGTTCTTAAGAGGGGATACAAATATTAAATATCTTGAAGATAATAACTGCCCTATTTGGAGGCCTGATGCTTTTCAAGACAATCTTCCCGGAATGCAAAAAGAAGGAATTTTTCCTGAAGGTATTGTAAAATATTCTCCTGATTGGGACAAAACAATGGCAGAATATGGTCAGAGAATAAAAGAAGATGTAGAATTTGCAAAAAGATGGGGAGATGCAGGACCAATTTATGGGAAACAATGGAGAAAATGGGAATATTATGACCATGACAAAGATAGATTTGTTGAAATAGATCAACTGGGAAAATTGATAAATGGTCTAAAAAAGAAACCAACCGGGAAAAAACATATTGTTGATTCATGGAATCCCGGAGACACTCCAAAAATGTCTTTACCTCCATGTCATGTTCTTTATCAGGCAACTGCTAATGAAGAAGGCGAATTAGAATTACAACTTTATCAAAGAAGTTGCGATCAGTTTTTAGGTGTTCCTTTTAATATAGCTAGTTATGCCGCTCTTACTCATGTAATTGCTCAAGAGGCAGAGATGGTTCCAAAAACATTTATCCACACTTTTGGAGATTCTCATTTTTATGCAGGTATTGGAAAGAGAACTCAATGGCATAAAGAGAATTTCAGGGAGTTACAAAAAAGAATAAGAAATGTTTCTGAAAGAGAAGAATATCTAGAAGTTGTTGATTGGATTAATAAAAATGCTCCTAATGACGGAAATGAAGAAAAATATGATCATGTAACTGCAATTCTTGAACAAATGTCAAGAGAACCCAAATCTTTACCTAAATTACATGTTGCAAAAAAACCTTTCGATCAACTAACTATTGATGATTTTGTTGTAGAAAACTATAATCCTCATCCTCCAATCAGAAGGAGTATGGCTGTTTAAGCAACATGCTTAAAAATAATATTTCTATCAAAATAAAATGACAAAGGAATTAACAAATGGTGAGCTTAATGAATTTGTTGAAAAAGCAATAAATAATATGCATTGAAACGCGTTCTATTAGGGACGTTAGCCTATAACTGACATATTTCCCTATTCGGTGTAGGTTGCTCCCTCCTGCGTTGTTAAAAGAAAATTCTATGGTTTAAACAAAACCCAGATAAAATAAAAGCAATAAATAAAATAAAGAGAAAATTCCCTTTTTTTTGTTATTTTTACATCATAAGTTTATCAAAATAATATTCGCGTATTCGCGGCAAAAAAAATAAACAAATGAAATTCCTAATCACATTAATAATCCTACTTCTATCAGTTTCAACCTTATTTTCGCAACAAAACAATTTCAGAACATATTCTATTGAAAGCGGCTTATCGCAATCAACAGTGTATTGTATGATACAAGACAAAAGAGGATATCTTTGGCTTGGAACCGATGGTGGCGGTGTTTGCCGGTTCGACGGAATAAACTTTAGCGTGTTTGGCAAAAAACAGGGAATTAACAGCAATGTTGTAAGGTCGCTATTTGAAGACAGCAAAGGCAATATATGGATTGGCACCGATAAAGGAATAAGTTTTTACAACGGATATAAATTTACAACTATCGATACAAGTATTGGTTTAACAAGCGGTACTATTCTTAATTTTTGTGAAGATAAAAAAGGCAATATATGGGCAGCCGGCGATAATGGATTAAACAAAATAACGGTATTAAAAAACAGATCGTTTGAAATACAAAATATTACTACAAAAGATGGCTTGGAAACCAATTTTATTTTTGATGCTCATGAAGATAAAAACGGCAATATATGGCTGGCAATGTATGGCGGTATTAATATTTTAAAGTTTAACGAAACCGTATTTTCTGTTGAAATGCTTAGTAAAGACGATGTTCTTTCAAGCAACATTATAACTTGTATTGAAGAAGATAAAGACGAAAATCTTTGGTTTGGAACCTACGATGCAGGAGCTATTAAAATTTACACCAAAGAAAAAGACAACAGAAAAATTGAGTTTTATAACAAGCAAAATGGATTAAACGGACTTACTGTATGGGATATTATGCAAGATACAAAAGGCAATATTTGGTTTTGCACCGATAAAATAGGTGTCAGCAAATTTGATAATACAAGTTTCATTTCTTATTCGGAAAATCAAGGAATGCCAAACAATCAAATTCTTTGTATGCTCGAAGATAATGAAAATAATATCTGGTTTGGAACAATGGGAAATGGATTAATAAGGTTTTTGGGAAATCATTTTTCGCATTACAACAAAAACGATGGATTATTTAACGAGCAAATAACAAGTATAATAAAAGATAAGAGTAATGCTTTTTGGATATCATCGCTTGGTGATGGAATTATGCAGGTAAAATTCAAAAATAATATCCCAACATTTAAAAAACTAAGCACTAAAAACGGATTAATAGATAATAATGTTAATTCTCTTTTTGTTGATGGAGCAGATAATTTATGGATATCTACACAAAAAGGTATAAGTATATTAACTGAAGGTAATTTTATTAGGATAAACGAAGAAAACGGATTAATCGACAATAGGGTAAATTGTGTTTTGGTTGACAAAAAAGATATTATATGGATGGGAACAGGAGCAGGATTGAGTATTTATAATAATGGCGAATATTTTAATATCACTAAGGATAGCGAGTATGAGATTGCAAACGACCAAATACAAACAATAATAGAAAGCAGAGACAGTAATATCTGGATTGGAACTCTGGGTGGACTTATGAAATTCAGAAAAGGCGAAATGACACAATACGACGAAGCAGAAGGATTAAATTATAAAACAATACATGCTCTTGTTGAAGACAGTAAAGGAAATATTTTAATTGGTACTTTTGGCGGAGGCTTGTACCTGTTCAATAATAACACCGATGACACTGTAATGATAAAAAATATTGCAGATAACAGTATGCTTGGCTCACCAAATATTTATTCACTTATTTTTCAGGATAAAAACACACTAATAGTTGGAACAGATAAAGGCTTTGACAAGATATTATTTGACGATAATATGAATATTGTTAAAGTAAAAAATTACGACAGAACAGACGGTTTTTTGGGTGTTGAAAACAAACTAAACTCCATTTATAACGATAATGATGGGAATATTTGGTTTGGAACAGTTAACGGGTTAACAAAATATACTCCCGAAAATGAAAAAATAAACGAAAAGACACCTGTTATTCACCTTACAGGCATCGACCTTTTTTATGAAAGTATCGACTGGACAACAAAAGCCGACAGTATGTCGCCATGGTTCAATATTCCGTCAAATCTTGAGCTAAAGTATTCCGACAATCATTTAACTTTTAAATTCTCGGCTATTTCGTTAAGTAATCCTAATAAAATAAAATATAAATATATGCTTGAAGGAGTGGAAACAAATTGGTCGCCTGTAAGAACCGATAATGAAGTTGTATATTCAAGTCTTGCTCCGGGCAATTATGTTTTTAAAATTATTGCAGCAAATGAAAATGGAAAATGGAACGAAAAACCTTATGAGTTTCATTTCTCAATTACGCCTCCATTTTGGAAAACATTGTGGTTTATGATTTCAGTTATTGTGCTGGCAATAGTTTTAATATACTTTTTTATCAGATTACGCGAAAAGAAACTTAAACACGAAAAAGCAGTGTTAGAACAAAAAGTAGTAGAACGAACTCGCGAAATTGCCGAAAAGAACAAAATATTAAAAAATGCAAACGAAGAAATATTAGAGCAAAAAGAAATAATTGAAGAAAGAAACAAAGATATAATGGACAGTATTCGTTATGCAAAAAGAATTCAGGAAGCATTACTGCCTCCAAACGATTTTGTAAATCAATTTCTGAAAAATTCCTTTGTTTTATATAAACCAAAAGATATTGTTAGTGGTGATTTTTACTGGATGCACAATACAGAAGACAAGATATTGTTTGCAGCCATTGATTGTACCGGACATGGAGTACCTGGTGCATTTATGAGTATTGTTGGACATAATGGTTTAAATCAGGCAATTATTGAGCATGGAACAACACAGCCTGCAGAAGTATTAAACCACTTAAACCAAATAGTAAGTAATACTTTAAGCCAGAAAAGCAGTGATACTACTATTAGGGACGGTATGGATATGGTACTTTGTTGCATTGATTACAAGAAAAAAATATTAGAATTTGCGGGAGCAAATAATCCATTATACATGATTAGAGATGGTGAACTTATTGTAACAAAAGGAGACAAGCATCCAATTGGAGCTTATGATGATGAAACATTAAAACCATTTACCAATCATGTTATACAATTGCAAGATGATGATGTTATAATGATTTTTTCTGATGGTTATGCAGACCAATTTGGTGGTGCGGCAGGAAAAAAATACAAATACAAAAATTTTAAAAATCTTCTGATCGAACATCATGAAAAACCTATGGAAGAACAAAAAAAGATTTATGATGACACAATAGAAGAATGGAAAGGAGACCTTGAGCAGATTGATGATATTTTATTAATTGGAGTACGCGTATAAAAAAACATATCATTAACCCCGCCTTTTAAACAATGTTGTTAAGTTAGGGATGAAAGTTAAGGCATTAATAATTAGTCCAATATTCTTGCCTAACTTTATTATTTTTCATTTGATATTTAATATTAATTAAATGAAAAATATAGAATTTCAAATGTTAAATGTTAAAGTCCTGTTTTCTGTACTGGGACACCTAAACTCATTCTGTGTCAAGACAAAATGAAAAAAGATTGTTTATCAATACAGACTCTAAATCTTTCATGTTTAGTCAGAATAGAAAGGATATTTCGGTGCTCTACACCTATTTTTGGCATTGAACCATAATGTGAGTAATCTGTGGCTTTTTTGATTTTAATGACTTTTTGGTAGTGGACTCAATTATAAATTATCCCAAATAAGATTTAAGTAATTTACTTCTTGAAGTATGTCTCAATCTTCTAATAGCTTTTTCTTTAATTTGTCTAACTCTTTCGCGTGTTAAATTAAATTTTCCTCCTATTTCCTCAAGAGTAAATTCCTGACAAGAAATACCAAAGAAAAGTCTAATAATATCTCTTTCTCTTTCTGTTAAAGTTGATATTGCTCTTTCAATTTCTCTGCTTAAAGATTCATTTATCAAACTATTATCAGCTCTTGGGGAATCTCGGTTTACTAAAACATCCAATAAACTGTTGTCTTCACCATCAACAAAAGGAGCATCAACAGAAATATGTCTACCAGCAACTTTTAATGTATCTGATACTTTTTCTCTTGGAATATCCAAAGCAGTTGCAAGTTCATCAGGAGAAGGTGTTCTTTCATTTTCCTGCTCAAATTTTGAAAATGCTTTATTCAATTTATTTAATGAACCAACCTGATTTAATGGTAAACGAACAATTCTCGATTGTTCTGCTAATGCTTGTAAAATAGATTGTCTAATCCACCAAACAGCATAAGAAATAAATTTGAAACCACGAGTTTCATCAAATTTTTCCGCAGCCTTAATTAAACCTAAGTTTCCTTCATTTATTAAATCCGGTAAACTTAAACCTTGATTTTGGTACTGTTTTGCAACAGATACAACAAATCTTAAATTAGCACGAGTCAACTTTTCTAATGCCAGTTTATCTCCTTTTCTAATTCGTTGTGCTAATTCTACTTCCTCTTCAACAGTAATAAGATTTTCTCTTCCAATTTCTTGTAAATATTTATCGAGAGAAGCACTTTCACGATTTGTTATGGATTTGGTTATTTTTAATTGTCTCATTTCTTACTAAAAACACTTATGAGGTTTCACAAAATTTGAACTTGCAAAGTTAATTCATTTTAATACGCTTGTCAATATAATTCCCATTTATTTTTAATTATTCTGCCAAAACGCCATATTTAACAGAAATACAGACTAATAACTTTCGGTTTTCAGTTTATATTTGCAAACTAAATGTAGAATATGCTAAAATTTCATCAATTTGCATATTATTTAAACGTACAATATCTTTGAAATGTTATTTTAATACGTTTATTTTAACCTTATTTAACAATTTATGCTTATTTCATTCTACAAATTTCATGGTACGGGTAACGATTTTATTATTATCAATAAGATAAAATCTCAAAATATTGACTTAAATACTGATATTATTAAACAATTATGCAATCGTAATTTTGGTATTGGTGCCGATGGACTTATGACTATGCTTCCTTCTAACAATTATGATTTTGAAATGAAATACTATAATTCTGATGGTAAAGAAGGTTCTATGTGTGGAAATGGGGGTAGGTGTATTGTTGCTTATGCCAAAATGGTAAATATTATTAAAGATAAAACTACATTTTTAGCAAGCGATGGGGTGCATAAAGCAATTATTGATGAAAATAATATTGTAAAATTAAAAATGATAGATGTTATAGAAATAAAAAAATACGATGACGGATATTTTCTTGATACAGGGTCTCCACATTTTGTTCAATTTACCAATAATCTAGATAATATTAATATTGAAAAAACAGGTAAAGATCTACGATTTGACAAAAGATTTGCTCCATCAGGGACTAATGTGAATTTTGCGGAAATAAAAAATGATTATATTTTATTTAAAACTTATGAAAGAGGAGTTGAAAAAGAAACATTAAGTTGTGGAACAGGAGCTGTTGCAACAGCTCTAGCATCTGTTGTTCAATATGAAAATATCCCAAAATCAGTAAATTTACAGGCGAAAGGTGGAAAATTAAATATTTATTTTTCCAAAACAGAACAAAATTCATTTGCAAATATTTGGCTTGAAGGAGAAACTAAATTTGTTTTTAATGGAGAAATAAGTTAATAGAACCCTCCTATAATTTCTGTTTCATTAATTTGTATATTTTAAAAGTTAAAAAATCATTACCTTTGCATTCTTAAAATTTCATTTTAAAACAATATATGGTAACATCTGAAAGACTATCAAAAATAATTATTGAAGGAATACAGGATAAAAAGGGAGAAGATATTGTTAAACTTGACTTAAGAAAAATTGAAAATACAATTTGCGATTTTTTCATAATATGTCATGCAGATTCAAAAATACAGTTGCAAGCTATTTCCGATTATGTTGTTAAAACTGTTAGAAATAAGACAAAGGAACGTGTTTGGCACAAAGAAGGGTATGAAAATGCACATTGGATACTACTTGATTATGCAAATGTTGTGGTTCATGTTTTTGAATCAAAAGCAAGGCAATTTTACGATATTGAAAATCTTTGGGCAGATGCAAAAACCACAAAAGTAAATACAAAATAATATGAGCGAAGATAAAAATAAGAAAACTCAACATAATAAATCTGACAACGGTAAACTTTCCAAAAAACCAAAATTTAATATTTATTGGGTATATGGCATTGTTGCATTTATTTTAATAGCTGTTCAGTTTATTGATTTTGGAGGAAGTGTTGAAAATATAACCTGGCATAGGCTTGAAAACGACATGCTTAAATCAAGAGACGTTGATAAGGTAGTTATTGTAAACAGAGATTTTGTTGAAATATTTATTAAAAGTGATAGACTAGCTAATGAAAAATATATAAATTTAAAGAAAAGCAGAAGTCTTTTTTCAACTAATGAACCAAATTATGTATATACTATATTATCATTAGAAAAATTTGAAGAACGAATAATTTTATACCAGGACGAATATGTTGCGCAGGGTGATAACCTTATTGTAACAACTGCCGAGAGAAAAGATGTATTTGGAGATATTTTAAGTTGGATATTCCCAATATTATTTTTTGTTGCAATATATATATTTTTTATTCGTCGTATGGGAAGTGGTGGTGGCGGAAGCCAAATATTTAATATAGGAAAATCAAAAGCACAGATTTTTGATAAAGGAACAAATGTAAAAGTAGATTTTACTCATGTTGCAGGTTTGGAAGAGGCGAAAGTCGAAGTAATGGAAATTGTAGAATTTCTTAAACATCCAAAAAAATATACTCAACTTGGTGGTAAAATTCCAAAAGGAGCCATATTGGTAGGACCTCCCGGTACAGGGAAAACCTTACTCGCAAAAGCTGTAGCAGGTGAAGCTAATGTACCTTTTTTCTCAATATCAGGTTCAGATTTTGTTGAAATGTTTGTGGGTGTTGGAGCTTCAAGGGTAAGAGATTTATTCAAACAAGCTAAAACAAAAGCACCTTGTATTATTTTTATTGATGAAATTGATGCAATAGGTCGTGCAAGAGGCAGAAACCCTAATTATGGAGCTAACGACGAAAGAGAAAATACACTAAATCAGCTACTTACCGAAATGGACGGTTTTGGAACAAATAGTGGCGTAATTATTATAGCTGCAACAAACAGAGCAGATATTCTTGATAAAGCACTAATGAGAGCCGGCAGATTTGACAGGCAAATACATGTTGAATTACCTGAATTAACAGAAAGGGGGGAAATATTTGAAGTTCATCTTAAACCAATTAAAATTGATAAAACTGTAGATGTAGTATTTTTATCTAAGCAAACACCGGGATTTTCCGGTGCCGATATTGCAAATGTTTGTAATGAAGCTGCATTAATTGCAGCAAGAAAAGGCAATAAGGCGGTCGGCAAACAAGATTTTCTTGATGCAGTTGACAGAATAATTGGTGGATTGGAAAAAAGAAGTAAAATAATTACAAAAGGGGAAAAGCTTACAATTGCATATCACGAAGCAGGTCATGCAGCTGTTAGTTGGTTATTAGAACATTCCAGTCCATTGGTAAAAGTTACTATTATTCCAAGGGGCAAAGCGCTTGGTGCAGCATGGTATTTACCGGATGAACGTCAAATAACAACTACTGAACAAATTTTGGATGAAATGTGTGCAACTTTGGGAGGCAGAGCATCAGAAGAAATTAATTTTGGAAAAATTTCAACAGGAGCTTTAAATGACCTTGAAAGAGCAACTCGACAAGCTTCTGCGATGGTTTCATATTTTGGAATGAGCGAAAAGATTGGTAATATAAGTTTTTATGATTCTACCGGACAATCGGAATATTCATTTAATAAACCTTATAGTGAAAAAACAGCAGAAGTTATTGATAAAGAAATATCTTTAATTGTTGAAGAACAGTATAAAAGAGCTAAGAAAACTCTTGAAGAAAATAAAGAAAAATTAATAATATTATCTGAAAAATTACTTGAAAAGGAAGTTATATTTAGCGAAGATCTGGAAGAAATTTTTGGCAAAAGACCTTATAAAACAAGAGCAGAAGAAGAGGAAGAGATAAGAAAATCCAATGCCGAAAAAATTAAAAAAGAAAAGAAAAAAAAGAAAGCTAAAAAGAAAATAATAGATGATGAGAAAATAGCAGAGGATGAGAAGATGATAGAAGATGAGAAGATAAAGAAAACAAAAAAATAAATAAATTATGGAGAAAGATTGGGTTTTGGTTTATACCGCTAATAAGAAATATAATGCTGATGTATTAAAAGAAATTTTTAGTGATTACGACATAGAAAGTATTGCTATTAATAAAAAAGATTCTCTTTATGTTACAATTGGAAATATTGAAATGTATGTGCATAAAGACAATGAAGAAAAAGCAAAAGAATTAATTAAAGAATTTGAAAATTGAGTAAAAAACTAAAAGATCTCTCACTAAGAAGCTTTTCAGGAATAGCGTTTGTAATTATATTAATATCAGCAATTGCTTTTAGCAGCCTTACATTTATATTCTTATTTCTTTTGATACTTGTTATAGGAATGATAGAATTCTATGATATGGCATCAAAAGTAAAATCATTTCCACAAAAATTTACAGGTATTGCAATAGGTATAATATTATTTTTGCTATTTTTTCTTCATTCAATAAGTTATATTAGCATAAAAATATTTTTATTATTTATTCCTCTGTTAACTCTTGTTTTTATTAGCGAATTGTATAGGATCAAGAAAAAACCATTTACAAACATTGCATATACATTTTTGGGAATAATTTATATAGCTCTTCCTATATCAATGCTTAATTATTTTGTTTTTGATACAAATATAGTAACAGCACCAACAGCCAACTTTCTTAATCTTGAAATTGAACCAATGAATAATTTTTTCAATAATTTTTATTTTTTAAGTACATCTCCTATTCATATTTCATATAATCCAAATCTTTTGCTTGGTTTCTTTTTTCTTGTTTGGGCTTTTGACACAAGTGCTTATTTAGTAGGAACAACAATAGGGAGAACACGTCTTAGCAAAAAAATATCTCCTAAAAAATCTTGGGAAGGAACAATAGGTGGTACAATAGTTACTTTTGGTATTGCTTATATTATTTCATTATTCTATAATAATATTACATTAGTTGATTGGTTCGTAATTTCATTTATTGTAGTTATCATGGCATCTTTTGGAGACCTTGTTGAATCTCTTTTCAAAAGAAGTATTAATGTGAAAGATTCGGGGAATATACTTCCCGGACATGGTGGTATCTTAGATCGTTTTGATGGGATATTGCTTTCTGCACCTATTGTTCTAATATATCTTGAATTATTATAATAATGGAATGGTGAAAAGATTAGAAAAAGAAAATCCGATTGACAATTTTGCCTACCTGCCTACTGGACAGGCAGGCTGTTAATTGTCAATTGTCAACTTTTTACTTTTATGATGATTTTTATATAAAATCAACAATTGATTGACATAAACAACTAACAATATTAATAAACTTATGAAATCATACAGAAAAGAGCTTTGGTTTGATATTAAAGCAAGAAGAGAACTTATTAATATAACTCCATTTATAGACCAATGTTTACAAGAAAGTAATATTAAAGAAGGATTCTGTCTTGTAAATGCCATGCACATTACAGCCAGTGTTTTTATTAATGATGATGAGTCCGGTTTACACCGCGATTTTGAAGTATGGTTAGAAAAACTTGCTCCTGAAAAACCACATTCACAGTACAATCACAATACTTTTGAAGACAACGGAGATGCTCATCTTAAACGCACAATAATGGGCAGAGAAGTTGTTGTGGCAATAACAAACGGAAAATTAGACTTTGGACCATGGGAACAAATTTTCTACGGAGAATTTGATGGAAAAAGAAGAAAACGTGTTTTGGTTAAGATTATTGGAGAGTAACAAAATCTATAGCAATAAATTTTATTACTCTCAACTCAATCTTATTTAATTGGAACAAATACTCTTTGTTTAAGTTCTCTATCAAGCATAAATAAGCCGGAACCTTTTCCATCTATCATTCTTAATTGGTCTAAAATATCATTTACATTAGCTTCTTCTTCTACTTGTTCTGTTACAAACCATTGTAGCTCATTAACGCTTGCGTGATCTTTTTCCTCATATGATATATTTACCAAATTATTTATTAATGAAGTAACTTTTTGCTCATGTGCTAATGCATCTTCAAAAACTTCAATAACATTTTTCCATTCAATTTTAGGATTATCAATTTTTTCTAAAACAACTTTTCCTCCTCTATCTAAAATATATTGATATAATTTCATAGCATGCGACTGCTCTTCTTCAAATTGAATTTTCATCCAGTTTGCAAAACCTTGCAAATTTTTTGAAGTTAAATAAGCCGACATTGATAAATATAAATACGCTGAATACATTTCAGCATTAATTTGTTTATTTAATTCCTGTTCTAATCTTTTATTTAACATTTTATTATTTTTTAAATTATTAATTTAATTATTTTACTTCAACAATTATTTCATCACTATGCCACAAACCATGTTTGGTGCAAAATGCCAAAGCCGTTAATTTTAAATTTTTAGTTGGAACAATATAAAAATCAACTTCTAAATTATTAGGAGCATTCCCTAGGGCACCTTCTGTAAAATTAGCTTGTGCCAGCATTTTTTCACCTGCCCATAATTGTATCCATGAAATAAAATGATCAGGATCATCCGGGTGCATGTATTCATCACCAATTTGTACCTTTACTTTAAATTTTTCGCCTTTTGTTGCTGTTTTTTCACAATGAACAAAAGCAGAATGCCTGTCAATATAATCTTTTTTGGCATCTTTGTCTAGCGTAGATATATCTACATAATGATTTACTTTCATGATATTTATTTTTTAAATGTTAATACTATATTTGTTGATACATTGATTCATGATCTTGTACCTTGTATCCTAATTCTAATGTTTGCTTAAATAATCAGCTACTCCATCAGAAGTTGCTTTCATAGCGTCATCACCTTCATTCCAGTTAGCAGGACAAACTTCACCATACTCTTCTAAGTGATGTAATGAGTCAACCATTCTTAAAGCTTCATCAATATTTCTACCTAAAGGAAGATCATTTATAACAGAATGACGTACAACACCTTCTTTGTCAATTAAGAATGTTCCTCTGTATGCCACAGGAACACCATTGAAAATTGCATTGTCATCATCATCATAATCGTATTCACCAGCAAGTACACCAAAATTTTCTGCTATTGTTTTTGAAAGATCAGCTACAATCGGGTATTTTACGCCTTTAATTCCACCTTGATTTTTTTCAGTATTCAACCATGCCCAGTGTGAAAATTCAGAATCAACCGAACAACCAACAACAGCCACATTTCTTTTTTCAAATTCTTCTAGTTTATCCTGAAAAGCTAAAAGTTCGGTTGGACAAACGAATGTGAAATCCATTGGATAGAAAAAGAAAATAACATCTTTTTTACCTATATATTGATCAAGCGAAAAGCCCTCTACGATTTCGCCACCATTTACAACTGCATTTGCCTTAAATACAGGAGCTTTTTTACCTATTATTGTTTCCATTTTTTTAATATTTTAAAGATTTATAAATGTTTATTTTTTGCATTAATTCATGCACTTTTCACAAATACCTTTTATATATATGTGTGTTTCTTTTATTTTATAATTTTTTAAATCAATAGTTAAACCATCGTCATTAACATCAAAATCATAAATATTTCCACATATTTCACATTTAAAATGTCCATGTAATGAAGTATCTGCATCGTACCTTGTTTCATTATCTTCAATATTTATAATTATTACAACACCCTTATCAATAAATAGTTTCAAAGTATTGTATACAGTTGTTTTAGACAAAGTAGGTATTTCGCCTTTTAGTGCTTTATATATTTCGTCTACTGTTGGGTGCGTTTTATGCACATATAAATATTCAAATATTTTTAACCTTTGATATGATGGTTTAATATTATTTTCTAATAAAAATTCACTTATGTTATTTGTTTTTTTCATAAATGTAATGATTACATTATTATATTCACTACAAATGTATAACAAATACAATTCTCTCACAAATTTTTCCTAACTTATTTTTTCATACTTGCTGTAAACTGCATAAAATTAGCGATAAAATTTTTGTTATATTTTATAATGAATACATTTATAAAGTAGTTGGATTTAATAAATCATAAATTTATATTGTTAAACATAAAAAGAATAGAGAGAGATATTTTTTAAAATTAACATGATTAATTAACTTTATTGCATAATTTAGATTATAATCTAAAATAACTAAAAATCAACTTAATGGACCAAATAAAATTAAATCTCGACAATTTAGATGACATTTTTCCTGATGATTTTACACAAGAGCAAATTGCAAAAGGTAAAACATTTTTTTTAAAAAAACTTGCAGAAACTTCTCATAAGTATTATGGTGGCAAAATTCAAACAGTTCCCAAGGCACCTGTAATGGGTTTTAATTGGTTTAATGTTTGGTATACACCTGGTGTTTCTAAAGTGTCAACAGATATAAGGGACAATAATGATGCTTCTTTTCAACTTTCTAACAGAGGGAACTTTGTAGCAGTAATTAGCGATTCAACTCGTGTTCTGGGTGATGGAGATTGTACTCCTCCCGGAGGATTAGGCGTTATGGAGGGAAAAGCATTTTTAATGAAATATTTAGGCGGAGTTGATGGAGTGGCTCTTTGTATTGACAGTAAAAATGAACAAGGAAAAAACGACCCTGATAAAATAATTGAGTTTGTTAAAATGGTTCAGCATAGCTTTGGAGCTATTAATCTTGAGGACATTTCACAACCAAATTGTTATAAAGTTCTTGATGTATTAAGAGAAGAATGTGATATTCCTGTTTGGCATGATGATGCACAAGGAACAGCTTGTGTTACTCTTGCTGGACTAATAAATGCCTTAAAACTAACAAATAGAAAAATTGAAGATTCAAAAATAGTTTTTCATGGTGCAGGTGCATCAAATACAACTATTGCACGATTGATAATTGCTGATGGTGGAGACCCAAAAAAGATGATAGTTTTTGATTCTAAAGGTTCGTTAAATACTGATAGAGAAAACATAAAAGCAGACAAAAGATTTTATAGAAAATGGGAATTATGTGAAAAAACAAATCCAAATAAAATCCAAACAATGGAAGAAGCAATGAAAGGTGCTGATGTCTTAATAACACTTTCAACACCCGGACCTGATGTAATTAAACCAGAATGGATAAGTTCAATGGCAGAAAAATCAATTGTTTTTGCATGTGCAAATCCTGTTCCAGAGATTTACCCTTATGCAGCCAAGGAAGCTGGTGCGTATATTGTTGCAACAGGAAGAGGAGATTTTCCAAATCAGGTTAACAATTCCATTGGATTTCCTGGAATTCTAAAAGGTGCATTAATGGTAAGAGCTAAAAAGATAACAGATAATATGGCAATTAGAGCTGCTCATTCATTAGCTGATTATGCTGAAAAAAGGGGTATTGATACAGAGAATATTGTACCTACTATGAGCGAGGCAAATGTATTTCCAGTTGAATCAGCTGATGTGGCAATGCAAGCAATAGAGGACGGAGTAGCAAGAATTAAAATGACTTGGGAAGAAGCTTTTGAGTTTGCAAAAAGAGATATTCAGGAATCAAGAGATATGACAGGATTATTAGTTGATAAAGGTTTTATTAAAAATCCACCTCAAGAAATGCTTGACGAAGCTGTAAATTGGGCTATTGAGCAAGTAAAATAATTTTATAATTCATATATTTTAAAGGCTATTCTAAAAAGGATAGCCTTTTTCTTTTTACTTAATTGATAATCCCATTATAAAAAGTGAAGGTAAGTATTCATAAGTGAAATTATTCAATACTAATAGATTTCTATATATTTCAGAAACTAGTGAACAAAATTCTATAGTAGTATCGTATGAAATGTAAATCGGCATTAAGAACCGCGACATATAGTAATTTTAATGAAAAAAAAGGCTGCTCAATTGAGCAGCCTTTTTAATGTTAGCAATAAGTATTATTATTGAATTACTACTTTTTCAATAAAAATATTGCTTTCTGAATTTATTTTTAAATAATAAACTCCCGGAGCAAAATCAGTAACATTTATTTCACTCATATTATTCTCAATTATCAATTCTTTAATTAATTGACCATGAACATTTATAAGCTCAATTCTAATGTCTGATATATTATTATTTGAAATTTCAACATTCAATATATTATTAGTAGGGTTAGGATAGATAGAAATTCCCATGTCATTTACAGGAGAATCTACTAATACATCTAACATTACGAATACAGAATCATTACCTTCACAACCATTATCATCATAAACAGTAACGCTATACCAACCATCAGCAGATACATCTAATGTTTGCAATGATGAAGCATCATTCCAAAGATATGTGCATGTAAATCCACCAGGACTAGCACAAGCACCGGCATTTAAAGTTGTTGGATAAGAAGCAACATGAATTGTATCATTAACTCCACCAAGGTCAACACTTACTTCGTAATGTTCCATTGAACCAATTAATGTATCATTTGAAGATATTTCATCATTTGCATAATAGAAATAAATACTAA
>CAYTAU010000082.1:12255-17314 GCA_964435855.1 uncultured Bacteroidales bacterium | reverse complement strand
AACAAAACCTAAACTGCATTAAAACGTAGTTTAGCCAAACGTTAAGCTGCTTAAACACCGAAAACAACAAATAAAACTTTTCTAATATGCCTTTATAGACAAAAACTTATTAATATACCGTTCTGCTTTTCTAATTCCGATTTTCTGAATTAGAAAACAGTATTATTTATTATCTTTGACTTTTTTAATTAATATTGATAATCAATTATATTAAACTTAAATAAATATGTTAAAACGCTATTCAAATAATCCGGTAATTACGCCTTCAATGCTTAAACCTTCAAAAGAGGGATACAATGTATTAGGTGCATTTAATCCCGGAGCCACTGTTTACAATAACCAGATAATTTTATTAATGAGAGTTGCCGAAAATTGCATAAAAGAGGAAGGCTATGTTTGTGTTCCTTATTATGATTTTAAGGATAATGTTGGCACAGCAAAAATATTAAGGATATCGGAAAACAATCCTGAAGTTGAATTAAAAGATACGCGTGGAGTTTTTTATAAGGGGAAAGATTATCTTTCAACAATAAGTCATATACATATTGCAAGAAGTGATGATGGTATTAATTTTGAAATTGATGAAAAACCATTTATCTATCCATGTATAGAAAGTGAAACTTATGGAGTTGAAGATGCTAGAGTATCTAAAATTGGTGATATTTATTATATAAATTATACCGTTGTTTCACAAGATGGGTACTCAACAATGCTTGCAATAACAACAGATTTTAAAACAATAGAACGTAAGGGAATAATATTTCCTCCTTTAAACAAAGATGTGGCAATTTTTGAAGAAAAAGTAAATGGTAAATATATTGCTCTTCACAGACCCCACAATCAGGGTTTTGGACTGCCTTCAATTTGGTATGCAGAATCACCCGACCTTATACATTGGGGAAACAACAAGTGTATTTTACGTCCAGATGGTTCAAAACTTGAAAGTCATAAAATTGGAGGTGGCGCACCCCCAATTAAAACAAAAGACGGATGGCTTACAATTATTCATGGAAAAGGAGATAACAGTGCATATTCATTAAGACTTCTTTTGTTAGACTTAGAAGACCCGTCAAAAATTCTTAAACGAGGTAAACATCCAATATTATTGCCTGAAGAACCTTATGAAAAAAAGGGATTTTTTGGTAATGTTGTTTTCACAAATGGCACAGTTGTCAAACCGAATGGTGAAGTATTTGTATATTACGGAGCATGTGATGATACTGTTTGCCTTGCAACCACTACTATTGATGAATTAATGAATAGTCTTGATGAATAAAAGCCCCTCCTAGCCTCCCCAAAGGGGAGGAATAGACTGGATACCCGTCTTTCATGGATATGAAATAAGAGAAAAAAGATTTCTTGTTTATTTAGGAATCTTTTTTTGTGCAGTAATGCAAAAGCGTGAGAGCCCTGCAAAATTGCGAGCCATGCGGTGGTGTGAATAAAGAAAACAGCTAAATTTTCTTAAAAGATTCAGTAATTGTTTTTAGAAAATTCTGTTTTCTTTAGAGCGGGTTGAAGCATAATTTTGCATTGATTTTTTTGTTTCGTTTTTTCATCAAGGAAAAAATGAATATAAGTTATAACCTACCTATTGACTTGAATGTAATCTATCCTGAAATGCCGACTAATAAATATTTTAGTAAAAGCATATACAAAAATTAAGAATGGGGTACTCACTTTTCAAAAGTTCGAAAAACAGGTGTAATCTGTGGTGCAAATACTAAACAGGTTAAGAAAAAGGAATAATTTTAACTATTCTCATAAACAGAACTTCGTTCTTATAATTTTCGTTAATCTTTGCTTTTTTCGATAGTTTTTCAATAATCACTGCATCATCAATTTTCTTTAACAACATGCGACCGCCCCTGTATAGGTCTTTCCATGTTTTTCCATTTTCTGCATCTATGTAGAAAGAAAGCATAGCATACTTTCTTGCATCAATATTTTTTCTGGTAAGAGCATCGGCAGGAATATAAAACAATAGGGTATTGTCGTCAACAACATTGGGATCCATATATGCTGCATTTGGCAAACCATCAGCATTAACTGTACTTAATACATGTGCTTCTTTCGATTTATTAATTATTTCAAACAATTCTTTTATAGGTAAAGAATCGTAATACATTGTCGATGCACCCGTTGTAGCATCAACAATTGGTGGTAAAACAGGATCAATTTGAGTTGCTCCGGTAACTGCATCAAGTTCGGGAGCTATTTCTTTAACAGGTTTGGTTGTTGGCTTTACCGTTTGCGACAGTAATACCCCTGAGCTTATAATTATTAATAATACAAGCAGAATAGTTTGTTTTAGTGTTTTCATGTGTATAAGTTTAAATTTAATAATTACTATTTGGTTTTTAGATCAGTGAATTCCCTTTTCCTTTATTATATGGGGCAGTAAAAATCAACGAAAGTTCCAAACCTCCCCTTCCATAACTTATATTAGTCAGCCTGGATGTGTTAATATCATAACTAAGCCTGAAAGCATAGTTTCTATAGCTAAAACCCGAGGTCAAAATCAAAGCATCCTGATTTCTGTAATAAGCGCCTATTGAAAATAGTACCTGCTGAACAAAACTTGTATGTTTTGAGCTTTGCTGTAATTCATACCTCAACCTGCTCCCAAAAACAAATTCATACTGTAAACCCTGCATCTGGTAAAAAGCTTCGGGGATAATAGTAAGATTGGTAGATTTCTTATGAGATTCGAAAGAAAAATATGCTGTATATTTTCTGTTTAGATTTTCCCTAAGATTAGAGTTAAAATTCACTTTGGCAGGATTAATATGATACATACCAAGCCCAAATTTAGCTTTATTATGTCTATTGAGCTGGACTTTATAAAGCAAGCCTGCGGCTAATTCGTATCTGCCAACAGTTTCGGTATAGTCCGGTTCGTATGAGGGCAGGGAAGCATCATAGCCATTTCCGTCATGCTGATTATCCCATGTAAGGTTTTGAGATGTCATAGAATTCTGGGCATACCCCCCTTGAAAACCAACAGCAAGAATGTGTCCGTTTGAAAGCTCCATAATATATGAAGCAGAACCCATAATGTATGTAACTCCAAACTCTGAGTCGCCCGCAACATCTTTTAATGCAACAAAGCCAAGTCCAATTTTATTGTGAGTAAACGATAGTCTATTCATAAGATAATCGTATTGTAAGGCCATAGTTTTATATGGCGTAGTAATACTTGACCATTGTGATTTATAGTTCATCTGCGCCCTGTGACTACTATTGAAATCACCCGTAAGAGCAGGATTTATAAACAATGGTGCCTGACTAAATTGTGAAAAATGAATATCCTGTGCATAAATGCTACTGCTAATCATCAGAATAATCAGAAGTCTTATTGTTTTTTTCATAATATTATGATTATTATTTTATATCTGTTTAAATTACCTTACAAGGGTTACATTACCCTGATTTTTATATGTAGTATCGTCGTTAAAAGTTACGACTACATAATATACAAATACTCCGGGATCAAGCTCTTTTCCTCTGTAGGTTCCATCCCATCCGTATTCAGTACTGGCAGTTTCATATACTTTTTCGCCCCATCTGTCAAATACAATAAAAGTCAGAGTCTTTATTCCTTTACCCCTTACATACAAAACATCGTTTTGTCCATCACCATTAGGGGAAAATGCGCTTGGTATAAATATATCCTGTGCCAGATCAAGGTTAATGGTAATATCATCTGAACCCGTACAATCATTAATATCTGTACCAACAACAGTGTAAGTAATACCTGCATAAGGCGTTGAAACCGGATTAGCACAAGTAGTGCAGCTGAGGTAATCAACAGGACTCCAAACATAGCTGATACCACCATTAGCATACAGAGCAATGCTTGTTCCGCTGTTTATGGTAGTATCGGAGCCTGTAGATATTTCAGGATTATTGTAGAATACAACATGCATTGTATCAGAAAATGCTCCACAACTTGAATAAGCATTGAGGATCAGATTAACACCACCATTATCCAAATCGGTTTGAGTAGGCATATAATCAGGAATAAGTACCGAATTATCAGAAAATGTTCCACTTCCATTTGTAGTCCATTGTATGTATGAATAATTTAATACCGTTGAATTTTCAACCGCAAATGAACTTACTTTACATACATTAAGCAAATTGGTAACATTTACAATTGGTATTGTTTCCATAGTAACAAAAATATTATCTGATCCGGTGCAGCCGTTTGCATCATAAACGGTAACAGAAAACATACCACTGCTGTTAATATCAATCGACTGTGAAGTTTCTGTAGTAGACCAGCTATAACCGGAATAACCTGAGCCGGCATTTAGTGTAGTAAAACTACCATCACAAAAAATTGTATCTCCTAAAATATTAGGTAAAGGACTTGAAATAATAGTAATTACAGATTGATCAATTGCTGTGCAATTATTCCAGTCGGTGATGGTTACAGAATAAGTTCCCGTAGAGAATACATCAAGTATTTGGTTAGTTGTACCGCCCGTCCACAGGTATGTAAATCCGGCGCCCGCATCAAGTGTAACAGGAGCAGCATCGGCACAGATGGTAGAATCGGCACCAAGATCTACTACAGGATTAGCATTTACGGTAATATCAATATCATCGCTTGCGGTACAGGAATTACCATCACTTATTGTAACTGAATAGGTTCCTGTAGTACTTACATCAAGGGTCTGATTAGTTAATCCACCTGTCCATAGATATGTAAATCCGACCCCGGCATCTAATGTAAAAGGGATTGCATCAGAACAAACAGCAGAATCCGGACCGAGATTTATTACGGGATTAGCATTTACCGTAATATCAATATTATCTGTTGCAGTACAAGTATTACCATCTGTTATGGTAACAAAATAGGTTCCTGTGATATTCACATCAAGAGTTTGGTTAGTTGATCCGCCTGTCCACAAATATGTAAATACGGCACCTGCGTCAAGAGTTACAGGAGTTGCATCAGCACAAACAGTAGAATCAGGTCCGAGATCAACAACGGGGTTAGCATTTACGGTAATATCAATATCATCGCTTGCGGTACAGGAATTACCATCAC
>CAYTAU010000082.1:0-12155 GCA_964435855.1 uncultured Bacteroidales bacterium | reverse complement strand
TTAGCATTTACGGTAATATCAATATCATCGCTTGCGGTACAGGAATTACCATCACTTATTGTAACTGAATAGGTTCCTGTAGTACTTACATCAAGGGTCTGATTAGTTAATCCACCTGTCCATAGATATGTAAATCCGACCCCGGCATCTAATGTAAAAGGGATTGCATCAGAACAAACAGCAGAATCCGGACCGAGATTTATTACGGGATTAGCATTTACCGTAATATCAATATTATCTGTTGCAGTACAAGTATTACCATCTGTTATGGTAACAAAATAGGTTCCTGTGATATTCACATCAAGGGTTTGGTTAGTTGATCCGCCTGTCCATAGATATGTAAATCCGGCGCCCGCATCAAGTGTAACAGGAGCAGTATCAGCACAGATGGTAGAATCGGCACCAAGATCTACTACAGGATTAGCATTTACGGTAATATCAATATCATCGCTTGCGGTACAGGAATTACCATCACTTATTGTAACTGAATAGGTTCCTGTAGTACTTACATCAAGGGTCTGATTAGTTAATCCACCTGTCCATAGATATGTAAATCCGACCCCGGCATCTAATGTAAAAGGGATTGCATCAGAACAAACAGCAGAATCCGGACCGAGATTTATTACGGGATTAGCATTTACCGTAATATCAATATTATCTGTTGCAGTACAAGTATTACCATCTGTTATGGTAACAAAATAGGTTCCTGTGATATTCACATCAAGGGTTTGGTTAGTTGATCCGCCTGTCCATAGATATGTAAATCCGGCGCCCGCATCAAGTGTAACAGGAGCAGTATCAGCACAGATGGTAGAATCGGCACCGAGATCTACTACAGGATTAGCATTTACGGTAATATCAATATCATCTGTTGCAGTACAAGTATTACCGTCTGTTATGGTAACAAAATAAGTTCCTGTGATATTCACATCAAGAGTTTGGTTAGTTGATCCGCCTGTCCAAAAATATGTAAATCCGGCGCCTGCATCGAGTGTGACAGGAACGGCATCGGCACAGACTGTTTGATTAGCACCGAGATCTACTACAGGATTAGCATTTACGGTAATATCAACATCATCTGTTGCGGTACAGGTATTGCCATCTGTTATTGTAACAAAATAGGTTCCTGTAATATTTACATCAAGGGTTTGAGTAGTTGTGCCGCCTGTCCAAAGATATGTAAATCCAGCGCCTGCATCGAGTGTGACAGGAATGGCATCGGCACAGATTGTCTGATCAATTCCAAGGTCTATTACGGGATTAGCATTTACCGTAATATCAATATCATCGCTTGCGGTACAGGTATTGCCATCGGTAATAGTAACAGAATAAGTGCCTGTGATACTAACATCAAGTGTCTGATTACTTGTGCCTCCTGTCCATAGATAGGTAAATCCGGCTCCTGCATCAAGTGTAACAGGTGTTGCGTCAGCACATATTGTTTGATTAACTCCAAGATTAACTGTTGGATTTGGGTGTACAATAATATAGTTTACCATTACTGTATCGTCTGTCCCGTTTGCATCTATAACACTTAAAGTAACAGTATAAGTTCCGGCTGTAGTATAACAATTTGTAGGATTTTGCAGAATTGAATTGTTGCCGTCACCAAAATCCCAGTTCCAGTTTGTAATACCACCAACATGGGATGAGGTACTCTGGTCTGTAAAATCAACGCAACCATTTTCACATACAGTAGTTGTTGAAGAAGTAAAGGATGCTACCGGTGGATTACCGGAAGCAGGGACAGTTAATGTAATATCATCAACAGCGAAAGATGGATCAACTGCATTTCCATCATCATTATTTATCCATCTAAAGCCGATTTTTACATTAGCGTTATTATTAGCACTTGCAGGTAATAACATATTATAATTTGTCCACAAACCCTGTCCTCCACCACACGTAACAGCTGTTTTGATTAAATCAACCAATTGAGACCATGTAGCTCCGTCATAATACCATAGAGTAGCATTATCTGTTGCTCCCCACCCATTTTCTATATAATTAAAATCGAGTGTAATATTTGATTTTCCCGAACAATCAATAGTAGGTGATTCTGCTCGTCTGTCGGTAAAAGCGCTCAAGAATCCTGAACCATCAAAATATGCAGCACCAGGATCATACATCCAATATGTAGAACCAACATGGAGCGAGGGATCTGTTGTGCCACAGTCTGTACCACACACTCCTGCAGCATTGCCACATTCGGCTCCACTTACAAACCAGGTGTTTGATTCTGCTCCGTTTCCTCCTGTATTAGTAACGACCCAGGCACCATTAGGTCCAACGTACCCTGATGCCAGGCAGCCGGATGCACATCCATTCTGAAATGCTTCTGTCCAGAATGTCTGAGCTAACATATGGTTTCCTGAAAACAATAGAATTACTACAAAAAAACAGAATATTTTCATATTTTTCATAATCAATAATTTTTATAGGGAGGTTGATATTTTTCAAATATACACATAATATTATTATTTCCAAAAAAAAATGATTTTAAAAAGAAATCTTCTTTATCTGGATTTTAACATAGTGTCTTGATTATGTATCCTGTTGTTTTAAAATACTAATTATTTTTGCATTAATTTTGCATTAAGCTTTACACTTATTTCGTTTAGAGCATCGTTATCCGGTATATAGTTAACTTTATAGCTATCTATTATTTCCAGTCCTGAATTTTTGAAAAATTCTGTAATTTTTGGTATACTTTGGTCTCCCCATCCATAAGAACCAAAAGCAATTGCTTTTTTTCCTTTTGGTGATAATCCTTGAAAATAGGTAAGAAATCCTGCAACAGAAGGCATAATATTTTTATTTAAAGTTGGTGAACCAACACAAACATATTCCGCTGTTAAAACCTCTGTCATAATATCCGACATGTGGTTAAATTGCAGATTAAATAAAGGCGCATTATATCCATTATCTTCAAAAACGGATTGTATTGTGTGAGCTATCTTTTCGGTAGATTTCCACATTGTATCATAGACAATAATGGCTTTTTTTTCTTCTTTATTAGAAACCCATTTATGATACTCACCAACAATTTTTGCAACATTTTTTCTCCAAATAATTCCATGACTTGGAGCAATAATTTCAATATCAAGATTGCCTGCTTGTCCAAGTGCTTTTTTTACAGAATTAGGATATGGTAAAACAATATTTGCATAATATTTTTTTGCTTCCAACATTAGAATATCTTCAGAATATTCGTCATCAAATCTTTCTGTTGTAGCCAAGTGTTGTCCAAAACCATCGTTCGAAAACAATAATTTTTCTTCCGGCATATATGTAAACATATTGTCTGGCCAATGCACCATGGGTGTTAAAACAAATTGCAATGATAGTTTGCCCAAATTAATTTTATCTCCTGTGCTTACAATTTTGAAATTCCAATCTTGTTTATAGTGTTTTTTTAAACCTTTATCACCATTGGGACAAGTTATTATTGTCGCACTTTTGGCAAGTTCCATAATCTTTGGCAAACCTCCGGAATGGTCCATTTCAACATGATTAGATACTACATAGTCTATTTTTGATGGATCTATAATATCTGATATTCTTGCCAGCATTTCATCTTCCATTCCGGGCTTTACAGTATCTATCAACGTGATTTTTTCATCAATTATCAAATATGCATTATATGTTGTACCGCGCTGAGTAAGGTATCCGTGAAAATTCCTAACACTCCAGTCAATTGCACCTACCCAATAAATATTTTCTTTTATCTTTTTTGCCTTCATTTTATAATTACAATTGGTATAACATTTCTTATCCCTCAAGCTCAAATTCTTCTTTACCAACACCACATTCTGGGCAAACCCAATCATCAGGGATATCTTCAAATTTACTTCCGGGAGCTATTTCGTTGTCAGGGTCTCCTTTTTCAGGGTCATAAACATAAGCACATACTGTACATACGTATTTTTTCATGATTTTTGTTTTTTAAGTTTAATAATTATTTGCCTGTACTTCAAAATATGCTTTAGGATGTACACATGCCGGGCATACATCAATCGCTTTTGCCCCTGTGTGCAGGTAACCACAATTACGACATTTCCAAACCACTACTCCGTCTTTTTCAAAGACTTCTCCCTTTTCAATGTTTTCATATAATTTCCTATATCTTTCTTCATGAGCTTTTTCTACTTTTGCAATCATTTTAAAAGCTGTTGCAATTTCTTTAAATCCTTCTTCTTCTGCAATTTTTGCAAATTCAGGATAAAGCTCTGTCCATTCTTCATTTTCGCCTTCGGCTGATGCTTTTAAATTTTCTAATGTTGTTCCAATTTTACCCGCAGGATAAGTTGCTGTTATTTCAAGCATATTTCCTTCAAGAAATTTAAAAAACCTTTTAGCATGTTCTTTTTCCTGACCGGCTGTTTCTTGAAAAATGCCTGAAATTTGCTCGTAACCTTCTTTTTTTGCCACCTTCGAAAAAAATTCATAGCGATTCCTTGCCTGTGATTCACCGGCAAAAGATTTTAACAGATTTTGTTCTGTTTTTGTTCCGTTTAATTTACTCATAAAATACTCCTTTTTTTTGGTTTATAATTGTTTTAATTTATTTTTCCATCTGTTGATATGTTCATTTTCATCCTGTTGGTTCTTTTCTATCATTGTACGTGTGTCACTATCCCAATCTATTGAATTAAGTAATGTTTCATAATGATGAACTGCTTTCGCTTCTACCCAAACACCTGTTTTTAAGATGCTTCTCTCTCCAAATAATCTTGAAAAAGTTCCAAAAATGATACCAACAAAAAGATAGGCTGGTCTTAAAATGCTTGGTTTTTTACCATATTCAAAGAGTTTTACCTGAAAATCTTGTAAATGAGTCATTTCGTTACACATAGAGGCAATCAAAAGTTCGTTTAATTCACTTTTCTTTTTTGTTATTTGAAAACGATAAATATTAACTGCCATCGATTCAAGATTATGAAAAATAACCAGGGCTTTTTTTATACTACGTAAACTTGCTTTTGGTATATTTTCTCCCCTAAATTTAATATCCTCAATTAGTATTTGTGGTCGTATTATAGAATTATTTTTCATAATATTTTTATTTATTATAATTGTTTTTAGTCAACTTGTTTATGTACAAAACCCTTTCTACTGTTGGTAACTTCGGTTTGTTTAATAAATTAAATTTTATAATTTAATCCCCATAATAAGAATATCATCAACTTGGTTAAAATCACCTTTCCATTTTTTAAATGTGTTGAAAAAAACTTCTTTTTGTTCTTCCGGAGATTTTTCTACATTTTGTAAAAAAAGGTTTTTAAATGGCTTATACTTAAATTTAACTCCTGAAAAATCATTTTTATTTTTATTGTTTTTTCCACCAAACTGATCTGCAAAACCATCTGTAAACATATATAAGAAATCACCTTTTTGAAATTCAATGGTATGGTTTGTAAAGTTATCCATACGCTTATGAATTGCAATTGGCATTTTATCGGGTTTAATTTCGTAAAGTAGCTGTTTACAGGTTTCTAGTTGGGAATTATCAAATTTAATTATTTTGCCATTTGTCATTTTTAATTCTTCATTTCTAATTATATATAAAGGGTTATTTGCTCCGGCATATTGCAATGTGTTATTTCTCTTGTCAATAACACAAATTGAGATATCCATTCCGTCTTGTTGTTCATTATAGTCGCCTTTTTGTTGCAGGGCTTCAATAATGCTTTGTCTTAGATGGTTAAGTATTTGATTTGCTTTTGTAACTTCTGATTTTTTTATTATTTCAGTTAAGAATGAAATCCCCAACATACTCATAAAACCTCCGGGAACTCCGTGTCCTGTACAATCTGCAACAGCCACAATTATTTGATTATTTATTTCTGAAACCCAATAAAAATCACCACTAACAACATCTTTTGGTAAATTTAAAATAAAATAATCTTTTAAAATTGATTTTGAAAAATCTTCTTTTGGAAGCATCGCTTTTTGAATTCTCTTTGCATAGGCTATGCTTGCTGTAATAGATTCTTTTTGATTTGAAATTAAATCTCTCTGCTCGGTTACAAAATCTCTTTGACTTTCAATTTCATCACGCTGGGTGGCAATTTCTTCGTTTTGTTGGTTTAACTCTTCGTTTTTTTCAGATATTTCATCCTTTTGTCTAATAAGTATTGTATTGTCTTTTTGCTTTCTTTTATAACTTCTAAAAATTACAAAAGCCAAAATAATCATTAAACCTAATCCAAGAATTACTATATTCCGTTGTGCAGATTTTTTATCATTTTCAGCTTGTTCTTTTTCTATTGTTATTTTTTGTTGTTCAATCTCTTGTTCTTTTTTGTCTGTTTCGTATTTTGTTTGCATTTCTGTAAAAATTTCACTTTTCTGAACATTAAAAATTGAATCATTTAAATTGTGAAACTTAACATAATAGTATAATGCGAGCTTATAATTATCTGTTTTACTATAATAATCTGACAAACTGTTATAAATATCTTTTAATTCAATAAAAGCATCAAGTTCTATGGCTATATTTATTGCTTTTTCATAACACCTTTTTGCATTTGAATATTGTTTCATCCCCAAATATATATTACCCATTAAGGTATTATCTCCAATTTGAGCATACTGGTCTTTTAATTCAATATCAGCCTGATATGCTTCTTCTGTATAGTTTAATGCACTTTCATATAGTCCTAGATCAAAATATAGCTCACCCAAATTAAATAAAACCAAACTCACTTGTCTTTTATTATTCGAGTTTTCCCATATTTCTAAAGCTTTTTTAAAATATTCTAAAACTTTTTCATATTCTTCTTCATAATAATATAATATGCCTATATTGTTGTATATCAGAGCCAAGCCCGTTGTGTCTTTTAACTCTGTTCTTACATCAGCTGATTTGTTATAATACTCCATTGCTTTATCATAATTCTCCATTCTGTAATGTATAAGGCCAACATTGTTATAGCAAATTGAAAGATCTTCAAGAGAATTTATCTCTTCAGCAATTTTTAAAGCTTTAATATGATATTCTAAAGCTAAATTGTAATTTCCAAGTTCGTCATATAAAGAACCTATATTTGTGTAGGTAGTTGAAATGCCAAGTGTGTCTTTTATTTCATGAAATATTTTTAAAGCTTTATTATAACATTCTTCTGATTTATCATAGTTGCTATAAAAATAGTAAACAATGGCAAGATTATTAAAAGATGATGCAATTTTTTCTTGATTATTTATCTTTTTTGAAAGAGCTAAAGCCTTGTTTGCACAACAAAAGGCACTATCTGTATCGTATTGTCGCAGTTCATTAACAAGCCTAAGATAGGTGTCAATTTTTTCAGCATCAGTAATTTTTTTGCCCAATACCTTAACAAGACTATCTGTTTTGTCCTTATTTATAGAAAATAGAAAAAAAGGAATTAATAAAAACAATAATATTAGATAATTGCGCATATTATCTTAAATAACTTACATTTTTTACAATTATACAAAATAATTATACAAAAGTAAAATAAATAAGATACATAAATTTTAACTTACTGTTTTATTTGTTTATTCAATTATTAAAATCAAACCTACATAAATTTTTTCGTAAAAATATACATAAACAAAATGAAAAAAAATTATATGTAGGTTCTCTCGTTAAAAACGGGACAGGCTCTATGGCAAATTAAATATTTTTTTACAGAGGAAATATACCTTAATCTTCAAAATCTTTTTCTTCAAAAATAATAGCTCTGTAAATATACAAATCGGCATCTTTCCAGCCTGTCCAGCCAATGCCTGCTTTATCGCGTGCACAATGACCAAGGAATTCTTCTTTTGTCCAATCTGTTGAAGCAGCTACTTGCGGTAAAAAAGTTCCGCTCTGATAGCCTTTTTTAATGTAAATGCCATGTTTACCAAGCTCAAACTCATCAATCGACTCAATTTTTTTAAGAGGAGTAAGTACCGATATTTCTATTTCAATATCTTCTAATTCATCCTTGCTAACAACCTCAAAACGGCGATCTTGTGTAGCAGACGAAATTGCCATGCTTTGTACCACATCATACAGGGGTATTTTAGGTTCAAATCGTCCTATACAGCCACGCAGTTTTCCGTTTTTGTGCAAAGTTACAAATGTACCACAATGTTCGTTAAGAGTTTCAGATAAATCATCTGTTTTTATCTTATACATTTTTTTTTCATTAGTGTATAAGTCTATTGTTTCACGTGCAATTTTCAACAAGTCTTTTTTATCTTTTTTGCTTAAAGAAAATTCTTTTTCGGTGATTTCTTTTTCGCTTAATGCGATACTGTAATATCCTACAACTTTGTTGTGATCGCCATATTTACTATCGCCGGAATTTTGATATTGTATTTTTTTGTAATTAATATTATTTTTTTGTTCGGTCATATACATTAGCGTAAGCACCGAAGTCCATCCACAAATACTTGTAGAAAGATTGGCTATTTTTTTACTTTTATTGTCATCTATGATATTTAAAAAGTTTTCTGTTTTGTTTGATACAATTGCGTCTGCGGTCAGACTGTCAATAATAACAGCTTTTTCGTATTCGGGATAATGCGAGAAGTCTGTGCTTATAATAAAAAGATTTTTATTGTTAAAATATGGTTTTAATACTTCTGCTATTTTTTTGCATTCTTCAGATGATTGTGTTCCCAAAACAATTGGTACAATACTAAATTCTTTTTTCATTTTGTGTTGTAAAAAGGGAAGTTGCACTTCAAGACTGTGTTCTTGCGAGTGTGCATCATAATGATATTCAAAAATATCATTTTCTTTTATCAGTTTATTTGTCATAGCAGTATCAAGTTTAACAATGCCAAACGGAGTTTCGTAGTCGCCAAGATTATATATTGACGCACCCTTAAAATAAGCCCTGTGGCTTGATGTAATTATAAATATGTGTTCATATTCTTTATTTTCGTTAATCTGATTAAAACTTGACGCAGCTACCTGTCCCGAAAAAACATAACCTGCATGCGGAGACAATATTGCTAAAACATTATCGCATTGTTTTTTTTCTGCATTAGCAAAATAAAGTTCAAGGTCTTTATTGAGTTGAGTTTCGTTAGCAGGGTAAAATTGTCCTGCCACCACAGGTTTTCTATTCATAGTATTTGTTTGTTTTTCGGTTTGGATATTGTTGTCATTATTTTCCTGTGCATTACAGCTTGTTTGAGAAAAGATAATTGTAATTATTATCGTATAAATTAATTTTTTTCTCATAGGTTTATAATTTAGAGAGTACTAAAATAATGAAAAAATATTAATAACGCTAATTCAAAATAAAAAATCAGGAAAAATATTTGTAAAACAAAAGTATTGTATGCGTATTGATTCAATTCCTTAATCCCTCAGCCTCACTCAAATATGCTTTTATTGAGCCTACAAGGATTTTAGCTTTGACAAGAACCGGGACTTTATTTTTATCGTCAGTAACCCAAACAGTAAGGTCTTCGCCTCCATCAAATATTGTCCCTTTTACCATTTTGGCTTTAAATTTTATACAGTTATAGTCTTTATTATTACGGTCTGTTATTTTTTCTTTTCCCAAATATCGTATGTAAATATTAAATATTTCGTTGTCGAGTATAATTTTAATTGGAAACTTTTGATTAATTTCTGCATTCGAAAAGTCAATATTTCGCGCATAATATATTGCGGTTAACGGATCGTAAAGACAAGAAAGAATATCTACAGTATCCTTTCTTTCGCCATCATCAGTACAATATAAATCTGCATAAACTTTGTTTTTTGT
Source organism: uncultured Bacteroidales bacterium (assembly GCA_964435855.1). GTDB lineage: Bacteria > Bacteroidota > Bacteroidia > Bacteroidales > CAYTAU01 > CAYTAU01. The sequence goes on along the minus strand of CAYTAU010000082.1, from coordinate 2,418 downwards.
ATAATCAAAAATATACTTATTATGAATTGCATTACCTCCTTCAAAAACTTTACGACTAAAAAAAACGGTTTGCAGTTTTTCCTGATAAATATAAGAAGTATAAAGGTCTCTTACTTTAAAGAACCAGTCCCAGCCATCATAAGTTCTTCCATAGCTTGTAAATTTATAGCAATCACTGTTTTTGTAATTTGCAGAATCGACTTTAAAATATACATAACCGGCATTAACCCACACAAAACCCCAATTATAATATATTTCCATACTTAATTTTTCTCCGATTCGGAATGTTGTATTTTCTTTAAAACATTGAGAAAAAATATTATTTAAATAAATAAATAAACAAAATAATAATATTGTAGATCTTAAATTCATTTATATAAATCAGACAATTGTTTCTAAATACTTAACGTATAAATAGACAATAAAGTTATAAGTATGCGTTTACAAGAATAATAAATTAAAATTCAAAATGACTAAAATACTTAAAATAAATCACAAACAGAAATACAAAAAATTGAGTATTTGAGATTAAGGTTATTTTTGACTTTTGAGATAACAATAAAACAATTCAATGATTAATCCTATTAATGTTCATAATAAATATTTACACCTTGCAATATTTTAAAATTATGAAACAATTATCTATTGATTTACTTTGCCAATTTTTTCTTCAATTGAAGAAATTTTATTTTGTAATCTTTTGTCTTTATCTTTTCTGATATCAAGCTTAATTGAAGAATATATCCTGTCAGAATCTTTTTCTAATATGTCATGGGCTTTTTGAACTATCGTTAATGCTTCATTAAGTGTTTCTGTTTCAATAATAGTTCCCATTGCTGTTAATTTATAATCTTTGCAATCGTTTCTAATCATTTCGATTACCTTGCTAACATAATTACTTACACTTGAGCCCTTGTCGGTAGGGAACATTGCAAACTCTAATAATACTGACATAATTTATTCATTTTAATATTTGTGTAAAATTAGTTAAAAAGAAAACAACTGACAATTAACAGAAGGCAATTTAAATTTTGCCAATTGCCCAAGCAATGTCATTAAGTTAAGAGTTGAGATGCTCATTATCAGTTGCCCCGATCCTTAGGTCGGGGATTGAAGTACAAGAATTAAATGGGCTTCAGCCCAAAAAAAAAGAAGAATTTATAAAAAAAGACGAACTTAAAAGACCTTTGGGCTAAAGCCCTATTTTTACAATATTTATATCCCCGTCCTAAAGGACGGGGCAACTTATAACCTTATACTTACACCTTAACTTAATGACATTGATTGCCAGTGTGGACAAATTCCAATATATCTTGTATTATTTTAAAGATTTTTTTAATTTTACAGCAAATAGAAATTTTATTTAATATTAATATCCTGTCTTTGTATAGGGTTATAATCATAAGATAATCTTTTGCTCTAATTCCTCCCCTTTGGGGAGGTTAGGAGGGGCTTTTATAAAAATGAATTAATAATTAAACTTAAAAGTATATGTCAGGACATAGCAAATGGTCAACTATTAAGAGAAAAAAAGGAGCATTAGATGCAAAAAGGTCAAAAGTTTTTTCTAAAATAGTAAAAGAAATACACGTTGCCGTGAAAGAAGGGGGTGCCGATGCTGAATCAAATCCAAAATTAAGATTAGCTGTACAAAATGCCAAAAGCGTAAATATGCCTAAAGACAATATTGAAAAAGCTATTAGCAAGGCAGATAAAGAAGGAGATAATTTAATTGAAGTTACATTTGAAGGTTACTTACCACATGGTATTGCCGTATTTATTGAATGTTTAACTGACAACAATCTAAGATCGGTAAGTAATGTTAGAGCTGTATTTACTAAAAAAGAAGGTACCCTGGGTACAAATGGTTCTTTAAGTTTTTTATTTGAACGCAAAGGAATTTTCACAATTAATAAGGGTGAATTAGATCCTGAAGAATTTGAGTTTGAAATTATTGATGCCGGCTTAGAAGAATTTGAAGAAGTGGAAGACAAGTTTATTATCACAACAGCATTAGAAGACTTTGGTAATATGCAAAAGCAATTGGATGAAATGAATGTTGAAATTGAAAATGCAGAGCTTCAAAGAATACCAAACGACACGAAAGTACTTAAAGTTGAAACTGCCGAAAAAGTGCTACGAATTATTGATGCATTTGAAGATATTGATGATGTTCAAAATGTTTATCACAATATGGAAATGACCGATGATTTAATGCGTAGTATTGAAGAAAATTAATGATTCTTTACAGCCTCACTCCAACCCTCTCCTTTGGAGAGGGAGTATTCATCTATTTAATTGGGTTTGTAAATTTTTAACAGAATTATTTTATATGTTATTTTAAAATTCCTCCCCTTTGGGGGAGGGCTGTTTCATTCTATTTTTGTAAGTGTTCATAAATTAAAATTTTATAACTAT
>CAYTAU010000081.1:0-18091 GCA_964435855.1 uncultured Bacteroidales bacterium | reverse complement strand
TCGTGGAATTGGCGGACAAAATACTATGTACGTTAAAAGAGGTTCAGATTGGATGTGTCCTTCCGAATTGTTAGGCGACACATTGAATACAGCCCTTGGAATTGAGCTTATTGGTTGTCTTGTAAAGGTAGAAGAAATTGATATTGAGGAAAATATTAATATATATCCAAATCCTTCTAACAATATTGTTAATATAGAAGTAAATGATAATGTTAATTCTGATATCAAACTAGCTGTTTACGATATTTTTGGAAGGGAAATAAATGTTTCCAAATCACAAGTTGATACAGGAAATATTAGTCTTAATTTCTCAGAATATAATTCGGGAATATATTTGATATATATTACTATTGGTGAAAAATTAATAACTAAAAAGATTACAATTATTAAGTAAAAAACCCTCTCCCCGCCTAAAATGTACAAAAGGGACAAAAGGCAAAACTTTATTTTATAACTAATACCCTGTACCAAAAGTACAGGGTATTAATATTTAATAAACATATTTGCTAACTGCCAAAATGCGAAAACATTTTATTCAGTTCAACACAAAATCAGGAATTACAATTAAAAGACTAATTATAGTCTGTAACTATTAACCAAGTTAGTCGTCATAGCTTTGTTATTAAATTAAGTTTCTGATTAAAGTATTTGTTATGAGAATTATTACCGCTTTTCTATTCCTCTTTTTATCAGTTTGTATTTATGCTCAGCAATCGGCACCAAAAGGCGATGGTGTTATATCAGGAATGGTAATGGATAAAGGGCAGGAAACACCTGTTGAATATGCAAATATTGCAATATACAGCCAGCTTGATTCAACTTTGATTAATGGTACAATAAGCAATGAGAACGGGGTGTTTATGATATCGAAAATTCCTTATGGTAAATATTATCTTGAAGCAAATTTTATAGGTTACAAAAAAGTAATTATTCCCGATATTGAAATATCAAAAGATAATAAATTTGTCAAACTTGAAAAAATAGAGATCGAACAAGCAGTTGAAATGCTTGAGGGCGCTGAAATTATTGAAGAGAAATCATATATAGAATACAAGATAGATAAAAAAATTGTTAATGTAAGCAAACATGCCAATGCAGCCGGAGGTACGGCAGCTGATGTTTTGGAAAATGTACCATCTGTAAATGTAGATATCGAAGGCAATGTTACACTAAGAGGAAGCGGAAGTTTTACTGTTTTGATAGATGGTAAACCATCGGTAATGGGCGCTAACGATATTTTAAAACAAATGCCCGCAAGTGCTATCGAAAATATTGAGATTATTACAAATCCATCGGCAAAATATGACCCTGACGGAACTTCTGGTATTATTAATCTGATTATGAAAAAGGAAAGCAAAACAGGAATGAATGGTATGTTTAGTGTATCTGCCGGAACAAGCAGAGAACTTAATTTTAAAAGATCTACCAATTTCATACTAAACTACAGAACAAGTAAAGTAAATTACTTTTTAAGCGCTAATTATAATAATGAACCTTCTTATCAGGAAACGGATCTGTTTAATAAAACTTATTTCGATTCCCTTACGCAAGTTGCAACATCAACTAATTACAGGAATATGGGCAGAGGCGGATGGAATGTAAAAGGCGGTGCCGATTATTATTTGGATGATAAAACAACAATTACTCTTTCAAGCTCGGTTGGGGAATTTTTGATGGACAGGAATTTTTCGTCAACATATCATTTTTATAATGAAGGAATGTCAAATACCGACCGTTACGAACTTGCCAACGACGAATTTAATATTGATGGTCTTTATTATAATTTGAATCTAAATCTGCAAAAGAAATTTAAGAAAGAAGGACATGAAATTAATTTTTCGGCATATTATTCTAATTGGGATGGTTTAACAACTAATGATGCAGAAAGATATACTACACTTTCATCGTGGAATTCAGCCGGACTGATACCTGATAGACATCAAACCCAAAATATCAACCTTAATAACGATTACAGATTTAAACTCGATTATACAATACCTGTTGGTAAAGCAGGAAAATTTGAAACAGGCGGACAATTACAATTCTATAATACCGATTTCGATTATTCTTTTGAAAATTATGATATAGATGCCGATTCATGGACACAAGATACTGTTTACAGCAATAAAATGGAGTTTTTTAGAGATATCTACTCGGGATATGCCACTTTCAGCAACCAGATATTTGGCTTTGGGTATAAAATGGGATTAAGAACAGAATATACCTTTCGTGAATTAACTCAACTTACAAGCAATGAAAATTATCTTTTCGAGAAATTTCAGTTTTTTCCCAGTTTCTCGGTTTCAAAAGAATTGAAAAAAGGACATACACTTCAGATGAGTTACAGCAGGCGTATTAACCGTCCGCAGCCATGGTTTTTAAATCCATTTCCAGATTATACCGATAATCTGATAGTAAGCAGAGGAAACCCTGCACTCGAACCCGAATATATCGATTCTTACGAATTCAATTATTTTAAAAGAATAAAAACTTCATTTATTTCGGCAGGCTTATATTACAGGCAAAACAACAATGCCATGACACAAACCATTACGGTAGTAGATACTATTATGTATATTCAGCAAGCTAATCTAAATCAGACAAAAGCAGGAGGTCTTGAACTTGCAGGAAATATACAGATTAAAAAATGGTGGAGTATTTATGCCGGAACCAATATTTTCTATTATAATGTTAATGGAGAAATAAGTGGTTCGCCAATTGATACCAGCGCAATAACATATACAATTAATTTGAGTAATACCATAAAATTTGGCAAGAGCACAAGATTGCAATTTAATGTTTACTATAATGCTCCTTCAATTGAATTGCAGGGACAACAAAAAAGCTTTATTACCGGAGGGCTGGCATTACGACACGATTTTATGAAACGAAAAGCAACTTTAACACTTAATGTACGCGACCCGTTTAATATGTTTAAATATAATTTGATATTAGATAATCCTACTTTTTATACCGATTTTACAATGCGAAACGAAACTCCCGTTGTACGCTTAAGTTTAAGTTACAGAATAAATAATTACCAGAGACGCCAGCAGGAAGAAGAAATTAATATTGGTGGAGGCGGAATGTTTTAAGTTGTAATTATATAAAAAAAGCGGAACCATTTGGTTCCGCTTTTTTTATATCTAATTGTATGAATTATTTTACTACTGATTTAAATGTATCATCATCAAAATACTTAAAGAATTCCATGTCTGTTTTTGCATAAGCATTCCATTTGGCATCTTTGCTAATTGCAGCTCTAAGGTTATTAAACATTAGGTCTGTATTTGCACTTCTTGCACCAACAATTGCTTTTAAATAGAAATTAATAGCATCATCCTTATTTTCTGCACAGTCAACAGCTTTTACAGCACCATCATTATCATCGTTTAATAATTTAGCTAATCCGGCATTGAACGAACAAGCAGTTCCAAAGAAATTAACAGCGGCAGGATAATCAGCTTTTTTAATATTAACAATACCTAAGTTATAGTTTACTTCGCTACCTGCACCAGTTGCAGAAGTGAAAAACTCTTCAGCTGTTACAACATCATTTTCTAATAATGCACAAACACCAAGATTATTAAGAACAATAGTATTGCTCGCATCTAATTTTTTAGCATTTTCAAAAGCTATCTTTGCATCAGAGATTTTACCTAAATTAATATAAGCATAACCAACATTGTTAAATCCTCTCCAGTCAGTAGGATAAACTTCTGCCACAGCTTTGTAAACTTTTAATTTATCGTTAAAATCATCGAATAAAGTACCTGTAAATAGTAATTCTTCAACATTTAAACTATCTGGCTTAGCATTGAATATTTGAACAAGTTCTTCATCTGAATAACCAATAAGGTCAACATTTACATTTATCTTAGAACGACGAAGCTTTGGTAATACTTTGTCCGCAAGTTCAAGATATGTTTTTGCCATATTCTTTATTTCTCTTTCTCTGATTTCTGGGTCTGAGTGCATTGAAAGAACTCTTAAAATAAGATCTTTATCAGCTAATTCGGAAGATTGTAATTCTGATTTAAAACCATCCCAGTCTTCAGGAGTTGTCGTAGAACTAATGAAATTTTCATTTTCGGCTTCTTCTACTTTTTTAAATTCTTTATTTGCAAATTTCACAGCTTCTTTGCCACGTTTGTCTGATAGTTTAGTATTTAAGTCAAGTGCTCCGTCAGGAGAAGCATAAGCAGAAATACTAACGCCTTTAAATTCTTTTCTTTCGTTTTCTTTTGCTTCAGCAATATATTCTTTAAGAGCTACAATATCTTCAGCTTTTAATTCCGAGCCCTGAACTGCTGCTTGTTGAATTTTAAAGTGAATATCGGCAATTTTAGAATCAGAAATAATTCTTTGGAATTTATCCTTACCAATAATTGCCTTAGCATCCGGTTGCACTAAAATAGGAGTAGCAATTACACCATCAGCAATTTTAATTGGATCAAAATCTGCTTCTTTCTTTTTAATTTTTGCATGAATTCTGATTTCAAGATCAGAAATTTTCATATTATCAACATAAGGAATTGTTGCTAAATATGAAAAACTCCCGCCATCTACATAACTAATAACAGGGTTGTTTTCTTCAACTTTTTCTCCTTGTAGTTTTTGAACTTTATAAGCTTTTTCTCCTCCTTCATATTTTAATACAGGAGTAGCTTCAATAATTGCACTTTTGTGAAAATATTTTGCAGGAAATTTTCCTGAAATACTAACTTCCACACTATCGGCATGCATTTCTAAAATTGGAGGTGTAACAGTATATTGTACTGTATTTGCTAATTTTTGCATTTTCTTTAATCCTCCACAACTGCTTAAAATAACAACAGCTACTATTAAAGATAATAGAGAAACAAAATTTTTCTTTTTCATAATTTCCTTAATTATTTGTTTTAATGATACATTACTATATTAAGTTACAAAATTATAAATGTTTTTAATAATACAAAGTTTTTCTTTTTTTAATTTATTATTATTTTTCCATTAGTCATTTAAACCTCCTCTACATTAGGGGTATACACTCTTATCGTTTTTGTGTATTATTTGTTATTTTTAATAATTATTTATAATTTGATATTTTATGATTTTTGTAGTTTATCTTATTAATTATTTTATTATCTTGGTTGCATAAATTTTTAAAATATTTTAAATAATATATAACATTTTACATCATTTTGCGTAAAATATATTAAACAAACATTAAAATATATGAATGAATTTTACTTATTTTAAATATTATTTGAAAATATTATTAATTTTCGTATTTTTCCCCATTGCTTTTTATGGTCAGGATTGTAATATAATATCAAAAGCTAATGATATGATTCCTGATGGTTTATGTGCTCCTGTTACAGTTTCATGGGAAGTTACATATAGAGGAGTTAACGATGCAGGCACACTTATAGAAATTCAATACGATTGGGATGATGGTAATGTTGAAACAATTGCTGCCGTAAATACAAGCATTCCATTGCAGGAATGGCAAGTAACAGCAGTTCATATTTATCCTCCCGGAGGTAATCAATGTACATATAATCCAAGTGCTACTTTAATTGTTGATGGTGTTTTATGCACAAGCTCTATCCAGGAGCAAACAGTAACAGTTTGGGATACTGACGATGAAAATGGAGGAGAAATAGATATTGACCCTGATGTATTTCCAATATGTGTTGGCAGTAATGGTTGTACATATTTTCAGGATGTAAGCTTATTTAATTGTGTCCCTCCTGTTGAAAATGATAATATAAATAATCCTACCCGTTGGACACAATGGGTATATGGTACAAATTTCACAATAAATAATGTTACTGTTGATGGAATTATTCAGGCTTATCCATTTTTTGGTGCAGTTGTTCCGCTTCCGGGTCCGGTTACAGGTCCAGGTGCTCCAAATAATATAAGCCTTGAATGTTGTGCTCCAAATACTGCTTTGGTTGGAGAATTTTTTGAAGTAACTTTAAGAAACTGGAATTATTGTAATCCTTATGATGATCCTTCAATACCCGGACCTCCGGCAGATTTAATAAATGGTGATTTCCCTCCTGTAATTACAACAGCAATAATATTAATAGTTCCAATTCCTGATGCAACAATAACACCTGCCGGTCCATTTTGTGCAAATGATCCTTCAGTTAATCTTAATGCAGCTACAACCGGTGGGACATGGTCTGGTACCGGCATAACAAATTCGAACAATGGCACATTTAATCCTTCAGTTGCAGGACCGGGAATACATACAATTACATATACAGTTACAGATGGTAATGGTTGTACCGATACTGATACTTATGACATTACAGTTTATGCATTACCAATTCCGAATGTTTTGCCTGCAGCTAATTCCGAAGTTTGTCCTGGCGACCCTTTATTATTAGATGGAAATCCAACTCCCGGCGATGGTAATATAATTTCTCATTTATGGACTGGAAATACGGGACCATTAAATTTCACAAATATTCAAGCACCTACTTTTCTTACTTCAACACAAGGAGTCTATAGCATGACATATACGGTAACTGATGATAACGGATGTTCTAATTTCGAAAATGTTACGGTTACAGTAAACCCTGTTATAGCAAACATTATTCCCGACCCGGCAGAAACATGTGTTAATGGAGATTTAGCATTAAATGGGAACCCATCGGGTGGCACAGGAAATTATATAACTCATATATGGACAGGCGATATTGTGTATTTAAATAATCCTAATATTCAAAACCCTGTCTTTAATTCATCAATTATTGGAACATATAATTTAACATATTCCGTTACCGATGATAATGGTTGTACTGATACCGATGATATAGTTGTTACTGTTTATGAAAATCCTGTAGCCTATGCCGGTATAGATGATAGTATATGTAGTGATACATATCCTTTAAATGCAATTCCAAGCATTGGTGCCGGTAGTTGGAACCAAATAAATGGACCGGGAACAGCAAGTTTTAATGTGCAAAATTCTCCAACAACAAGTGTAACAGTAAATATTTATGGAGTTTATGAATTAACATGGACTGAAACTTTTGGTGCCGGATGTACAGATATAGATACTGTTATAATAAGCTTTTTTGAACAACCAATTGCAGATGCTGGAATTTGGGATAGTATTTGCGGATTATCATATCTTTTAAATGCAAGCCCAAGTGTAGGTATAGGAAACTGGACACAACAATCAGGAACTGGCTTATCAATTTTTTCAAATATTAATTTGCCAAATTCAAATGTTTCAGTAGACACATATGGTGCATATACATTCATGTGGACGGAAAATAATAGTGGAGTTTGTATTGATAGTAGTCTTGTTACAATAAGTTTTGACCTTGTTCCTACACCATTATTTAATCCTGTTGATACTACAGCTTGTCCTCCTCTTATTGTTCCTTTTGTAAATAATACAATTGGTGGAACTACATATTACTGGGATTTTGGAGATGGAAATACTTCAACAAATGTTAACCCTACACATATATATTATAATGCTACAAGTTCTGATATTACTTATACCGTAAATTTAATTGCTACATCAATTTATGGTTGTATCGATTCTATTAAACATAATGTAACAATTCATCCAATACCAAACTCTGATTTTATTTCTGATGCAGTACCAGCATGTAGTCCAAATACTGTTAATTTTTCAAATACATCAACAGGTTCAGTAATGCATATATGGGATTATGGCGATGGTTCAGCATTAGACACTACAGATAATCCTACACATACTTTTATTAATACTACAGTTCTGATTCAGTATTATGAAGTTAATTTATTAGCAGTTTCTAATTTTGGGTGTATAGATACATCATCTCAGTTTGTTACTGTTTATCCAAATTCTCATAATGATTTTTCTATTGACCCTGATACAACTTGCAGCCCTGCATTAGTGCAATTCCTTGCTGATCCTGGTGGTTCAACATATTACTGGAATTTTGGTGATGCTACTTCTCAAACGGGAACGAATGTTATGTCTCATGCTTATTCAAATACTGGAAATCAAGATACAACATATATTGTTACTTTAATTACAACTTCAATTTTTGGTTGTGTTGATACTTCAATCAAGCAGATTGTGATATATCCAACACCTAATGCAGATTTTATTGTTAATTCAACAATAGAATGTTCTCCATTTAATGCAATATTTACTAATCAATCAAACGGTGGCGATACATATACCTGGACTTTTGGAGATGGAGCAAATTCAAATTCTGCTGATACTTTAGTTTATCATACTTATAATAACTCTGGAGCAATACCACAAACTTATTATGTTACATTAGTTGTTGAAAATTATTATGGATGTAAAGATTCAATCATGAGTTCTGTAATGGTTTATCCTGATATCACTGCTGGCTTTACAATGGATTCTGCAGGCTGTACACCACATAATATTAATTTTAGTAATATTTCAAATGGAGCATCAAGCTTTTTATGGGATTTTGGTGATGGGATGATTTCATCAGATATGTCTCCTACACATACATACACTGTTACAGATACTGTTCAAGAATTTTTCAATGTTCAATTAATTGTAAGTTCAGTTTATGGCTGTCAGGATACAATGCAAGGAACAGTTATCGTTTATCCTTCACCAACTGCTGATTTCAGTTTTGCAAGTTCTTCAGGTTGTACTTCTTTTAATGCAATAATTAATAATAATTCATCGGGGGCATTATTATATTACTGGGATTTTGGAGATGGCAATACAGGTAATTCTCCAAACTCTTCTTTTAATCATATTTTTATAAATTCTATTAGTAATCCAATTAACCTGACAGTAAATTTAGTTGTAGAAAATAGTTTTGGTTGTAAGGATTCGACATCAAATATTATTACTGTTTATCCTGAAGTGATTGCAAATTACACATCCGATACTGCAGGATGTTCTCCCTTATCAATAGAATTTTTCAATCAGACTTTTGGCGCATCAGATTATGTTTGGAATTTTGGAGATGGAAATACTTCAATAAATACTGACCCTGTTCATATTTTTGAAAATACCAGTATAGTTGATTTAATATATAATGTTACTCTAACTGCAACTTCGATATATGGATGTATTGATTATGTATCAAGTCAAATAACAATTTATCCTTCACCGGACGCATCTTTCGTTGTTGCCCCACAAAGTCAGATGTTTACACCGCCAACAACTTCTGTTTCCATTGCTAATACAACATCGGGAAATTGGAATTATATATGGGCTTTTGGCGATGGAGATTCTTTGTTTGTTCAAAATCCGGTAAACCATGGATATAATAATTACGGAAGTTATAATATTACATTATTTGTATATAGTGCTCATTGTTTTGACACAACAATACAAACTATTGAATTAACAGCTCCACCACCTATTGCTCAATTCAGTGGAAGTGCACAAGGATGTGCTCCGCTTGAAGTAGATTTCTCAAATAATAGTTTATATGCAGAGTCATATATATGGGATTTTGGTGATGGATCAAGTTCAATCCTTGAAAATCCCAGCCATATATACGCAAATCCCGGTCTATATACTGTAACTTTATCCGTTACAAATTCTAATGGTTCTGATCAATATGTGGGAGATTCTCAAATTGAAGTTTATCAGAACCCAACAGCATTTTTTACTGTTTCTCCGTCAGTAGTGTATTTGCCCGATGATTTAATTAAGTGTACAAATTTATCAAGTTTTGGAGATTTGTATTTTTGGGACTTTGGTGATGGAGGCACTTCTGTTTTAGAAAATCCATCTTATTATTATAACGAGGAAGGTACTTATGATATTACTTTAAAAGTTGAAACAAATAAAGGCTGCATAGATTCATATACTATGTTAAGAGCCGTTGTTGCGGAGTCAACCGGTAACATTGAGTTCCCAAATGCATTTTCACCAAGTCAGTCAGGGCCAAATGGGGGTAAATATTTGCATGGTGCTTTTGATAATAATATTTTTCATCCACTACATTCTGGTGTGATGGAATATAAACTCAGCATATATAATAGGTGGGGAGAATTAGTATTTGAAAGTGATGACCCAAATATTGGTTGGGATGGATATTATCGAAATACTTTATGTAAACAAGATGTTTATGTTTGGAAAGTACAAGGAAAATTTTCAAATGCTCAAACATTTATGCAAGCAGGTGATGTTACATTGCTAAGATAAATACAAAGTTAATGATTAAAGAAAATATTTTATGAAAAAAGTTTATTACATATTTATTTTATTGGTTTTTGGCAATTTATTATTAGCTCAATCTACAGATTTTAATAAACTTATCAAGCAAAAACTAATTGAAGCTGACGAATATTATATTTATGAAAATTATCATATAGCACTTCCAATATACAAAGAATTATATGAACTAGACAGTACTAATATTGAAGTAAATTTCAAACTGGGAGTTTGCAGTTTTTTTGTTCAAAGAAACAAATTGAACTTAATTAATTATTTTGAAAAAGCTAAAAATGAGTATGTAGATTCATATTTTTATTTGGGAAGAATTTTTCATTTAAAGATGTGTTTTGATAAAGCAATTGATAATTATCTTTTTTATAAGAACTCTAATTCGATGAAAAGATATTCAAATAATGAAATTAATTATTACACTGAATTATCATTGTTCGCAAAGCAAATGATTAAGCATCCCGTTACTACAAAGTTTAAAGATATTGGTGATATTATTAATACTCCTGCATCTGAGTATGTGCCACTTATTACATCAAAAGAATCAATAATGATGTTTACTTCAAGGAGAAAGGGAAGTACAGGTGGAAAATTAGATCCAAATAATGAATTTTTTGAAGATATTTATATAACAAGATATGAAAATGATAATTGGAGCAAGCCTGAAAATATTGGTTCACCCGTGAACAGTGATACACATGATGCATGTGTATCTTTATCTTTTGATGGCAAAAAGATGTTAATATACAGAACAAATACGGCATTGACAGGAGGTGATATTTATGAAACATTTTTTATAAATAATCAATGGACTATTCCAAAAAAGCTTGATACCGAAATTAATTCAAGTGATGGCCTAGAAACAAGTGCAACTTATACTCCTGCTGCAAATACAGTTTATTTTTCCAGTAACAGACCGGGAGGACATGGTGGAAAAGATATATATAGAATTACAAGAATGCCTGACAGTACATGGAGCAAAGCTCAAAATTTAGGATCTGTTATAAATACTTCTTATGATGACGATGCACCTTTTATTCATCCGGATGGTAAAACTATGTATTTTAGCTCAAAAGGACATCAATGTATGGGAGCTTATGACATTTTTAAATCTGAAAAATCTGAAAATGGATGGTCTGCACCAATTAATATTGGATATCCATTAAATACAGTTTATGATGATATATATTTTGTTGTATCTGAAGATAAAACACATGGCTATTTTTCTTCAAACAGAGACAATGGAAATATGGATATATTTATAGCTGAGTTATTTGATAAAAAATCAAATTATGTGATTTTTAAAGGAACAATAACAACAAATGATCCTAAATACATGAAATTACCGGCAGTAATTACAGTATTAGATTATCAAACAAAAGAACTTCAAGGGATATATAATACCAACAAAAAAACAGGAAAATACACAATGGTATTATATCCCGGTAAAAGATATAAAATATTTGTGGAATCAGAAGGCTATGCTAGTTTTGTTGATGAAATTGACATGAGAGAAAAATTAAGAATGAAAGATTTATTTAAAAATATTAGCTTGAGGAAATATAAAATTATTGAACCGGAAAAAAATGATACTATAAATGAGTAAAATTAAATTATACATATTATTTTTATTAATAACTTTTATAATAAGTATAAAATCTTATTCTCAAGATGCTCATTTTACACAATTTTATGCTACTCCATTATATACTTGTCCTGCATTTGCCGGTTCTGTGATTGGCACAAGAGCAATCTTAAACTTTAGGGACCAGTGGCCTGCAATTCCAGGAGCTTTTGTAACAACAGCTTTTTCAATAGATCATTATTTACACAATATGAATAGTGGTATTGGGTTATTATTTTTTAGAGATAGAGCAGGTAGTGGCAGATTAGGAACAACTAGTGTAAGTTTGCAATATACTTATGATATAAGAGTGAGTAGAATGATTCATGTTCGACCAGCCATTCAATTCTCTTATGGTCAAAGAAGTATTGATTTTTTCAAATTAAGATTTAATGACCAATTATATTATGAAATGGGTGCTTCAACCGAAGTTCCTACTTTTGAAAGTATTTCATACCCGGATTTAGGTATTGGGTTTCTTGCTTATTCAGAAATTTATTGGGGCGGCTTTTCTTATGATCACCTTACTGAACCAAATCATTCTTTAGTGGGTGGATATATAGTTTTGCAGAAAAAGTTTACAATGTTTGGAGGATATAAACATTTGTTGAGTGGAAGAATTGGAACAGATAATGAGGAAAGCCTTACTGCAAATTTTTTATTTAGGTCGCAAAGTAAATATGACCAATTTGATTTAGGAGCATATTGGAATAGAAAACCGCTAATAGTTGGTATTTGGTACAGAGGAATTCCTTTGTTTAAAGCATATAAAAGAGGATATCAAAACAATGATTCCTTTGCAGTTCTTGCCGGTTATCAATTAGATGATGTTAAGTTCGGATTAAGTTATGACTTTACTATATCAAGATTAGCATTGAATACAGGAGGAGCTATTGAAATTTCAATTATTTATGAGTTTAATAAAACTTTAAAACGAAAACGAAAATCAATAATAATTCCGTGTCCTAAGTTTTAATTTTCTTTTTATACCTTACCCATGTAGAAGTTCTGCCAATAAGAGAAATCCCAATATAACCTCTTAAATCCATTATATCTTTAGTTCTAAGTTTAAGTGTACCTGAATATGTTTTACCTTTTTTTGGGTCATAAACTTTGCCGTTTTCCCATTCCCCATCATCAAATTCAAACCCATACATAAATATCATACCTTTTGTTTTTCTTTGACGTAATTTTTCATTTGGATTTTTATTATCTGTTTTGGGTTCCCCGTTTTCATCATTTGGTTCTTTCAGCCAAATCAATTTTCCATAATATTTATTTTCCTTTTTAAATATTTGAACAACACTTTCACCATTTTCTGTTATCCATTTTCCTAAAATATCATCTGATTTGAAATTTTGCGCATTAAGATTTGAAAATGAAAAAACTAATATTAATATTGTGTATACAAAAGTTTTCATTATTGTAATTTTAAATAATTAGAAACAGGTTTATATAATTATATTTTACAAAAATATAAAAATTTGTATAAAAAAAACCGCTTGAAAATTCAAGCGGTTTTTTCAAAAAATTGAGTTTATTCAGGATGTATTGCCTCAACTGGACAAACATCAGCACAAGCTCCACAATCAGTACATGTTTCAGGGTCAATTTTGTAAATATCACCTTCAGAAATTGCCTCAACAGGACATTCATCTATACATGTGCCACAAGCAGTGCAATCATCATTGATTTTGTATGCCATAACAAATAATTTAATTTAAAAAATATTCAAATAATTTCGTCATAAAGGTAATGAACATTTGAAAAATGCAAACAAAAAGATAAAAAAAATAAGTGAATTTAATAAGACGTAGTTTTTTAAGTTGTTATATTAAATTATTGATTAATTACCCATGTCAGATATGAATTTTACACGCAACATACGTATTTCTTCTTCTGTGTATTCTGTATCATCGTCAAATTCTTCAAGAACTTTGCTTAAAGAATCAGTTTCAGATTCTTTAAAATATGCAATAATTTCATCTTGATGTTCTTCATCAATAGTTTCATTAATAAAATAATTTATGTCGATTTTTGTTCCCGAATAAACAATAGATTCAATCTCTTCTAACAATTCAGGCATACTCATTCCCTTAGCTTTAGCAATTTCATCTAATGAAATTTTTCGGTCAATGCTTTTTATTATGAATACTTTACTCCCCGATTTATTAATTATAGATTTTACAACCATATCCTGAGGTCGTTCAATCTCATTTTCTTCAACATAATTTTTAATAATATCAATAAATTTTGAACCATATCTTGTAGCTTTTCCCGCGCCAACACCTATAATATGTTTAAGTTCATTCATTGTTATTGGATATTGTATAGACATGTCCTCTAATGATGGGTCTTGAAAAATAACAAATGGGGGTAGATTTATTTTTTTTGCAATTTCCTTTCTTAAATCTTTTAACATTGAAAATAATGTAGGGTCAAATGCACTTGTTCCGCTGTTATCTTCATTAAGGTTGTCATAATCATGATCTTCTGTCAACATTAATGAAGTAGGTTTCTTAAGATATTGATGACCTTTTTCAGAAAGTTTTAATGTTCCGTAATTTTCAATATCTTTTAGTACTAGTTTTGCTATAAGTGCTTGCCTTAAAACTGCATTCCAGAATTTTTTATCTTTTTTTTCTCCTTCTCCAAAAATATCAAGTATATGATGTTTGTATGATTTTACATTAGATGTTGCGTTACCGGCAATAATATTTGCAACATGTTCTGCTTTAAATTTTTCTTGAACAGCAAGAATTGTTTTCAGGGAAAGTGATATATATTTTTTTCCTTCAAATTTCTTTTTTGGGTGTAAGCAATTATCACAATTATCGCAAGGTTTCTCAAGAACTTCTCCAAAATAATTTAATAATTGTTTAACTCGGCAAACTGAAGATTCTGCATAAGAAACTGTTTCAAGTAATAATTGTTTTCCTATTTCTTGTTCAGCAACAGGTTTTCCTTGCATGAATTTTTCAAGTTTTTGAATATCATTATAACTGTAAAAAGTAATGCATTTCCCTTCTCCCCCATCTCTTCCGGCACGTCCCGTTTCCTGATAATAACCTTCTAAACTTTTCGGAATATCATAATGAATAACAAATCTAACATCAGGTTTGTCTATTCCCATACCAAAAGCAATTGTAGCGACAATTACATCAATATCTTCCAAAAGAAACATATCTTGATTTCTTGTTCTGGTTGCAGAATCCATTCCTGCATGATATGGCAATGCTTTTATGCCATTAACAACAAGTACCTCTGCTAATTCTTCAACCTTTTTTCTGCTTAGGCAATAAATAATTCCTGATTTACCGTTGTTATTTTTTATAAATTTTATTATTTCTTTAGTAGCATTTATTTTAGGTCTAACTTCATAATAAAGATTTGGTCGGCGAAATGATGATTTAAATATTTTTGCATCAATCATTCCCAAGTTTTTTTGTATATCATCTTGTACTTTTGGTGTAGCTGTAGCTGTTAAAGCCATTAAAGGAGCAACACATATTTCATTAATAATGGGGCGTATTTTGCGGTATTCAGGTCTGAAATCATGACCCCATTCCGATATACAATGAGCTTCATCAACTGCATAAAAAGAAATATTACATTTTTGTAAAAAAAGAATGTTTTCTTCTTTTGTTAATGATTCCGGAGCAACATACAATAATTTAGTCTTACCTGAAAGTACATCTTCTTTAACATTTATTATCTCTGCTTTTGATAAAGAAGAATTTAAAAAATGAGCTATTCCATCTTCTGCACTAAAACTTCTCATTGCATCAACTTGATTCTTCATTAGAGCAATTAATGGAGAAATAATGATTGCAGTACCTTCTTCTAATATTGCAGGCAATTGATAACATAAAGATTTTCCTCCACCTGTGGGCATTAATACAAAAGAATTATTGCCAGCAAGCACATTTTTGATAATTTTTTCTTGTGGCCCCTTAAAACTATTAAACCCAAAAAACTTTTTTAAATGATCAATTAATACAATTTCTTTCACCATATCGAACAATTAGCTTAATATAAAAGCTACAAATAAATTTTTATTTAAATACTAAATATCTTATATCAAAGTTAATATTATTTTAATTAAATAATTAATATTGATTTAAAAATACATTATTTTTTTTCAACATTTTAAAAAAATAAAAAAATAAAAAATAAACTATTGTTAATAACAATAATACGTTATATATATATTTTTTTTGAACGTAGGGAAAATAATTTATATTTATTATTTTAATGTTGAAATAGTATAACTTATTTTTTTCAATTAAATTTACAGAGTTTTAAAATCAATATTTGAATATTCAAATATAATTAATTAAAATTGAAAATATATTACAATTAATATTAAAATAAATTGAGAACAAAAGAATATATTAAAGCATTAGCTGTTAAAACCATAGAATCTGAAGCAAGCTCTATTAAGAATTTAGCAAAATTAGTAGATGATGATTTTTATAAATGTGTTGACTTAATTTATAATATCTCAGGTAGAGTTATTATTACAGGCATTGGTAAAAGTGCTAATATTGCAAATAAAATTGTTGCTACATTAAATTCAACAGGAACACCTGCAATTTTCATGCATGCTGCTGATGCAATACATGGAGATCTTGGAATAATAAGAAATGATGATGTTGTGATATGTATTTCAAAGAGTGGAAATACGCCGGAAATAAAAGTTTTAGTGCCTTTAATTAAAAAGTTTGGAAATACGTTAATAGCATTGGTTTCTAATATTGAATCTTATCTTTCAAAAAATGCTGACTTTGTATTAAATGCCAGTGTCGAAAAAGAGGCATGCCCTATTAATCTTGCTCCAACTACCAGTACAACTGCACAATTGGTTGTAGGTGATGCCCTTGCAATATGCTTGTTAGACTATAGAGGTTTTACTATTGACGATTTTGCAAAATTTCATCCGGGTGGTATACTGGGAAAAAAATTGTATTCAAAAGTTGAAGATTTATTTGTTGGCTTTAATGATGCTCCTAAAGTTTATATTGATGATACTTTGAAAACCGTTATTTTGGAAATTTCTTCAAAACGTTTTGGTGCTACTGTAGTTATTAATAAAAACACTGAAATTATAGGTATTATTACTGATGGAGACTTAAGAAGAATGTTAGAAAAAGATATCTTATTTAATAGCTTAACAGCTATAGATATTATGACAAAAAATCCAAAGCTTATTAAAAAAGAAGATTTGGCTATCAATGCATTTAATTTAATGAAAAATAATAATATTACACAGCTAATCGTTTCAGATGGTAATAAGTATATTGGAATGATACACTTGCATGATATTTTAAAAGAGGGAATTGTTTAAATATATGTATTTAAGAACAAATTAAATTATTTTGGTGTGAAATTACATACAGAAAATGTAGTTAAAAAATATGGTAAAAGAACTGTAGTCAAGGGTGTCTCAATTGACGTTGAGCAGGGTGAAATAGTAGGGCTTTTAGGACCAAATGGTGCCGGTAAAACAACTACTTTCTATATGATAGTAGGTCTTATAAAACCAAACTCCGGAAAAATATTTTTAGATAATATAGAAATTACAAAAGAGCCTGTATATAAAAGAGCACAAAAAGGTATAGGATATCTGGCTCAAGAAGCATCTGTTTTTAGAAGATTAAGTGTAGAAGATAATATTAAGGCTATATTGGAAATGTCTAAAATGTCAAAGCATGACCAAAATGAACGAGTAGAAGCCCTGTTAGATGAATTTGGCTTGCAAAGGATAAGAAAAAGCAAAGGTATTCAGTTGTCCGGTGGTGAAAGAAGAAGAACAGAAATAGCACGCGCTTTAGCAATAGATCCTAAATTTATTCTTTTAGACGAACCTTTTGCAGGAGTTGACCCAATTGCTGTTGAAGATATTCAGGAAATTGTATCAAAATTGAAAAAAAAGAATATTGGTATTTTAATTACCGACCATAATGTTCACGAAACATTATCTATTACAGATAGAGCTTATTTATTATTTGAAGGCGATATTTTAAAATCGGGAACTTCTTATGATTTAGCAGAAGATGAGCATGTAAGAAGAATTTACCTTGGAAAAAATTTCGAATTAAGGCGATAAATTATTGCAAATATTTTTTACCACTAAGACACTCAGAATACTAAGTCTTGAGTAATTTAGAAAATTCTTCTGTCATCATTGGTACTAATTGTTCAATTATATTTTTGTCTTATCATTTTCTTAGTGTTTTTATGGATCATAATAACATTAGGGTGGATTAAAAAATATTTCCTATCTTTATTCT
>CAYTAU010000080.1:0-18135 GCA_964435855.1 uncultured Bacteroidales bacterium | reverse complement strand
ATTTTCAAAAATAAAAATCAATGCATCAGAAATATTAAATAAATTACAAACTTGACAAACTTTCAAACTTTAAAAACTTGATAAACTTTCTAAACTTTCTAACTTGACAAACTTGATAAACTTTAAGAACTTGAAAAACTAAATAAATGGCAACTATTGCAATAATTGGAGCTAGTTATTTACAATTACCTTTAATCTTAAAGTGTAAAGAATTAAATCATAAGACTATTGGATTTGCATGGGAAGATGGAGCTGTAGGTAAACATCATTTTGACAAGTTTTATCCTATATCAATAATTGAAAAAGAAATAATTCTTATTAAATGCATTGAAGAAAATATTGATGCTGTAATATCTATTGCATCTGATGTTGCAGTTACTACTGTATCATTTATTTCTGAGAGTATGAGTTTGCTAGGCAATTCCATATCATCCTCTATACTATCTTCAGATAAGTATCTGATGAGAAAAAGATTTTTACAAGCAGGAATACAGAGCCCAAAGTTTTATCACGCTACAAATTTCAACAAAGATGATAATGAATTCCAGAAATTAAAATTTCCTTTAATAATCAAACCAGTTGATTCATCTGGCAGCAAAGGTGTATCAATAATAAAAATCCTTGATGAAATTTCTGAAAAGAATAAAAAAGCTAAAGAGGCTTCAATAAGTGGAAATACAATAATTGAAGAATTTATAACAGGCAGAGAAGTTAGCGTGGAAACCATTAGTAATAATGGATCACACTTTTTACTTGCAATAACAGATAAGAAGACATCGGGAGAACCACATTTTGTTGAACTCGAACATCATCAACCTTCATTATTATCCTTAGAAGTACAAAGTATCCTCTATGAGTTAACCTTACAAGGTTTAAATGCGTTAGAAATAAGATATGGTGCAGCACACTCAGAATTCATAATCACAGAAGATAACCAAATCTATATAACAGAAATTGGAGCAAGAATGGGAGGTGATTTTATTGGATCACATTTAGTAGAATTATCAACTGGATATGATTTCTTAAAAGGTGTGATAGATGTTGCATTGGGTAGTTTCACAATACCAAAAACATTAAATAATAAATATTCAGGAGTATATTTCTTATCATGTAAATCTGAATGGGTAGAAAAATATATTGAGAACTCAGATAATTATCCTGAAATAAAATATTCTGATCAAAACGCCAGTATTTCCTCCTTTCTTACAAGAAGTTCAGACAGGTCTGGATATTTAATATATCAATGTTTAAACAAACGTTTAAAAAGTAAACATGAAAAACTCAAATAGAAAAATTGCGTTTATTGGATTTGGTGCACTTTGTTATCAAATAACCAACATGCTAATACAATCGGGATTTAAAAAAGAAAACTTCATTTACTTCGATGATATTGCTTACAAACAAAAACTAGGAAATGTTTTCAAATTTGATGAATATTTAAATGAAACTTTCAAAAATTATGAATTCTGTATTAGTCTTGGATACAAACATCTTATTGACAAGCATAGAATAATTGAGAAATTAGAAAATAAGAATTTAAAACTCTTTACTTACATTCATCAATCTTGTCACATAGATAGTACTGCAATTATTAGCCAGGGTGTAATTATTTATCCCATGTGTAATATAGATTATAATGTAAAAATTAATAAAGGGGTTTTACTTAATAATTCTGTTACTATATCTCATGATAGTAATATTAATGAATGTTGTTACGTATCACCTGGTGTAATTTTAAGTGGTAAAATAAATATTGGTAAATATACATTTTTAGGCACTGGTACAAAAGTAGCGAATAATGTCAATATTGGAAAAAACTGTACTATTGGTATAGGTAGTGTAATAACAAAAGACTTAAAAAACGATACAATAGGAATTGGAAATCCTTTCTGTACTCATAAAAATATAAAAATAACATGATACCATTCAATAAACCATACCTAACAGGTAAAGAAACAACTTATATTAAAGACGCTGTTAATTCCGGACATATATCTGGAAATGGAAAATACACAAAACTTTGTCATCATTTCTTCGAGGAACGGTATAAATTCAAAAAAACCTTATTAACAACTTCTTGTACCGATGCACTAGAAATGTGTGCATTATTACTTGACATAAAGCAAGGTGATGAAGTTATTGTCCCATCTTATACTTTCGTTTCTACTGCTCTGGCTTTTGTTAGACAAGGTGCAAATATTGTGTTTGCAGATTCATGTATAGATTCACCAAACCTTGAAGTTTCAAGTATTGAATCTTTAATAACAGAAAAAACAAAAGCAATTGTTGTTGTTCATTACGCTGGAATTAGTGTGGATATGGATAAAATAATGGAGTTGGCAAATAATTACAATTTATTTGTTGTTGAAGATGCAGCACAAGCCATAGAATCACATTATAAAGGGAACCCATTAGGTAGTATTGGTCATTTAGCAGCATTTTCATTTCATGAAACGAAAAATATAATATCTGGCGAAGGAGGTCTTTTAGCTATTAATGATGAAAGATTTATTAAAAGAGCTGAAATTATTTGGGAAAAGGGAACAAATCGTGCTTCATTTTTTAGAGGAGAGGTAAATAAATATGGCTGGGTTGATATTGGTTCATCATTTCTTCCATCTGAAATTGTTGCTGCATTTCTTTATGCACAATTAGAGAAGATGGATAGCATTCAAGAAAAACGAATAAAAATATGGAAAAAGTATTATAAAGGATTAAAACTATTGGAAACTGAAAAGTGTATTAAATTACCATTAATACCTGAATATGCCAGCAATAATGGTCATATGTTTTTTATACTTTGTAATTCTATTGAAGAAAGAACTGAATTAATTAGCCACTTAAGAAAAGATAATATACATGCTGTATTTCATTATTTAAGTTTACATAAGAGTCCATTTTATAGATTAAAGCATGACAATAGGGAAATTCCAAATAGCGATTGTTTTACAAACACATTACTAAGATTGCCATTATATTACGAATTGAAAGATCAAGAAATTGATTACATAATTCATTCAATTAAAAAGTTTTATAATTAATGCCAAAAATACTTCATTTAGCAACTGATGCACAATTCATTGATGCAGCATTCTTTTTATATGAAAGTGTTTATCCAAAGGGAAATGATTTTTTAATCATATTGCCAGATGTAAAGAAATATAAGATTAAATACCTTTCTGAAGCAAATAATTATCAATATTATACAAATAATAATAAAACACTTAAAATAATATCTGAATTAGTAAAAGAATACAAAGTAGTTGTGTTACATGGTTTTGATTTTTTTAAAGCTCAGATTACAAAAAGAAATCCAAATAGTACTTTTATTTGGACACTTTGGGGGGGTGAAGTATATGATTCTCATAAAGCTTTAAAGAAGAAATTACGTGGTGAAAAAACAAAACAACTAAAAATTGGAGGGACTGTTAAAACAATTCTAAGACCACTTTATCATTTAATAAAATATAGATTTAAAAACAATTACAATTTAGAAGCACTAAAAAATCTTGATTATCTTTCGGTATTACACAAAGAAGATTTCAACTTAATTAAAAATTTAAAAATAATATCTACTAAAACACAATATATAAAATTTACATACTACCCTATTGAGTTTATTTTTAAAAATAATAAGGATTTGAAAATAAATAATAATAATATTCTTTTAGGTAATTCAGG
Organism: uncultured Bacteroidales bacterium; assembly: GCA_964435855.1. Taxonomy (GTDB): domain Bacteria; phylum Bacteroidota; class Bacteroidia; order Bacteroidales; family CAYTAU01; genus CAYTAU01. Next base: position 14,454 of record CAYTAU010000080.1, on the reverse strand, counting down.
AACACCTACGAATAATCACATTGAAGCATTTGATATAATAAAACAACTCGACCTTCATAATAGAAAAGTAATAACTCCATTAAGCTATGGCTATACAGACTATATTAATTTAATAATTAAAACTGGTGAAAAAGAATTAGGAAGAAATTTCAAACCTTTAATAGAATTCTTACCATTAGAGTCTTATAATAATATTTTGCAAACTTGTAGTATTGTTGTATTAAACCATTATAGACAAAAAGCAGTAGGAAATATCCTATCATCAATGTGGATGGGAGCTAAAGTATTTTTGGATGAAAGAAATACATTCTACCAATATTTAAAAAGAATAGGATGTATTGTATTTTTAATTGAAGAATTAAACAATGAAAATTTAAACAATCTTAATTCTGATCAAATCAATCATAACAGAAATATTTTAATAACTGAAATAGGTACAGAAAGCATTTTAAAATCATTAAAAAATGAACTTGACAAAATTATTAATTAGTCAATGGATTTAAAAAAACAAGCTATAAGAGGGATTAAATGGACAACTTTATCATCAGTTTCTTTAGCTATTACACAATTATTAAAGATTTCAGTATTAGCACGATTTTTAGATAAAACCGATTTTGGCTTAATGGCAATAGTTATGGTTGTTTTAGGTTTTACAAACTTGTTTGTTGATATGGGCTTAACGTCTGCAATATTACACAAACAAAACATTACAAAAAACCAATATGCAAGCCTTTATTGGATAAATTTTGTATTTAGCTTTGTGCTTTTTATAGTAGTTTGGTTTATTTCGCCTTTTGTAGCAAGTTTTTATAACCAGCCTGAGTTAATTACCCTTATACCACTAATGGCACTTACAATAGTGTTTTCCGCATTTGGTAGGCAATTTAAGGTAATAGAGCAGAAAGAACTTAACTTTAGATTTATTTCTTTGGTAGATATTGTTGGTTCTATACTATCATTAATATTTGCTATTTTTTTAGCCTATTATGGCTATGGTATTTATTCATTAGTATATTCTGTTATATTATTGCAAATAATATCTAACACAGCATTTTTAATAAAAGGAATAAAACGAATTGGGATTAAATTACATTTTGCATTGGCAGAAACAAGACCTTTTCTTAAAATTGGTATTTATCAAGTTGGCGGCCAAATAATAAATTATTTTAATCGCGATTTAGATATTCTTATTATTGGTAAGTTTTTTGGAACAGAAATTCTTGGCAGCTACAGCTTGGCCAAACAATTGGTCAGACGACCATTACAAATAATAGACCCTGTAATTACAAAAGTAGGTCTAGGTGTTTTCCCAAAATATCAAAACGATAATAAAAGATTATCAGAATTGTTTTCTAAAGTACTAACAATTTTAGGTGGGATAAACATAGTTGTCTACGGAACAATATTATTATTAGCACCATATATTGTGCGTTTACTGTACGGCAATAATTTTGAGGATATTATTATATTAGTACAGTTGTTTACAATTATAGTTTACTTACGATCCCTAGGTGGTCAGGCCGGTGTATTAGTAGTAACTAAAGGGAGAACAGATGTCGACTTTTATTGGAATATTATTAATCTTATAATTTTTCCTGTATTTATTTATATTGGATCACAGTATTCAATTATCTGGGTCATTATCAACATTGCTGTAATGCAAATATTTATGACAATACCTGCTTGGTTCTTTTTTTATAAAAGATTAATTAATATGTCATTTAATATGTATATAAAACCAATTGTTATACCCATGCTATTATCTGGCATTGTTCTTTTGTTAAACTTTGTAGTGTTGAATAACACAATTTTATCGCAAGTTATATCTACCAGTATATTGTACATTATTATATTTATTTACCTATACAATGTATCTAGTGAATTTAAGAAAATCATAAACGAAAAATTACTAAATCATGCCAGGATTTATTTTAAAAATAGGAGATAAATATAGCTCCACAGAAACAAATAAAAATGCATCAGAAATAAAATTTAATAATGTTGTAATTACTAGTACAAGCATTAATAAATTTAAAAATGATAATTGTTTTTATAATAACAATAATTACAGTCTTGTATTAGACGGAGTAATACTAAATAAAGTTGATTTATTAAAAGAAAAAGAAACTTGGGAAGAAACTATTATTAATATGTATATTACATATGGTGATGATTTTTATAAAAAATTTAGAGGCTCTTTTTCTGGTTTTATCTACAATAAAAAAAATGATAAATGGATTGTATTTGCAGACCATATAGGTAGTAAACATATTTATTACTCAATTCTTCCAGATGGCTATATTTTTTCATCTGATATTGTTGATATTTATGATTTTTACAAAGAAAATAATATAAAAAATAATATTAGTCTTAATTCTGCATATATGATATTGTCTTATGGATATCCATTAGAAGATAATACTTTGTCAGAAAATATTAGAAAAATATTACCTGGTAATTATGTAAAAATTGAAAATAATAACTTTTCATTGAATGAGTATTATCGTTTATCTAATGATACAAATTATAACTTGTCAGAAAATGAAATAATTGAAAAAATGGATTTTTATTTTAGGCAAGCTATTAAGAGGCAGTTTGATAAAGATTTGGAATATGGGTTCAAGCATTTTGTGGCTTTAAGTGGAGGTTTAGACTCTAGAATGACCGCCTGGGTGGCACACGAAATGGGATATACTAATCAATTAAATTATACTTTTTCTCAATCTAATTATTTAGACGAAACGATACCTAAAAAAATAGCAGCCGATTTAAAACACGAATGGTTATTTAAAGCATTAGATAATGGTTTATTCCTTAAAGATATTGATGAAATAACAAAAATTACAGGAGGAAATGTTTTATATCATGGTTTAGCTCATGGATTAAGTCTGTCTAAATATATAAGTTTTACTAATTTAGGAATAAATCATTCTGGGCAATTAGGTGATGTTATTTTTGGTGCTTTTTATAAAAAGAATGATGAAAACACGCAATTTAATGTAGGAGATGGAGCATATTCCAAGACTTATGTTAAAAAAGTAGAACATAGTAAGTTTGAAAAAAAATATGTAAATCAAGAAATTTTTAATTTTTATCAACGTGGTTTTGCAGGCGCAAATTATGGCTTATTAGCGACACAGCTATATACAGAAACAATGTCTCCTTTTTATGATGTTGACTTAATCGAGTTTGCTTTGTCAATTCCGGTAGAATTGCGATTTCACCATAAAATATATAAAAAATGGGTGATAAAAAAATATCCAAAAGCAGCAGATTATATCTGGGAAAAAACAAAAAATAGAATTTCAACAAAATCATTAAATTTTAAAAATAGAGAAATCTACATTAATCAGCTATATCATATTTTAAAAAGGAAACTACGTATAAGTAAAGCTGATACTAATACAAAGAAACATATGAACCCTCTTGATTATTGGTTAAAAACAAATAATGAAATAAAATTATTCTTTGACAAATACTATAAATCAAAATTAGAGTTATTAGAAAATAGAGAACTTAAAAAAGATATAGTAGAATTATTTGAAAAAGGAAATTCTATTGAAAAAATAGAGGTGTTAACAATACTTTCAGGAGTTAATTCCATGAAACAATAAATTAATTTTCTCAAGATAGAATAATATATGATTAAAAAGAAAATACTTATAATATCATATTTTTTTCCACCTTTTTCAGAAGTAGGGGCTGTACGAGTAGCAAAAATTGTTAAATATTTGTACCAGCTAGATTGGACGGTACATGTCGTTTGTGTTCTAGAAAAATATTACGGAACTATAGGGGAGAGCTATTTGGGTGATGTTAAAAATGCAAAGATTTATAGAACTAAACGTTTCAGGAAATTTATACCAGGTTTAAACGAAGAAGGTTTTTATTGGGCTCCATATTTATTTTTTAAACTTATTAAAGTTATTAAAAAACATAAGCCTGATATAATTTATTACTCTGGAGGTCCTTTCTTCCATTGGATAATTGCACCAATGATTAAAAAAATTACTGGAGTAAACTTTGTTTTAGATTTACGCGATGCTTTTGCGTTAAACCCCTACAATAAAAGTAAAAATATCTTTTCGTATTTCATTAAACAATTTAGTAAGTTTATTGAAGCATTTGCAATAAAATATTCTAGTGGTGTAATACATGTTAACGAATTTGCAGTAGAAATGTATAGTATTCACTATCCTAAATATTCAGCTAAAATGTTAAAATTTTCTAATGGATATGATCCCGAAGATTTCTTAAATATTAAGCCAAGAAAATTAGATGGTTTTAATATAGTGTATTCAGGTAAATTTGGAAATTTCAGAGATCCTTTACCATTTTTCCAAGCCTTTAAGAAAATTATTGAAGACAATAAATTTTCACCTAAGGATATTTGTTTTATTTGGATAGGGAATAAAGAAAAACATATTGTTGATATGATAGATAACTTATTAATTAACGAATATGTAAAATACACAGGGTTTCTTTCATACAAAGAAAATTTAGAATACATTAATGGGTCTTCTTTGGCCTTATTAGTAGCTGGAAATCATGCATATGAACAAACTACTAAAATATTTGATTATGCTGCATTAAATAAACCAATTTTAGCTTTAATTTCTACAGATGGATTTCTAAAAAAAGAATTATCAAGTTATGGCAATGCATTAATATGTAAAGATCCAAAAGATATTTATAATGCGATTAGCTATTATATTAATACACCTTCCTCGGAGCTTAATTCTAACAATAATTTTAAAAAATTTGAAAGAAAAGAAATAATTAAAGCTTTAAATATTTATTTAAATTCAATTATTATAAATAGATAAAAATGAAAGTAAATAATATTATCTTGGTATTATTAATATTTTCTTTTTCGGACAATTACCTAAAGGCTATATTAGGATTCTCATTCTTTGATGACATAGCAAATATTTTAATATTAGTGCTAGGGCTGATATATATGCTTAATAAACAGGGGGTAAATCAATTGAAAAACAAAACATTTACTTTATTGTTTCTTTTTTATATTCTCATAGCATTTATGTTCTTATTAGTCTCAATTAACGCCTTCTTTTATGAGCTATATAAACTATTAGTTTTCCTTTTCTTTATACCAATAGTGTCTTCATTAAACACAGAATCTATAAAAAATCTTGAGAAAAATTTATTAAAGTTTTTTCTCACACTCCTTTTCATCAATAGCTTTGTGATAGTACTTCAATATATTATTTCACCAAATATTACGACAATTTTTGGTGTTTCTAATGTATATATAGATAGAGCTGATAATATGAATAGGATGTCTGGTTTGTTCGAAAATGTAAATATATATGGGGATCTATGTTTACTTATTTATTTATTTAATGAAATTATATCAAAAAACAGAAGATATAGATTACTGAAGATATTATCTATAATTTCAATATTAATCTCCACGTCAAAACATGCAATAATAGGTTTATTAATTATTTTAATAATTCAGAATTACAAACTTATTTACAAAAATATTGCGAAAGGTTTTTATTTAATAATAATATTTATTTCAATAGGTTTCTTTGCATATACTATAAATCAAAAGTCAATTGAAAATAAAATCACATCATATACATATTTATTTAGTAAAACTGAAGATTTAAATGGAATTGATGAAGGTAGAATTGAAGGTAGAGGACAAAATCTAATAGATGGAATAAATATAATGAAAAGAAATAATTTTCATGGGAATGGCTTAGGCACATGGGGAGACTATTCTTCAACATTTAGCAACGAAAATAATATAGGTTTTGAGAATAATACAATGAGTGATAGTAGTCTAATACATATATTAGTTGAACAAGGTTATGTCTCAATTTTGTATTTCTTATTACTCTTTTCTGGAATATTCTCAGTTAGTAAAAAATACAAAAAGTTTTTTCTTTTACTTATGTTTTCATATCTAATATTCATAACAGTAACCATGGGCTTTTCTTCTGGCTCCTGGCCAATCCTTTTTTCTTATATTTATATTCGCCTACTCTATTCAAAAACTTTACCAATTGAATGATGAGAATACTTTTAATATCAAATATGTATCCTACACAGGCAAATCCTGCATATGGTATATTTGTTAAGAATATTGAGATGGGATTAATAGCACAAGGGGCAATTGTTTTTAAACGCGTAACTGTAAGTGTTAGAGAATTCTCTTTTATAATTAAATTTTGGGCATATTTATTATATTTCTTTCGGATATTATTTTTTGGTTTATCAAAAAAATATGATTTTATTTATGTGCATTTTGTATTACATAATGCTATACCACTTATTATCCTTAAGATTCTTAAACCTTCAATAAAAATATGCGCTAATATTCATGGTTCTGACTTAAAACATAACACTTTTATAAATATTAAATTAAGAAGATTTATTAAACCATTTCTTAGAAGAACTGATTATATAATTATACCATCAAAATACTTTAAAACTGAATTGCAAAAAACTTATAGAGTTCCAAATAATAAAATATTGATATCACCATCTGGTGGAGTTGCTGATTTCTTTTTCCAACCATCATCAATTGATAAAAGTCCAATTTTTACAATTGGTTATTTATCAAAAATAATAAATATCAAAGGGTGGGAAATATTTTTAAAAGCTTTAGTTCTTCTAAAAAATCAAAATATCCAATATAAAGCCTTGGTTGGAGGGCACCCTCAAGGTAATTCATTGGGTTTAATTAAACAATATATGTTAGAAGATTATATAGATTATATTGGTGTGGTTCCATATTCTAATTTACCTGATTATTATTCAAAACTAGATGTATTTATTTTCCCTACATTAATGGAAGAAAGCCTAGGATTAGTTGGCATTGAAGCTATGTCAAAAGGAATCCCTGTAATATCATCAAAAATAGGTGGTATTTCAGATTATTTGATAGATCAATATAATGGTTTTTGGTTTCAACCTGGTGATTCTTTACAATTATATGAAAAGATTATGCATTATTATCAACTAGATAATAATACTAAATTATTAATGCAAAACAATTCTTGTAATACAGCTCTGAATTATAAATACTCTAGTGTAATAGAAAATTTATACGAAAACCTAGAAAAACAATTTTTGTAATGTCTAAAATTAGAAATTTAATTAGAAGGATTATTATTTTCATATTTCACTTTATGTATACTAAAGTATATGGTATGCACATTCATCAATCAGCATTAATCTCCCTTAAGGCTAGATTAGATAAAACCAATCCAAAAGGTATTTATATAGGGGGAAAATCAGTAATCACAACAGGAGTTGTTATTCTTACACATAACTATGTTATGGGTAATGGCACTTTTGTAGACACAAAGATTGGAAATAATGTTTTTATAGGGGCTAATTCTATAATTATGCCTGGAATTATTATTGGAAATAATATAATTATTGGAGCTGGCTCTGTAGTTACAAAAGATGTAGAAGATTTCTCAATTATTGCAGGTAACCCCGCTCGCCTTATCCGTAAAGACGAAACTATTGGAGAATTTGGGCAATTTAAAAAAACTTCTCAATCAAGTGTCTCAAATTAAATTAAATAAGATAAAAGTTTACAATTTTTCTTCAAGGGAGCAGATGCTTGATTTCATATCTGATAAAAAACAAATACTTATTGCAATAAATGCTGAAAAAATAATCAACAGAAACCCCAAACTCGAAACTATAATAAATAATAATATTGGTTATGCAGATGGAATTGGTGCAGTTAAAGCTTTAAAAAAGAAAGGTGCAAGAAATGCCATAAAAATACCTGGCTGTGAGGTTTGGCTAGACATAATAAAGAAATTTGAAAATGAAAAAACATTTTACTTTTTGGGTTCTAGTAATGAAGTAATTGAAAATACAATTGAAAAACTCAAAATAGAATTTCCAAATATTAATATTTTAAACTTTAGAAATGGCTTTTTAAAAGAAGGTGAAAAGGAAATACTGATAAAAGATTTAAAAGAAACACAACCAGATATAGTTTTTGTAGCACAAGGTACACCACGCCAGGAATACCTAATGGAAGAACTTTTAAAAGAGCATCCAGCTTTATATATGGGTCTTGGTGGTAGCTTTGATGTTTACACAGGTAATGTAAAACGTGCTCCAAAGGTTTTTATAAAATTTGGCCTTGAATGGCTTTATCGTTTACTCCTACAACCTACCAGAATAAAACGCCAAATAGTATTAATAAAGTTTTTCTTTAAATTACATTTTGGGAAATTGTAAGTAAGCATCACTCCCTTTTGCACATTCACATTTCATTATTCTTGGTAAAAAACACCAAAAACAGGCAAGTAAAAAAATTCATAAATTTTTGGTGTTAAGCAATATTAGCAATTGATATTTAACCCGCATTATTCATTAGGAGGCTACAAACAGCCGAACTAATGAATTTATAAGGATAACCCCGATTTAGAAGAACACCAAAATGGTGATTGAAATGAAATCATTTTGGTAGTGATTCTTAATCGATTATGCAAAAGCACTTATTCCTTTTGCATAATTTGGGTTAAATCAAAAATTGCAAAAAATTATCTCTGTTTATTACCTCAAAACTTGCATTATTATATGTATTTAACCATTCTTTTTGTATTTTGTGTTTTTTGGGACTCCACTTAAACTCATAACCAAAAAGTTTACCCTCTCTTTCTTCAACCAGATCAACTTCTTTCTGGTCATATGTTCTCCAAAAATAATTATTACTGAAAATTTTGTTATAATGTTGTGTTTTCAGACGTTCCATTACTATGAAATTTTCCCATAACATTCCTATATCATTTCTAAATTCCAATAAATTAAAATTATTAATAATTGCATTACGTATACCAATATCCAGAAAATAATAACGATTTGTTTTAGTAACTTCTTTTCGTAAGTTGCGAGAAAATCCACCTATTTTTTTTATTATAAATGCTTTTTCTAGTAAATCCAAATAACGACTTACTGTTTGTTTTGCAATCTCCAGATTATTACCCAGTTCGCTTAACGACACTTCATTACCAATCTGAAAAGCAAGTAAACGCAATAAATCAAACAATTTGTCAGAATTTCTTATATTTTCTAACTCAAGAATATCTTTCAATAAATACGAATTTCTCAACTCGAATAAATAGGAAATTTTATCATTATTATTCCCTGCATTTAATACCTCTGGATACATTCCATAAATTAAATAATTATTAAGATTTTGTATTATATGCATTCCTCCAAACTGTTTTCTCAACTCTGTTATCGAGATAGGGAACAACATATTAGTAATACTCCTTCCTGTTAATGGAGCTCCTACTTGCGATGATAATTGAAACGATGATGAACCGCTTGCTATTAATATGGTTTTGGGCAAATTATCTACAAGTATTTTCAAGCCCCAACCTATGTCGGGAATCCTTTGAGCTTCGTCTATAAAAATATAATCATAGTCCTGTAAAGCTGATAATATCACATTTTTATCATTAGAACTTAGAATTTTACGCAACTGAATATCATCTCCATCACCTATAAATATTTTTTTATTAATATTTTTTAGCAAGTGTTTTATTAATGCTGTTTTTCCTACTCGTCTAGGACCATATAACAAGTTTACTTTACCTTTTTTCAGATAAGTATCTTTTTTTTCGTAAATTCTATTATACCACATTTTAAAAATATTTTTTACAAATATACAATTATTTTATTAATACAGGAAGTAATATTGCCAAATTATGCTTAATTTGGAAAGTTGTGTTTTTGTGTTAAACTAAATTTAGAATGCTTATATCGTTTATTATTACAACCTGCTAGAATAAAAAGACAAATTGTATTGATAAAGTTCTTTTTCAAATTGCATTTTGGCAGATTGTAATCATGCTTCCCTCCCTTTTGCACATTCACATTTCATTATTCTTAGTAAAAAACACTCAAAACCAAGCAAGTAAAAAAAATCATAAATTTTTGGTGTTAAGCAATATTAAAAAATCAGTAGCCCTCCTGTTTTCAGCCTTGCAACACCCTGAAAAATTTTCATGGCTACTGTCCTCAGCATTTTGATATCCAAATACACTTTGTATATAATAAATAGGAAAAAATTTAATTTATACTTGCCTGTCTTTATTGAAAACTAATGCAAAGCGCGTTAGCCTGACAAAATTGCGAGCCACGATGGGGTGAATAAAGAAAACAGCTAAATTTTCTTATAAGAGCAGTCCTTGTTGTTAGAAAATTCTGTTTTCTTTAGAGCGGGTTGAAGCGTTATTTTGTCTTGATTTTTTGGTTCGTTTTGTATCAAGACAAAATGAACATAAGTTAAATTTTATGAATTTTACTTTTATCGTAAAAAACTTCCAAACTTTTTTTTTCTTCAAATTACATTTTGGTAAACTATAAGTAAGCATCCCTCCCTTTTGCATATTCACATTTAATTATTCTTGGTAAAAAAAAACCAAAAACATGAACAAAATTTTGCAGAGGTGGGTGTTAAGAAATCTATACCCCGCCTTAAAATATCCCAAAATCGGGGTTTACTCTTATAAATTCATTAGTTCTGTCCGCCTTAGGCTGCTTTTCTAATGATTATGCGGGTTAAATCAAATATTTGTTGAAAACATTAATGTAATCGCAAAATTATTATTATATTTGCGATTACATTCTAAAATTTTACAAATGATAAATAGAATATTATCAGAAAATATTAAAAATAAATTAAACAAAAACAAAGCAATAATAATTATCGGTGCTCGTCAAACAGGCAAAACCACATTGCTAAAAACTCTTTTTTCAACAAAAGATGCCCTTTGGCTCGATGCTGATGAGCAAGACGTAAGAGAAATGTTTAACCAAGCATCATCAACACAATTTAAAGTTTTATTTAATAAATATAAAATAATTGTTGTTGATGAGGCTCAGCGTATAAAAGACGTAGGTTTAAAATTTAAACTTATAACAGATCAATTAAAAAACAAACAACTAATAGCATCAGGTTCTTCGGCTTTTGACCTAACTAATAAACTAAACGAGTCATTAACCGGTAGAAAATGGGAATATATGCTCTTTCCTTTTTCTTTTGCCGAAATGGCTCACGAAAATAGTTTATTAGAAGAAAAACGTTTGTTAAACCATCGTTTAATTTACGGTTATTACCCCGATGTTGTAAATAACCCGGGCGAAGAAAAAGAAATTCTAAAGCAACTTACAGAAAGTTATCTTTATAAAGATATTTTGATGTGGCAAAATATTAAAAAACCCGATAAACTTGTAAAATTACTGCAAGCATTAGCATTGCAATTAGGTAACGAAGTGTCCTATAACGAACTGGGTAAAACAATAGGTCTCGATAATCAGACCATTGAAAAATACATTCAACTTTTAGAAAAAAGTTTTGTAATATATAGATTAGGTAGTTTTAGCAGAAATCTCAGAAAAGAGTTAAAAAAATCTCAGAAAATATATTTCTATGATAATGGTATAAGAAATTCGCTTATTGCTAATTTTAATTTAACAACTTTAAGAACAGATATTGGAGCATTATGGGAAAATTTTATTATCACAGAACGAATTAAGCACACTCATTATAACAATATATGGGCAAATAAATATTTTTGGAGAACACACAGCCAACAAGAAATAGACTATATCGAAGAATATGATGGAAAACTTTTTGCATATGAAATAAAATGGAATATAAATGCAAAAGCATATTTATCTAAAACATTTTCAAAAGCATATCCAAATGCAAAATTTAAGCTTATTAATCAGAATAATTTTATTGATTTTATTATCTAAATAATATTTATTATATGAATATCCGTATATTTACCTAGTAAATGATTAAAATGTTTATCATTCCTGCGAAAGCAGGAATCCAGAATTATATTGCAGAATACAACTGGATTAACTACGTTGAGTGCTTTGCAATTCCGCATCAAGTACGGAATGACAGCAATTTCTTGGGTATATATACAGATGATCACTATTTATTAATATAGAGAAATTGTTCAATAATTTAAAAACTTTAGGCTTATTTTTAAGTTCATTCTCTAATTTATATAAAATAGGCATAATGAATTAATAGAACCCTCCTAAATATAAAATGGTTTTATCGTTTATTATTATACCAATTGTATTTCAAAATGCCGTGTAAACAAGTTTTGAAATTATCCCTAGTGCTCGGGCAATGTCATTAAGTTAAGGTGTAAGCATAAGGTTATCAGTTGCCCCGTCCTTTAGGACGGGGATATAAATATTGTAAAAATAGGGCTTTAGCCCAAAGGTCTTTTAAGTTCGCATTTAATTTATAAATTCTTCATACTCTTTTTGGGCTGAAGCCCATTTAATTTTTGTACTTCAACCCCCGACCTAAAGGTCGGGGCAACTGATAATGAGCATCTCAATTCTTAACTTAATGACATTAAGTGCTCGGGAGTAAATGCCGATAGCTATCGGATTTAAAAAATCAGTAGCCCCAGCCTGTCCCGATTTCTCGGGATCCTTCAGGTCGGGGACAAAAATAAGAGTAGAATGCCCTCTGCAAAATTTTGTTCATTTTATAGAATAAGGAAATAAAATGAACAAAATTTTGCAGAGGTGGGTGTTACGAAATCTATACCCCGCCTTAAAAGACGGGGCTATTGAATAGACTGCTATTGATTCTCTGAAATTATTTTTAAGTTAACAACAATTTTCATCGTTTATGGAAAACTCTGAAAATCATGATGCAAATGAATTAATAGAACCCTCCTTAATTGCTAGTATTTATTTTTTCAGGAGTATAAGCTATATAATTTTGAAATAAAGATACCTGAAGCATAGTAATTGTTACTGTATTTAACAAAACCTTATTTAAAAAGCCTCTAAGCTCAGGAGACCTATTGACCTTAGACATTATTAGTGAAATTACCAATAAAATTGTAATAATAGTTTTGGTTATTTTCATAACATAAAAATAAATTGGGGCAACAAAAATATGTGATATTATTCTAATCTCCAAACAATTTTGTTTTTTTTCAAGTTGCATTTTGGAAAATTGTAATACATTTCCTGAAAATTTTCTCAATAAAAAATAATATATATACTTGCTACACATTTTGCGTAACGCATAATTTGTAATACAAATTGCGTAAAATATAATAAAATAATAATATTAATGAAATAAAATTACATTAAAAGTAAAGGCAAGCACTCACGTAATAAACCCAATCGATTTCCAAAATTTTTTTATACTTTTGTTTTTTAATACTAAGTTTAATAAATAAATAAAACATTTGCTAATTCGCGACTAAAAACATGAAAATAATAAGTATAGTAGGTGCTCGACCAAATTTTATGAAAATTGCACCATTTATTCGTGCAATTAAAAATCATAATAAAAAATCAGATAAGAAAATTGAACATATTCTAGTTCATACAGGTCAACATTATGATATTAGAATGTCGCAACAGTTTTTTAAGGATTTAAATATTCCTCCTGCTGACATTCACCTTGAAATTGGCTCTGGCACTCATGCCGAACAAGTTGGTAAAACAATGATTGGATTTGAAAAAGTACTTAGAAAAGAAAAACCTGACTGGGTTGTTGTTGTTGGAGATGTAAATGCAATTTGTGCAGGTTCTATTACTGCAAAAAAAGAGCATATTAAGTGTGCACATATTGAAGCAGGTCTTCGTTCCGGAGATATTACCATGCCCGAAGAGGTAAACAGACTTGTTGCAGATCGTTTATCAGATCTATTATTTACTCCCGACAGAATATCAGATAAAAATTTATTGAATGAAGGAGTACCTAAAGAAAGAATAAAATTTGTTGGCAATATTATGATTGATACTCTTGAAAATGAAAGAGAAAAAGCCTCAACCCTTGAAATTAAAAATATCATTAAAAAAAATCTTATTGATGAAAATCATAATTTTACCGTACCTGATAAAAACAAATTTGCAATAGTAACACTTCATAGACCTTCGAATGTTGATCATAAAGAAATTTTCATTCCTATAATTAACTTTTTATTAAATGAAGTTGCTAATGATTTTCACATAATTTGGCCTATTCATCCTCGTGCATATAAACAATTAGAAAAATTTGAATTACTTGAAAAGGTTAGATCTTGTTCAAATTTAATTTTATTACATCCAATCGGTTATCATGAATTATTGAAATTAAATATGAATGCTAAAATTGTTCTTACAGATAGCGGTGGTTTGCAAGAAGAATGTACAATTCTTGGAACACCATGTCTAACTTTACGTTGGAATACCGAGAGACCTATAACATTAAGGGAACATGGAGGAGCTTCTGTTTTGGTAGGCAATAATGTTGAAAGAATTAGAAAAGAATATCAAAATACATTATCAAAAAACACAAAACCTATATCACCTGAGTTATGGGATGGAAAAACAGCAGAACGAATAGTCAAAATTATTGCTGAATATTGATAAATTATGAATATCCGTATATTTACCTAGTAAATG
>CAYTAU010000079.1:0-18374 GCA_964435855.1 uncultured Bacteroidales bacterium | reverse complement strand
TTGGTGCAAATGGTTGTTCTGATTATGATGATGTTGATGTTTTTGTAAATCCTCTTCCGCCTGCATTTGCAGGTTCTGATGAAGCTGTTTGTGATGGAGGAAGCCTTACATTAACTGCTACAGGTGGTACGGATTACGAATGGAGTACTCTTGAAACAACTCCAAGTATAGATGTAACACCAATAATGACAACAATATATTATGTAACGGTAACAGATGCTAATTTATGCTCAGCAGTTGATGATGTTACAGTTACATTCAATGATCTGCCAACTGCATTTGCAGGAAATGATCAGGAAGTTTGTGATGGTGGCAGTATTACTCTTACGGCAACCGGAGGAACTTCTTATGTTTGGGATAATGGCGTTACTCAGGGTACACCATTTGTTCCTGCTGTTACAACTACTTATTCGGTAACTGTTACAGATGCAAATACCTGTTCCGGCACTGATGATGTATTGGTTACGGTTAATCCGTTGCCTGTTGCTAATGCCGGTATCGACCAGGCTGTTTGTGATGGAGAAAGCGTTACTTTATCTGCAACCGGTGGAGATAGTTATGTGTGGAATAATGGAGTTAATCAAGATATTCCATTTAATCCTGTTGTTACAAATGATTATTATGTTACAGTAACAGATATCAACAATTGTCAGGATATTGATACAGTAGAAGTTGTTGTTTATGATTTACCTGTTGTTGATGCAGGTGTTGATGACAATGTATTTAATGGTTCCCCATATACTTTTGATGCAACTTGTTCATCAGTAAATTCATATACAGTTAGCTGGACACCTTTGGCTTTAGTAACAAATCCTACTATTGAAGATGCAACTACTGTAGGACTAACATCAACTCAAATATTTACATTAGAAGTAACAGATGATATAACAGGATGTGTAAATTCTGATAATATCACTATTACGGTTACAGGAGGACCTTTAACAACAACTCCTTATGCAATAGCAGATACTATTTGCGAAGGTGAAACAGCTCAGTTGTTTGCTATGCCAAGTGGCGGTTCAGGAACATATTCATTTGATTGGACTTCAACACCGGTAGGTTTTACATCTACAGATGAAAACCCATTTGTCACACCAACAATAACTACAACTTACCATGTTTTGGTTGATGATGGCTCAAATACTGCTAATGCTGATGTAATAGTGGTAGTTAATCCATTACCTGTAGTTGATGCAGGATTGAATGATACTATATGTGATGGTAATTCTGTAACACTATCTGCTACAGGAGGTATTAATTATGTATGGGATAATGGAGTTGTGCAGGATGTTGCATTTAATCCTACAAGTACCAATACATATAGCGTAACCGTTACAGATATTAACGGATGTGTTAATACTGATGATGTAATGGTAATAGTTAATCCAACGCCAATTGCTGATGCAGGAATGAATCAAACAATATGTGAAGGCGAAAGTGTAACATTATCCGCTACAGGAGGAACTACATATGATTGGAATAATGGTGTTGTTCAGGATATTGCATTTAACCCTGTTTCTACAACAACTTATACTGTAACCGTTACAAACAGTTATGATTGTCCTGATATTGATTCTGTTATTGTAACAGTAAATCCACTACCTATTGCTGACGCAGGAACTGATGTTACAATTTGTGATGGTGAACCTGTAACACTAACAGCTACAGGTGGTACTACTTATGACTGGAGTGGTGGTGTTACTCAAGGAGCTCCATTTAATCCTTCTGTTACAACTACTTATTACGTAACAGTTACGAGTGCCGAAGCTTGTGAAGCAATTGATAGTGTACTTGTTATTGTTAATCCATTACCGCTTGCTGATGCAGGTGCTGATACTACAATTTGTGATGGAGAATCTGTAACACTAATTGCTACAGGTGGTACTATTTATGATTGGAGTGGTGGTATTACTCAAGGAATATCATTTAATCCTGTTGTAACAGATGTATATACTGTTACGGTAACAGATGCTAATTCTTGTTCTGCAATAGATAACCTTATTGTTACAGTTAACGAATTACCATTTGTTGATGCAGGAGTTGATTATAGTATTCCATATTTGACAGACACAATTCTTGATGCCACAGTATCAGGAGGTAGTGGTTCATATATTTATAACTGGACACCTGTTGATTCACTTATTGATGCTACAATAGTTGATCCTACAACAATTAACCTTCATGCAACAACAATGTTTAATTTGTTAGTTACAGATGATATTACAGGATGTCAGAATTCTGATGATGTTATAGTAACAATTACAGGCGGACCTCTTGTAGTTAATCCTGATGTTATTCCTGATACAATTTGTGAAGGTGATGAAATACAGCTTTATGCTTTAGCAAGTGGAGGAACAGGAACATACAGTTATGCATGGACTTCTAATCCTGTAGGATTTACTTCCAGTGATGAAAATCCATTAGCATATCCAACAGCAACTACAACTTATACTGTTGAAGTTGATGACGGTTCTAATATTGCTTCCGGATTTATAACGGTATTTGTTTATCCATTACCTGTTGTTGATCTTGGTAATGATACAACTTTATGTGCCGGTTTAACTTTAACACTTGATGCAGGTGCAGGATATGACGAATACTACTGGTCAGATGGATCATCAACTCAAATTACTACTGTTGACACATCTGATATTGGATTAATTCCTACATTATATTATGTAACAGTTACAAGTATTGAAGGTTGTACTGCAATTGATGATATCAATGTTACATTTGAAATTTGTCCTTTCATCAATCCTGAAATTAGTGTTGAACCTGAAATATCTATTTATCCTAATCCTAACGATGGAAAATTATTTATTTCATACAAAGGATTTGATAAACAAATGTATTTAAAGATATATGATGTGGATGGCAGATTGGTGTACAACGAATTGGTAATAAATTCAAATAATGAGTTTGTCCAAACTGTTAATTTAACTAATTTTGCTGAAGGCGCTTATACAATTAGGTTTATAAGTAAAGATTTTGTTAAGATAGAGCAACTAATTCTTTATAGATAAAATGATTCTTTATAAAAAAAAGCAGGCTTTTGTCTGCTTTTTTTTTGCTTTGATTTTTGTTTAGAATTAGTAGATGTTTTGGAGCAACAAACACCTAACGTTTTATTGTAACAATACCATTTAATGGTTCGTTGCCATCTTTTAAATCAATAATATATACATATCCGCCAAATGGAACTTGTTTGCCGTTAAAGCTGCCATCCCATGGTTGATTATATCCTGATGATTGAAAAATAACATTTCCCCAGCGATTGAATATTTCTATTGTCATTTCCGGATAATGTTCTGCTCCCAAAATTCTCCAGACATCATTATGCCCGTCATTGTTTGGAGTAAACAAATTTGGAATAAATAAACAAGGTCCTCCTGTAGATTCCAGCATAAAATTATATGAAACAATACAATTATTAGCATCTGTTATCGAAACATTGTATATCCCATTTGGTAGATCAGAAATAACTGTATCGGTTTGTTCTGGCGAAACATCCCAAATATATGAATACGGTCCAATTCCACCACTTGCTGAAATAGTAATACTACCGTCACTGCTGCCATTACATGTAGGTGTAATAAAACTACTGCCTGCAACTATTTGACTTGGCTCAGAAACAAAAATAGTATCAACAGTTTTACAATCATTGTTATCGGTAACTGTAATAATATAATATCCCAAATAAAGGCTTGTAATTATTGAATCGTTCTGACTTGTTGACCATGAATAATTATATGGAGATACTCCTCCAAAAGCCTGACTAATTATCAAACCATTGTTTTCACCAAAACAAGTAACATCTGTTACAGTAGAATTTATGTCAAGTACACTTGTTGGCTGTGATATAATTACATTGTTAAATACAATACATCCATTTGCATCTGTAACGGTAACAAAATAAGTTCCCGCAAAAACATTAATTAGTGTGTCCGAAATACTGCTATCAGACCAAAAATAATTATATTCCGGTGTTCCGCCGTTGATGACAACTACTGCTGAACCTGTTGATTCTCCATAACATTTTATATCAGCAATATTAATAAAACTTAATGTGCCTGCGCCAATATCATAAATTGATACTGTTGTGTCAACTTCACAGCCAAAATCATCGGTAACTGTAACACTGTATATACCAGATGAAATTGAAGTTAAACTAGAATCTGTACTACTACCTTGACTCCAAGAATATGAATACGGTTCGGCTCCTCCCACAGGTGTTATGTAGATTGCACCATCTGACAAATTGCAATTAGAGCTATCTGTATTAATTGATAATACAGGTAATGAATTAATTTTTAGGAGTAAACTGTCAATAGCTTCATCGCACGGACCGGTAGGATCATTAGAAGTAATTGTAATTATAATATTTCCTGAAATAACATCTCCTGATGATGGAGTATATGTTGTATTTGTAAGATTTGGATTAGTAAAACTACCACTACCAGAAGTTGTCCAGATAATACTTGATGTGCTGCCTCCAACACTTGCTGATAATACAATATCATCGCCCTCGCATATTGATATATTCAATCCTGCATCAACAACAGGGGCTTCATCAATTACTAAAGTGATACTGTCAGAAACAGAGCCACATACACCAGGAGGATCGTCGGTTATATATGTAAGTATTACACTTCCTGCAGTAATGTCGTCTGTTGATGGAGTATAATAGCCAGAATCAAAGATTCCTGTTCCTGCTGTACTCCATGTTGCAGAGTTGGCACTACCACCATACGTACCTGCTAATTGAAAATCATCACCTTCGCAAATAGTTTCATCTATTCCTGCATCAACTGTCGGAGCAGGTTCAATTGTTAATATCATAAAATCTGAAACAGCATCGCATGGGCCTGTTGGATTATCAGTAGTAAAAGTTAAAGTAACATTTCCTGTAGTAATATCATTTAAAGATGGAGTATATTCTGTTCCGGTAAATCCTCCAGTTCCTGATGTGCTCCATGTTGCTGAACCGGCGCTCCCCCCAAATGAGCCTGTTAATGTATAATTATCGCCTGCACAAATTGTTGCATCTGTTCCGGCATCAACAGTAGCTTGTTGTTCAATAATAATGTTTGAAACAGAATGTATTGCTTCAGAACATCCACCCGATGCAGCTATGATATTTGTAATTGTATATGTTCCCGGAGTGGAGTTTGTCAAGTCAATTTCACCTGTCCCGGAATTTACGAATAATAAACCTGCAGGTAATACAGAATAATTGCCATTACTGCCTGTTGTGTGTGTAGGTAGAGGATTTGTGCCTCCCTGACAGAATGGGTCATTATAATCAAATTCAGCATCAAAACCACTTGTAATTGTAATATTAAATGTACTGCTATTTTGGCAATTTATATTTACATTATAAGTTATTGTATAAGTAACATTAATTGTACTTGCGCTTAAATCTATTTCTCCTGTGCTACTATTTATTACTAATCCTGCAGGTGTCGACGAAAATGTCCCTCCGCCTGTAGCAATATAATCGGGTAAAGGGTCAGTTGCAGTTGAACAAAATGTTCCTGAAGAATAAGAAAAACTAGCATCATCTAATGGATCGATTGTTAATACCATCTCATCAAATACTTGACCACAGGGTCCTGAAGGATCTCCTGAGGTTAATGTTAGCGTGATATTTACATTTGTAATATCGTTTGCAGAAGGTGTATATGTTGCTGATAGCAAACCTGTGTTATCAAAACTTCCACTACCTGAACTGCCCCATGTACCTGTAGATACACCTCCTGTAACACTACCATTTAAGGTATATGTTTGACCTGCACAAATTGTTGAATTTGAACCGGCACTTACTATTGGCAATGCATTAATATTTGTTGTTTGCACATCAGTACTTACACAAGTTCCTCCACTCTGAACACCTGTTATTGAAAAATCATCAATATTCCAACCTGAGTATGTTTGTAAGTTGTCGCTAAATGACCTGAATCTAATATAAACAGTTGATTGACCATCAGCCCATGAGGAAATATTAATTATTCTTTGAGTCCATTGATCGTCTTGAGGATATAAAGCTTCGCCCATGTCTGACCATGTTGTTCCATTAGTACTGATTTCAACATAAGCGGTATCCCAATTAGGTTCAAAGTTTGCATATCGCCAAAAACTTAATACAGTATTTGATAGAGATGAGCAATCTATAGCTGGAGACCTTAACCATTCGTTTGAACTATCGTAATAACCTCCCAATCCATCGCCATCAGTATCACTTAATCCTTGTCCCCAGGCTTTATTATCAGTATTTGAAGTATGATCAATAATTGGGTCGGAATTTGAATAAGAATTACTATTTTGTCCATCTCCACCTTTCGGGCTTCCATGTGCCCATGACGAAGTTCCTACATAGGAACCATGTATCCAACCTGGATCCGGCCATAAGTCCATGTCATCAAAAAATGCAATTACAACTGAATAATTATATGTATAGGTAATATCATAAGTTCCCGGAGAAACAGCATTTGGATCGAATGAGCTACCTGAAATTCCACTACCACTAAAAATACCTCCAGTATAATTACCTGTTAAAACCACAGGGGTACCATCAGTACAATATTCGTTATCTAAACCTGTAAACCATGCATCGGCTGCATTTACAAATACAACTACATCGGCAGTACCAGGGCAATTTGGATTACTGCCTGAAACTGATGCTGTATAAGTAGTTGTTTGCGAGGGCGAAATATTGATCGACATATTATTTTCCTGTCCGGATAAACTAGGGTCCACAGGATTTGACGTCCATGTTATACTTGTGCCTCCAGATGCTGTTAATGTAACATTTTCCCCTTCGCAAATTGTTTGATCGTTACCTGCATCAGCAATAATTACTCCTGAGCTTGCTGCAAAAGTATATTCACAATTATCGCTTGCAAAGCCATCTATCATTAAAAGATAGGTGTTTCCTACAGTTAAACCTGTTGCTATAATTTGTCCGTTTACTTCTTTTGCCGGACTCCAGCAATTAGATTTTGGCGTGAAATTTCCATAACTACAATCACTTTCATAAACCTGTAGTTGAATTCCGTATATTGGTCCTGTGCCTCCACTGATTCCCTGACAATTTTCCACCCAAACATCAAGGATTGCTGTAGTTGAGTCTGCAACAAATGATAGCCATGAATTATTGTTTATGCCTCCGCAAAAAATCCCCATATTGTAATAATCAATTTCCTCATGGTCTGTTGGATATGCTGTACTTGTATTTCCGCAATATCCGTTAAAGTCGCAAATTGGTGTTGATACATCACATGAATCTCCTGCAGGCAATGTTCCCTGACAAGAAGGTGACACACAATTTTCGGGGCAATCAATTTTTAATTCAAAACCACCTCTCACAGTTGCTCCATCAGATGTAAATCGAACTGTTATGTACCCTGATTGTGCATAATAGGCATTTCCTCTTTCGTCAATTGTAGTTGGCGGCATCATTGGCCAGCCTGTAACTCTATCTCCAATTTGTGGGGAAGAACTACTTGGTCCATCATAAAAATATAGAAAATCGAAAGTGTTTTCTATATCATATTCTTGTATAACTGCTCGTATACAACTACCACTATTTGTCTGAAAAGTTATTTCATAATCCTGACCATTTGTGTAATTACCTGAAGGACCGCCATTGTCAAATAAAACAGCGCTGCATGTTGTATATGTTTGCAAGTTAGTAGCACCATCTAACCAGTATGTTTGAGCAAAGCTAACATTAAGTATAAAAACTGTTATACCTAGTAAAATAATTGATTTGTATAGTGATTTCATATTTTCAGATAATTTATATTATTTATATTTCTCGTCAATTTTCTGATAAGCCTCATCCATTTCTTTGTATGACAGCAAAATTATATATTCTTTACTTACAATTTCTTTTGTTATTGTTAAAGACACTTCTACTCTTTCATTTTCTTTTCTGAAAACAGAATAAGAATATACATCAATTTCTTCTTTTTTTATTTTGTTTTTCATTTGTTCAGGGATAATAAATGATTCGTTAAACAGAAAATTTAACTTTTCTATTTTTGAATCAGGCATTTGCTTTATTTCTTCAATAGTGTAATGATTATAAGCTCTATTGTCTATTTTAATTTTATCCTGAGCGTTTAAAGAAAATACGAAGTACATTAACAGTACTATTAGATAGTTTAATTTCATATGTCTATGTGTTTTATAACTATTAGTTATGTTATTATCGAACAATTAGTTTTTTAGTGTATTCATTTTCACCTACGTAAATTGACATGTAATAAATTCCATTTGAAATATGAAGTTCATTAAGATTTAAGCTAATTAAATTTTCACCAATATAGTAAAAGGTCTTATTTTTCATATATACCAATTCTCCTTTATTATTAATAATTTGAAGTTTTATATCTGCATTACATTTTAATTCAAAATTAATATTTACAACATCATTAGCAGGATTAGGAAAAATATCAACATTTAAAGGATTGTCATTAAAACTTTCTATTATACTATTATCTATAGGTAAAGAATCCTTAAAAATAATAGTAGTCTGTGCACCTGTTTCAATAATTTTTAATAAAGGAATGCCTTGTTCCTTGCCAAGCCAATGGTACTCAGTTTGTGTCCTGTCAAAAGTAGTTCCATAGCCAATACTCTCATAATAAATTGTATCAGTAATAAATAAGTCAACTTTTATTCTTAATGCTTCAAAAGTTCCATAAGGTGTAGTAATTGTTCCCCATCCGTCAACAGTATTAATGCGTTTTATATTTTGTCCGTAATATCCAAATGTTGGGACAGGTATTCCATAATAAGAATTTGAAGAATCAATATTTCCATAATTTAGCGGAAATGAATACATTAATTCTAGCGAATCATATTTCATTGGAATTGGCATTGCATTAACTTTAGCTCCAATTCCAACTTTTGAATAAGAAGACGATGTGTTTTCAAAAAAATCATATAAATCTGTTATTTCAAGATTGGGAATACCACCGGGAGGGTCAATCCCTTTTAAAGCCATTTTGTTTGAGAAAACATAGCCATAAGCTACATTTATTGAAGATGGAGAGTGAAAAGTATCAATGCTTATTGTATCTGTTAATAGTTCTGAAAAATCCCATATATAATTTTCTCCACTTAATTCATAATCAACAGTAGTTTCATCAGGATTTCCTGTTGCAAAAAAATCATTTACCTGAGCTAAATCTGTTTGCTCAATTGTGATTTGTGAATAAACGAATATACTATTAAAGATAATTACTGTTAAAATTAATAAATTTCTCATAATTAATACGCAGATTTAAATTGGTTTAAAAATTTATAATCATTCTCAAAATAAAGTCTGAGGTCATTTATTCCATATTTAAGCATCCCGATACGTTCAATACCCATCCCAAAAGCAAATCCTGTATATTTTTTACTGTTTATTTTACAACTTTCAAGCACATTTGGGTCAACCATGCCACATCCCAATATTTCTAACCAACCTGTATATTTGCATACATTACAACCCTTTCCTTCGCAAAGTTTACACGATATATCCATTTCTGCTGATGGCTCTGTAAATGGGAAATATGATGGTCTTAACCTTATGCTTGTTTCTTCACCAAACATCTCTTTAGCAAAATATAATAAAGTTTGTTTTAAATCAACAAATGACACGTTTTTATCAATATATAAACCCTCTACTTGATGAAAAATACAATGTGCTCTGGCTGAAATAGCTTCATTTCTAAAAACCCTGCCCGGTGATATTGTTCTAATAGGAGGTTTTTGGTTTTCCATAACTCTAACCTGCACAGAAGAAGTATGAGTACGTAATAAGATATCAGGATCTTTTTCTATAAAAAATGTATCTTGCATATCTCTTGCCGGATGTTCTTCAGGAAAGTTTAATGCTGAGAAAACATACCAGTCATTTTCAATTTCAGGACCTTCTGAAATTACAAAGCCCAAACGATTGAAAATAGCAATTATTTGACTTCTAATTACAGATATTGGATGTCTTGTGCCCAATATAAAAGGTTCTCCGGGCATTGTTAAGTCAATATCCGATTTTTTTTTATCATAGCTTTGCAATGAATTTTTAAGTAATTCTACTTTTTCAATTGCTTTATTTTTAAGTTCATTTATTTTTTGTCCAAATTCACGCTTTTCTTCAACAGGAACATTTTTAAAATCACTAAAAATATTTGCTATAATACCCTTTTTACTAAGGTATTTAATTCTAAACTGTTCAACTTCATCAATGTTTTTCGCATTGAAATCAGAAATTTCCTTTATAATATTTTCAATTTTCGAAAGCATATTATCCTAATGTTATGAGGTATTCTTATTTATATTTCAATTACAAAAGTAATTATTAAAATCCATTTTCTATAATAAAATATTTTTGTCCTTATATTCTAATGCCTTACATTTTTTTATTCCATTTTTTTAGAATTTGCTGAAAACTATTGCTTTTTACTTATTAAAAAAATCATTAATATATTTAACTTTGTAATGTTTTAATAACTTATTAATATTTAGACAAATGCAAAAAGGAGCTTACACATTATTAATTACGCCTTTTAAAGACGATATGTCTTTAGATGAAGAAGGTTTAAGAATTTTAGTTCAACGTCAGATCGATGCCGGAGTAAATGGAATTGCACCATTAGGTGTTACAGGAGAAAATACTCTGATGAGTGATAATGAAGTTAAAAAAGTTGTGGAAATAATAGTAGAAGTGGCTAAAGGGAAGTCATTAATTGTTCCCGATACCTGTGTGTCGGGTTTATGGCAGGCAAAAGAAAGAGTTGACTGGTATAGCGATCTGGGTGCAGATTATATTTCTGTATTTGTGCCATTTTTTATTTTGCCAAAAGAAGATGGAATTTTAGATTTTTATGAAAAACTTGCTGACCATTCAAAATTACCAATTGTACTTCATAATGCTAAAGCTAGAACAGGAGTGGAGATAACTCCGGAAATGACAGGAAAACTTGCTAAACATCCAAATATTATTGGAATAAAGGATGGCAACAAAGGTCTTGACCATTTGGCAAAAGTAATTTATCTAACTAAAGATGATGATTTCGAGGTTTTCACAGGAAAAGATACTACAGCCTATCCAACAGTCTGTATTGGTGGAGCAGGTTCGTTTACTGTTGCAGGTAACGCAATTCCTGAAATTATGACAAATATGTTGAAATTTGCTTTAAATGGTGAATTGAAAAAAGCAGAACAAATGCATTACGATTATTATGAATTGTTTGAAGGTTTTAGGTTTGAAACAAACCCTATGGCAGCTAAAAAAGCAATGGAATTAATGAATTTACCGGGCAAATATTTACGTAAACCATTAACTGAATTAAGCGAAGGTAAAACAAATATATTGAGGGATTTATTGACCGAAAGAAATGTGATATGACAGAAATAAAACTTATTGCTCCTGCAACAACAGCAAATGTTGGTCCAGGTTACGATATTTTTGCAATGGCACTTGCTAATCCTTATGATGAATTTCATATTAAATTAAACAATTCTGATAAAATAACTATTGACATTGAAGGTGGTACTAATAATATTCCTTTAAGTATTAATAATAACACTGCAGGTTTAGCAATAATGGAATTGTATAAAATATATGAAATTAAGCAAGGCGTTCATATTACAATAAAAAAGGGTATGACATCAGGTGGAGGCATGGGAACAACAGGCGCATCGGCAGCAGCAAGTATTTACGGAATGAATAAACTTTTGAATCTAAAACTTTCCAATAATGAAATGATAGACCTTGCAAGAATGGGAGAAGTGGCTTCCGGTGGTTCACCGCATGCCGATAATGTTGCATCGGCATTATTGGGAGGGTTTACACTAATAAAAAGTTACGAACCAATTGATGTTCTGAAACTTGATTTACCTGATTTTCCCGTTGTATTGGCTGTTATTAAAAAGAGCCAAAGAACTACAAGGGGTTTTATAACTTATGAAATAGGACAGAAAAGATTAAAAGAACAAATCGCGAGGTGTTCTACAGTTATTCACGCAATTCATACAAAGGATATTAAAGAATTTGGTAACGCAATTTCTGTTGACCATATTGCAGAACCTGTTCGTGGTGCAGCAATTCCAAAATATCATCAAATAAAAAAGAAAATATTGAAAGCAGGTGCTTATGGTTGTAATATTAGTGGTGGAGGCTCGTCTGTTTTTGCAATTTGTGATGAAAAAAAACAAGATAAAATTGCTAACCTGATGCACGAATCTTATAATAAAAATCCTTACTATGTAAAGGTAATTAAAACACACACAAGCAATTTAGGTGTTAGAGAAATTTAAACTAAAAACAATTAGAACATGGAAAATTTTATTGTTTCTGCACGAAAATACAGACCGGGTATATTCAATACTGTTATTGGACAACAATCAATAACAGTTACCCTTAAAAATTCAATTAAAAACAATCATCTTGCACATGCTTATCTTTTTTGCGGACCAAGAGGTGTTGGCAAAACTACTTGTGCAAGAATATTTGCAAAGACAATAAACTGTAAAAATATTACCGATAAAATTGAAGCTTGTAATGAGTGTGAATCATGCACATCTTTTAATAACTCCAGTTCATTTAATATACATGAACTTGATGCTGCTTCTAACAATACTGTTGATGGAATTCGTACTCTGATTGATCAAGTGCGAATACCACCTCAGGTTGGGAAATATAGCATATATATCATTGACGAGGTACACATGCTTTCATCTCAGGCATTTAATGCTTTTTTAAAAACATTGGAAGAGCCTCCTGCTCATGCTATTTTTATATTGGCAACAACCGAAAAACACAAAATAATACCAACAATTCTTTCTCGTTGCCAGATTTTTGATTTTAACAGAATTAAAATTGATGATATAGTTGAGCATCTTAAATTTGTTGCACAAAGCGAAAGTATTGAAGCAGACCCCGATGGCTTAATGATTATTGCACAAAAAGCTGATGGGGCATTAAGAGACGCACTTTCAATTTTTGACCAGATAGTTAGTTTTTCAGGCAATAAATTTACTTATCAGGATGTAATTGATAATCTTAATGTACTTGATTACGATTATTATTTTCAACTTGTTGATACATTTCTTTCTTGTGATATCTCAAAATCACTAATGACATTTAATTCTATTCTCGATAAAGGATTTGATGCACATAATTTTATTAACGGATTAAGTAAGCATTTTAGAGACGTATTGGTATGTAAAGATGTGGAAACAGTAAAACTGCTTGAAGTTGGCGATGCAATTAAAGATAAATACAAAGTGCAGGCAATAAAATGCAGTATTAACTTTCTGTATAAAGGATTAGATATTTTAAGCAATGCAGATATTAATTATAAAACAAGTAACAATAAACGATTGCATACAGAATTGACCTTGGTTAAATTGTGTAATATTTTAGAGACTAACAATAAAGAAAATACAATAGTCAAACCTAAAGAAGAAACCATTATAAAACCCAAGGAAGATACAAGTATTACAAAACAGGAAGTTCCTGAACAAAAAATTGAGGATAAACCTAAGCCTGTTGAAAAACCTGTGCAAAAACAATATGTTCCATCAACACCTTCAATAAAAAATGTAATAAGTGATGATAAAGCGGAAGAAAATATTGTTGAGGATAAAGATAATAATGTTTTAGACCATGTGCAGGAGGAAAAAGAAGAAGCTTTTACAATTGAGCAACTGACAGAAAAATGGAACAAATATGCCGGCAAATTTGAAAATGAAGAAAAAAGAAAATTCAGAATACTTAATAGTGCAAAATTAGTTTTAAACAGTGATTTTACTGTTGAGTTTACTGCTGCTAATCAAATTCAGAAAGAAACATTTGAAACAGATATACATAGTGAAATAATAGTTTACTTAAGAAAAGAATTGCAAAACAATAAAATAACATTAAATGTAACAACAGAAGAACTTACAGAAGACAAAAAAATTATATACTCCGATAACGAAAAATACAATCACCTTGCAAAGAAAAATCCAAAACTCAATGATATGAAGAATATGTTTAAATTAGATTTTCAATAATACTTGATGTGAGTTTAAAGGTAAATAAACTAAATCCTTTTTCTTTTATTTTACCATGTCCGATTTTTTTCGTAATTTGCATGCCATAATTAAAGTGTTTAAATGAAGCAATATTTATTTTTCATATTATTAATTTTTATCAGTTTTTCTGTTTTTGCAACACACAATAGAGCAGGTGAAATAACAGTTAGACAAATTGACCCAAATAACCCAACATATCTTGAAATAAAAGTTGTAACTTATACTTATACAGAAAGTCTGGCAAACAGACCGGAACTTGAGGTAAGCTGGGGAGATAATACTTCATCAATAATACCAAGAATAGATACTGTTTTATTACCCGATAATTATAGAAGGAACACATATATAGGCAGACATACTTTTCCCGGTTCAGGCGCATATACCATAGTAATGTCAGACCCAAACAGAAATGCAGGTGTAGATAATATACCAAACTCGGTATCAGTTTTATTCACAATAAAAACAACTATTAAAATTGACTCGGATTTAGGTAATAACAGTACTCCAACTTTAAGTGTTGACCCAATAGATAAAGCAGCAGTAGGAAGATTGTTTACTCATAATCCCGGTGCTTCGGATGTTGATGGCGACAGTTTATCATACAAATTATCTACTTGTCTTGGAGAGTATGGTATGGAAATACTAGGCTATGCCTTGCCTCCTGCAAGTAATACTATTTATGTTAATGAAATTACAGGAGATTTGGTTTGGGATTGTCCAACACAAATTGGTTTATATAATATAGCAATGCTTATTGAAGAATGGAGAGAGGGAAATAAAATTAGTCAGATAGTACGCGATATGCAAATTGAAGTTGTTATATCGGATAATTACCCGCCAAATATTATTGCAAATGATAATTATTGTGTTACAGCCGGCGATACCTTGCAATTTGATGTTACAGCTACAGATCAGGATGGTGATTATTTAACAATTAGTGCATCGGGTGGACCTTTATTATTATCAAACAGCCCAGCAGATTTCAGCACTACTTCTGCAACAGGCACCGTAACTTCAACATTTTCTTGGATAACAAATTGTTTGCATGTTCAGAAACAACACTATAATGTTATTTTTCGTGCGCAAGATCATAATCCTGAAGTAAATCTTGTTTTTCATAAAAATGTAAATATTGAGGTAGTATGTCCTGCACCTGTTCTCGATTCAATTGCACCTACAAGTAATACTATTAAACTTTACTGGCATCCTTCCGTTTGCTCAAATCTAAAATATTACGATATATACCGTAAAATATCGTCTTACGGATTTACTCCCGGTGTTTGCGAAACAGGAGTTCCCACCTATACAGGATATGAATTTATAGACACAAGCTCAAGTAATATTGATACTACATATCTTGATAATGATCACGGAAGTGGTTTAATTCAGGGATACCAATATTGTTATATGGTAGTTGCAAGATTTGGCGATGGAGCAGAAAGTTATGCATCCAATGAAATTTGTTCTCAATTAGTAAAGGGAATACCTGTAATTACAAATGTTAGTGTTGATACTTGTCATGCAACACAGGGCAGAATGTATGTTGCATGGTCGGCACCAACAGAGCATGATACAATTTTAGCTCCCGGCCCATACAAATATCTGATTTATCGTTCACCTGACCTATGGGGCGAAAATATGGTGTTGATAGATTCTTTATCGGGTATTAATGATACAACTTATCACGATTCACTATTAAATACTTTAGACCATCCATCATCATACAAAATAGAATTTATTAATGCCGATAGCTTAAATAGATTCGTAATAGGTCCGCCAATGACAGCTTCATCAGTTTGGATAGATATAGCTGCCGCTGATAATGAACTCACTTTAACTTTCGAAAAAAACACACCATGGGTAAACGACCAGTATATTGTTTACAGATATCCAATAATAAGCGATTCTATTGGCTTTACATATACCGAAACTTTTAAAGATTCTATGTTGGCTAATGGTTCAGAGTATTGCTATCAGGCAAAAAGCATAGGTGGCTACAGAATAGATGGATATATTGACCCTATAATAAATTGGTCGCACAAAAATTGTGGAATTCCAATTGATACCGTTTCACCATGTTCGCCTGTTCTCAGTATCTCCGGCAATTGCGAACTAATGTTAAATGATCTGATATGGACAAACCCTTACGATTCATGCTCTGAAGATATTATAAGATATAATATATATTACAAAATAATGCTTGATGATGAATTTGAATTTCTAACATCATTAAATAATATAAAAGACACAAGTTATGAGCATTATCCAACATTATCAATGGCAGGATGCTATGTGGTAACAGCCGTTGATTCGTTTTTAAACGAAAGTGCATACTCAAACAGAGTTTGCATTGATGAATGCACATATTACAAACTTCCCAATGTATTTACACCCGATGGTAATAGTATGAACGATTTGTTTATACCGGGTCCATACAAGTTTGTCGAAAAAGTTGATATGAAAATATATAACCGATGGGGAGTGTTAATATTCGAAACCACTGACCCCGATATTAACTGGGATGGAAAATATATGGAAAACAACAAAAAGGTTGTAGATGGTGTTTACTATTATATTTGCGATGTTTACGAATATCATTTAACAGGTATTGAACCAAGAACACTTGTAGGCTTTATTCACATATTTTCATCCGAAAAGACTGTTGAGCCGTAAGTTCTGGTTGCAAAGCTTTTCTAATTAGTATCCATTCATAAAGTTACCAAATTTAACCCCTCATTGCGAAGGAGGAAAGACTAAAGCAATCTGCTATTATTAAACAGATTGCTTCGCTTTCATACACTTTCGTGATACGCCCGTACACTGTTGTGATATACTTGTACACTGTCGTGATATAGCTAAACTGTTTCATGCAGTCATCAAACTGTTTCATCCAATTACCAAACTGTTTCATAATAGAATCATCTTTTATTCATATTAAAACATCTCGCGGAGAGGCTCGGGAACATCGCGGAGAGGCTCGGGAACATCGCGGCGAGGCTCGGGAACATCGCAGAGAGGCTCGGCAACATCGCAGAGAGGCTCGGCAACATCGCAGAGAGGCTCGGCAACATCGCAGAGAGGCTCCGCAATATCGCAGAGAGGCTCTGCAACAAGAATATTCATATTGCAACTTGTGACAGTTAAAGGATTACCCACAGGCAAATGTAAAGTTACTGTTGAATATCCATACTACGACACTGAAACTGTTAAGTCTGTAATTTTTTTGATAACGCTATGACAAGGCTTAATGTGGCTATTAGGAAAACGGAGTAAATTACACATTCATCCGATGACTTTAAGTCATCGGATGAGTAACCAATAAAATAAATTAAAAGGAGAGTTTTCTCCTTTTTTTTGTTACTTTTATATTTTATTAATAAATGTGAAAAATACATGGAACTAAAAGATTTTATATCTGAGACATTAATACATATTGTTGACGGAGTAAAAGAAGCACAAAAACATGCAAAAGAAAATGACGCTAAAATTAATCCGATTAATCTACAACTACAAAAAAGTGGTAATAAACCGATCTATAGTGATGGTCGAGGAATTAACTTTGCTCAAGTTATAGATTTTGATGTTGCATTAACAGTAACAGATGAAAAAAAAGGTAAAAGTGGAGTTGGTGTTTTTGTAGGACCTATAGGAATCGGTGGTCAAATACAATCTGATAAAATAAATAGCTCTATAAGTAGAATAAGCTTTAGTGTACCAGTATTTTTACCTCAACAAGAAAAATAAAAATATGGAAAACGTAGAGACCACAAGTTCGGAAACTTGCGGGATTTGAGATTTTAAGAGACTGTTTAATAAATTATAAATTGATAAAATGAAAATATATAAAAATATTTTTTTCACCTTATTATTTCTTTATAAAAAAATAAGTAATGATAAAGATATTATTATATATCCATATATACTGCTATCCGCATTAATTAGTTTTAATATTTGGAGTGTTATAGAAATCATCAAGTATTATTATTTTGATATATTCAAAATGGTTGCTTATGAATTATTTGCAATTTTTGGAATTGTACTTTTATTGAATTATTTCATTCTTTTATATTCTAAAGAAAAGCGAAAAAAACAATATAAGAAGTTTGTTCTTACAAAGACTAGAATTAGTTCAATTTTAGTTGTTGTATATATTGTTTTGACTTTATTTGTACTTATCTGTATAGCTCACAAGCATAGAGAAAAAAATATTAACACAAAGTATATACATGAAAAAACACCAATATCGCAAGTCTGTGCCTTAAATCCGCAGGTCTAAAGAAATGAGTATATTTTTATAGAAT
>CAYTAU010000078.1:0-18570 GCA_964435855.1 uncultured Bacteroidales bacterium | reverse complement strand
TTCTACTTATTAACATCAGATAAATATGAGATGTTAAAAATAATATTTCTTATACACTTGCATTACAGACGTATTATATTATTTTTATAATGAAATAGAGAGACAAAACATAAGCCATTGATATGCTTAGATAGCTTATGATATAGAGGCGAACCGAAATTATTAATCTTAAAAACAATAATATTATGAGTACTGAGTCTTTTATTTGGCATTACCAACAAAACCAATTTGATAATGCAACATCAGAAAGTTTTAAATTAATGAATATCTTTTCTGCCGACCATGGTAGCAAGCTTGCAGCAGAGGCACAAGGGGGGCTTCCCTTCTTTGTAGAGATGTATGATGGCTATAAGCCTGTACGCCTAGAGTATAGCAAATCTTATATGGCTTGGATAAATAATAAGGGTATGTATAAGGCGCAAACTGTAAGGCTTACTAATGCTTTTAATAAGCTTACAAATGAGAAAATACCACAGTGGGATGCGCAGGTACAGGCAGTATATCTCGAAAAAACACCTGAGTATATAGAGATATTTCCGGGCGGGCGTAGTGCTTTTCATAACGGGCCTTACGATATAATAATATCGCAGCTCGATAGCCTGCACGAAAGTGTAAGCAAACACGAAGAACTGAAAAAGACCGCAGAGAGTATTCTAGAGTTTTATAATATACTTAATGATACTCGCGTTAAACAGCAAGCCTACGAGGGTGCTGTTAAGAAAACATCTACAGATTTAGAAAAAAGTCGTGTGAAAACAGCTAAAACTATGTATGAGAATTTGGGTTTGCTAATGAATCATTTTTCGGCAGATCCAGAAGAAATAAAGCGGTTTTGGGAGCTTCAGTATATTACTACTCACACCTCTATTAGCGACGATGAACCTAATATTGTTGCCGAGGGCGATATAGAGCCAGATAGCAAAATTAATATAGAGGCCCTTACAGGAAAATTTGATGCCGATACCGAACTTGAAATTCATAATACTGGCGATACAGCCATAGAGTTGTATACCACAAAGCTGCCCGACGACCCTGTGCCCGGAACTACTCTTACCGTAGAGCCCGACAAGACAGTAATTGCTACTTGTGGAGAACTTGGTGCCGAAGAAAATCTGTATCTTATTATTTATAATGCTTCAACAGAAAAAATTGCAAGTTATTCTGTTGGTGTAAATCATTATGGTATTAATCAGGAAGAGATTAAGTAAGAGAAGAGCCTCTCCTAAATCCTCCCGAAACAAGTTCGGGACAAGTTATCCAAAGGAGAGGACTTTTTGCTCCTCCCCATTTTGGGGAGGCTGGGTGGGGCTGTTACTCTAATACCACTTTCTTTACCGCAACACCTTTGTTAGTTGTTACTTTTATAAAGTATATTCCTTTTGCATTAGAGCTTAGGTCTATCTCACACTTTTGATTTTTGATTTTTGTCTTTTGGCTTTTGACGTCAGTATTAAATACTTCTTTCCCATAAATATCAAATACACTTGCATTATTAATTCTACATTCTTCATTCTTAATTGTTATAAGGCCTGTTGTGGGATTGGGGTAAATTGAAACTTCTGTATTTATTGTATTTTCTTTTATACCAACATTTGGATTTCCATATACCCTAACATGACCTGCTTCTATTCCATTACCACAATTATAAGGAGCTCCAATAGCTACAATAGAGCCATCTGAACTTATATTTACGGAGAATGATGCATCACCAGTAGCTTCTCCATAAATAACACTACCTATTTGCACCCAGTTTCCCATACTATAGCCAAATACACTAACATGACCCGCATCTGTTCCGATTCCATTATAATGAGGAGCACCAATTGCAACAATAGTTCCATCTGAATTTAAGTTTACAGAAAATCCAAACATATCCTCTACTTCTTCACCATCAATATCACTTCCCATTTGCACCCAATTTCCACCAATATATTCAAATATCCTAGTATGACCTCTAGCTGTATCAGTAGTGTCATTACCATCATTCCAAGGAGCACCAATAGCAATAATAGAACCATTTGAACTTAAGCTTACAGATACTCCAGACCAATCTTCAGCAGCTTCACCATCAATGCTACTTCCTATTTGTATCCAATTTCCTAAATTATATTCAAATACTTTTACTTGTCCTGACTCATTTCCATTAACATTACTCTGATATGCTCCAATAGCAAGAATTGAACCGTCAGAACTTAAACTTACTATACAAGAACAATCACCATCTGCTTCACCATCTATATCATTACCTATTTGTGTCCAATTTCCTCCGCTATATTCATAAGCTCTCACAGAACCTCTATTATTTCCGTTACCGTCATTCCCATAAGCACCAATCGCAACAATTGAGCCATTAGAACTTAAACTAACTCCAAAACCTGAATCATCTCCAGCACTTTCACCATTAATATCACTACCCATTTGAATCCAATTTCCACTAATAAATTCATAAATTCTAACGTGACCAGCAGAATTCCCATTTCCATCATTCTCTCTAGCACCAATTGCTAAAATTGAGCCATCTGAACTTAAGTTAACTGAAACACCTGACTCATCTTCAGCGTCTTCACCATCTATATCATTACCTAATTGCACCCAGTTTCCTCCAATATTTTCATATATCCTAACGTGACCTGCATCTGTTCCATTTCCGTCATTATATGGTGCACCAATTGCAACAATTGAACCATCTGAACTTAAGCTTACAGAACCACCTGAATAATCACCTGCAGCTTCACCATCAATATCATTCCCAATTTGTGACCATTGGGCATTTGTTAGACTTGCTGTTGCAAGTAATAAGATTAATACAATTGCAGAAGTAATGTTTTTCATAACTTATAGTTTTATCTTTTGTAAAGATAGTAAATATTTTGGATTTAGCTTAAGCAAGTCGGGATATTTTAATATAAGTCAGAGCTTGACTTCGAGTCAAACTCTGACTACAAAAATATATGTGTGCCTTGTGATGTTCAAGAGACACCACAACGACAAACGAAAAACAATAAACGAAAAACGCTTACTTCAAATACTTATCTAAAAACAAAAAGAATTCACGCTGCCATAGAATACTGTTTTGTGGTTTTAACACAAAATGAGATTCTTCGGGAAAAAATAATAGTTTGCTTTCAACTCCAAGTAATTGAGCGGCATTAAATGCCTGCATGCTTTCGGTGTATGGTATTCTAAAATCGTAGCCTCCTGTAATTATCATTATAGGTGCTGTCCAGTTTTGCACAAACTTATGTGGCGAATTTGCATAAGAGTTTTGTGCTGTTTTGTTTGCTTTTTCCCAGTAAGCACCACCAAGGTCGTGGTTTACAAAAAACATTTCTTCGGTAGCTGCATACTGACTTTCTAGATTAAACATTCCACAATGCGAAATAAACGCTTTAAACATTCCATTGTTATGTCCGGCAAGCCAGAATACGGAAAAACCTCCATAACTTGCACCAATAGCACCAATTCTGTTTTCATCAATAAAGGGCTCATCTTTAAAAGCATTTACGGCACTTATATAATCTTTCATGTTTTGTCCGCCATAATCGCCACTTATTTGAGCATTCCATTCTTGTCCAAAGCTTGGTAATCCACGTCTGTTGGGTGCTATAATTATGTAATCGTGAGCTGCCATCATCTGAAAATTCCAACGATATGAGAAAAACTGACTAACTGCACTTTGTGGTCCACCCTGACAATAAAGTAATGCAGGGTATGTTTTAGTTTTATCAAAACCCGGAGGATATATTATCCAAACCAACATATCTTTTCCATCGGTAGTTTTAATCCAGCGTTCTTCTGAAATAGCCATCTCTACTTTATCGTAGATATTTTTATTTGTAAATGTAATTTGTGTTTCTTTTCCATCATCGGCAATATTGAATATCTCTGTTGCCATATCCATAGCCATCTTCTCTCCTATTATTACATCAGCTGATTTTGAAAACGAATTGTAATTGTGTTTTCCTTTTGTAATTTGTGTAAACTCTTTTGTTTGGATGTTTACCTTAAACAGTTGAAAAGTTGCCTTGATATCGCTTATAAAGTATATTTCAGCGTTATTGTCGCTCCAAACAAGATGTGCTGCATTTTGGTCAAAATCTTTAGAAATATATTGCATTTCTTTTGTTGATAGATCCATAAGCATTAACCTGTCTTTATCCGATTCGTATCCGGGAGTTTCCATACTTTGCCATGCCATTTTACTGCCATCGGGTGAAAAGCTTGGATATTTGTCGTAACCAGGCATTCCTTGTGTAAGATTTTCTGTTTTGCCTGTTTCAATATTATATAAATAGATATCGGAGTTTGTGCTTAAGGAATATTCTTTACCTGTCATCTTTTTGCAGGTATATGCAATGTATTTTCCATCGGCATTCCATGTCATTTCAGAGTTGTCGAAATAAGCAGACATAGGTGCATCCCAACGTTCGCCTTCCATAATATCTTTTCCGGCTTCCACTTTTCCTGCTTTTATCTCTGATACAAAAATATGGCTGTAACTTTCATCTGTCCAGTTGTTCCAATGTCTGTACATTAAATCATCAATTATTTTAACGTCGGCAAGAGGAAGGTCGGGATAAATTTCATTAACTGTTTTATCAATCTTTACATCCATAGTATATAAAAAGTGTGTGCCTGCCGGCGATAGCTCAAAACTATTTATATCGCCTTCTATATCCGATATATGCTTTTTATCACTTCCGTCTGCATTCATTTCCCATATCTGCATGCTTTCGTTTTCTGAGGCAAGAAAGTATATTTTGCTTCCATCAACAGACCAACGATGATTTAATTCAGTACCAACAAAACTTGTTAGTTGAACAGCATCGCCACCTTTTGCGGGTACAGAAAAGATATCAATATAGCCCTTATTGGTTGTAGCATTATAACGCTGAACATTATAGATAACAGTATTAGCGTTTGGTGATAGTTGAGCATCCCAAATTCTTCCGAACTTCCAAAGTAATTCAGGGTTCATTCTATCGGCAGTAATTTCAATTTTTGAAAGAGAATCTATTAAGGATATTGTTTCTGTATTTGCTTTATCACCGCTATTTGTTTCAGGACAATCACAGCAAGAAACCATTGCAAAGGTAAAAACAATGATTAGTGAAGTGCTAAGGATACTTTTTTTTAATGTTTTTTTCATTTTATTTATAGTTTAAGATTAATATTTTTACTGCAAAGGATACTCAAATATTTTAATCAGTAGCCCCGTCCTTTAGGTCGGGGTGTAGAATTAAACAACACCCACCTCAACGAAATTTTGACCCCGAATACTCGGGGTCAAAATTTCGCTGAGGGCGTCATACTCTTATCATCGTCCCCGCCTTAAAAGACGGGGCAACTGATTTTTTCATCTGCCGAATACCACAAATTTGCGATAGTCAGATATTTTTAATTTGCCTCAACCCTGTTCAAACCTTCAATAGCAGGCTCATAATTTGTTAACAACTTTAAAGCTGTTTTATAATTAAGAATTGCATTTTTCTTGTCGCCCTTATATTCATAAGATAAGCCTCTGTTGTAATAAGCTTCTACATATGAATGATCAAAATCAATGGCTTTAGTGAAATAACTTATTGCCTGATCATAATCTTTAAGATACTCAAGATTAATGTATCCTATATTGTAAAAAGCAATAATAAACTTATCGTCAATATTGTCTAATATATAGTTATATCTTTCAAAAGCCTTTTCGTAATTGTTGTTATCCTGATAATAAATTGCAAGATTATAATTAGCCTCTATACTGTTTGGCATAATGTCTATTGCATTTTTGTAATATAATTCAGCTAATGAATCTTTTGATTCGGCACATGATAAGCCAAGTAAGATATAAGCATCATAATAATCGGGGTCTTTTTCTACTGCAATTTGCAAATTCTTAATTGCAAGTGGTAAATTATCTCTTTGGCGATATATCATGCCTTTTAAGAAAAACATTTTTGGATTATGAGGTTCAATCTTTGCTACTTTGTTCAAATATTCAAAAGACTTTTTATAATCTTCAACAAATATATATAACTCAGCCAATTTTAGTAATGCTTCAGTATTATCGGGAATTAGTCTAACACATTTTTCCAATGATGCTTTAGCAATTTCAGATTTCCCGTTAATAATATAATATTCAGAACGCATAATGTAAAACGTTACATTCATCGAATCAAGCTTTAATGCTATTTCAATATCATTAATTGCTTCATCAATATCACCTTCTCTTAAATATGCCTCAGAACGTTTTGCGAACAACAAAGAATTTCTAGGATCTTTTCTTATTTCAATTGAAATGCTGCCAACTGACATAGAATCAAGACTTACATCATCAATATCTGTTACTCTATTATCTTTGTTTTCATGTTTGCAACTTAAAATAAATACAAATAAAATTAGAAAAAGAATGATGTTTTTCATGTTCCGGTTTATAGTTTAAATAAAGCCCATCCTAAATTCTCCACTTTAGACGAGAGCTAATTATCATTAAGTCAAAAGCCAAAACCTAAAAATCAAAAATCAAAAGTATTTTATCCCGAGTACGCTATGGGAATAACATTTATCTTGATTTTGAAGTAACGATAGATTTTGCTATTATTTTTATCAATTCTCTATTTTCTTTCAACAAAAATACAAGTATAGCATCTGATTTGTCAATAAATTCTGCTTTTTCAATTAATCTTAACCAATATAATGATTCTTTAAGTTCCTTTAATACTATTTGTAACTTATGTTGAAAATCTTTTTTACTTTCAGCGGATTGAGATTCTTCATAATTTGCTCCTGTAGATGTTCCTGCACGAAATAGTTGTCCGTAAATGTGACGACCTTCATAAGTTTTGTTTAGTTTTTTGCCTAACTTAACAATATTTACAGCAAATTCTAAAAAACGCTCTGATAAATCCTTTCCCATTTATTTATATCCTTTTGTCTTTTGACTTTATTTTCTTTGTCTTTTGTCTTTATTTTTTACTATTAATTGCTTCAAATATTTTAGCTTCAAGCTCATCAGATAATTCGGGATTATCTGCCATTAGTTTTTTAACAGCATCTCTACCTTGTCCCAGTTTTGTTTCGCCATAACTAAACCAACTGCCACTTTTTTTAATAATTTCATAATCAACACCAAGGTCAACAATTTCGCCTGTTTTTGAAATGCCAAGACCGTACATTATATCAAATTCAGCTTTTCTGAAAGGCGGTGCAATTTTGTTTTTAACAATCTTCACTCTTGTGCGATTACCTACAATGTTTTCTCCATCTTTTATCTGACCAATTCTACGAATATCAACTCTTACTGAAGAATAAAACTTTAGTGCATTTCCACCTGTTGTAGTTTCAGGATTTCCAAACATTACTCCTATTTTTTCTCTCAACTGATTGATAAACACACAGCATGTATTTGTTTTACTAATGCTTGCAGTTAGTTTTCTTAATGCCTGTGACATTAATCTTGCCTGCAAGCCCATTCTTGAATCTCCCATATCGCCTTCAATTTCTGCTTTTGGAGTTAGTGCTGCAACAGAATCGATAACAATAATATCAATAGCTCCCGAACGAATAAGATGGTCTGTAATTTCTAATGCTTGTTCTCCATTGTCGGGTTGTGAAATGTATAAATTCTCTACATCAACACCAAGATTTTCTGCATAAAACCTGTCGAATGCATGCTCTGCATCAATAAATGCAGCTATACCACCAGCTTTTTGAGCTTCGGCAATTGCATGTATTGCAATAGTTGTTTTACCCGATGATTCAGGTCCGAATATCTCAACTACCCTACCTCGTGGAAAACCACCAATACCAAGTGCACTGTTTATTGAAATTGAACCGGAAGAAATAGCAGGCACATCTTGTACCACATCATCGCCAAGTTTCATTATTGTTCCCTTACCAAAGTTTTTTTCAATAACACCAACTGCATTATCAATTGCCTTTTGTTTTTCCGTATTAACTTTTTCTTTTTTCTCTGACATAATTTTTAGTTTTTACTGATTTTCCTGATAATACCACTGTTTTATAATTAGCCCCAAAAATTCACAAATTTTTGCTATCTATGATAGCGACTAAGATAACCCAACATTTTTGATACCCAAAAATGGGGTTATCTAAATCGGGATTACACGCTTTGCGACCCTTATCCCATCACACATTCATGCAATTCACTACGTTCTTGTATGAATAAAGCGGGTTAATATAATTTATTGAAACAAATGTATCTTAAATAGTAATAATAATATTGATGATTTATAAATGTTTTTTAACAATGTGAAAATATTCTTAACAAAGGTATTCAGTACTCTTTAAAACAGTGCTTTTTTAGAAAATAAATCTCAATTTAAGTTAGAACTAAATCCGTAATGGCATTTATTTGAAATAATTAAAAAAAGTTACCAATAATTACACAGATTATCACAGATTTAATCCCGAAAACCGGGAAACAATTTATTTGCTCTTTTTCAGCACAGATCTAACGCTTCCGTGTTGCAACAATTGCTCTTTGGCTTTATTGTAAGGAATTCCCAAAGCATCAACAATC
Source organism: uncultured Bacteroidales bacterium (assembly GCA_964435855.1). Taxonomy (GTDB): domain Bacteria; phylum Bacteroidota; class Bacteroidia; order Bacteroidales; family CAYTAU01; genus CAYTAU01. Next base: position 10,037 of record CAYTAU010000078.1, on the reverse strand, counting down.
ATTTTTGAGCCTCTGTCAATCAGCTTTTCGTTATTTAATTGCATATCTACCATTTTATTGCCAAGCACCTTTCCTAATTTTATCATTAAGGTAGTAGTTATCATATTCAGCACCATTTTTTGTGCTGTACCTGATTTCATGCGAGTACTTCCGGTAACAAACTCAGGACCTACAATTACTTCTACGGGGTAAATCGCTTCTTTTGACAACTGACTGTTATCATTTGATGTAATACAGCCTGTTTCAATATTATGATTAGAACAATTTTGCAAAGCACCAATAACGTAAGGAGTCATTCCCGATGAAGAAATACCTATTACAAAATCTTTTTCACAAACATTGTATTTTTGCAAATCTTTCCATCCTCCATCAAATTCGTCTTCTGCTTTTTCAACGGCAGTGCGAATAGCTGTATCTCCTCCTGCAATTAATCCTATTACCAAATTTTTATTGACACCAAAAGTCGGTGGACATTCCGATGCATCTAATATGCCAAGTCTTCCGCTGGTTCCGGAGCCAAGATAGAACAATCTGCCACCATCTTTCATTTTATTGTATGCTGCTCTTATTAAATCTTCTATCTGATTTAAGGATTGCCCAACTACTTCTGCAACTTTCTTATCTTCATTATTAATTCCAATAAGAAGTTCACCTATACTCTTTTTTTCAAGGTCGTTATATAATGAATCAGATTCCGTTGTTTTCATTCACAATTCTATTAACAGTTCGTAATAATTTATCTTAATATTTTTCTTGCAAATGCTACTGTAAAGTATGAGAGCATAAAAGGTCCAATAAAACCTTCAAGAGAAGCTATAAACCGTAAAAATCCCACTGGCGTGCAATCGCCATAACCAACTGTAGTAAAAGTGATCATACTATAATAAAGTGTGTCATAAAGTTTTTTGAAAAATCCTGCATCAGAAGAAATACAATTAATTGATGTATCTAATATATATGGTGATACAAAATGAAAAAAACTAAAAATAAAATAAACAGATACAAGACTAGTTAAAACCCTTAAAGGCGATGTGGCATATAATCCCATTACATCAAAAACTATATACTTGAATATATAAAGTGGATATTTCCACACCAAATTTGTTTTATCTCCATTATCGGAAATGTGAATACTTGCTTTTAATTCATGTCTTTTAAATTGGATATAAGCCAAATCTTCGTGTTTGTAATTACCTATTTTTCCGTAATTCTCTTTTAGCACTCTAAATTGTTCTGCTTTATCTTTATATGTAGTTTTTTCTTGCCTGTCGATTAATTCTTTTACATTATTTTTATGCCAATCGATATATATCTGCCCAAGCAAACGAATACCTGAAAAATTAATAATATTAATTTCTACATCATGCTCGTAAGGTGTAAGGTCAATAATATCACGAATAATTGAATCTGATATATCAAGGTATTTGCATTTAGCAAGTCTTAGATCAAAGTAATTATTGAAATGACACGATTGAAGTGTTAGTTTTTTAAATTTAGATTGAGCAAAATAAACGCTTTTTGTTCCAAAATCTGTATTATTGAAAACAAGTTCAGAGTTATCAAATTCAACTATATCAAAATTTAGTTTTCCATCTCCAAAAACTGAACGAAGAAAAGTCATTCTCCCTTTTATTAATCCACATGCTTCAAAAGTAACGTCGCTATTACCAAAAACGGCTCTATTGAAATTTACTTTTCCAACACCAAATTCTACTTTTCTGAAATCTACTTTACCTTCGCCAAAGTCAACACGTTCAAAAGAAATATCGTCTGATCCAAATTTAGAAAAATGAAAATCTATCTTTCCTTCACCAAAGCTTGCCATTTTAAATGATGTTTTGCCATCATTAAAATTTACATCGATAAAGGAAACATCTCCATCGCCAAATTCAGTATTTACAAATGAGTTTGTACCAATACCAAAATCGGCATACTGAAAATCTTTTGTTCCTTTATGGAACACTGTGTTCTTAAATTCTATTTCTCCTTCACCAAAAACAGTATTGGCAAAATCTACATTGCCATTATCGAAAAAACAATATGAAAAATCTGCCTTTCCATTACCAAACTTTGCTGAATTGAACGAAACACTTCCGCGAATAAAATTTGAGTATCCAAAGTTCACGCTTGAACTCTGAAAATCAGCAAATGAAAAGTCTGTATTTATCTTAGAATCGAAATATGCTCTGTTGGCAGTAAAGTTATTTAAAACAACATCAGTTTCCTCATCAATTTTTCTTGATTTGCGATACTTTGACAAAGAAAAATCCTCAATATAAGCTTCATCGAGATTAATATCTTCGCCACTATCAATTTTTTTGTAAATTTCTTCTATATCAAAATAGCCAAGTTCTGAGTATTGCAGTTCTCTTTTATTTTCATCATAAAACGATATACAAGCCGTAGAACTAAAGCTTTTACCGCTTTTGCATACAAACTCAGTTTTTCTTATTTTTACTTTATAATTATTATATCCTGTTAACATTTTCAATAATTATTGAAACGCTAAAGTAGTGAATGAATTTTGAAATGGAAAACTTAGTGTGTTTTTTATTAAGACAAAACTTATGTAATATATTAGCAGCAAGTTGACAACGAGCAATTAACAATAGACAAAATAACACGAAATTCACAGAGTAGTATACCGATACTTTACTTAAAGCTTATTTGCAAAATAAAACTATTTGTGTGAGTGTAATTATTTTTTCTGCACTTTCCTGCTTATTGTCTTATCATTATAATTCAATTTAATTAAGTAAACACCCGATGTGTATTCACTCATATCAATTGATGATAATTGTGTTTTAACAGGTTTAGATATAATCAGTTTTCCGCTACTATCATATATCTCGATCTGTACATCCGAAATAATGCCAATATCGATATTCAAGACATTGGTAATAGGATTGGGATATATAAGAATATCCAAATTGTTTTGAAATTTTATTATTTCATCATCAGTAATTACAACACAATTAGAGGTAACAGAACAGACAGAATCACTGATCTCGACAGCATACATTCCACTAACAGAAGGCGTGAAACTTTGGTTGGTTTCTCCGGCAATTGGTAAAAACCCATTATTACAATCAAGCCATTGGTAATTATATCCACTTGCATTTGCTGTTAATACGATACCACTAATAGAAACGGAATTATCGATATGCGTTATAATTGCATATTGTATTTGAGTTGAGATGTAACCGTTACCATCATCATATATCCACATAATTGTAGTTGTGCCTTGTGCGGTAATAGGAAAAACTGCATTGGTTGTTCCTGTTATAGTATTTCCGCAGTTATCAGTAGCTGTTGGAGCCTGTGGCATATCAATAATACATCCATGTGTTAAATCAGGGAGGCTTGCTACATCACCAACCGGGAATGTGTAATTTATATTAATTAAGCCTGATGAACATTCTGTGCCGTAAGTAAACACCGCCATATAATCTCCTGTAGGATATCCATTTGCAGAAATATATAAAGTGTCGTTTGTTTCACCTGCCATAGCTACGCCATTATAATACCATTGATATGTGCCAATTGTATCTGGTATAAAACTTAATGATAAATCATTTGTACATATACTTCCGTTTTCGCTTAATGGTAAACCAAATATTGATGTTTCATTCATAATTATATTATCATAATAGAAATAGGGAAAACAAGGTCCATAAGTATAAGTGGGAGGCAAAGTACATGGTGAGCCAATAATAATAGCTTCTACATTGGCTGTAGGTGTAAATGTTATTGAAATAGTTCCCCATGAGTCAAGCGGAACATAATTATCAAAGCCGAGAGCATACCATGGTGATGGTGGACAAGTGTCAGCTCCGGTAAAAGTTAAATCACTGCAATCGGGCGCTCCAAATATAGTAATATCAATATCCTCATAGCTTATAACACCACCATTGCATGTGTCTCCCATTGGATCGATTGGAGTCGAAGCAATATCAAATTCAATTGTGTAAGTATTTCCTGCTACAAATGGACTGGATAAACAAACACCAATATATTCCCGCCATGTAGGAGCAAAAATTGCCCCGGCTATTCCATTTCCATCAGGAAAAGGAAGCAGTCCTGCAATAGTAGCTGCATTATAAATTAACCCACATGTGTTTAAATAGTCCGGGGTTGCAAAGCCTGCTTGTATCCATGTATCGGCACAAGAAAGTTGTGAAAAGTTTGACGGACAGCATAATGTATCTTCAAAAGACGGATTTGGGATATAATATACGGTTGATACTGAAGAAGAACCATTACAAAAACAATCGGCAGTATCATTCATATCAACAAGATTGTCACCGTCATCATCAATTCCGTTATCGCATATTTCTTGTGAAAATACTGATAAACTAATTATGATAATACTTAAAAGGAGTAATGATCTTTTCATAATATTTGTTTTTGAGGTATATATAGTTAGACGTTATTTTTTGAAAAAAGTTGCACCAAATAAACAATAAAATAAATGAAATATTATTGTTACTGCTTTGAAAGAAAGATATGGCATGTGATGACCAGCAAATGTATTTTAAGGAAGAAACAAATAACATGACTGCTCCAATGGAAATTTACTCAACTATCAGTTTACGCCATTCTGCTTCAATACCATTAGTAAGTTGAATAAAATATATACCAGATCTTAAAGCATCAACATTTATTGTAGTAGCATTTTGTTTTTCAAGCACCTTCTGTCCCAACTGTGAATATAGACACACATAATAATCTGTAAAATTGGTTTTAATTGTAAGTATATCCTTTGCCGGATTGGGATAGATATTAAAATATCTTTCTTTCTGCAATGGTTTGTCTTTTACATCAGTGTGCAAATATGTACAATTAGAATCAAGAGCTAGTTGATTGGCAAATGCAACTACATTGGGTATCTGCGACAACAATTCTACTACCGAACTGTGTGGGTCGGGATTAACTCCGTCTCTTGCCCATACATAAGCCAAATCGGCTGTAATACAACTGTTGTTTATAATATTTCCAATAGAAATTGAAGCAAGACCTCGTCTGTCATAAGGAGTATTTGCTTCTGTTATTTCTGTCCAGTTAGAGTTTTCGGGATAAACAAAATTACATGTATCTGTTGAAGCAGGATTATGTCCATCTCCATGATGTACCAAATGTGAACCATCTTTCCAACGTGACTGCATATAGTTGTAATATTCTATTCCTAATGCCGGATCACACATATCACAACTTCCATTATTATAGTACATAAAAGAGTGCATTGTTCTATTTAAAAATACACAAGCTACTGCAGGTGGATGACTTCCATAAGTTAATCCGAAACCATCACCATCAATACTATCGCCATTATATCCAAAATATAAATTTTGGGTTGTATCGCAGCCTATATAATCATCCATACAATCACCAATGTCAAAATCTGTAAGGAATCCAAATAATACATCATGGTAAATATTTGGTGAATGATTTATTATGTCGAAATGCATAAAAAAGGTATTGTAAATTACACCGGTATCGGCAAAGGCAAATGCCATAACATGAATTTCCAAACCCATAGGTGGCACACCAAGTGTAGTATCAACAGAAGCATTGTCGTTTAATATATAATATATTGCCTGATGTCCCTGTATATATGGATAATCGCCATTTTGCGGGTCATAAATTCCGTTATTGTTGGCATCAATAAAAGGAGCTAAAACCGGAGCTTCTCCATTTGATATATCTCCGTTACCAGGCCAATTTTCAATAACCTCGGGCATTACATAACCACCATTACTCCAGTTATTCATATGATTTGTTACTTCAGATTCTGTTATTTCCCATACACGGTTGTATTTATTATAAAACAATGAGTCGTAAGAATTGGCTGTGGGACCTGGTGTAAAACATCCTCCATTTGCATAATACCTGTCAGCCGACATATGCAAATCATTATTGCCGTCGTATCCACCAATCCAAAAGTTCTGACAAAAGATTGTCATTTTTCCGGAACCTTTAGGAATTTCTGCTTTGGGTTCACCAATCATATCCCAAAAATTAGAGTTATTGGCATTTATTTGCACACGCCAGTTATTAATTTCTAAATTAGCACAACCAAATCCGGTAAAAGGAAACTGTGCAAAAATCAATTGGCTTAACAACACAAACAAAATAGGAATATAAATTTTTTTCATAATGTTAATTTTAATGATGATTTCAAGTTCTAAATCCTCTTCAAATATATAAAATGTTTATCATTATTGAAACACCAAATTTGCAAATAGTTGTTATGGGTATGTGAAATGTAGTTTTTTGCTTATAAAACCATATTATAGTTTTATCCGTCAGACCGCTTCAAGCGTTCAGACGGTTATGGGTTTGGTGTTATTACTGTTTAATTACCCTCTTAGTTATTACCTGTTTGTTGGTAGTTATCTCAACAAAGTATATCCCAGAATGTAGATTTGCTCCATTAATTATAATCTCATTATTAGCTTTCTCTGTTGAAACTTTAATTTGCTTACCTAAAACATTGTAGAGTGCAATTTCAATATTATCTGCATTTGTATTATCGGGCAACAATACACTAAGCTTTTCATTAAATGGGTTGGGTGCTAACTTTAATTCTTGTGTTTTTAGTTGGTTGGGGGTGTTTACCATACAGTTTTCACTAAAATGAGCAATTGAATCAATATTAGTCCAGTTAGCTGTTGACCATGTAGAATCATCAACCTCAATACAATATAAGTTTGGGTTATCTTCAGCATCAAAACCTGTTAAATTTATATTATTTCCGTTTTTTACATTTAAACTGCTTAATAGATTTTCACTACAAAGAAAATAAGTAAGTACCATATTATTACTTACATCTAATGAAGCTATATTATTATCAGTACAAGATAAATTAGTAAGCATTGTATTATTGCTTACATCTAATGTGCTTAATTGATTATCGCCACAATATAAATTTGTAATAGCTGTATTATTGCTAACACCTAATGTAGTTAAGTTATTCCACATACAATTTAAAAAAGTAAGAGCAGTATTGTTACTCACATCTAATATGATTATTTGATTAGCACTACAATCTATATCAGTAAGAGCTGTATTATTACTTATATCTAAACTGTTTAAAAAATTTTGATGACAATCTAAATTAGTAAGAGCAGTGCTATTGCTTATATCTAATGTGCTTAATTGATTATTGTCACAATTTAATTCAACAAGAGCCGTATTATTGCTAGCATTTAATGTGCTTAAATGATTTAAATTGCATCTTAAATGAGTAAGAGCAGTATTATTAATTATGCTCAATGACATTAAATGATTATATAAACAATACAAATGTGTAAGAGCAATATTATTGTTGAGATTTATAGAACTTAACTGATTACCACCACAACTTAAATAAGTAATAGCTGTATTATTACTAACATCCAAGGCTGTTAAATCATTACTAGCACATCCTAAAGTCGTAAGGGCTGTATTATTGCTTACATCAAGCGTACTTAACATATTGTTACTGCATTGTAAATAAATAATAGAAGTAAAAGCCTCAATTCCTGTTAGGTCAGAAATACTCATACTGCTAACATCAATTGAATCTGTAGCCAATGCCTCACTTACTTGTATTTCCCCATCTTGATTTGTATTAATAGTTGTATCATTCACTAATGCTGCTTTAAAGTTAGCATCAGGTATATTTACTATTTGTGCATTGGCAAATAGCATTAATAATAGTGTTGCTGATAGTAGTATAAAGTTTTTCATGGTTTATTGTTTTATAAGTTTTGCATTACCAATTACTTTGTTTTGCTCTCTTATCTCAACAAAGTATATCCCAGAATGTAGATTTGCTCCATTAATTATAATCTTATTATTAGCTTTCTCTGTTGAAACTTTAATTTGCTTACCTAAAACATTGTAGAGTGCAATTTCAATATTATCTGCATTTGTATTATCGGGCAATAATACACTAAGCTTTTCATTAAATGGGTTTGGTGCTAACTTTAGTTCTTGTGTTTTTAATTGGTTGGAAACTCCAACATAATTACAATCATTACTAAAATATGATTGAGAGTCTATATTAAACCAGTTATTTGCTGAATAAGCAGAATCATCGACTTCTATACAATATAAATTGAAGTTACCGTAAGCTGTGAAAAACGTACTTGACATATTTGTATTATTCCCATTTTTAACATTTAAACTGTTTAATTGATTATTAAAACATTCTAATTCAACAAGAGCAGTATTATTGCTGACGTCCAAGGTACTTAATTGATTATAATTACAATATAACGCAACAAGGGCAATATTGTTGCTAACATCTAAGCTTGTTAATTGAATACCTTTGCAACTCATTGCATACAGAGCTATGTTATTACTTACATCTATCGTACTTAATGTATTATTATCACAATCAAGCCAAGTAAGAGCTATATTATTACTAACATTTAATGAGGTTAATTGATTATTTCCACAATACAACTCAGTAAGAGCAGTATTGTTATTTAAATTTATTGAATTTAAGTCATTAATGGAGCAATATAATTTAGTAAGAGCAGTATTATTACTTAAGTCTAATATAGTTAAATTATTCTTACTGCAACTTAATTCAGTTATGTTTATAAAAGCCTCAATACCTGTGAGGTCTGAGATGTTCTTATTATTAACATCAATAGTATCAGTAACTAGTGCTTCACTTAATTGTATTTCACCATCTTGATTTGTATTTATTAAAGTGTCTGCTAATAATGCAGCTTTAAAGTTAGCATCGGGTATATTTACTATTTGAGCATTGGCAAATAGCATTAATAATAGTGTTGCTGATAGTAGAATGATGGTTTTCATGCTTTTATATTTTTTATAAAGATACTAATTAAAAACTAATTTGCAAAATAAAATTGTGTTGTATGACCCCTCTTTATCTCCCCTAAAAGGGGAGAAAGTCCCCCTTTCAGGGGGATTAGGGGGTCATTACTGTTTAATCACCCTCTTAGTTATTACCTGTTTGTTAGTAGTTAACTCAACAAAGTATATCCCAGAATGTAGATTTGCTCCATTAATTATTATCTCATTATTAGCTTTCTCTGTTGAAACTTTAATTTGCTTACCTAAAACATTGTAAAGGGCAATTTCAATATTATCTGCATTTGTGTTATCGGGCAACAATACACTAAGCTTTTCATTAAATGGGTTGGGTGCTAACTTTAATTCTTGTGTTTGTAATTGGTTTGGGGTGTTTACCATACAATTTTCACTAAAATAAGATTGAGGGTCTATATCCGTCCAGTTTGCTGCTGACCATGTGGAATCATCAACTTCAATGCAATACAGGAAAGGATTATTCGTTGCCCAAAACATTGGTAAATTGATATTATTCCCATTTTTAACATCTAAAGTATTTAACTGATTTGTATTGCATTCAAATATATAGAGATTTGGATTATTGCTAACATCTAATGTTGTTAATTGATTAGATTGGCATAAAAAAGTGCCGAGAGCAGTACAGCCACTTACATCTAAAGTTGTTAATTGATTAGAAAAACAAAATAAAGAATAGAGGTTCGTGCAATTGCCTATAACTAAACCACTTAATTGATTGTGTTCGCATCCTAAATATTCCAGATATGTATTATTGCTTACATCTAAAGTGATTATTTGGTTATAATTACACAATAGAAGTATAAGATTAATATTATTACTTACATTTAACGTGCTTAAATTATTATACTGGCAAACCAAAGTATCAAGAACCACATTATTGCTGATATCTAATATATTTAATGGATTATTATTACACCTTAAAAAAGTAAGTGCAGTATTATTGCTAACATCTAAACTACTTAATTGATTAGAATAGCAATGCAATGCAGTAAGAACAGTAAAAGCCTCAATACCTGTAAGGTCTGAAATATTCATTGAATTAACATCAATTGTTCCAGTATAAGAACTTGCTTCACTTACTTGTATTTCCCCATCTTGATTTGTATTAATAGTTGTATCATTCACTAATGCTGCTTTAAAGTTAGCATCAGGTATATTTACTATTTGTGCATTGGCAAATAGCATTA
>CAYTAU010000077.1:0-18570 GCA_964435855.1 uncultured Bacteroidales bacterium | reverse complement strand
TCAAATCCAACAGCAAGCCCTATTGCTCCTGTAACAAATTACATTTTAACTGTTAGTGATCAAAATGGATGTTGGTCAACTGACTCTGTAATTGTAACTATGCTGGCACCTCTTAATGCAAATGCTGGAATTGACCTTGAAATATGTCATTTTGATGAAATTCAAATTGGAGCTGCTTTGGTTGAAGGGCAAATATATAGTTGGTTACCAATTGAAGGTCTTGATGACCCTACATTGCCAAATCCTATTGCTTCACCAGATTCTACAACGGAATATACTCTTTCGGTAAGTGGGTCTGGATGTGATCCGGTAGCCGATGAAGTTGTTGTTCTGGTTCATCCTTTACCAAATGCCTATGCTGGCGTTGATGATACTATTACTAACGGCTCAAGTTTACAATTAATTGCAACTGGAGGTATACAATATTTTTGGTATCCTCCTTATGGCTTAGATAATCCTGGAATATATCATCCTATTGCAAATCCCGAAGAAACTACTGTTTACATTGTTGAAGTTACTGATATATATGGATGTCTAAATACCGACACTATGATGTTATCTGTAATTGAGCCTTCTTTCTGGGTGCCTAATGCATTTACTCCTGATGATAATGGTAAAAATGATATTTTTTATGTCAGAGGTGATGGAATTAGTGATTTTGAATTGAAAATTTTCAACCGATGGGGAGAAATTATCTTCTATTCAAAAGACATTAATACAGGATGGGATGGAACTAAACAAGTAACAGGGGAAAAACTTCAGGAAGGTGCTTATGTTTACCACATTAAAGGAGTAAGGACTGATGGTGTGCCTGTTAGTGCTAATGGAATGGTAAATTTAATTAGATAAGTTCTATTAATCCTATAATTTTTCAACTTTGTATCCACAACAAAAAAGCCATTGTAAACTTTAATTTACAATGGCTTTTTTGTTGCCAAGTACCCCCACCAAGACTCATTTTTAAGTGCCAAAATCAGAGGTTTTCGTTACAGAATTTACGTTTTTGACCACTATTGAATAGTAGTGCCTGCAAACCATCCATCCAATTCTGTAAATTCCGATATATTTCTGGAACGGATTTCTTTACGAGTTGTTTACGAAAAGAAAACATGCATACCTAAACCATTATTAAATAAGATTCCAATAAGTGTTACTAAAGGTTCGAACTTACGAACTATTACCTGAGAAAATGTTATTATTCGCTAATTGGCTAAATTTTAATCGAATACCATTCTATTTATTAAAATTTGAATGAGAAATTATCTGGGACAGTAGATTCGAGACCCGTCCAGACAGCTTTGGTAAATACCTTAAAAATGAAACTTTGCTATTATAAGAGCTAAATATAGCCTTTTAGCAGTGTTTTCATTATTATATACCCGTGCTCCGCCATCTGGTGCGAGCTCGTAGAACCACAAAAATTTTAAAGTTTAATCAGTCTTTTAGTATAAATAAAATCTTTTGTAGTTATTTTAATTAAATAAATGCCTTTTGACTGATTTTTTAAATCAATATTTTCTTTCATACTTGTCATTAATATTAAGCCTCCTAATTCATTAAATATTTCAATTTTAATAATATTATTACCAACAACTTTAAAATAATCATTGGTTGGATTTGGAAAAAGAAGGATATTATCTGTTCCACTTTTTATTTTTTCATTTATATATGTAGGATCAATTACCTCGGTTAAAGTTGTATTAGTAATAATCGGCACATTGTAATCAAAGTATATATATGCCTTGTTTTCTATACTATCACCTATTTGAAGATTCTGTTTAGCTTCTATGGCATATTTAATAAATCCATGGCTTTCCAGTTCATTAGAATTACTATCAGGTAACATTATCTGATCAAAGAAAAAGTCAATTACTCCATGCCCTGATATTGAATAAGTGTATGGATGACTTGCTGCTATTACATGAAAAGAAGGAATGTAAAGATTTTGGTCAAGAGTATCAATAATTCTTATAAATGTTGCTGTATCAGTTCCTGTATTTTGGAATCTTATTAAATATTCTAAATTCTCATTATTACTAATATGATTAGGAGTTATCCCTTCTGCTGGTTCAACTTTTTTATCATTTGGATCATATGAACCAACAACAATCTCACGCATACAATCAATATTATCAGTTGGTACAGTATCACCTATAATGGGCAATACTTTTGCTTCTGAAGATAAAAATGAGCCCAAAGGTACAGTAACTGGCACATTACAAGTTATTATAATATTTCGCGACTCCAATATATCTAAATTGTTAAACCACCATATTAATGTATCGTTAATTATATTATCGGGAGAAGGGTTTGCATAATAATAAGTTAGATTAGTATCGCATTTCATCCTTACTTCTCCATTCATCACTGTAGTTCCTACATTTGAATATGTAATATATATATAATTATCAAATCCCGGGTTTGGATCTGTCATGCTTGTAAGTTCTACTCTTAGATCATTAATGTTTGGCAAATAATAGAATCCAAAATCCTTTCCAGTATCTGCTTGTGCAACTTCATAAATAGGAGGATTTACATTTGCATACAAATTATAATTTATTGCCTGCAAAGTATCAAATAATACATTGGTATGTATTATATAATCTCCCAATGAATCAGTTGTAGTATATGTATTACTCATTCTTGCATTTATCATTATATTAGAAACTGGTACTTCTCCAATATCAGGATTTCCATTATTATTATCATCTTTATATACATTTCCTCTATACTCATTAATAACAATATCTGAGATATTGCGCTTCCATACACCACCGTATATTTCTCCAATATATACTACTGAATCATTTGATTCAATATCATAAACATTACAATTACCAATAAACGGATAACCTGCATTAATTGGCAGCCATGTACTATTCTCCAATTTGTAAATACCATTTGTTGATGTTCCTAGAAAGAAATCTGTCCCATTTGTTGCAATACATGCAATATCTCTATAGCCAGGACTATATGTGAGGTCAGGAATACCTGTATTATAAGTTGACCAATTTAAACCATTATTAACAGAGACCTTCAATGATGCTTCAGAATTTACTATAATTACAGAATCTTGAATATCCATCATATTGACCGGCATATTAGTATTGCTCCAAGTTTGCCCTTGGTCAAAAGATCTATATAAATCAGAATAAGCATATTGAAAAGATATATATATTACTGTATCATTTGCCTCTAATAAATAAGGATGACAGTTTAAAGGCAATCCATTTCCTGCAAAAGTCCAGTTTAATCCTTCATCTGAAGAACGATAAACCCCGCAACTATCACTTACAATAAATATATTTGAGCCACTTTTTGCGATTTTTCTTAATCCCTTACAAGGTAATCCATTATTTCGTAGTTCCCAATTATCACCATTATCACTACTGAAATAAAAACCGTTTCCGTAATTAATACAATATAAATTATTTCCTGATTTTTCGAATTCAGGATAATACGAACTAGGTTCCATATTATTATATATCTGTGTCCAGGTTCCTCCATTATCCTCCGACTTATTTAAACCATAATCCCCAGATGTATAAATATTGGGATAATCAATCTCTAGATTATCTACCGAGACATGCTTAAAACCATTATTATAATTATTCCAATTTAATCCATTGTCCGATGAATAAAAAAATCCACTATAAGTACCGGCATAAAGCCCCATACTGTCAGAATATATGCTTTGTATATAAAATTGTGTCAAACCATTATTTATTTCACTCCAATTCTGTCCATTATCTGGCGAATAATATATACCTTTTCTTCTAGTCCCTATATATATATTAGAATCCTTAACATATAAACATTCATAATATGTCGAATCAAGATTAATCTGAATTGTCTGCCATGAAACACCCCCATCATCACTCTTTTGTACTTTGTTAGTATCTGAAATAGCTATTATACTTGTAGAGTTTGACCCTATTTTAGAATAATAAGTTCCTGTATAACTTAAAACTTTGTTCCAATTTAGACCACCATCAACAGATTTATAAATGCCATCATAATGTGTTGCTACAAAAATATTTTGATCAAATTTTGTAAATTGACATGCATATTTCCAATTAATTCCAGTACTTGGAATCCAAGTGTCACCGTTATTTATTGAGTAGTAAACTTCATCCTTTAAACCTGCAAGAATCGTATCATTATTTATATAAAAATCCATACAATACTGATCTGCTAATCCACTACTAGAATAAGTCCAAGTTTCACCATTATCAGTAGATTTATGAATTCCATCAAATGCTGCGCCAGCAAGAATTGTACTATCTTTAGCAATAAGTGCATGAATACGATTTAGGTTTGATAATTTGTGTTCCCATTCTAGCCCATTATTTGTTGAAATGTAAAAACCATTCCATGTACCTATCATTAACATTGAATCTTTTCTTTCAAAACAATTCAAATTTTCAGCTCGAGGACCATTGGTTTGCTCCCATTGACAAAATACATCCAAAAATAAGAAGAGAATTAAAAATAGACTGAGAATTATTTTTTTTACTAAATTCATGGCTTTTAGTTTTTATGATATATATAATAGGACACAAAAAAAGACTAAATAGTTGCCTAAGGTAACAAAAAAGGGAGCAATGCTCCCTTTTTACATTAATTATTAATTAAATTATTAATCGGGTAGTTTGCCCGAAAGTTTTAGTATACCGAACTCCTGCAGGTTCTGTCGCATCTATGAATTTTCATCAAAATCAAGGTGTTCCTTTATATAAACTTATCTTGATTATCTGTTGATTAAGTATTTTTTATTGATATATATTAGATATAAATTTGTCTTTTAATAACAGATGCGAACCAAATCCTTTACCTTAATAAAAATAATTATAACGTTGGACTATAATAAAAATCAGAAATATAAATCTTTGTATTCCTTTCATACTAAGGAATATATTGAAAAAAAGGTTTTTCTTTACGAGTTGTTCCCGAAACGGAATGTCTAAAAACAACGAAACCCGCGTCACGAGCGAATTTCAGAGGTTTTTTTAGTACCCCCACCAAGAATCGAACTTGGATCTACAGTTTAGGAAACTGTTGTTCTATCCATTGAACTATGGGGGCAAAATATTTTGCAAAAATAATAATCAATTATAATTGTTTAAGTTTTTCTGCAACTTTTTCAAGTGTTTCATCTGATTTTGCAAAACAAAAACGTAAAGTATTATTTTCAATTGATTGATGATAAAAAACAGATACAGGCAAAGATGCAACTCCTGTTTGTTGTATTAACTTTTTAGCAAAATAAACTTCTTTTTCATTAGAGATTTTTCCATAGTCAAGAAGCTGAAAATATGTGCCTTTTGATGGAATAATTTTAAAATTTGAATCTTTTAATAATGAATTGAAATAATCTCTCTTTTTTTGGTAAAAGGTCCCTAAATTCAAATATTCATCTTTATTTTTCACATAATCTGCTAAAGCATACTGCATTGGAGTATTAACAGAAAGCATCATAAATTGATGTATTTTTCTAAACTCTTTCATTAATTCTTTAGGTGCAAGACAATACCCTATTTTCCAACCGGGATTATTATATGTTTTTCCAAAAGAAGATATAATAAAGCTTCTTTCAACAAGCTCAGGAAATCTGGCAATACTTTGATGTTCTAATCCATCAAAAATAATATGTTCAAAAACTTCGTCGCTTAATATTAATATATTGGTGCCTAAAACTATTTTTTGGAGTTTTTCTATATCAAATGCGGACAATGTAGTTCCTGTATGATAATTAGGAGAATTTATAATTATCATTTTTGTTTTGGAACTAATTCTTTGATTTACCTCATTCCAATCAATTTTAAAATCAGGAGCTTTTAATTGAACATAAATAGGAGTTCCACCATTTAACTTTATTACAGGAATATAAGTTTCGTAAGCAGGTTCAAAAACAATTACTTCATCTCCTTCTTCAACCGCAATTGTAATAGCTGTATAAATGGCTTGTGTAGCTCCAGCAGTAATTGTGATTTCACGTTCAGGGTTATACTTCTGCGAATACAAATTTTCTGTTTTTTCTGCAATAACATCTCTTAAACTAAATAAACCCTCAATTGGTGCATACTGATTATATCCTTTACGCATATATTTATTAACCAAACTTACAAGTTCATCATTGCAATTAAAATCAGTGTAATTCTGTGATAGATCTATTGCATCATAATCATTTGCCATTTTAGAAATTACAGCATAAATAGATGGTTCAATATTCAGTAATTTAGATTTTATCATTATTTTAAATAATTATTGCTTCAAAAGTAATAATTTTCAATATTCTTTTTATTATTTTTGGTCTTTTAGTAATAATTATATTATGCCATTATTAAGGTCGATTATATCGTGGCGTTTAATTAAGCGCATGAGTCAAATTGATTTGATGCGAGAATATCCTATTAATACCCAACTTGAAACTTTTCAGAAATTAATTTCTTCGGCAAAAAACACAGAATGGGGAAAAAAGTACGGTTACAGTTCAATAAAAACCATAGATGATTTTCAAAACAGAGTACCACTGCAATTTTACGAAGATATAATAGAATATGTGAGAAGATTAAGACAAGGTGAACAAAATCTTTTATGGCATAGCGATATTAAATGGTTTGCAAAATCATCGGGTACAACCGGTAGTAAAAGCAAATTTATTCCTGTTAGTAAAGAAACTATGGAGGATTGTCATTTTGCGGGAGGAAAAGATATTTATGCGCTTTATATGAATAGTTTTCCCGAAACAGAATTATTTAAAGGAAAAGCTTTAACAATTGGAGGCAGTCATCAAATAAATAATTTTAGCAACGATTCGTATTATGGCGACCTTTCGGCTGTTATGATAAAAAATATGCCTTTTTGGACAGATTTTAAACGTACACCTGCTTCCAATATCGCTTTATTGCCCGAATGGGATGAGAAGATTGAAAAAATGGCACATATAACAATTAAAGAAAATGTTACAAGTTTTGCAGGAGTGCCATCATGGACATTGGTTTTATTAAAGCGTATTTTAGAGATAACAAAAAAAGATAATTTATTAGAAGTGTGGCCTGATCTGGAACTTTTTGTTCATGGAGGTGTTAGTCCTAAACCATATTTTGAGCAATACAGAAAACTTATACCTTCCGATAAAATGAATTATCTTGAAACCTATAATGCAAGCGAAGGGTTTTTTGCAATACAGGACGATCTTAACAGCGAAGATATGCTTCTGATGCTTGATTATGGAATATTTTACGAGTTTATACCGCTTGAAAATGTACATGAAAATAATCCAAAAGTATATAACCTAAGCGAAGTTGAAAAAGACAAAAACTATGCTATGGTAATTTCTACAAATAGTGGTTTATGGCGATATATTATTGGCGATACTGTTAAATTTACTTCAATTGAACCTTATAAAATTATTATTACAGGCAGAATAAAACATTTTATTAATGCCTTTGGCGAGGAATTAATTATAGAAAATGCTGAAAAAGCCCTTGAAACTGCTTGTAGTAAAACAGGTGCTTGTATTAGAGAATATACTGCTGCTCCGGTTTATATGGATGGAGACAAGAAAGGGGCACATCAATGGTTATTTGAATTTTCAAGTCCCCCAAAAAATATTGAATATTTTTCAGAAGTGCTTGATAATGCATTAAAATCTCTTAATTCTGATTATGAAGCCAAACGATATAAAAATTTAATATTAGATTTTCCAAATATAATAATTGCAAAAGAAGGCGTTTTTTATACATGGCTTAAACAAAAAGGAAAACTTGGAGGACAAAACAAAATACCTCGTTTGGCAAATAATAGAGAGTATATTGAAGAACTTCTAAAGATCAATAATGAAATATGAAAATTATAAGCATAAAAATTACAATTACATTTTTTCTCATTCTTTCAGTCCTTTACTCATATTCTCAAAATACAAAAAAAGCAACAGAAGCCTATAGTAGAGGAATGTCGTTTTATTACAGTCGGGACTACCTTAATGCAGCAAAATCTTTTTTAGAATCAATAGAACTTGATAGTAAATATACAAAATCTTATGAACAACTTGCTGATGTATATATTAAAAACGAACGTTACGAAGCTGCATCAAAAATATATCGCAAACTAATAGAAAATTGTGGCAAAACATATCCATACGCTTATTTTCTTTCTGCTGCAATAGAAATGTATTTGGGCAATTATCAATATGCAAAAGAGACTTATGAAACATATATTGGGTTTGAAGATATTAATTTAAGATACAAAGAGTATTCAAAAAAAATGATAAAACAGTGTGCCTATGCTATTAATGCAATTGCTAATCCTGTGCCTTTTAACCCAATTAATTTGGGAGATAGTGTTAATTCAAAAGAAAGCGAATATTTACCATCAATAACTGTTGATGAGCAAACATTAATTATAACAAGACTTATTCTAAAACCAAATACAGGCTATTTTAATGAGAATGATTATCATGAAGATTTTTTTGTAAGCCACAAAAACGGAGAAAAATGGACAAAAGCTAAAAATATGGGAAGAAGGATAAACACATATAGAAGCGAAGGAGCGCAAACTATTTCTGCCGATGGCAAATATATGTTTTTTACTGCATGCAACAGAGACAATGGAAAAGGAGACTGCGATATTTATTTTACTAAGAATGATAATGGAAACTGGTTAAAACCAATGAATTTAGGTTCTACCATAAATACAAGTGCATACGAGGGACAGCCTTCTATTTCGCCCGATGGAAAAACACTTTATTTTATTAGCAACAGAACAGGAAGCATGAATAAAAGCTATGATATATGGACATCTACAATTGGAGAAAACGGAAAATTCTCTACCCCTAAAAATATTGGTGCCATTTTAAATACAGCAGGAATTGAGCAATCGCCGTTTATACATACCGATAATCAAACATTGTATTTTGCATCAGACGGACATCAGGGCATGGGAAATTTGGATATTTTTGTAACAAAAAAGGATTTGGATGGAAATTGGCAAGAGCCAAAAAATCTTGGTTATCCTATTAATACTTCTAAAGATGATTTTAGTTTAATTGTTAATGCTCTTGGAAATATTGCATACTTTTCGTCTGAACGCGAAAACGGATACGGTAAAAAAGACCTTTACATGTTTGAATTGTATAAGGATATCAGGCCAACTGCTACAACATATTTTAAGGGAAAAGTTTTTGATGCCGAAACAAAGGACAAGCTAAAAGCCGATTTTGAACTAATAGATATTGAAACCAATAAATTGGTTATGAGTTCAAGCTCCGATAAAAATACAGGTGAATTTTTTCTATGTCTGCCTATAGGCAAAAACTATGCTCTTAATGTTTCGAAAGACGGATATTTGTTTTTTTCCGAAAATTTCTCTTTAAAAAAGAAAAATTCAAAAACAATAGCCTATTTAATGGATGTGCCTTTGCAGGCAATTAAAGTAGGACAAAAAGTAGTTCTTAAAAACATTTTTTTTGATACAAACAAATATGACCTAAAACCCGAATCGGAAAGCGAACTGCAAAAACTTATTGCTTTTTTAAATTCTAAACCAAATTTAAAAGTAGAAATTGGCGGACATACCGATGATGTAGGCACCCAACAAGATAATAAGCTACTTTCGGAAAACAGAGCAAAGGCAGTTTATAATTATTTAATTGAAAACTCTATTGGCAAACAAAGACTTTCTTATAAAGGATATGGCGAGTTAGAAGCTATTGCCGATAATAATACCGATAAAGGCAGAGCTTTAAACCGCCGTACAGAGTTTATGATTGTTGAGTAGATTTTTAAATTGTTTTGCTTATTACATGACTAAAGCATTACAAAACATATTCATAATTTGTTGTTAAAATTAATTCCTCTTTTTTATTAATTCTTTTTGTTTCAATTAATAAACTATCTTTATCATAAGTATATTCATAGCGCCTAACTAATCCTTTCTTCCAAAAACTTTCCTCTTTAATTAATAAATTATTTTTATCATAAGTGTACTCTAAGCGCCTAACTAATCCTTTCTTCCCACACTCTTCTTCTTTAATTAATAAACTATCTTTGTTATAAGCATATTCTAAACTCATAAATAATCCTTTTCTTCTATATTGCTCCATTTTGATTAGTAAATCTCCGGAATACTTATATGTTTTTTTAAAATTTAGTTTACCCTTGTAATAACTCTCCATTGTTAACCTTTTATGAATATTTTCATCATAAGTAGCTTTGTAAGTTAAAACATCATTGGAATTATATGATGAAGATTCTACCATAAGCGTATCATTAATCGTAAATTTAGTGACATGTTTTCTTATTTCACCCTTTTCATTAAAAGTTTGATATACTTTTATTAGATATTTATCTTTTGTTTCAGACCATTTGCAAATCTGAGTTTGGTCTTTAACTTTTTCTAATTTAGTTCCTTCTTCATTACAATCAAAAGTCCATTCGTGTTCTATTATACCTTTTTTATCTAACAATATTGATCTTGTTTTTTCACCATCACTGTTATATTCATATTTCCATGTATTTTTTATTTTTTCTCCTGCTTTATAATATCTTTTCGATTCAAGTATTTTTCCATCATCATTATAAAGCCAGGTGTTTTTTCCAATAATTTTTCCTTTTGAATTAGTTTTCTCATAATCTAATGGAAATCCCTCTTCATTTCTTTCACACAGAATACGTGTTTCAATCTCACCTTTTGAAGAATATCTTTCAAGCTTGGTCATTATTTTCTTTGAGAGTTTGTGATAAGCTTGAATAGTGAGAGGATTAAAGCCCTCTCCTTTGAGGTTAACATGATATTCTATTAGCCTGCCTTCTGTATCATACTTTTTTCGATACATTTTTACTTTCCCTTTTTTATCCTTTTTAATAGTAGTTATTTCCTTTACTGTTTTTAAAGGTACATATTTTTTTGGTAGGCTATTACTTGAAGAATAAAACCCAAACATACAATAACTATAATTGTATTCTTGTTGAGCAATTGATACAAACGATATACAAATTGCAATAATTGTTACGACAAAACTTTTCGATTTCATGGTTTTTAATTTTAAGTTAAATTGTATTTGTTTCTTCATAAATAGTATACAACGTCCCTAATAGAACGCGTTTTAATGCTTTTTATTTAGTGTTAACAACTGTATATTTCTCATTCAATAATAATTTTATCCATTCCAATAATCTTTTCATCAGTTTGTATTTGTATAAAATACATTCCACTGGGTAAATTTTCTCTTTCGATTATTACATTATTAGTGCGATAGTTATAAATTTTTCTTACAATTCGTTTATTTAAATCAAAAACAATTATTGTTAATTTCTCATCAGATAAATGATCAAGGAATAAAGTAGTATAATCGTTAAAAGGATTAGGGTAAATTAGGTATGTGTCATCATATGTGAATTGTGTTGCATTTGTATAACATGAGTTTGGCGGATTACAATCAAAGTACATTTGAGTAGGCCACATCAATTCAGTACATACACCACCTATTGATAATCCATTTTGCCCATTAAATCGGATAGTATCACCATATGAGCATTCTTTTCCATATATCGTAATGTAATCTGCATTTAAACTACCAAATACAATAAAACGGCTAGTTATAGTATTATGTCCACAAATAGAACCAGATTGATCTACGTATATAGGCACACTCAATGCCATTGTAATAGAAGTATCTAAAATTATATTATGGTAAATAAGGACACTGTCATAAGGACTAGGTACAATATTGTTGTTCCATGTAAATGGATCTGACCACTTTCCATAATCACAAACACTAAATATTGCATTTGATGCATTATTTACATTGATTGTATCTTTGCATATACAAACACAATTAATTGTAGAATCATATGTAGTTAACGAAACTACATAAGTGCCTGTATTAGTGAATGTATGTATCGGACTCTTTTGAGAAGAAGTTGTGCCATCGCCAAAATCCCACAATACATTATATTGATATAAGGTAGAATTAATTGACCTTCCATTGAATCTATACGTATTTGGTGCTAAACATGGGAATGAAAATATTTTGGTCAAACAACCATAGCCATAACAATGATTCACATTTATACTCCGGTAACATGTATCTCTGCAACCAGTTATTGTATCATAAATAGATAAGTACATATTATAATTACCAGGGGAATTATAAATGTGATATGGATTAGCTATAGTATCAAAATAACCATCACCAAAATTCCAATGTAACAATGAATTAGATGATGATTGATTACTATAACTTACACCTAATGATGTGTCAGGGTTAGAATTAAAATGTGCTTTGCAGTCACGTACAACCACATCTTCGCAATAAGTATCACTACAGGAAGAATATGGATCATAAACTGTTAAACATACATGATATGTGCCAGCAGTACTATAAGTATGATAGACTTGAGATTGCGATGATGTATCTCCGTCTCCAAAATCCCATAAACGATCATTAACAAGAGGAGAAGTAAATGACGATACATCTGTCAAGTTTACTCCTAAATTAGAATAACAATAATATTGAAAGAAAGAAAAACAACTTTGTGCATTAGAATTAAAAGAAATTATTATTAAAATAATTGCAAGTGTAATTTTTATTCTATTTTTCATATTATATAGTTGTTAACGTTAGGATAAGGTGCATTAATGCACCTTATATCTCTTATAGCTACAGCTTGTTAATTTTAAACATTTAACAAATATAACAAAAAAAGAAAAAACCCCCTCTTTTAATTTCAGATTTTTTTAAATCTACTTCAACTTGCATCCTGCTTTACACACCACACGCTACAAAGCGTGCGGTAGCGGGGAAGAAGAAGGGAAGTTAGTTGAAGTCTTTTAATAATAAAATATACAAGTAATTAGATTTTTCATAATTCAGTCTTTAAAAAACCCAATTCTGGTTGTTTTTTATCAAACTGTATTCTTGTTTTTATATCATTCCTTGCATCGAATATTTCGAAATCAATTATATCAGATTCATTATCAATAGATGAAGAAGATTGATTGCTTAAAACAATTGAATTAAGGCATGACAAATATAAAATCTCTTGCTTTGAGATTGTATTCATACTCTGATCCAATTTTAAATAAAGTAGAGTTGATTCCAATCCACAACCACAAGTTCCTCTATAACGGCAACCTCCATGTGAATATGAGGTCATTTCTATGAGGCAATAGTGAAAACCTAAAGTGTCTTTCGAATATTTTATACCGTAACTAAAAGGATTATAAATAAGGTCTGACATTACATTACAAGTTTGATAATTTATCTCAATTGCGAGTGTAGATCTACAGCTAGATTCTTTTAAACCTAAGTTACTTTTGAAATCAAAAGAATGCTGTTTCTGTGTCTTTAAATCTGTCCACTTTCCACTAACACAGTCAAAATCAATAGCTCCTTTGAATTTTGCTCTTGGCATTAAATTATCATCTAACTCAACAAGGATAAGAGTATCTCGAATGATCTTACCTGTCAAATTAATTTTTTGTCTAAACTTATTATATTCATAATATCCAGTTACTCTTAAATCTTTATCGATTAAAAACTTTCCATTAATATCACTACCAGCAACATTGCCATTTATTACAATTTGAGGACATTTATTTAAATGGTAAATTTTATAATCTTCTCCTTTTAGTTTTAATGGAATTATTCCAATTAAAGCAATCAGGAAGGTGACTGATATTAGTCTAATTATCTCTTGTTTATTAGTCATTTCGTTTGTGTTTTGGGATCATTTTAATTTAACCATAACTAGTAGATAAAAAGCATTAGTGCCTGTTATCTACCTTATAGCTACACCTTGTTAAACATTTAACAAATATAAACAAAAAAAAGAAACTTTTTTTAAAAAGTACAGCTTTTTAAAAAAGTTGTGCTTCTTATCCAGCTTTAAATTGCAATTAACTGCTTAATTTATGTTAATACGAAGCTTCGTATTGAAGCAAACAATCTTGTTGATATTAATAATCTTACAGAACTTGAAATTAACACTGTTAAGAAAAAGTTAGTACAAATAAACGAGTTTAAAACAAAGCTAAATTTTGATTTTAAAGCTGTGAGTTTTTAGGGTTTTCCCAAATAGTTTTAATAAGTATATTATTGCATAACGACGTTGGCACTATGGCAATGTAATTTGCGCAGCAAATAATTTGCTATAGTGCGTGTTGTGTGTAGTGTATTGTCATAAAATCAATTTCTTCTTCTGAAAATGGTTCATTATGTTCAATATAATATTCTTCATCATAAATCTTTAAATTGCTTAATAGTGCTTTTTCATATTGTCTATTAAACTTTTCTTGGTTATTATCAAAAATATTAAAATCTTCACTACTAAAACCTGTTTTATCGTAATTGTTTGATTTTACATCTGAAAAAAAGAATAATAGCCCTTTATAACAGTGTATCTGTGCGATTTTAGTTGAAAATGAAAATAAAGTAAATGCAGCTAATTCGTGTTGTCCTAATAAGTGTTTTTGGTTATAAACTTCATCATAATTTTTTCTATCATAAAAATCGTCTTTTACTAGCATGGTTACAGCATTTGACATTTCTTCATTTTGTATAAAATATTCATAATGACTTTTAAAAAGTTCTGTTTCTTTATATGCTTGTATATGATTTAACCCAATATACTTTTCTAGGAAATCATCACTAAAACTGTCTGTCATTAATTGAGTTGTTCGTTTATAAATCGCTTCATCATTTAATAGAAGAGGAATTGGGTCTATTGTTAAGCGAAATACACCAATTGCTCCAATACTTTTCTTTAAAAAGAGTTCAAAGTCTTTTGCCAGTGTATTTTCATTTAGGCCAGAACGAAATGAGTTTCTCCTATGGATATAAAATTTATCAAAGCCTTGTTTATGTACATACTTATTTAATTTTCTTTTGATTTGTTCTATATCATCAAAGTATGATGTCATTTTTTGTTTAATATCAAAGAAAGTTTTTTTTCTATTCTGAAGTTGATTTAACATTTGTCCTTGTTGGGGAAATCTTTCTTGTTGCACCCATTTTCGAAATTCACTTTTTCGATTTTCATCATCATCATCTGCAAAATAAACAACAGTAGTTGATATTTCTAATGATTGTCTTAAAGAATAAAAAGCACAATCAAAATAACCTTTTTCATAAAGCGTTATCGAATTTATAATCAATTGACTTGCTTCCCTAAAGAAGTCATTAGAAAACATAACATCCAATCTTCCTGTAAAACTATTTTCGATATTTAGTAAATCAAAATAGTATTTTTCTTTGTCAGGAAGAATAGTAGGAATTAAATATTCTGTCTCTTTATGTTTAATAAAATCAAAATTCATTTTGTCTTGTTACATTACACACAACACTCCAATAAAATGCAGTAATGTTTTTTATTTCTATTATGCCTAAACTTTGCTATTCTCCACACAATCATCTATTATATAAATACATAATCGACAACAAATTTAATTTACCCACTTATTGCCCAATGATTTTTACACTTTGCTATAGGGCGTTTATTATCAATGTTATAATAGAAACAATAATTCCAATTGTTCCAACAACAAACCCCCAAACAGAATATTGTCCTATTTTTGCACTTTTCCTTAGTTCTTTTTTTACGGGGTCTAGTATTACCCTTTTTATAGAATCAATATTACCTTCAATTACTTTAATATCCTTTGATTGCATAAGCAAATCAGCAATTATTTTATTGAATGGTTCAGGGTTTAGCAATGTATTTTGTTTTACAATATTTTTTAGTCTTAATGCAATCCCTTTTATTTTACTTGTAATTGGTAAACCATCTCCAATTTCATTATTATTATTATTATTATTTGAAAAATGTCTGTCAATGATAATTTCTGCTTCTAATTCAGGTGGTGTATTTTCAAATGCCTGTATTTCTACAATATGAAATTCTCCATTTCCAGTATTATATAAAGCATGTATTTTTATGTATCTAACTTCTAACGAATCCTCAAATTTAAATTGCTGCCAACCATTAATTCCATCTTTTCCTGTGTCAAAGTGAACATTCCAGTTGTTTCCATCAATAGAAGTCAGAAGTCTATAATAGTACTTTCTGTCTGTTCGTACAGTTTTATTACTACCAAGATTATCCCATAATAGAAAACGAATACATTTAATACTAATGATATTTTCTAAATCAAATGTTAATGTGTCTGGCCATGTTGTATATGAAAAACCTTTCGATCCAGAATAACTTGAAATATCTCCATTAGTCAAAATTTCAGGTCTAATCCAATTTTCAACGAATTTTTTATTTACTAAAATGTTCATTTTTCGGTTTTTTAAAATGCCCTGTAACATTAGTATAAGAATATGTAGCCGACTGCGTGGCACTTTCCTGTCAAATTACAAGAAAGTTGAAACGGGCTACAATCCTTGAATCTACTACTATCTCGGCTATTATTTTTATACTTTGTTAGGCGCTGAATGTTCTTGTTCGTCAGCTATTTCCAAACTAGTTAAATTAAGAGGTCGAAATTCTCTTCTATTTCCTCTTTCAATTTCTATTATATTTGATTCAACTTCATTAGACATATCCATTTTCGCCTTAGCAATATATTTGTAGATGCCCTTTTTTTGCCATTTAGCAAATGTATATCTCCCTCTTTCATCTAGTTCATGTTTCTTTGCAATTACTTTCTTGGCACCATCCTCTTCAACTTTATAAAGAGTTACTATTGAGATTTGAGCAGGATGGGTATCTATAGTCACTTGTCCTGTCAGTGTGCTTTGATATTTGTTAGCAACAAAAATGAATATACTAGCAAATAATCCAAACACAGCATGTGGTATTGCCGCAGAAGCCCATATCATTATTTCCAATGGTTTAGGAATCGTAATAATAAAATATATAAATAAACCTACCAGAGCTGATGACAGAATGAAAACAGAAAATATCCAAACAAAATTCTTTTTTCTTATAGCCTTAAAGTGAATAATCAGAGTAATTAAACCTGCAATTAGCGCAAAAATTAGTTGATAAATATTAATCCTAGATTTATAGGGATTTGGAAAAACAATCCACTGTTTTGAGCCTGTTTTAGCATTTAATACTAAAGAAGATATCTGATATTTTTGTTTGTTGATTTTTTTAAAATGAAAATCAGACATTCCAATTTCTTTATCATAAAATTCTTTGGGAAACATAATCGATAAATCAACTGTGTCTACAGTTAATGCAAGATTAAAAAGCTCTCTTTCAGGTTTCGTGATGAATGGAAAGTTAGCATTTAATTCAAATACCGCCTTTCCTTCTGGGCTTTCTCTAAGTTTATATCCATTAATTATAGAAAATTTAATTATATCGGTATTGGGTGAAATTATAGAGACTATTGAATAACCTTGTCCTTCTGATAAAATGGATAGTTTAACATCCTTTGCTGATTTAAAAGAATGAATCTTTGTTAGTTCAAATGGAAGAGGTATTATAAGTAATGAAGATTCCTTATTGCTATTTGTTGAGTCCTTTTCTAATGTAATATCAATATCAACGTACAATTTCTCTTTTACAACCAAATCCAATTTTCCACTAGCCTGAGAATAGCACAGATTATTACACATTATAAGAAGAATTATTATCCAGTATGTATATTTCATAACTAGTACCATATTTGGAATAACATTATAATTATTACCGACATAGAAATAAACTGAAAGATAATTAGAGGTATTATTATTCTTTCAATTTTCCTTTGCCTATAAAGTGAATATTTAAGAATCTGATTGTTTTTAATCGCCCTATTATCATCTACATTGTCGTACTCCCTATCATTTAACTCAAAAAATCTGCGTCTATTAAAATAAATGGGAATTAGATATTGTAATGCATAAAATAGCCAAGAGAATATGTTAAACACAAATGGGATTATTACTAAAATTCTCAATTCATAAATAATTTCAAACCGAAAAATTGCTGTAACCCAAAAAATTTCAATAATACTTGATGCAAGCAAGAATATTATTATCCGATTCTGAGAATTCGTCAATTGTTTTTGAGTTGATTCATTCTCAATCTGAATCTGCTGTAATGATATTTTATCTCTCATATAATTATTTTTTTAGTCAATTTTAATTATTCTACGGAGCTCATCATTTTGCGCCCAACGTTAGGAATAAGGTGCATTAATGCACCTTATATCTCTTATAGCTACAATTTATTAATTTTAAACATTTAACAAATATAAACAAAAATAAAAGAGAAAAAAGAGAAACCCCCTCTTTTAATTTCAGATTTTTAAAAAATCTGTTTCTACTTGCAAAAAATACTACAATATCTATCACTTTTTACATTAATCTCTGCTTTGAGCTTAGCATTATTAAGATTATTTGCCTTACCTGCTTGTTTTGGGGTGGAATTATTAAGCTTAAAAACGTGAATACGGAAGCTCGTATGAGCATTATTAAGCTTCTTTATGTCAACCTTAAGCTTCGGGTTAGCATTATTAAGCTTCTTTACGTCAACCTTAAGCTTCGGGTTAGCATTATTAAGCTTCTTTACGTTAACCTTAAGCTTCGGGTTAGCATTATTAAGCTTCAAAATGTACATACCAGCCTTG
>CAYTAU010000076.1:0-19066 GCA_964435855.1 uncultured Bacteroidales bacterium | reverse complement strand
GCTATTTGAATTTGTTGAGAAGCAACAGAAACTACTCCATCGTTATGATCTTCTAATTCGCTATTAGAATAATCATCAAGGGGGGAATTAACATTTGAATCATTAAAAACCCTATTACAAATACTTGCAGCAATTGAAAATATTTTTTTCTTAATCATTGTTTCGGGTTCCCAGTCACTTAAGACAATAACCAAAGGCATGTCTTTAGGAAAATTTTGATTATATAGCTCCATCATTTCTTCACTATCGGGTTGTAAATATTTAACAGCATTAGATGATGCATCAAGATCCAAATCTTCCATACTCTTCTCTATTAACTCAAATAGGTAGCTAGTAACTAGTGTATATTGAGAATAATTGTCAACATCATATAAGTATCCAAGAAATGAGCCTGCATGAGGTGTTGCTACCGTTACCAAACCTGCAATATTTTCGTTGCTGTACATTATACATCTTCTTGCAGAAAGTCCTCCCATTGAATGAGTAAATAAAACTACATCTCTACCTTGAAATTCTGATGATATTTTATTAATAACCGCTCTTAATCTTACACCTTGTTCTTTAAAGCTTATATTCTGGTTGTCTGAAAAATCCATTGTAAATAATGGGTATTTTGTTATAGCTTCTTGTTTTTTATTTTCATAGAAGAGACCTTTATCAACATTATATCCATCGCTTAACTCATTTACTATATAATTACCCATATATACATATTCAGATTCAGGTAGGCTATTTATAAACTCATCCCATGTGGTATGACTCCCCGCTAAACCATGGACAAATAATACTGCAGGTTTTGAAGGTTTCCAATTATCATTTTCAACGATTAAGAAATGGCTAAAAGAGCCAGTTTTTGCAATTAAATATCCATTATCATATATCGATTCTAATAGTTGCCACGAATTATTACTGTACTTGGCAATACTATATTTCCCTTCATAATATATTGAATCAAGCTTAATTCTTACTTCTGCTTCTTTTTCTAATATTATTCCCTCATGCTTTACTTCATATATTTTACCACATTGTGAGTAACCAATAAATTCTGGTAAATCAGTTTTACTGTTCTCAATAACATTACATGTATAATCTTGACTTGTAGCTCCTGCAGGAACAATAATTTCAAAATCATTATTGATATTTATTCGTGATTCCTGATTTTGTTTAATAATAAATTCTGTAGTTTTGTCTTTACTCCTTGTGTTGCCATCACCAATATTCTGTAATATAATTATTATTAAAACTAAAACAACAATTGCAATTACAATATATAGCAGTATTTTTTTATCTTTTTTCATTTTTAGTATAGTCTCTTATGGTTTTATTTAAATAATTGATATTGTCAAAAATAATTTTTTTGAATTAATATTACAAAAAATAGATAATTTATAATTATAATTACAGAAATTAATATTTTAATTGTTTTTTGTTATGAGAAAAGAATTTTGGATTTTTTGCATATTAATAATAATATTATTAGACAGTTATTCTCAATCTGATACACTAAGAGTAGCTATAGAAAAGCATAAAAATGAACAAATATTAAAATCTACTTATGTTCCGATGATAAATTATATTGCAGAAAAATGTGATATGATTCCAAAAATAACAATAGTCAGTAAAGATAATATCGCATATCAATTAAATGAGAACAAATTTGATTTGGCAATTTTTCGCCCATTCACATACATCAAAATAAGAGACGATGAGAATTTCAAACAGATAAATGTTTTTGCAACCCATGAAGCTTATGGAAATGACACATTTATTGGCATAATAGCAATTCTTAAAACTGATACTATTGAATCGATAAAAGATTTAAAAGGAAAATCCTTTTGCTTTGTAAAACCCACATCTACATCGGGGTTTTTATATCCTATGGGTATGTTAAAATTAAATGGTATTGATACAAGTATGTTCTCTCATTATGATTTTTCAGGAGGACATTATGAATCAATTAGCAAGTTACTTTCTGGTGAATTTTATGCAATTGCAGTAAATTACAGAGAATTAAAAGAGTATTGCCGTAGAAATAAGGAATTAAGTATAAAAAATAACTTTAGCATATTGATAGATTATATGGTTCCAAATAATGCATATACATTTTCGCCACATCTTGATGAAAGTATAAAAAACAAAATTAAACACGCAATGTTTTATCATGCGAGCAATGACCACGAGAATGCGAATAGGTTGTTTGACAACATATTAGGCATTCAAAAATGGAAGGAATGTGATGATGGGTTTTATAATTCTTTAAGAGAATATCTTAACATTGAACGTATAAAACCTTATGTTGATCTAGAAATTATTATTTCTGATTCTGCTTCTTCTTATTTTAATAAAAAAGGTGAATCAGGTGCATTAATAAAAGCAGTAAAAAATAGAATAAATAATAATTCCCGATTTTCAAATAATGACAATTCTATTGAAAGCAATAATAATTTTATAATAGATGCCCAATTGGAAATTGAAATTGCAAATAAAGATTTCAATTCCTATATGTTATCAATAAAAATAAATAAAAAACTTGTTTTAGACACCACGGTATCAGGAAATAATACTGAGCTATTAGATAGGATTC
Source organism: uncultured Bacteroidales bacterium (assembly GCA_964435855.1). Lineage (GTDB taxonomy): Bacteria > Bacteroidota > Bacteroidia > Bacteroidales > CAYTAU01 > CAYTAU01. The sequence goes on along the minus strand of CAYTAU010000076.1, from coordinate 16,482 downwards.
CAAAAACAGTTATATATACAATATTGAAAGATATGGATATAAAAACCGAATTAAAACATAATGGGAAAGATTGGTTTATTACATACGGTAAAGATGACGGAATAAATAAAGATAACTATCAGTTTATTTTTGAGCTTGATATAGGGAAAGATACAGTACTCCAAGCTTCTGAAGTATATAATAAAAGAATAATATTTTCTAGTCAGCCATTTTTTACTGAAGACAACGATGTTACAATTAAATACTTTCAGCGGATAAATAAAGATAGTGATGGTGATGGATTATCAGATTATGATGAATTAAATAAATATTTTACAAACCCGAATAATCCTGATACAGATGCTGGTGGCGTTTCTGATGGTCAAGAAATATTTCAATATAATACAGACCCACTTTCTTCTGATGATGATGGATTTTGGGGAAGTGCTCTTTGGGATAAATTGGGTTTAATTATTAGTATTATACTTGCCATGGTAACTATAGGTATTACAAGTTGGCTGACAATTAGAAAGAAAAAACGATTTAGAATGATTTTATATAAAGTAAATGATTTATTAAAAACTTATATTGAGGGAAAAACAAGGATTAAGGATGATATGTCTGAGAAAAAAGAATTAATTGGAAAATATTTGGAAAAAGGGCAGATAAACGAAACTCAGTTTATGATATTGACAAAAAGAATAGAAGAAATTCAAAATATAATTGACCGTAAATTAATTAATGAAATAAAAAATAATCCGGAAATTAAAAAAGAAATTGAACAGGTATTGGCTGATGGCATTATTACAGAGAAGGAATTTATAAAGTTACAGCAAATTTTTAATAAATAATTGAACAACAAAACTATTACTTTTTTTTTATTTATTATTATTTTTTCTATTTTTGATGTCCTAATTTAAAAAGCTGTAAATTATGAAGAAAGGACTAACTTATATTGTAATTGGAATTATTGCAATTGTTGCAATAATTGTTATATATCAAATGACAAAATGCAAAGAAGGTGAACCTTGTGGGGAAAAAAATGGTGAATTAGACACATTGACATGCTTTCTTGATACAATTCCAGATTCATTAAAAACTATTAACCAAAAAGACAAAATCAACAATATCAATTTCTACTTTGAGAATTCCGGCAGCATGAGAGGATACTTGAATAGCACTAATTTTAGAGATGTAGTATCAAATCTTATTGTAAAATTAAATGGACGAGAAAACAAAGATTCTTTAAAACTATATACTATTGCCAGTGATGTGCTCATGTTTGAAGAAGAACCTTCTATCTTTATAGAAGAATTAGCTAACGGTATAGTTCCTTTAAATGGTTTTTCAACAATGCATAACATTTTTAGGCAAATTTTAAATAACTCAAAATCTAATGATATTAACTTTTTTGTTTCAGACTGTATTTTATCATATTCAAATGAAGATATTCAACATAATCGTGAAATAAATAGAGAATCTGCTGCTGCTCTGAAAAACCAACTGTTAAATATCGTTCAATGTCAGGATGATATTTCTTTTGCTTTATTCGCATTTAAATCGGATTTTGATGGCACATATTATGATTATCATAATACACGAATTATTAATAGCTTTAATAACAGACCATATTATATATGGGTAGCGGGCAAAAAGAAGCTTTTAATTGAATTAATTTCATGGATAAATTCAGAAAAATTACCAACTTTTAATAGACATCTTAAAGAAAAAATATTATTTAATTGCGATAATATTGTAGCTAATGATCATCGTATTTTTAGAAAACCAGGAGGAAAGTCCTATCAGCCGTCGCCTGACAAGAAGTCTATTGTTGATATAGTAATCGATTCTATTACTTTCTTTGTTCAATTGAATTTGGATTGTTTACCGAATAGAATTAAAGATAAAGATTATTTAAAAACTAACTTAATTGTTGAAGCAACACAAAATAAACAAAAAACTAAAGTAGCAATTTCAACCATTTATGATGATCAGAATGAATTTGAAACTAAAGTTGCAACTCACACAACAAAAATATATATTGATGAGAAAGCTACACATTTTATTCAAATAGATATGGCTCAAATTTCAAGTACGGAAGTTTTACATATTACATTACCCTGTATTACTCCTAATTGGTATAAACAATGGTCAACAATGGATGATACTAATATTGATGAGAATTTTGATAAAACTTTTGCCTTTGAATGGTTTGTTGATGGTATAAAAGAGGCTTATACAAATAATAATTATATTGATATTTCAATTAATATTAACAAAAAAATAAAATAGTATTATGGAAAAAGTTTATGAAATTTTGTTTTTTCTTGCTTCAGGAAGTTCCGTATGGACAGACAATTGGGGAATTTTAATAGGGGAAGGTTTATGTGGGTATGTTTCTTTATTAACATTGGTTTTTGCAATTTTGTTATGTTTGATTTTTTATGTTGTGATTAATCGGTTAACAGCAAGTTTTCAAAAAACGAGTCATTGGTTTATATTTGCATTATTATCTGGAGTCATAGGTTTTATTGTTGCGTTTGCAAATGTAAGTTCTGGTATTTATAAAGGCATTGAAATTCAGAAATTTGGATATATGTTTGCCATAAGCAATATAATATGGCCAATAATATATTTTGTATTATTCTCATTTATCTTTAAAAACTTTTCTTTGTTTGCAAAAAGAACACCTATATAATAAAATTTTCTGAATCTCTCTAAGTGGGAGAAATTAGAGGTAAAACATTATTAATTATTAAAAATTAACTTATGAAAATATATTTATTTGGTATTGGAGGAACCGGGGCAAGAGTTGTTCGTTCAATGATTATGCTCTTAGCTGCCGGAGTTAAACTTCCAAAAGGAACATCAATTGTACCAATGATTGTTGATGTTGATGTTCAAAATGGAGATACATATCGAACTATTGAATTAATGAATCAATATAGGAAAATTAGGAATAATGCATATTCTGAACCTGTTGATGAGGGATTTTTCCATACCAATATTGAAACTTTAGGTATGCAACAGGATGAAGATGTGCAAAAAATTAAAGATTCATATCAATTAGATTTTGGTAATATTGATGATACTTTTTCCAATTATTTAAAATTTGGCGATTTATCAAAAGAAAATAGAGATTTGTTAGAATCATTGTATGATAATTCTTCCAGTTCAAATGTTAATACAGAGCTTAATCTAAAGCTTACAAAAGGATTTAAAGGTAATCCAAATATAGGAAGTGTAATTTTTAATGAATTTTCTAATTCGGTAGAGTATAAACATTTTGAAAGAATTTTTACTGAACGGGATAGAATTTTTATTGTTAGTAGTATTTTTGGAGGAACAGGGTCAGCGGGATTTCCACAATTGATTAAAATATTCAGGCAAAAATCGAAAAATGCTCATATAAAGTCTGCAAAGGTAGGTGGTTTGGTTGTTATGCCATATTTTACAGTAGCAGAAAATAAAGATAGTGCAATAGATTCAATGAATTTTGTATCTAAAACCAAAGCAGCTTTATCTTATTATGATAAAGAATTAGATGGAAAAGTTGAAGCTATGTATTACATTGGAGATAATGAGGCAATTGCCAGTTATGAAAATAATGAAGGAGGTATTAAACAAAAGAATTATGCTCATTTGGTAGAATTAATTTCTTCTATGAGTATTCTGCATTATGCTAATTTAGATAATGATGATTTAAGATACGGAGACACGACTTATTTTGAATATGGAATGAAAAACCATAAGGATACGGTTAATCTTGCTCATTTTTTTAGTAAAACACAAGAAAACTATTTAAAACCATTGACATATTTCAAATATTTTGAAAAACTTTTTTTAACTCATGTCCCAAATAATTTAAAACAAGATTATTCAAAAGATTTAGAATTAGCAGGTATTAGTTCAAATAAATTCTATAAAACTGTAAAAGAATTTTTTGTTGATTGTTTTAATCCATGGATGAATGAACTTTCAAAAAATAAACCTGCATTTAATCCATATAAATCAAATGAAGATTTTAACAAACTAATTGCTGATAAAATTGTAGAAACCAGTTGGACTAATAAAGGAATAACTGATAATGCTATAAATAGAGTATTAGCAAAAACCAATATAGAATATAATGGAAAAATTAATAAACAAGAAGAAAAGTTTTTTAGAGTTTTTTATGATGGAAGTGTGAAGCTCTTTAATGAATATATAAAAGATTTACCAAGCTAATTTCAACCTCTTAAATTTAACAAAAAATGGATGATAGTAACAAAATATTTCGCTTACACAAAAGTGGAAGCATCAGTTTAAAAGATTGGGATACATCTTCAAAAATTAAAAGTGATGCAATAGCAACTATAAAAGAACCTTTACCAAAAAATCAAGCAAAGGTTGCCACATCAATTCCTACACCTTTTGCCAGAATACATTTATTTGATACGGCATTTAGTATAATAGGAGAAAATCATTTTGGCGATTCTATGTATCATAAAATGGTTTCGGATGTATTTGATGTTTTTCAACTGATATTTAGAATTGGTGATAGCAACAGACTAAATTTTGTTGAATGGAACAAAGAAGTACGAATTGAAGAATTAAAATCTTCAACCAACAATAAACATGTTTTATTGGGAGAAGCTTTTGAAATATTTTTTAAAAGTTATAACAATTTTGATAAGATTTATTTAATATATTATAAAGGTGTTTTACTTGGAGGAACATCACCACTAACAATGTTTTATACTTCTCCGAATTGGGAAAGAGAAATAAATAATAGAGGGTGGAAATTTGAAGCTATTACGGATGATATTTTATTTGATGATATTCCTGAACCACTTCACAAAAGAGATCCTGATTTTCAGAAGTTTATCCATAAATTTTATATTGCTTTTCGCAGTGAATTGTCAGTAAATTATGCAAAACTTGCTGAACATATTCAAATTAATGCTGCCAATTATAGTACATTTTTAAAAGATAAGGAAAATACAGATTGGGCAAACTATACCAGAGACGATTTTGTTGCAGAATATGAACAGGTTACGTTAAATGCAACAGGTGGTGGTTTTGTTTGGAGCGGTAGTATTCCTGTTGTAAAACAAAAAGAAATTACCCCTCTTATTGAAAAAAGTAGTGAGTTTGTAATAAAAAATACAAATAAACACTATAAAAATTATAAAGATGATAAAGGAAATGATGTCGTTTTACCGTCCCCTCTTGTTCTTGTAGAGGGAAATCATCAGTTAAAATATATTGAAGCTATTTGGGATGCAAAAACTGAAGTGCCTGATATTCCTTATATTGATTTACACCAACGCGAGTTGCCTGCAAGTGGAAATAAAAAATATCCTTATGTTACAGTAGGTGATTTTTTGGAAGATGCTCTTGTTCAAATGCCTTATGCCATCAATAATGAGAATTTTCTTGTTGGTTATGGTGGGGATTTTCATTATTTATTGCCAATTAGAAAAAATTACTTTAATTTCTTTGGTGTAGAAGATTTGGAGAAAAATCTTAAAATAGAATTTATTCATGATAAAATTGTTGTAAGATTAGATATTCCTATCAGAAATAATAAAAAAATAACTTTTGTTAAATCTTATGATACAAACAATAATGAAGAAGTAGTTAGTGGTAAATTTGGATTAGGTATTTTCCCATTTTATAAAGTTGTTGACACACCAGAAATAAACAAATATAGTTTAATGCAAATTGAAGATTCTATGTCTGAAAATGAGGCAAAATTGAATCTTTATCGAATGGAAAATATTGTATCAGGGAAGATGGTAAACACAAGATCTGAGACCAGAGTTTCCAAAGAAGAAGGAAGTGTTTTAGGAGCCTACTCTATATATTACCAAACAGAGGATAATGATAATTCATTTGATATTATTGAAGTAACATTTCTGAACATAGATGGTGTAAGTGGATTAATAATTCCAAAATTTCCAGAAATAAAAGTTAATGAAACAAAATTAGATGATTTCAAATTTGCTGTAGATTTTGGAACATCAAACACACATGTTGCATATAGTTCAGAAAAAAATCCAAAAGTTCGGTCATTTGATATTTCAGAAAATGATTTGCAAGTTGCTTTATTAAACAAACGGGATAAAAGTGCTTTAACCTCATCAAAATCTTATGATGAAGGTTTTGGAGAATTACTGGAGATTTCAACATTACGCAAAATGGAATTTATGCCAAGTATTATTGGTGCCGGCAAAGAACCCGACATTCAATATCCTGCACGTACTGTTGTCTGCCATGGTAAAGGTGTTGACAGGAATTCAAAGGTATTTGGTAATATTAATATTGCTTATAATGTTGATGATGTAATTGTTAGAAAGCCAAACGGATATTATTCCAATATTAAATGGGGATTTGAAGATAATAAAGGAGATGATATTGCCCGAAATAGAGTTAATGCATACATTGAGCAGACATTATGGATGATAAAAAATAAAATCATTTTAAATGACGGGAATCTTCAACCAAAAATATCCTATTTCTTACCATTAAGTATGAAAAAGTCTACAAAAGAACAATTTCATGATATCTGGGAAGAAACATATAAAAAGGTTTTTGGAAATAAGTTAATAAATGATTTAACTTATGTAACGGAATCGGTAGTACCGTATTTTGAGTTAAAACAGCATGAAAAGTTGCCATTTACAGAACAGGATATATTGAATATTGATATTGGGGGTGGGACATCAGATATACTTTTCTTTGTAAATACAGAGAAGAAATATTATAGTTCTTCGTTTAGATTTGCTGCAAATGATATATGGGGAGATGGAATGCCCGGGCAAACAAGTAAAAATAACGGATTTTTACTAATGATGCAATCTTATATTAAAAATGGCAGCAAAAAAGTTCCGGATTATCTGCAAGAACCTTTTGCAAATAATTTTGAAAATGAGCATTATAGTTCAGCAGATATAATTAGCTTTTTATTTAAATATGATAATGATTTTAGATTCTCTGATAGTATAAAGAATCACAAGTATTTAAAATTGGTATTATTATTACATTACAGTGCTACTATTTATCATATTTCTCAACTCATAGATTATCTTGGAATTAATATTCCTATGTATATTTCTTTTACAGGCAAGGGAAGTGAATATATTAAAATCATTTCAAAAAGAGAAATTACAGATATAACAAAATTAATGATTGAGAAATTTACAGGTAAAAAGACTCCTGCAAAATTTGAAGTAATTTTAATAAATAATCCGAAAGAAATCACTGCTAAAGGTGGTGTCCGCAGATATACTGACAAAGATGCAGATACTATTAAACCTATTCAGGTAAAACATTATGGTTTTGATAATACCGGAGGTTTAGCTGCCGGCACAAATGAAAATATTGCAGAAAATGACAATAACAAGCATTATAATTATGGAGAAATAAAAAGCAAAAATTTTGGAGAAAGTATTGAGAAAAATATTTTTAACTTTTTAGATATTTTCTTTAATGACGAAGATATTAATAGAATGATTAAGAAAGATCTTGAAATTAATACCACAAAAGAAGATTTTTCTGCTCATAATTACTTAAAAGAAAATATCAGTTTATGTTTTACACAATTATATGGATTGGTGCCAAAAGATGAGTTAAATTCTGATATTGAGGAAACTTTATTTTTCTGGCCATTTAGATATGCACTATTCTTATTATCTCAAGAATTATTTGAATTAGGAAATAATTAATTAAAATCTTTTACTTATTATGAAAACTGTATTAAATCTATTATTAATAACAATTTTTATTTTTGGCAACTTTCAAATTTCTGCACAAACAGGTAATAATTTAAATAATGATTCTCTAAAGTATAGAGAAGATGCAGAAAAAATCATACTAGAATTGTCAATATATTTATATGATGATAAAGGCGATAAAGAAGAATGGACAAAATTAGATTCTGTACAACAAACAGAAATCAATAATGAATTCTTATTAATCACTGATAATATAAATGTTGTTGAAGTAATTTCAGGAATTAAAGATTTGTTTGACAATAAAATTAAACTAACAAGAAATACTGAATTTATAAGCGAATTTGATAATGATAGTGTATTATATTCTATAAAAGATAAGGAAGACCTAAAATCATTTGTTGCAAATATATGTGAAGGTTTAGAAACAAAACCATATAGATTAGATGATGAAGAGTTTTATTTACCTTTTAAAGCTAAAATATATGAAATTTTAAATGAAGATATTCCTGAGAATATTGAAAATTTAAGTACTCAAAATGATGGTAATGAAACTGAAAATAAAGAAAAAGAAAAAGGTGTAGATGCTGGTTCAGTGGGAGTCCCAATTTGGCTTTATGTAGTTTTAGGTATATTATTTCTATTAATTTGTTTTGCAATTTTCCTAATTTATAAGTTGGGGGGTGCTCACGAAAAACTTGAAAAAAATATAGGATCAAATAAACAAATGATAGATGAATTAAAATTGAGCATAGATAGCCTAAATAACAAAATTGGAATGATTAATATTACATCTGTTAAAGAAGAGATGCATGACCAATTAAATATTCTCACTAAAAGAATTAATGAGGCTCAATTTAAACAATCAGCAAGAGAACAACATTCAAATAGTAATCAGCCTCAAAACACTCCTCTTCCTAAGCCTGAGCCCAAAATATTTTATGCACAATATCCGGATTCAGGAGATCCTGTAGGATTTAAAAATGTTCATACCGAAACTAACTCAAAAATGGTTTTTAAAATAACAACACTTGAAGGAAACAGGGCAAGATTTACTATACAAAGTGATGAAAATACACAACAATATGCAATTGGTAATCATGGAAAAATTTTAAAATCGGTTTGTGAATATTTAAGTCAACCAAGTTCATCGAATAAAACAATAAGAATCATTAAGGAGGGAAGATTGGAAATGAAAAATAATATTTGGATTGTTTTAGAAAAACTTGAAATTAGATTTGAATAAATTTGTAATATATTTCATCCCCCTTTTTTTTCTATTTCTTATTATATCATGCGGAGGTGGAGGATTTCATAATAATGATCACAAAGTAATAGAAATATTAGATGGTAATTCTATTAAAGTGCGTAATGGTGTTACAATACATTTAATTGGCATTGAGGATACTGAAGATTCATACGAATATTTACAGCATAGTTTACTGAATAAGGAAATTAGAATACGCTACGATAGCCAAAAATTCTTTCGTGTAAAAAATAAAAATGATGAGGTTTATGCTTATGTAAAACTTGGTAAAAAATCTGTGAATGGTGAAATTCTAAAATTGAAATTATCAGGTGTGAATAATCTTTATTTGAATGACAGCATTGTTATATTCAAGGAATATGTTTATGGAGAATATACAATTGATGAAATATATTCAAATAATACTACTGATAGTGATTCAAACTCGAATAATTCATCAAACAAAACCTTGCAAGACCTTGTGAAACAGACGGAGCCTGCGGTCTTCCTAGTCATTACTTATGATAACGGGGGGAATTCTATTGGAAGCGGAACAGGTTTTTTTGTGGACAAAAATGGAACTGCATTAAGTAATTATCATGTGTTTGATGGAGGTAGCAGTTGGCAGATTAAAACCAGAAATGAAAAATACTATAATGTAAGCAACAGTGATATATTAGATTATGATAAAAATAAGGACTTTATAATATTTAGGGTAGGTGATAATATTAAAAACCCTTCAATTTTGAAATTAAGCAATACTTTACCAAGTAAAGGTGAAGACATTTTTGTCTTAGGGAATCCTCAAGGACTTGAGAGTACTGTAACAAAAGGTGTAGTTTCTGCCATTCGTACTTGGTATTCAAAAGATGATTTTATTCAAATTGATGCACCTATTTCACCAGGAAGTAGTGGCAGCCCTGTACTAAATATGAAAGGAGAAGTTGTTGGTATTGCAACTTTAAAAATAATGGAAGATTGTGAAAGTTGCAATTTTGCTATAAATATAGATTTAGTTAAAAGAAAATTAAATAATTATTAAAATTATATAATATGGCTGAAAATGTAGAAAATCTGATTAAGCATATTCAAAAGAAACTTGTAAAAAAAGTTACATTTGACATTGGATCAGAGTTAAAGGGAAAAAATATTAAGTTAACAAACAAAGAGTATATTGAAATTGAAAGAGAAGCTCAAAAATATGAAATTTCAAAAAGTCGGTTAAATGAGTTGATTCAAGAATCTATTGATAAAATATCTTTAGGTCCAAGAATTGAAGAAGAATTTAAAATTTTGCCTAGTAATTTAGATCTTGGGCAGCATATTAAATTGTATACTGATGATGGAAATGGTCTTGCAATTGAAGAGTTAATTTTTATTGGTGATAATCGATTTATTCTGATAGACCATGAGAGAGGCTCCTTGTTGATTAATGATGAATTAAAAAATATGACATCTCCATGGAATATTAGCGGTCATGTTGATTTTGAGGTGTATCGAGATGGGGAAAAAGTAATTCATGAAGGAAAATATTCAATATACAGAACCAGAAAGTTAACAAAAATACAATTATTGTTTCCACAGTTTGATTATGACTCTTTGGATGAAGAGGAATAACGGTGTTTTTGAATCGAACTCCTAAATGCTGTATATGAAAGACATGGTCTCACATGTAAGAGATTTACTAAAGCAAAAAAAGATTGATTCCTTGCTCAATGGTGATAGTAAGGTAATAACTAATTTAAAAAACAAACTCCCTACATATTCAATCTTCATATTATTAAAGGATAACCCCGATAAATCAAAATCCAATAATAATGAAGGTTGGATAATTCTTGACATTAACTCTAAACTTGAGGAAGTTACAAGAATCAGAAATGAAATAAATTCTAAAATTTCTAATATTCAAAGTTTTTATCAATTTCTTGTTAATGATAAAATTGAAATTTCAAATGATGAAATTGAAGTTAATAATTTAGAAAACATTACACAACAGTATTTTCCGGATATTGATATAAAACAATACGAAGATGCTAGAATAATACTTGAGGACTTATACAAAGCAGATATAATGACTGGTGATGAAGTTGAAAAGAAACTTGAGATTATTAAAGAGAAAAGTTTCAAAGAGATAAATCAGTTAATTGAAAATCAAATTAGCACACTAATATTATCTTATTCTGAGAAAATATTGAATGAAATTTACTCCTTAAAAAAAGATAAAATAATTAATGAAAATGAATATGTAGAATTAAAAAATCGCATTTATAATAAAAACAAAATAGAGATTTACAAAAAATTTGAGGAAATACTTTTTAATAAAACTGATATAAATGAAAAGATAAATACTGACGACCATGCTATAAATGTATTATTTGATAATTTTGACATATTAGAGAAAACTGATTTATTTTTGGGGGAATTGTTGGGTGTGAGAAAATTACAAGATAAATTAGAACAAAGAGATGTGATCTTAATGAATAAAAATTCAAGGCGCTTCTCAATAAAATCACAAAAAGAAATACGTGAAATTGTATATAAAAAAGAAAGCAATGAATATTTTTTAGTAATACTTGAAGAATCCAATCAATAAATAGAATCGTATATAAAGTATTAAAATAAGATTATTAATTAATATTACTTATGAAAGATTTTCTTAAAACTATTCAAGACTATAAAGAATCCAAGTATAAAAATGAGCATATATTAATTATTTATGAAAAATCAAAGAAGCTAAGTTTCCCAATATATTCACTTATAAAGCTATTGGAATCAATCGAAATAGATTCAGTAAAGATTATATCAGATGAAGGTTGGATAGAGAAATATAGGGACCGAAAAAGTAAAATTATTGAACAAAAAAACAAAAAGTCTGATGAAGAAGATGATTTTAAAGAATTAAAAAACTTAAATAATACAATTGCAAATAGTAAACAAACCAAAATTAGAAGTAATAAAGTTTGGTTAATTATTTTAATAGTTTTAATCCCCTTACTTGTTATTTCAATTATATTATACATTGATTCAGGTTTGTCAAATGAAATAAATGAAGATAGTTCAAATATTAAAGATAACGAATTAGTTAATGAGGGAGACAACTTTAAAGAAGAAATTGAAGAAATAGTTGATATTAACGAAGAAAAAGGGTTTGATGATTTAGAAGATACCCATACGAACAAAACTTATACTCCTTCAGATGAAAATTCAAATATATTTGGAAAGTATCCAGAAGCTAGTACTAGGTATTTAAAAAGCAATTACATTAGTCATTTATCTAAGTGGGAATTAAAAATTATGAGAAATGAAATATTTGCCAGATATGGCTATGTTTTTAAAACAGATGAAATGAGCAATTATTTCAATAATATAGGATGGTATAGAGATATCCAAAAACTAGATTATAATAATGATGCTTCTAACTTATTAACAGATATAGAAAAGAAAAACATTAAATTAATTCAACAGTATGAATAAAAATAATTCATTTTTTTAATCATATAATTCTAAGGGCTAAAAACATGAGAAAATTACTATTATTTCATATTATCGGTTTAAGCATTTGCTTTGGTTGCTCAAGTTCTGAAATTAATTTATTTGAAACTGACACTTCTAATTCAATTCATATTGATACTTTAAAAAATTTCAAAGATTTTAAGAATCTAATAAACTGTTATCCTAATTTTATTTCAAAAATTAGTGGTAATTATATTATTTGGCAAGATGGAACTAAAATGTTAATTGATGATGGTATTATTAATAAAAATTTTGATTCATTATTAAATTACCCTGATTTTGAAGATCAATTTATATTTAGTTATAAACCTGGCAAATTGATTGATTTTCCTATTTATAATTATGATCCAGGCAGAATAAGATATGACCCTTTCTTTAAGAAAATGTATGGAGAAACGAAACAAGAGGTTGAGAAAAATCTAGTTGAAATAGTATGGCTCCCAAAAACTATTAATAAAAGAATTAGAATTACTTCTGTAAATGGAATTAATGAGAAACTTCAGCAAATATCAAATGAGTTGGATACTCTGCCAAATAAATTTAAAAAATATCTCATTAATATTGGAGGTACTTTTAACTGGAGAAATATTAGTGGAACTCAAAGATTAAGTGCTCATAGCTATGGAATAGCCATAGATATTAACGCTAATTATTCTAATTACTGGAGATGGGATTACACAAATAATGGTAAATATGTATATAAAAATCAAATACCTATAAAGATTGTTGAAATTTTCGAGAAACATGGATTTATTTGGGGAGGTAAATGGTATCATTATGATACAATGCACTTCGAATATAGACCTGAATTATTTTTTAATCTGAAATAATTATTCAAGCTAAAATGAAAATAAAATAATTTTATTTAAATAAATTATAATGAAAGATATTTTAAATCATATTAAAGACTTTAAAGAAACTGAACATAAGAATGAACTATTTCTAATTATTTCTGAGAAATCAAAAAAAATTCAATTACCTACTTACTCACTAATTCACTTATTAAATACCCATAATAAGTCATCTAAGATTATGAATAATCAAGGATGGATAGAAGAATGTTGACTTTAAACTTGAAAAACTAGAGCTTGAGAGAAAAAAACTGGAAAAGGAAAAAGCAGAAATTGAAAAAGCAAGAATTGCATTGGAACAATCTAAAAAAGAAAGTATTCAAACAAATTCTACAAATATTTCTCCAAAAGGTCGTAGTTCTAATGTTACAGGTGTTGCTCCTAAAACAACACAAACAACTATCCCCCTACGCAGAATGAATCAACAACTTCCAAATGCAGGTGCAACATTGACACTGGGGATTTTATCACTAGTATTTATTTGGGTGCCTATTGTAAATCTAATATTAAGTATTGCTACTTTATCTATTTGTGGTAAAGGGAAACGAATGTATCGCTACAATCGTGTGCCTGGTCTATATAGTGCAAAATCATATAAGCAATTAAGTTCTGGACAAACTTGTGCAACAATTTCTTTAATCCTCATAATTATTGTAATGTTTTTTACTATAATGAAAAACATATAAAATCTGATTTTCTTTTTCTGAGGGAAATGATAAGTTAAATAGAAAGTAGAAGGATGTGAAAATAAATAACTTGATTATGGTTTGTTTATTGTTTTTAAATACATCTTCTCAATAACATTAGTTGTATCATTATTTATCAACAAATCATATGAAGAAGGTAAAATAACGACAGTAGTATTTAGAGTAACCTCTTCTTTTAATTCTAATAAATCGTTATTTCTCATCCTTATACAACCTTTACTGTCTTTCTTCCCTATTGTATTATTATTATTATTATTATGAGTACCATGTATTCCTATGCCTTTATGTTCAGGAATATTTAAACGAAGAAACCATGGTCCATATGCTCCTTTTATTGGTCCAGTATTATCATCTTCAAAATCAAATTCCCAATTTGATGAGTTTTCTATTGATAATATGTTAAATACGCCTTCAGGAGTTTTTTTATCTCCTTCTTCCATCTTATTACCAAAATTCTTGCCTATAGTTATATCATAGTTTTTCAGTAATTCTCCTTTATATGAATATAATTTTAATGAAAAGTCATCTTTGTTTATTATAATTATTTTTGAGTTATCAATGTTTTCTATTTCATTCTTATGAATGTAATATCCATATCCCAACATTAAATATGGAATAACAAAAATTACAAAGATTAGTATACGTTTTAGCTTCATATTTTATTTACTGGTAGTACTTTTTAAATGTTATTCCATTATAAACAATAATTGCTGTTCTTTTTAGATTAATATTATTATTTCCAAGCTCAATAGCATCGTATTCAAGTTCGGATTTTATACTCTCACCTCTATATGTTTCCCCTATATGGTATTTATTATTCTTTCTAACAATTCTAACACCATCAAAATCATCACCAATATTTTCTGAATACATTAAACCCTGGTAAATATTCTCTTCATCAAATCTAAAAATTAATAATTCTCTATTTTTTAAATTAGATTTCTCAGCAATTATTACAACCAAACACCAATCATCACTTCCAAGTAGTTTGCCATTTGTAACTGTATTATATGTATAATCTTCTGATAGTCCATAGAGTTGCCAAATAGGTTTATTTCTAATCCTCCCATACAATTCTATTTGTATGTCTTCAGGAATATCTGTCATCCAATTACTATCCTTTATATAATTCAAAATTGCCTTTTTTGCATAGGATCCTGTTATTAATTTCCGAGCATCTTCATTCCCATAAATACCATCAACCTCATAGAATTCAACTTTATCACACAAATAATCCATAGGTTTTCCCATAAAACCTGTATATTCAACATTTGAGTATTTATCTATTACTTTAACTTCAGCCCATTCGGAATCTTCTGAATAAACAATAACTTCATGACCATATGGGAAGGTCGTTATAACATTAGCATCATTATCAGCCAGATATTTTGTTGATCTTAATTTATATGTATTTGCAATAATAATTTTTCTATCAGCATCTTTATCTTTCTTATATGGCAGATAATAGGTATTGTAAGAGTAAATACCTATAACTGACAATATTAATATTATACCTATAAGCATATACAACCAAGTCTTCTTCTTTTTTGGTGTTTCTTCTTTTTTATTTGATTTTAATTCAGAATTTATAAATTCGTTTATCTTGTTTCTGTCGATTTTTAATTTTGCTGCTTCACTATAAATATCTTCACGATCTAAAAGTGATATTTCTCCTGTCTTGCATACATCTTTAATTTTATTTATTAATGATTTAGGTATAGTAGATTCATTAGTTATCCATCCTTCTAAATTAGTTTGAATACTTCCTTTAACTTTATTTAGTTTATTATTAATTAATAAACTAATAGAATAATTTGGGAAATTATGCTTTTTAGCAATTTCAAAAATCTCACTATAATATTTTTGATCTGATTCTTTTGATAATTGCTGAATTTTGTTAAGTAATGGTAATATTTTATTATAACTCATATATTTTAATATATCACTAAAAATTAATAAACATATAAACAAGTGTATGCCTCAAATATAATAGAATAAGTTAGAATAAACTCATTTAATTAAATTTTATTTCTTTAGTTCTTTACTTATTTAATATTATAAAATTCATCTTCATTTTTTAAATAAAGCTTAGGATTTCCCATATATCCTTCATAAATCGTATTTGTTTTGTCAATTACTTTTACTTCAGCCCATAAAGAATCCTCATTATAAACTAAAACTTCCTGACCATAAGAAAATACTTTAATAACATTTGAGTTGGTTTTATCCAGAACTTTGGAAGATCTTAACTTATAACTTTTAGCAACAATATATTTAAGCTGAACGTCAATTTCATCCTCCTCGCTAATATGCTCTTGATTATCTCTATATGGGATGTATATCTTTTGATATGAATAATAGGCAATAATTAGAAGAATTATAATTAAAATATAATATCCCCAATTTGACTTCTTTTTAACTTCTACATTATTAGCAACATCTTCAACAACTATAGGTTGGTAATTATCAAT
>CAYTAU010000075.1:0-19114 GCA_964435855.1 uncultured Bacteroidales bacterium | reverse complement strand
TGGATTTTCTTTAAATACTGTTGTTCTGTAAGTTAAATTTGACGTTAGTAGGAATGAAAACAGAAACATTATGAAAAAACTTTACTTTTTAATTATTGCAGCACTTGTAATAAACCTCACCAATGCTCAATGGATACAAATAGGACAAGATATAGATGGTGAAGCTACTGCCGATGAATCAGGATGGTGTGTAAGTTTAAATGCCGATGGTTCAATTGTAGCGATTGGGGCCCCTTTAAATTCTGGAAATGGAACTGAGTCTGGTCATGTAAGAGTTTATGAAAAGATTGGGGGAACATGGATTCAATTTGGCAATGATATTGATGGCGAAAATGGTTATGAAGAATCAGGTAGTACAGTAGCTTTAAATTCTAATGGAAATATTGTGGCAATAGGTTCCCCAAGAAGCTACGTTGGAGGTACAAATATTGGCCATGTTCGTGTATTTGAATACAGTGGTGGTAATTGGGTGCAGCTAGGTAATATGATTATTGGAGAAACAAGTTATGATAATTCAGGTTGTGCTGTTTCATTAAATGGAGATGGAACAATAGTGGCTATTGGAGCTCAAAATAATGATGGAAGTTTCAATAACGCAGGGCATGTAAGAATTTTTCAATATATTACAGGAGTATGGACACAAATTGGAAATGATTTAGATGGTGAAGCTGGTTCTGGTGGTGGTGGAGAAACTGCAGGCGACCGTTTTGGATATTCTGTCAGATTAAATTATGCAGGAAATATTCTTGCAGTAGGAGCAGATTGTAATGATGGAAATGGAAACAGAGCTGGGCATGTTAGAGTTTTTGATTTTACTGGAGGTAATTGGGTTCAATTAGGTAATGACATAGACGGTGAAGCAGCCCAAGATTACTCTGGAAAATCTGTTAGTCTAAATTCTAGTGGTACCAGAGTAGCAATAGGAGCTCCAAATAACTTCGGAAATGGTAGTAATTCAGGTCATGCAAGAGTATATGAATACAATGGCTCTGCTTGGGTGCAGCTTGGAAATGACATTGATGGAGAAGATGCAAATGATCATGCCGGTTGGTCAGTAAGTTTAAACGCAGTAGGAGATATTCTTGCTATAGGAGCATCTGCAAATGAAGGTACAGGGTCTAATGAAGGTCATGTAAGGGTATTTAAATATACTAATGGCAATTGGAATTTGGTAACCAATGAAATAATTGGTGAATCTTACTATGATGGTTCAGGGTGGTCGGTAAATATTGATTCAACAGGGAATACTGTTGCAATTGGAGCCTTTGCAAATGATGGAACCAGTACAAACTTAAATGATGACAGGGGACATGTAAGAGTATATAAAAATTATAGCACATATGATACTCTGGATATAATTGAATGCGGTAGTTATATATCTCCTAGTAATAATTATATATGGGATACTACAGGTACATATACTGATATAATTCCAAATTCATCTGGTTATGATAGTGTTCTAACTATAAATCTTACTATTCATCTATTGCCAGTTGTCAATATAGGACCAGATACAACTCTATGTGCAGATGATCAAATAATATTATATGCTGACAGTAGCTTGTATAACACTTATCTTTGGTCAATGAATTCATTATTGCAAAATATAATGATTGATTCAACTGGCATAGGTTTAGCATCTGAAGAATTTTGGGTGCAGGTAACTGACAGTAATGGTTGTATGCAATATGATACTATTAATATTACATTTGAAATTTGTTCTGATATTAATAGAATATTTAGTAATAAAATATTTGGTTACCCCAACCCCACTTCTGATAGAATTACAATTCAGACAGAAGGAGTTGAAAGTATTAAAGTATATGATGTAGCTGGAAAGAAAATACAGGATTTTCAAAACGTTGAAGATCTGCATATAATAGATTTAAGTTCTAAACCAAAAGGGATTTATATTATTAAAGTAATTACTAAAAAACAAACAATAACTAGAAAATTAATTAAACAATAAATACGCTTGGTAACAAAACCTAAACTGCATTAAAACGTAGTTTAGCTAAACGTTGGTCAACATTTCAAAAAGGCGGTTCTCTATATTTATGGAAATTGACCTAAATATGCATTATAAAGAAAAAGCAAATAAATGAAAACGAAAACAATTACCATTCTGACCCCATTATTGTTTACAATAGCAATTGCATGTACCAACAGACAAAACAAATTATCTAACACTAAAATATCTTCAGACACTATTATTACAGATCGCCCTAACTTAATTATGGACAACGATTCTTTAATAAAGACAAAAAGAACGATTTATGATTATGAAGAATATAATGATGTAAAAGAAATTGTTGAAGCATTGAAATCGGGTGACCTAAAAACAATAAGAGGTATGTCAACAGACAAAGGGTACAAAGACTTATTAAAAGTAATTCCAACTCATCAAGATAAGGGAAATATTTGCAAACAAATAGGTAATGATTTAAGCACTGCAATATTCTATGCAGGCGTCTCAGAAGAAATGATTGATTATTATGATTTTGAAATAAAAGACAAAAGAATAACAATGGGAATTCTTCCATTAAAAGACGAACATAAAATGATTGTTTTTAAAATGGGAAAAATAAAATAAAAAATACCACACCATGTTCCAGAAAAAAGGAAACGATTGCCTAACAATAGCTCAAAAGTAATGCTAACAATAGTGCATCAATGAAAATAATTAGTAAATTTATACTTAGAATAATAAATAAACGGGAGAAGTTAAAAGCCACACTACTTTTAGCAAAACGTTAGCAATATTTGCTATACTTATTAAAAATATTTTGGGAAATCCTACAAACTCACAGCTTTAAAATGCCACCCCCAAACAAGCAGGTAAGGCAAATAATCTTAATAATGCTAAGCTCAAAGCAGAGATTAATGTAAAAAGTGATAGATATTGTAGTATTTTTTGCAAGTAGAAGCAGATTTTAAAAAAATCTGAAATTAAAAGAGGGGGGTTTCTCTTTTTTTTGTTATATTTGTGAAGTGTTTAAAAACAACAAACTGTAGCTATAAGAGATATAAGGTGCATTAATGCACCTTATCCTAACGTTGGGTGCAATATGAACAAACATTGAGAATTGAATGAAAATCGATATAGAAAAATATAAACCACTCATTAAAAATGCAGTTGAATTGTTTTGGAATACTCGAAACAATCAAACGAATAAACAGTCTAAAAACAATATTTTAGACACAGGAAATAGAAGTGCTGTAACGGGTGGAAAACAACTTGACGGATTTCTAAACTTGCTTTGTCAAGTTGCAATAGATATAGGTATTCCAAAAGAGTGTTTATTTGTAAAAGGAAATCATATTCCAGGCTACTTTAGACCGACAAAGGATTGGGATTTGCTTATTATTTCACCAAACAAAAAATTGATTTCAGTAATTGAATTTAAATCCCAAGTTGGTTCATTTGGAAACAATTTCAACAACCGAACTGAAGAATCTTTAGGAAGTGCTATTGATTTATGGACTGCTTTTAGAGAACAAGCTTACCCAAATCAATCAGCACCTTGGGTTGGATATTTGATGCTCGTTGAAAAATCAGAAAAGTCAACTAAACCTGTTAGAGTAAGTGAACCTCACTTTAAAGTGTTACCAGGATTTATTGGTGGTTCTTACCTTGACAGATATAAGATACTTTGCCAAAAACTAATGTTAGAAAGACATTATTCACAATGTTGCCTGATGTGGTCAAATCAAGATTTATCTTTTGGAAATGTAGCAGAAGAAATATCTATCGACTCATTTCTTCACTCTTTTATTGGACACTTAATTGGTCAATTAAAGGAGTTTAAATAGAATTTTATGGAACGTAAAAATGGCAGAAAACACGGAGAAGTTTTTACTCAACAAAATGTAGTTAATTACATCTTGGATGAAGTAAAATATATTTCTTCTGCAAACCTTGAAAATATTAAAATACTCGAACCTGCATCAGGCCAAGGTGCTTTTGCCATTGAGATAATTAAACGTCTTTTTCACTCATCCAAAAACTATAATTTTAACTTTATCAAATCAGTTAATGAAAATATAAGATTTGTCGAGTTAGATAGTTCAAGTTGCAAAAACCTTAAAACTAGTATTCTAAAGACTATTGAAGATTTAGGTTTTACAAAAAATGAAATAAATAAATGTGTTTTCTCAAATACTGACTTTTTATTAAAAGGCTTTGATATTGAGTTTGATTGTATTGTTGGCAACCCACCATATATTAGACACGAGATAATAGAATTAAAACTCAAACAAGAGTATAAAAAGATTTTTTCAACATTCAAGTATAGAGCAGATTTGTATGTGCTTTTTTATGAGAAGTCTTTAAAATTATTATCGCAGAAAGGTATTCTTTCATTCATATGTTCAAATCGATGGTTATTCAATCAATATGGACAACCTTTAAGAAAATTGATTGCTGACAAATACCATATTTCAAAAATCATAAATATTGAAAAAGCCAATATTTTTGATGAAGAGGTAATTGCTTATCCTTGTGTAACTACTGTACAAAATTGCAAAGGCAATCTAACAGAATATTATGAATCTCAAGAGAAAGAGATTGATATCGATAATTTAGATTTCAAGTTAATCTCTTCGCCAAAAAATGAATCTTGGCAAAATTTATTTTTGGACTACAACATTAACCACAGCTCATTAGTCGGAATAATAGAACAAGGTTTTGAAATTGGTATTGGAGTAGCAACAGGAGCTGATAAAGTTTACATAAAGAAAGGAACTGAATTAAACGGAATAGAAAAGAATAGAGTAATTCCTATAATTAAATCTAATTGCCTTAAAGGAGAAGATATAAATTGGGATAATTCCTATGTAATTAATCCGTTTCTGAATGGCGAATTATGTGATTTAAATAATTATCCTTATTTAGAATCTTATTTAGAATCCAAGAAAGAAATTTTATTAAAACGTCATATAGCAAAAAAATCGCCAAACTCTTGGTATAAGACAATCGATAAAATAAAGCCTGACTTACAAAAGAAACATAAGCTGTTACTACCTGACCTTTCAGGTTGTAAATTTCTTTTTATTGATGAAGGTAATTTTTATCCACACCACAACATTTATTACATAACACATTCGGACTTGAATGAACTAAAGATTTTGGCTTGTATTCTTATGTCTGATTTCATTAAAGACCAGCTCTCACAAATTGGAATAAGAATGAATGGAGGATTACCACGTTTTCAATCACAGACCTTAAAAAAGTTGAGAGTTCCACAACTCAATGGATTAAACACTATTGATAGAAATAAATTAATTGAATCATACGACAAACGAAATTTAGAAAACATAAACAAAGTGATAAATAAATACTGCACCCTACATTGTATAAAAGTAATGGCGGAGGCAGTTATTAAACCAAAGTCAAAGAATAGATTAGAGGTTGTGGCTTAATCTGAAAATTAGAATAATAAACCGCCACTACTCTTATACGATACCGTTACCAAGTCCGTAAAAAAGCATTTATTTTTAATCACAATACTTTTTAATAAACTCATCGGCATTGCCACCAAGTCTTTCTGATTTTTTCCAGTCAGCACATGCAGTTTTAGTATTGCCAAGCATATATTTTGCTGATCCTCTGTATGTATACGATTCCGCTTCTGTGGGTTTGTAGCCAATATATATTGTGTAGTCGTCAATTGCATTTTGATATTCTTCAAGCTCATAAGCTACAAAAGCTCTTTCAAAATAAGCTTTATAATATGTGTCGTCAATATCTAATGTTTTAGTGTATTGTTTTTTAGATTTTTCATAATCACCTTGATAATAATAGCAAAGACCAATATTAAATAAAGCGTAAATATATTCATTGTCTAATTCAAGTGCTTTTTCAAAATATTTAATTGCTGTTTCAAACTCGCTATTATTGTATTCTGCAAGTCCCAGATCGTTATAATCTTTAGGGTCAGTAAATCCCAAATCATAATTTTCTTCTTTTTCTTTTTTATTTATTTCATCACTATATTCATCAATAACATCTACTGTCATTTCTTTATATTTGCTTAATTCAGCTTTATCGTATTTTTCTTGCAACTCAGGTTGATATTCAATAGCAAGTTCTAAATAATAGTTTGCATTTTCGTAATCACCAAGTTCAATATAACATAATCCAATATAGAAGTTAGCAAGACCATCTTCAAAATTTTCAATTGATGCCATAATAAATTGATCTAAGGCAATGTCATAATCTCTGTTATTATAACTTTCCATTCCATAATCGAAATATTTCTGGTACGATGAACCGGGAGGATTATTATATTCATAAACAGCTAAAATAATACTTCCTGCCAGAAGTAAAAGGACAAAAAACAGTTTAAATTTCATATGTTAAAAGTTTAAAATAAATTTATAAAAATTGTTTAAAACATAGCAGCAGATACTGATCTGTATTTTCTGGTTTTGACAGTTCTGTTTTTAGGATATTTAATAGAAAACGATATAGTCATTTTTTTCGATTCACCGGCTTGTAATTTATATTCCCAGGTAAGCTTACCACTAAGGTCGTCGTGTATTGCTTCTGATATAGCAAGAATACCAACATCTATATCACTCTCTTGTGAAACAGGTAGCTGGTCGTTAATTTCAATATCAATAGGTACTTTTCTGTTGTTTTTAACAATTAGTTCGTAAGTGTAAGTTTCTTTTCTATTTGTACCAATAATTTTTTTACTATTAAAATCCTGTTTTTTGCTTCGTGTAACCAGTACTTTATTATCTCTTCCAAGCGATAGATCAAGAGTATCTTCTACAAATCGTGTGTTGATATATGATTGACCAATATATGTATTTCCCATATATACATTAGCGTTTCCGCTTATAATATCCAGGTCTTCCCAACCCGAAATACGTGCAAGTAAAAAGGCATCCCTGTCAACTTTAGGTATTGCAATGTATTTGTATTCTGCAGGTAAATTGAATTCTTTTACTTCAAGCATATATGGTTTTGCATTGGCGGGAATAGAGTATGGGGTTTTAATTTCAAACTCTGAGCTAAGTTCAGATACTGCAACCGATGTAGTAGGATTTTCAACAGTAATTAAATCTGCTGCTATTTCTGCTCCAGCTGTTCTGTATGCTCTATCGCTTTCTTTTTCCGTATCGCCTACATATTTTTGTTGATAATAACCCTCGTAGCTATTAGAAGATGAATAGTTCAATGTCCATGGTGTTAAGCTTGGTTTAGTTGCACCTTGCGATGGGTCTGCTGTAGAAAGTTTCAAATTTACATTGTTCCAGTCAATGCCTGTATTGTTATATACTTTAGCATTGTAATAGAAATCTATGTTTTTGCCAATTTCTTTTGCTTTAATATCATAGCTTGGCATCCAACCGGCATTACTTACATAATATTTCATATCAAAATTAAATGTGCCGGTTTTGTCGCAAATAACCTCAATAACAATTGATGAAGCGTTTTTCTGAGCTTTGTAGCTTTTCGCAATAAACGTTTGATTTAATTTTAATATAACAATATTCAATTCTGCAATTTTAACATCAACCGCATGCATTTTGTCATTTATTTCTTTTGTTCTTGATCTGTAAAAATCGGCTGCTTTTTGCAGTTCAAGTATTGAGACACCACTTTCTTTGGTACCTATATAATTATTTTTCAGCAAAAGGTTCATTTCCGTTTGATAAGCATTTTTTTCGTTATTCAATAATGCAATCTTATTGTTAATTAATTTTATAGAATCTTTCTTTTGCTTAATCTCTTTTCTCAATTTATTTGGCACCGATAATTTAGTCGATTTATTGGTTATTGACAATAATGATACACCATTACCAACTGATAATCTTATATTTTTAGAATAAATGTTTGGAGACAATTCTGTAAATTCAACTATATGTCTACCTGTTGTTAATGCAACTGCTTTAACGCGATTAATTTCAGCACCATTAAGAAAAATTGTTACTGATTTAATTTTCGAATCTGTTTTAATAGTGTCGTTTATAGCAAAAACGGGATTAATAATTATTGCAATAAATAAGATGTTAAATAAAGTTTTCATAGGTTTTAATTTTAAAGTTTTTTTCAAAAATAATTATTAATTTAATACAAAACAATAAACTTAAGGATAAAATTATGTTTATATTATAACTTTTTAATTGTCGATAAGTCATTGTCATAATTAAAAAAAATCATATCTTTATAATTCTATAAATAAACTTAATCAACGTATTGTATTATGAATAAAATCAGCTTAATACTCGTATTGTTATCATGTGCATTTATACTTAATTTAAAAATATTAAATGCACAAAACGAAGAATGGGATGCACAATTTATAATAGCTAATGCACCAAACGATACCGTGTTTGCTATAGCATCTGATGGCAACAATATTTATATAGGCGGTAAATTTACTGCTGTAGCAGGTAATTCTGCAAACTATGTAGCAAAGTGGGATGGAACTACATGGACAACACTTGGTACAGGTATGAATGGCGCAGTAAGAGCATTAACTTATGATTCCGGTAATTTATACGCAGGAGGTGATTTTACAACAGCGGGAGGCAATACAGTAAATTATATTGCAGTATGGGATGGAAGTACATGGAGCGATATTGGTACAGGTACCGATGCTTCCGTAAAAGCAATTATGCTAAAAGATGGTAATGTATATGCAGGCGGTGATTTTACTAATTCAGGCGGAGTGGCAACAAATTATGTTTCATACTGGGATGGATCAGTATGGAATGCAATAGGAACAGGAACCAATGGAACTGTTTATGCAATTGCAAGCAATGGTACAGATATTTTTGTTGGAGGTAATTTTACAGATGCAGGCGGAGTAGCAAATACTAACTATATAGCAGAATGGGATGGAAGTGTCTGGACAGCATTATCAACAGGTACTGATGGAGTGGTTTATGATATTATTGCAGATGGTACATCATTTTATGCATGTGGCGAATTTACTACAGGAGGAGCAACAACAGTAAATCATATTACAAAATGGGATGGTTCTACTTTTAGTGCATATGGTACCGGAGTAGATGGTAATACCTATTGTATGGAACTTAACGGAAGCAACCTTTATTTAGGAGGCAGTTTTACTAATGTAGATGGTGTTGCAGCAAGCAATATCGTTATGTATAATGGTTCTGTTTGGGCAGCCCTTGGTGATGGAACGGATGATAATGTTTATGCACTTAAACAACAAGGATACGAAATGCATGTTGGTGGTGCTCTTGCAAATGCAGGAAATAAGCCAAGCGAGTATTTTGCAAGATTAATGAGTTTACCTATAGTTATTTTAGACCCTGTAACGCAAGATGTTTGTATTTACGATACTGTAACTTTTACAGTAGATGTAGTTGGAACGCCTCCATATACATACCAATGGCAATTAGACGGAGTTGATATTACAGGAGCTACCGATACTTTTATTACAATAAATGGAGCAACACCTCCGGATGAAGGTAATTACAAATGTTTTATTACAAATGCAGTAGGAACAGTAGCAAGTAATCATGCAAAACTTACAGTACATCAAGAGCCAACTATTACAATACATCCTTTAGATTCAACAAAATGCGAATTGGAATCTGTTATATTTACAATTGCTGCAAATGCAACCCTACCAATAACATATCAGTGGCAACTTAATACATCAGATATTTTAGGTGCAACAAGTGATACATATTCCATACCTTCAATTATTTTGGCAGATGCAGGAGATTATATTTGTATTGCAAGCAACACTTGTGGCGACGATACAAGCAGTATAGGAGTACTTACTGTTAATGCTATACCTGTTGTTATATTTTCAGGTCTTGATACAGCATATTGTGTAGATTCTCCTAATGATACATTACATGGTTTTCCTGTTGGTGGTACATTTTCAGGCTCAGGTATGACAGATAGTATTCTCAACCCTACAGGAATTGTTGGTGTTCATACAATAACTTATACTTATACTAGTGTTAATGGATGTACAGATAGCTATTCGCAGCAATTCGAAGGTCATACTTTACCATCACTTACTGTTACAGGACTTGAAGCAGAATATTGCATTGACGATATACAAGACACTTTATGGGGTATGCCTCAAGATGGGAATTACTATGGAGCCGGAATGATTGAATATGTGTTTCATCCGGATATAGCAGGTGGTGGTTATCATCAAATTGTTTATGAGTTTACTGATAAATATGGATGTTACAACACAGATACAAATTATACAACAGTATATGATCTGCCTTTTGTAAGCGTTGGTAGCGATACAAGTATATGCTTTGGCGATTCAATACCAATTACCATTACCGGCGATTTTGGTATTTACGGATGGTTTCCTCCAATAACAGAAATAAATACAACTATTTTTGTACAACCTACAACAGATACAAGTTACGCAGGCTGGATAATGAATTCGTTTGGTTGTATTTCTGTAGATACGATTTTTGTAGATGTTAATCCAATTCCAACAGGAGTAAGTTTTAGCGGATTAGAAGCAGAATATTGCAATACAGCTTTCCCCGATACATTAATCGGTGTTCCTGCAGGAGGTACGTATCTTAATGCAGGAATAATTGATAGCATTTTTTATGCAACAATGTTTGCCCCCGGTATTCATGATGTAATTTATCAATATACCGATTCAAACGGATGCTCGAATTATGATACAAGTTCTGTAATTATTAAACCTGTTATTGATGTTTCTTTTACAGGATATGATAACTGGTATTGTCTGAATCATGAGAGTGATACATTATCGGCAAGTTTATCAGGTGGATATTATACAGGAGGAAATATTACAGATAGCATTTTTAACCCGGTTCTTGCAGGAGTAGGAATACATGAACTAGTTTATTATTATCTTGATACAAATGCCTGTACTGCATATGATACAGCTTATGTTGAGGTTCTTCCATTACCTGATATTAATCTTACGAATGATACAAGTATTTGTGAAGGTGATACAATAATGATAATTGCTCAATGCGATGATGCTATTACTTATCATTGGAGTAATGCACAATCAAACGATACAATTTTTGTTAGTCCTTTCTTTACAACAACATATTATCTTACAGTTACTAATTCGACCTGTATAGGTACAGATAGTGTTTTAGTAGTATATAATCCTATGCCTGATGTAGATTTGGGTGGTGATGCAGATATGTGCCGTGACCAATACTTAAATGCAGGAGGTGGTCATGCAATTTATCAATGGTCTGATACAACTTATACCGATAGTTTATTAATGGTCGAACAAACAGGATTATATTCGGTAACAGTTACTTCAAGTGGAGGCTGTGTAGTAAGCGATTCAGCATATATTACAATTTTACCTACTCCTTATGTTGATTTAGGAAATGATTTTACAATTACAACAGACCAAACTGTAATCATAGGTGCAGGTGGAAATTTTAATGCTTGTTTATGGAATACAGGCTCAACAAATTCAATGATCGTGGTAATGGGTGATTCTCTTGGACTTGGAGACCATTCTTTTTGGGTAGAAGTATCAAATGCTAATAATTGTATCGATACAGATACAATTATTTTAACTGTAATATTTGGTTTAAATGTTAATGAAAATGAAGATTTACAAAGTTTAAGAATATTCCCTAACCCTGCAAATGAATATTTCTATATACAAGCTGAAAATATAAAAGCTAATGAGATATTATATACAATTACAGATATTACAGGAAAAATTATTTTAAATAATAAAATTGATATTCTTAATTCAGGGATATATCATAAAATAGACATGAGTGATAGGGCAAAAGGAATGTATTTTATTAGCATTAAAATTGATGATTTTACAACTACCGAAAAGATTATCATAAAATAAAATAAATGGAGTATTGCTAATAGAAGATGTATTAAATGCAATTTTAATTATTTGAACAAAGATGCTCAATTGACCTATTATCAGTATTAATTCAGAAAATTAATCTTTACACAATGAAAACTATTTTATTATTAATAATCTTATCTGCATTTATTTTTAATTCATCTGCTCAAACTACCGTTAACAAAGTTGACAGTGTTGAGATAGACAATTTGGTGCATAAAATATTTAATGCTCAATATCCTTTTTTTGAAAATTATATTAACGGAAAAGCAAAAACGAAATTATATGATATTCAAACATTGACAAACCCATTACTCGAAGGTGCATTTAACAGCAAGCAATATGCAATTTTAGACAGTCTAGCAAAACTTTATTTGCAGGCACATAAACAGTTGGAAACTATTGATGTCTATTATTTTAATTATACAGGAAAAGTTGATACCATATTATTAGAAAAACCTTGCAAAGTTTGGCTAGATGATTATACTTTAATTAATGGAAAAGACACCTTTAATTTTAGAAATGAGATGGTATTATATGTTACACAGTTTAGTTATTTATTATCAAGATCAATTCACCATTTTCTAAGGATTAGCGAACGTGAAAATTATATTTATATAGATTCATTACTAAAAATTTATCCAGATATTCTTGTTAATGATATTTATAAAAGATTAGTTTTTAATAAAGATGGAATGTTTCAAATAAGGGGTTGGGGATGCATTAAGGGAACATACAATCATTATGAGTTATTACAGTTGAAAGTAAAGAACAAATTTAGAGGAAAAATATCATATTGTCGTTCAGTTACAGATAGTGATATGTGGTTAATAGCAGGTGTTGCAGAAATATTAATGGCAAATAAACTTAATCCTGAAATTGTAGTAATTGATGATGATTTAAAAGCTCAATTTATTGAATATCTGAATTTTTCTTTAAAATTTATAGAAAAACGAATGAATAAAGCAAAATTAGCAGATTTTAACGGGAATAAGGTTTTAGCTTACGATTTTGACAATAAAGCATGGATTGACCATGAAGATAATGCTTATGGGAATTGCGAATGTGATACTTTTCCATTAGAATCTGATAAACTAAAAATAAAGAAAATTGGCTGGGATTTAAGTCATGCACGTAGATTTGTGAATTTTTTCGAATCTATTTATGAATATAGTACTGTATTTAATAAATCATTTCCCGATTCATCAACTTTAAAATATTTATCAAATCAGTTTATTTATAAAGTTTTTAATGGCGATTACAAAAAGCCATTATTCGCAAATTATTATGATGGTTCAAATGGTTGGTATAGGTACGGATATCATGGTAAAGGTTTTGGATATGCTCCTTCCGATATGTCTTCTTCAGTATTATCCGGTGGATTTTGCTTTTTGGGAAAATATAATAAAGATATTATTAAACTAAGAAATTCTTTATGGGAAATGTTGTTGTCGGAAAATAATGAAATTATAGAACATAGAGAAGAACATTATGGAAAAAACTATAATAAAGGAAAAAGAACTAAAAAAGTTAATTATTTTGATTTAAAATCAACACAATCAATAATATTACTTCAATTTTTGCCAACATTTTATTAAAACATAACATAATATAAAAAAATACTTTGAGATAAATTTGCATTATTAAAAAATAATTAGTATATTTGACTAATTATTAATAATTAACCTGTGCCGTGAACCTGAAAAGGTAAACGGCATTTTTTTATATCTCCCCGAATTTTGATTATTCTGAAAACTAATAATAATTTTACCGACCTAAAAATTATAAAATGATTGAAACTGTTTTTTATGTTATAGTAGTAATTATTGTATTGGAATATTTGCTCGAAAGGTTTTTAGATTATCTTAATACTACCCGATGGAGCAGTATACTACCCGAAGTATTAAAAGGTATTTATGATGCCGAAAAATATAAAAAACAACAGGAATATGAAAAAGTAAATCATAGATTTTCACTTTTAACAAGTTCTTTTAGTATTTTACTAATGCTATTAATGTTATTCCTCGATGGCTTTGCTTTTGTTGATAATATATCAAGGAATGTAACAGATAACTACATTTTAATTGCACTATTATTTTTTGGTATTATTGTATTTGCATCTGATATATTAACTACACCTTTTTCAATATACGGAACTTTTGTAATCGAAGAAAAATTTGGGTTTAATAAGACTACTGTTAAAACCTTTATTTTTGATAAACTAAAAGGATGGGTACTTGGTGCCATAATAGGTGGTGGTTTAATGGCTTTACTAATATGGTTTTATAATGTTACTGAAGAAATGTTTTGGATATACGCATGGGGAGCAATTACTGTTTTTATGATATTTATGACAATGTTTTATTCATCAATAATAGTTCCATTATTCAATAAGCAAACACCACTTGAAGACGGCGAATTGCGTCAAGAAATTGAAAAATTCAGTAAGAAAGTAGGATTTAAACTTGATAATATTTTTAAAATTGATGGTTCAAAAAGATCAACTAAAGCAAATGCTTATTTTTCGGGTATAGGACCAAAAAAGAGAATAGTGTTGTACGATACTTTAATAAACGATATGGAGGTAAACGAGATTGTTGCAGTATTGGCACATGAAATAGGTCATTATAAAAAGAAACATATTTTTTCGTCAATGCTAATTTCAATAATACAAACAGGTATTACATTATTTATTTTATCAATATTTATTGGAAATCCTGTGTTATCAAAAGCATTGGGAGTTGACCAGGCAAGTTTTCATATTGGATTAATTGCTTTTGGGATTTTATATAGCCCAATATCAACAATTATAGGTTTAGGCATGAATATATTATCAAGAAAGAATGAATACGCAGCAGATAAGTTTGCAGGCGATAATTACAATGCAGAATATCTGGCATCGGCATTAAAAAAATTATCGGTAAAAAATTTAAGTAATCTTACACCACATCCATTATATGTATTCTTTCATTATTCACATCCGACTTTGTTGGAGAGGTTGAATGCTTTGGGAAATGTATGATGAAAAAAATAGCCACTAATTCACGAATAAAAGTAATTAGTATATAGGTAATAAATAAAAAAAATATTTGTGCATTCGTGGCAAAATAATTAAGTATTAAAAATGAAAAACACCGCAGAAATAATAACAATAGGAGATGAGATCTTAATTGGTCAAATAGTTGACACAAATTCTGCATGGATAGCTCAACACTTAAATAATGTTGGAATAAAAATATATCAGATCACATCTGTTTCAGATAAACATGAACATATTTTACAGGCATTATCGGATGCGCAAAATAGGGCAGGACTTGTAATTATTACAGGAGGATTAGGTCCTACAAAAGATGATATCACAAAAAAAGTTTTATGCGATTATTTTGAGACTAAACTTGTGCTTTCTGAAAAATCGCTTGAGAATATTAAGTTTTTACTCAAACAAAGAGGAATAGCTGAAATAAATAAAAACAACAGAGAACAGGCAATGGTGCCTGAAAATTGCAAATTACTGACCAATTCAGAAGGTACAGCCCCTGGAATGTGGTTTGAAAAACAAGACACAATTTTTGTTTCAATACCAGGAGTTCCATTTGAAATGAAAACCTTAATGTTAAACCATATTTTACCTGAGTTAAAAACAAAATTCAACTCTAAGGTTATAGTGCATAAAGTTGTTATGACACAAGGTTCGTTTGAAGCAAAATTAGCGGAGATACTTGAAGAATGGGAAGAAGGTTTAAAAGAAAAAAATATAAAACTGGCATATCTACCTCAACCCGGAATTATTCGTTTACGCTTAAGCGCCGAAGGTGAAAATGAAAAACAAATAAGAAAAAACATTGAAGAAGAAATTAAAAAACTCAATAAAATAATCCCCGAATATATTTACGGATACGACGAAGAAAAAATTGAAGAAGTTGTAGGAAAAATAGCCAAACAGCATAATAAAACAATATCAACAGCCGAAAGTTGTACAGGTGGTAATATTGCACAATTGCTTACCTCTGTTCCGGGAAGCTCTTTATATTTTACCGGTAGCGTAGTGGCTTATTCTAATGAAATAAAACAAAACATACTAAAGGTTCCCGAAAACGATATTATTAAACACGGAGCAGTTAGCAAGCAAGTAGTAGAAAAAATGGCAACTGGAATTATGAAATTATACAATACCGATTATAGTATTGCAACATCGGGAATTGCAGGACCCGATGGCGGCACAAACGAAAAACCTGTAGGTACAACATGGATTGCAGTTTGCTCTAATAATAAAGTAATATCAGAGAGTTTTCTTTTTGGAGATAACAGAGAACGAAATATCAGAAAAACATCAGTTACGGCTTTAAATATATTACGTAAGCTTATTGTTAAAGAGATGAAAATAAAATAACTGCGAAACGGCCATTATTTATACAGTTTGTTGGGATGTGCTAATATTTTTTTCTCTTATCCTTCTAATTCGTTTAAACATTTCAAAATGACTACTTCTTTCTTCTTCAATGTCATAATCGTTTTGTAATCCAAGCCAAAATTTTGCAGAATTACCAAAGAATGAACTTAATCTTAAAGCAGTGTCAGCTGTTATTCGTCGTTTTCCTTTTATTATTTGAGAAATCCTTGTTTGAGGAATTTCTAAATTTTTAGAAAGCCTATATGCCGATAATTTATAAGGTAGCATAAACTCTTCTAACAGAATTTCACCAGGGTGAATATTTAATAATTTTTCCATTATAAATCTCCTTTTTTATTTTAATGATAATCAATGATTTCAACTTCTTGAGAATGATTATTTTCCCATTTAAATATTATTCTCCATTGATTATTTATTCTTATACTATAAAATTCTTCGTACCTATCCATTTTAGGACAGAATAAAATTTAATTTAATGATAAAAATAGAAAAAAATATTATCTTAGCAATAAATTAATCAAAAATTTATTGCTATGGCACAAAAACAAACAAGTAGACAAAAAGGAACTGAATTAGAAGTAGAATTTGCAGAATTTATGAAAAAGGAATTGGGATATAAAGAAACTTGGTTAAATGATAAAGTTAAAGGTAAAACTTCAACCAATGAGTATGAAGTTGACATTGTTGGTAGAAAAATGAGTGAAAAAGGCATTCAACAAAGAAGTTGGGGAACATGGATTTTTGTAATAGGAATATTAATTTCATCATGTTTTTTATTAGAACTGATAGATATAGATGCAGATATGTTTTTGGTAATTGGTGGAATAACGGTTGTTGGGGGCATTATTATTGGTATTGGAAATCAAAATATGTATGAATATACATGGGTTGAATGTAAAAATCATAAAAGCAAAATAGGAAAAGGCGTTTTGATTGATTTAGGTGGTAAAATAGATGATTACCACGAATCACAAGATAGAGAAAGGGATTTTACCGAAGCTATCTTAGTAAGTGGCTCTGGATTTATAATAAATGCTTTGAGGTTTGCGGATAAACACAATGTAACTTGTTATGAAAAAACGGGTAAAGGACAATTTAAAATAGTTTCATCAAATAAAATTGAATAGTTATGAAAACAAAAGATTTAGCACTATTGTCAGAAGCAGAATTAAAAAAAGAAATAGCTAAAATTAAGTTAAAAAGTGCTTTTGCAGGATTTATTATTGCATTTAGCATTTATGTTTTATTCATACATAAACCTAAAGGAATACGTACTGCTGATGGCACAATATTATTATGAATTTAACCGAATTACATAAGAATTATGGTACACAAAATAAGTTTAAAAGGGATAGTAAAAATAAAATAAAAAAGTGTAATTTTACATGGAAAACAATGAGCAATATATAATTATGTCAAAAAAAGTTACTTTTTTAGAAGGATTATTAATTACCGCAGGATTAATTGGTGGTGCTTGGATGACAGCCAACTTAATAAAAAATGCAAAGAAAAAAATAATGTATAAATGTCCTGTTTGTGAGAGCCATATTGAGTATAATGTTGAACGCTGTCCTTATTGTGATTCTAAATTAAAATGGAAATAATATGAAAGTTGAAAAAGAACATGAAGTCAATACTGATGAAAAATTTATTGATATTGAATTATCTAAAAGTGCTAAATGTATTAGATTTTTTCAAAAATTAGGTAGTTTGATAATTGGAATAGCAATTACTTTATTTTTAATATGGTTCTGTTTATTTAATAGTTGGTGTAATACTTTTGTAATAATTCATCTTTCAATTATTTCACTATCATGTTTGGCAAGTTGTGGATTGCCAATATCAAAAACAATGGAATTAGTCAAAGAAATTAAATGAACTTAACAGAATTACATAAGAAATATAGTACACAAAATAAGTGTATAGCCTATCTTGAAAAATTAAGATGGGGTAAAAAGCCTTATTGTGTGCATTGCTTCTCTAATAAAGTTAGAAAGCGTAAAAATTCTATGCGTTGGCATTGTAATTCATGCTATAAGGATTTTTCTGTCTTAATGGGGACTATCTTTGAAGAAACACGATTGCCATTACCTAAGTTCTTTGAGATAATGTTTCTAATGAATAATGCCAAAATGGGTATGAGTTCAGCAGAGATAAGCAGAGCAGTAGGAGTAAAATATCAAACAGCTTGGTATGTTTGCCATAGAGTAAGATGTGCAATGATTGATAATGAGTTAAGATTAGAGGGCTTAGTTGAGTTCGATGAGGCTTATTTAGGTGGTAAAAAGAGGAAAATATCAAAGAGTAAACGCCCTGATAATGAGCCTAATCTTGCACAGGTAACAGAAAAAAGAGGAAGGGGGACATCTAAAGTTCCAGTTGTGGGAGCAGTTGAGAAAAAAGGTAGAGTATATGTTAAGATTATTGAAAAACTAACAGGTAGAAATCTACTTGCCATGCTTAAAGAACGTGTAAATATAGATGAAAGCATTGTTATTACAGATGGTTTTAAAAGCTACAAACAATTTGACAAAGCAGTTGAGCATATTACAATAAAACATTCAGAGGGATACGGAAAAGGCATTAGAACGGTAAATACAATCGAGGGTTTTTGGAGTATTTTAAAGAATGGAATAAGGGGTAGTTATCGGAGTATCAGCAAGAAATATTTGCCGTTTTATTTGGCAGAGTTTTCCTATAAGTATAATAACCGTCATTTACAGAAAAACTCATTTGAGAAATTGCTTGTAAACACTCTAAAAGACGAAAAATGTATGTTAAATTATAAACCAATAGGAGATACCAAGCAAATCGCCTATGGTAAACGAAAAACTAAAATGTGTCTGTCCTAAAATGGATAGGTACG
>CAYTAU010000074.1:0-19305 GCA_964435855.1 uncultured Bacteroidales bacterium | reverse complement strand
ATTTCGTTCAAGAATTTCAAGAATTATTTTAGTTTTTAGTTTAGGTTCAGGATTAAGCATTGAGCCAAAGGTGATAAACAATATTTTTTCATGTTTTTCTATGAATTCCGTTAGTTTTTTTTCGGGTTTCCAATCTGTTTTTCGCTTTAATTCTTGATGTCCTAGAATTTTAATATTACTTTTCCAGTAGCCTGGTCGTGGGAATAGACATGGCGAAATCGTATAAATAAAATTTCTACTGTGAATAATATTTTTTATTTGCTTTCGCGTGATTTTATCGTTGATATGTAGCCACTTTTTAGCAATCATTGTTGCCTTAACTACCCCAAAATCATAAAGTTTAAATGTCAGTTTGTTAAAAAAATCTCCTAAGTCTTTACTGAAAACAAGTAATGGATGTCCTTTTACATAATGCAAATATGGGAAAGGACTTACAAAAAATGTTTTTCCTCTGTTTTTATGTTCCCATATTAATGGATAAACATTTTTTGAATGATAAACTATTCTATCTGGTCTTTCTTGTTTAATAAGTTCGTATAACTTAAATTCTTTTTCTTGCGGGGATTTTTGATTTTGTGCAAGTTTCATAAGTTTGATATAAGCAAAGAATTTCTTAATTCCAGACCCTCCCATAGCTGTTCTACTGGCATCGCTTTCCAATAAGTCATCATTTTTTTTCCCCAAAGAAGCAAATTCTATGTCACAACTTTCTGTCAGTTCTCTAAATTGTTCTGAAAATGCACAAATAACCTGATGTCCTTTTTCTTTTAGAATTTTTCCAATTGCTAAAAAAGGTTCAATATCTCCTCGTGTTCCTATTGATGTTAAAATTATTTTCATCAGCTACTTTTGTAATTGCCTACAACGATGGTGGTATGCTGACAATTTTATCTTTTAATTATCAGTTTTTGTTTTTCCGCACATAGCGTTATGTGTGTTTCATTCAAAGGTTTAGGGTTATTTTATTTGTTTAAAGCTAGAATTATTAATTTCTTATATATTTCCAAAACCCTAAATTCTTTTTTCTTTGTTAATCGCGGATTTTTATCAGGTATACCATAATTGATTTCAGGTTTAACAATAGAATTTTCCTTTAATATATTTCCGAAATGCCTATTATTGAAATTCATGTATATCCTATCAGTATGATCAATTAAAATCTCCATACTGTCGACATATACAACGCAATAGGTAACAATCATTTCTTGATTTGCCATGCTTGAAGCATTCGCTTTTCTTATTGTTCCAACTGTATTAATATAATTTTTAACTACTTTGAAATAGGTAGTATCGGTTAAATCAATTTTATCAGCATTTATAGTATCTGTTTCTTTCGACTTTGACTTTTGCCCGTTACAAGAAATAGATAAGATCAAAGTCAATAAAACAATTGTATTTTTCATTTTAGTTTTGTTAGTGATTATCGTGCTAACTACGCACTGTTAGTTATTCTTTTATTTATTAAAGTTACAATTATGCGTTACTTTTGGTTGCATATAACGGTTGGCTAAACTGCGTTTTAATGCAGTTTAGGTAGTGTTATGCACTTGAACTGTTTGTTATACTATAAATCAACTCTCTTTCTTTAGAGAAATCAATTTTGAAAATTAAAAAAAGCCCATCAATTTTGACAGGCTTTTACAATGCAAGAAAGTCAAAAAATAATATTATATTCTTTTTACATTTATTGCGTTCAATCCTTTTTGACCTTCCTCCACATCATAGCTTACTTTATCTCCTTCATTTATCTCATCGGTTAATCCGTTTTGATGGACAAATACATCTTTACCATCTTCATCAGGGGTGATAAATCCAAAACCTTTAGACCTGTTGAAGAATTTTACTGTTCCGTTACTCATAATTAATAATTTAAATGAAATGCAAATTTAATATTAAATCTTATAATAAGAATGTTTTATGCGACTTAAATTTTATTATTGTGCATAACACGCATATATCATCATTGATGATATATCTACTATAGCTACATTAAGCCTTAGTTGTTGTCCTTTAAAATAGTATAATTCAATAGTAAGTGTGGCTCCTGACAATAACTAATATATCCATCGGCTTCTTTGCCATAATCTTCTACCATTTTTTCGTCTACTCCAAAAGGCTTAATTAGGTAACATTGTTTGACACGGATTACAAATCATGTGGGTATTATTGCATTGTTTAAAATGCTTTCGCATTTTAGTAGTTTGGAAACTACTTTTTACTTACGGCGGGGTTGCAAACGCCTACGAGATACAAACATTTCAATCTTATAATTTATGCTTAAATCTCCTACTTAAAATATTCATTAATTCTTTTAATATGATCTTTTTCTTCTCCATTTATCATCTGAAACACTTTTATTAAATCAGATTCAGGCTGTATATCCATAAATTTTTGATAATTATTTTCAACTAGTGAAGTTTCAACTTTCAATGCAATTTTATAAGCAGTTTCACGGCTTGGATTTTTCTTAATATCTTCATTATATTGTGTAAATAATTCTATGCTTTCTTTAATAATATTTATATCATCAATAGAGATTATATTTAAAACTTCATTATTATCATTAATAAATGATTTACTTTTTCTAAGAATTGATGCATGATTTAATTCTTCATCTGCTAGCTTTTTCCAAAAATCAGCATCATTTTGAAATATTTCTTCTAATAAAGAATAAAGTTGATAAGCTTCAAACTCATATTTAATTGATTCGTTAATTAGGTGTTCAATGTTTTTCATTTATATGTTTTTTAGTTAAATCCAACCATAAAAATACTATTTTTTATTTAATTTATCTCAATACCACGCTAAATGATTAGCTCGGCAGCAGTGATAACTAAAACCTATATTTTATACAAACTAGCGAAACATTATCTAGGTTTAAATTTGTTACTGTTTGATTGACATATTCTGTATGAAGAAAACTATATGTAACATAAGGGTTAAACTCGCTACCAACAGAAAAATGATTTGAAAAATTGTAATAAAAGCCTAATGTAAATCCTATGCCTCCAAATAGAGTGTGAGTAGATGTATTTCTTTGCTTTTCTGTTAATTGCGGATTATCTATAACATAATTTCTAAAATTATCTCCAAATAAAATATTAAAGCCTTTAATAATTTCATATTTTTCTTTAATAACAGAATGTTTATCGATACCTATCAAAATATTTGAATTAATATTAATCCTAGCTGTTCTATATGTTGTAGAAACTAGTGGCATATACACTTGTCTACTTCCAGATGCCTGAAGTCCTATTTTAAACCAATACTTGTCTGAGAGCCTGAAAGCATATCTAAACTCAAACTGTTTCGCATAAGAACCATTTTGTAAAAAAGTAATTTCATTTTTTACTCTGGTTGTATCTTTATTAATTGAACCTATACTCTTTTTTATAGATATCAAACCAATCATAAGCAATATTAATAATACAAGCTTTTTCATAATTTCATTTTTTAAACTTTAGGCACTTCTTACCCACCATAAAAATACTATTTTTTATTTAATTTATCTCAATACCACGCTAAATGATTCACACAGCAGCGGGGGAAATTTATCCGACTCACGCTTAAATCAGTTGAAAGCTATTTTTTAAACATGAGAATAAGCCTCGCCAAAAAAAAGGTAGCTTAGTAAATATAATGCGCTTAGCGATATTAGACAAATTATTAGTATTTTATAATAAGGAGTAAGTATTTTTTTACTTCTAAAAATACTAACAGAACTTGTAATTGACCCAAATAATAAACCAAATATTCCTCCACCAAAGAAATAAACAACACCCCCTACTCCTAAGCTTGGTAAAATACCAGATGCTAATAAAAAGAATGGAGCAAATAATCCACATACAATAATTGTTAGGGATGTAGCTAGTAATACTAAAAAGAGCTTTATTAATATAACTACTTTTTTATTATTAATTCTGTTTGATAATTCAACCATTTGCTTGTTTTTTTAAACTTTAGCGACTCTTGTGTCTGTACGATGAATTTTTTTAACTTACCCATAACGCACATATATCATCATTGATGATATATCTACTATAGCTACCCTAACTACCACACCCTTATTTTGTAGTGAAATTAAATTTAAACTGATTGTCTTCTATACATGTTAAAGAAATATTATTTTCTCTAAAACTTCTTCTTAGACCATTTGATATAGTCGATTGAAATGATTCGTAAACTGCCGATCTTAATGCAAGATCTTCATCTTCACCTTCATCAATATTATATGATATTTCATCGTAAATTTTAGCATCAAAGATATAAGCATAAAACAGTTTGTCTGCTTCTCTGTCAAATATATAAACTACCTCTTTGGCATATCCATTAGAGTAAGTTCCCTCATCATCAACAATAGGTTTGATGAATTCTAAATTTTGGGCTACAATTATATATTTTGAGTTTAGCACCTTATCTAGATCTTCGCTTACATGAAATTTTAGTACATAATCGACTACTTCTGATATTGCACTAGAATCGAGATAGCCACACAAAAGATTTACATCTAACATAAAGTCGAAATCGGAGCTTCTAAAACGTACATCTATTGGAGCATTGTCTATCATATGCTCGTATCTGAGAAAAAATGCATTTTGTGGATAATCGCAAAGGTAAGATATAAGTGTTAATGATAGTGGAGTAGTATTAGTATCTGCCACTTCTTTTTGCCAGTTGTTGTTTGCAATATAGTTTTTGAATAGCTCATAATCTTCTTTAAATATATCGCAAGAGTCGGCTTTGTCGTTTACATATTTATGGTAAAGCTCTATTGGGCTAAGAACAACTTCCTCTTCTTCCTCTACATTTTTTGGTACAGGTGCTCCACAAGAGTATACTACTAATGCTATAATAATTAAATAAAATACTTGTTTCATTTTTTTTGTTTGAGATTTATAGATGCATAAAAATACTATTTTTTTATTTACCACCAAATACAAGCGCTAGGGCAATGTTATTAAGTTAAGAGTGGGGATGCTCATTATCAGTTGCCCCTATCTTTAGGTAGGGGGTTGAAGTACAAAAATTAAATGCGAACTTAAAAGACTTTTGGGCTAAAGCCCTATTTTTACAATATTTATATCCACGCCTTAAAAGGCGGGGCAACTGATAAGCTTATACTTATAGTTTAACTTAATAACATTGATCGCGCACCAGCGAGAAGGTTTTATTTATCAAAAACTAATTCATTTGATGCAGTAGTTTGGGTATTTTTTTTCAGGTATTTCAACATTTTTTCGGCTGTAGATTTTTTTGCATGTTCTATATCCAATCCTTCTACAATTTCTTTTATTCCAATAAGACTTTGGCAACCTGCATCTTCAAATATTTTCCTCACTTCTTTATTATTTTCAATATCCTCGCTTATAAAAGTACTAAGCTTGTCTATTTCAAGATATTTTTTATCTAGCTTTTTCAGACCTGTGTTTTGTTCTAGCAGGCGTCCTTCTGGCGTACCACTATTTGTAATAAACAAAAATGTGCGAATAATAATCATATTATCAACAATATCTATTAAGAAATAGCCTAGTTTTTTCTCAGGAACTCTATATTCAATAAGAATATTATTATTTATATTCCTTATCACTTTTAATTCAAGAAAGGAAATATAAATGCAATAGTGTAATGCAAATTCATTCAAAACATCCATTCGTTCGTGAAGACGATTAAAAGCATGTGACTGCATATACACTTTCATGGGTAAATCGTCAGTGGTATTTTCTATATTCAACTCTGAGGGTTTAACACTTATTTCTTCTAAGCCTTCGTATGGAATAGCCCAACATACTTCTGTTACTGGTCTTGATATATTGTCTATAACAACATTTATAGTTTCGGGGGTTTCTTTATAAACTTCTATAAAATTTCTAAGACCCCAAATAGCATCGTCTTCATTTGTTATATTGTGTTTCAACCAATACAAGTTTTTGTCGATACGGCTAGTAAGCACTCCCATTAAGTTAATTATCGATATCATCTCTTTATTGGCCAGAGGCAAATGTTTATCCTCATCGAGATATTTTTTAAATAATGGCTTTACTATTTCCGATTGTTCAAATTCTTCTTTTTCTACGGCATAGCATAATTTAATAAAAGTAAGACCTACCGATAAAAAATCGGCTAAGCTTAATTCTTTGCCAGGGCTTATCTCTATAGTAGTTGTATCGAGCCTTTCTTTTATACCTCTCGAAAACTCTTTTAAATCATAATTTGGTATATCCTGTCCTTTGCCAACTACTACTTTTACAGAATGATATCGCAAATCATAAGTTTTTTTTAATATATCTTGGGGAATTAAAGAATATATATCTTGGCTACAAGCATGTTTTATTAAATAACGCAATTTTCTATAAAATTCGTTGCGGTGCTGTGCCTTAGCTATCTTCTCTTTCTGATGATGACTTTGCTTTTTTTTCTTCTTTTTGGCCATATATTATTATAACGCAATTGGCTGATGGTTTGTTCTATAAAAATAGACTTTTTTATTTAATTATACCACAAGCGATAAGACTTGCACCCAATGTAATTAAGTTAAAAGTGGGGATGCTCATTACCAGTTGCCCCGTCCTTTAGGTCGGGGGTTGAAGTACAAAAATTAAATGGGCTTCAGCCCAAAACGAATATGAAGAATTTATTAATTAAATGCAAACTTAAAAGACTTTTGGGCTAAAGCCCTATTTTTACAATATTTATATCCACGCCTTAAAAGGCGGGGCAACTGATAAGCTTATACTTATAGTTTAACTTAATAACATTGATCGTGCAGTAGCGGGGCTGGCTTTAAATCTATTTTCTATTTTTATAATGGCACATAATGCATATCCAGTTTACCTATAGAAATATATTCATATATCCATAATTCATCTTTTTTAAGCTTAGAAATACGTAATGTGTCTTTTATACCACTAAAATCAATTATTACATATTCTTTGGTATTATTAAATTGCCATGTACCATAATATGTTGTGTCGGATGTTGAGCTGGTATCAATTTTTAAAATGTAATCACCACCTTTTTTAAACTCAATGCTATTATTGTTTGCAAAGAGAATAACCTCTTCATTATTCAAATATCCTTTGTCTAGTTTCCAAGTATTAACAATACGGTCTTTTTTTGATCTTAAACTTATATCTGGGCCTTCATCATATTTACTGCAACTTATGCAATATGTAATAATAAAGATAATGGATATAATAAAGATATATTTCATAGTTTAACCCCATAAAAATACTATTTTTTATTTAATTTATCTCAATACCACGCAAAATGATTAGCGCGGCAGCAGTGATTAAAATAAATGACTATTCTTAAGTATTATTTTCACACCACACGCTACAAAGCGTGCGCCAACAGGGATACCTGCAGGAGTCATCAGCAAGGATAGAGATTTGTTTTGTAATTAATTGATAATATTATATATTTGATGGATTCTTTCT
The DNA here is from genome assembly GCA_964435855.1 of uncultured Bacteroidales bacterium. Taxonomy (GTDB): domain Bacteria; phylum Bacteroidota; class Bacteroidia; order Bacteroidales; family CAYTAU01; genus CAYTAU01. The sequence continues at coordinate 11,869 of CAYTAU010000074.1, read as the reverse complement.
TATACTAAACCAATGAAGATATTTATTATCCTTTCAATTTGTGTTCTTTTTAACAATTACATTTATTGTCAAGCTCTCATGGAGGTAAATACTGACTCACGCTCTTACGGTTTAGCAAACATAGGAGTTGTAGCTGCTTCTGATTATTATGAGACTGGACTTACACAAAACCCTGCATTATTATCGAGAAATGAAAAAGTAGCTGGAGTATTATCTTCTCTTATTAACCCAGCAATTGGTATACCCGATTATATTCTTGATATAGGTATATATCATTCACTAAACGAAAAAATGACTTTAGGTTTTTCTTATAAATATATGTCATGGGGTGAATTATTTTTTATGGATCATATGGGTAATTATTACCAAATGCCACTTTCAAAAGAAATTAATTATGGCTTAATATATTCATATAGTATTAATTCTAATTTATCAGTAGGTATTGGGCTTGAATATATTTATATTGATATGTTAAGTGATGTACAGCCTTTTGTGCAAGTTTATCCAGCTAAAGCTTTAGCTGCTGATTTTGGTATCGATTACAGAAACAAAATTAAAATGAACGAAAACAAATATTTGAGATACGACTTTGGTGCATCAATATTAAATATTGGAAATAAGATGAAATACTGCGACACACTAAATGCAGAGTTTCTACCTGCAATAATAAAATTAGGCACTATGTGGACATATGTTAATAAAGGAAAAGAAAATACTACTTACAATCTTGATATTGCTTATCAAATTGAAAAATTATTAACTCCATCTTATATCAACGGAATATCGCCATATTATTCTGTGCCTAGCAGTTTGTGGCACTCGTTTTCTGATTCTCCAGATGGTTTTAAAGGAGAACTATCCGAAATAAATCATCTTTTTGGAATCGAGAATAGATTTATATTTAATAATAAATTTAGTTTCTCTTTCAGATTAGGACATATGAAACATTTAGTACTTAATGGTATAGGTATCACATATAAATTCATTTACTTAGATTATAGTTATATTATTATGAATAAGAAATATAGCTTTAATAATGACAGTAAATATATTTTCACAATCGGAGGGATTCTAGATCCTTGTTTAACTTTAGGGATTAGAAAAACATTTGAGTAAAATATAAGCTAAATAAAACCTTCCCTCACTGTCGCACGATTGTACCTAAAATCCGCATGTCATCGCATCACTTCTCTAATAGACTTCAACTTAACTCGAACTTGGTTTCACTTATTTATAAATAGTGATACGATGACTATCAAAATACTAACAGCAGACTTGCGAATTTTAGGTTATATCGTGTGACATAAAACTTCTATGTATTATTTTCACACCACACGCTGCAAAGCGTGCAGTAGCGGGGAGCTGGGCTACAAGCTCGCACCAGCAGAGGCAGTGTAATCGATTTTTGCAATAAAAATTTTGAATGAACCTCCAATAAGTATTATATCTCCATTTTCATCTTCAAAAGATTTTTCACCAGATAAGTTTTCTATATACTTAGTTGAAATTATTGTACCTTCTTTGTTCATTTTTATTAAGGCAGTTTTATCCATATAACTATTACTATTATTTCTAACATGAGTAATAAAAAGATTATTATCGGATGTTATAAAGATATTTCTTGGATAATTATAAGCCTCATCAATATAAAATTCATTATACCATAATTCATTTCCCTGTGCATCGGTTTTCAGTACACTTGCATATTGATTTACACTTTCATGCATCATGCCTAGAAGATAAAAATTATCTGAATTGTCTTGAGTGAGCGACCAACCATAATTATCCCATCTTTTTGTAAATTGTTTTAAAAACTCAGTATTCCCGTTATTGTCAGTTTTTCTAAAAACCATATATTCATCATCCCAAACAGTGTTTTCTCCTAATAATGCAAATCCGTTATCATTGCATAGAATTGCAGTATTACAAATTTCACTATTGTTATTATTATATTCTTTTGCCCATAAAGAATCACCATTTTCATTTATAGTTAGTAAATACATATAAACAGAACTTGATGTAGTTCTTTCGTTACCGCAAATAGTATATGTATTATCAGAATTCTTTATTATTTTGTTTTGCGAATTAAAAGAAACTCCATGATAATAATTTTTTCGCCATAAGGTATTGCCGTTTTCATCGAATTTTATCAAATTTATATTTTTGCTTGTTGTCTGATTATGTGAACACAATAATATAAATCCATTGTCGCTAGTTTGTACAATTGAAAGACCTACAAAATCGGTAGAATCGCTAGTTATAATTCTTGACCAAAGTGTATCACCATCACTATTTGTTCTAATAATACAAGGTTTATAATAATTGGCGGAAACCATACCACATATTGCATAAGCATTGTCGTTGGTTTGAATAGCATCTGTAAAAAAATATGAATCGGAAAGAGAATATGTTTTTACAAATATAGGTGTTATAATATTACTTGGTAGTTGAACAGGTTTTTCTTCTTCAACTATCTTTTTCTTACAAGCTCCAAACAAAAAAGCAATTATTATTAAAATTATGTATTTTCTCATAGTGTCTTTTTTTCTCCCCCATAAAAATACTATTTTTTATTTAATTTATCTCAATACCACGCTAAATGATCCTAAAATCCGCATGTCATCGCATCACTTCTCTAATAGACTTCAACTTAACTCGAACTTGGTTTCACTTATTTATAAATAGTGATACGATGACTATCAAAATACTAACAGCAGACTTGCGGATTTTAGGTTATATCGTGTGACATAAAACTTCTATGTATTATTTCCACACCACAAGCTGCAAAGCGTGCGGTAGCGGGGCACCAGCAGAGGATTTTAATAAACAATTTTCATAATTTATATTTCAAACAAAAGATTGAAACTTTAGGATATTCAAAATAATATCTTCTGTTTATTATATCACCATTAATACCAAATATTATATTTGGATTAAGTTCAGCTCCAATCGAGAAATTATCAGAGAAATTGTAATACAGTCCAAATATTAAACCTATCGATCCAGCAAATTCATGTATAGATGTACTTCTTAGTTTTTCTGCCAATTGAGGATTGTCTGTGCGGTTATATTTACCCATATCACCAAATAAGACATTTAAACCATAATTTAATTCAATATTATTTCTTATCACACTATGTTTTTCAATTCCAAGATGAATGTTTGAAATAATATTAGTATTTACAGTTCTATATGTAATTGATATTAATGGTCTATTTTCAATAGAGTTTATATAAGTTTGAATACCTAATTTTAACCAATATCTATCAGATAATCTACGTGCATATTTAAAACCAGTTTGATGCAAATTTAGATTATAGTTTGAGAATGTAAACTCATTATGTACTCTTGTTGTATCTCTTGAAACAGATGCTTTACAATTAAATATTGTCAAGATAAAAATTGCAAATAATGTAATAACTAATTCCTTTTTCATGTTATTGGTCTTTTTTGTCGTAAACTAATTAATATCTATATTTTATACTAAATAATGAAATATTGATTAAATTAAATTTCAGATAATTAATGATACTGTATTCGTATTTATTGTGAGTTACAATAATATTTGGACTTAGCTCACTTCCTATTGAAAAGTGTTGTGATAGTTGATAATAAAAGCCTAAGTTAAATCCTAAACCGTATTCAAAAAAGTGATCAGTTTCTATATCTGTACCATTCTTATTCCTATAATAGTTATCAGCAAATGTTAAATTAAATCCATTTATAATTTCAAAGTCATCTTTTATTTTAGAGTGTTTATCAATTCCAAATAATATTCCAGTTTTAATATTAACTATATCTGTAGAATACTCCAAATATGAGTCTGATGGATTAATTGTTTTTTCACCATTAATATCTATCCCAGCCTTTAACCAATATTTCTCAGAAACTCTATGTGAATATTTTAAAGATACATTATGATTGTAAAAACTACTAGAACTAATTATAAATTCATTTTTTATTCTGGTAGTATCTGATTTATCAGAAGCAATGCTTTTTTGCATAGAAGCAAATCCACACATTAGCAATATTAATAATAAGTGTTTTCTCATACTTTCATTTTTTTATTTTTACTTTAAAAAGCTCTGCTTTTTCCTTTCCCACCATAAAAATACTATTTTTTATTTAATTTGGATTTTTATTTTAAGGAACGCGACAGGAGTCGCGCACCAGCGGGGGCAACTGATAAGCTTATACTTACACCTTAACTTAATAACATTGAGCGTGCACCAGCAAGCGATAACTATTAGATAACGTGCATTAATGCTTGTTATATTTCTTATAGCTATAGTTTGTTAATTCTGTTAAATTACTTATAATGTTTTATTAATGTTTATAAACTTCTATAAAAATACTATTTTTTATTTAATTTATCTCAATACCACGCTAAATGATTAGTTAGTTAGCATTGTTTGACACGGATTGCAAATATGTACCAGTGAGGATTATTTCTGTATTTCTTTAACTTTTTTTCCTAAACTATATGTTACAATTCTTTCTAATTTGTTTGCTTTATTCCAATATTTACATTTGCCATCAATTTTTCCATTTCTGTAATTTTCAAGGCTTTCTTTGATAGTAGTCTCTCTAGAAGATTCTAGTTGACTAACAGCAATCCAAATATTATAACTTCCCCTTATATAACTAGTCCAATCACTTTTAAAAAGAATTTCTTTATTTGGTTCTATTTTGTCGTGTCTATGATATGTTGTAAGCTTATAATTATTAGTATCTCCCTCAAATAAAGAGTATTCTTTGCGCAGGTATTCGTTTTCATATAAATACTTTCTAATAACTTTTCCATAATAATAGTAATACTCCTCTTTTGTTATTTCATATCCATCTTGGCATTTCCTAATTTGTTCTAATTGTCCTTTAATATCCCAGCAAGACAAATTGGCCTGAAGTCTATCATTATTTATCAATTGTTTTATTATCCCCAAGGTAATACTGCAAACAACATTGCTATTAATAGTATGATTGTAGTCATATGTAATGGTTTTATGTGGCATGTAAAAACCTAAAGAGTTTATCTCTGAAGCCAATTTTGTATCAAAACCATCTTTTGTAGATATTTCTATTCGTTTTATCCCTTTATTATCAAAATATTCCCAGTTAAATAATTTGCCTTTTTCCCATTTTTGAATTGTCCATATCTCCCCTGTAATATTATATGTTTTCCATATCCCCACTTTTTTATCATCTAGATATTCGCCTCTCTGATAAATTTTACTATTTGCAGTATCTGGCTTAAAATAATACACCCACTTTCCTACTCTCTTGTCGCCTATTACATGACCAACTGCAGTTATTTGATCTGCATCAAGATAGTGTCCAGGATAGTTACTGTTTGGATTTGAATTGGAGTGTTGAGCACATAAATCAAAAGCTAAATAGCAAATGCAAATAAGCAATATTAAAACTCTTCTCATACTTTCATTTTTTACTTTTAACTCTAGGCACTTTCTTCTCCACTACAAAAATACAATCTTTTATTTATTTCTATACCACACGCTACAAAGCGTGCGGTAGCGGGGTAGCGGGGGGCTAAAGCCCTATTTTTACAATATTTATATCCCCGTCCTAAAGGACGGGGCAACTGATAAGCTTATACTTACACCTTAACTTAATAACATTGAGCGTGCACCAGCAAGCGATAAATATTATTTAATAGATGACTGTTCTAAATTAGAAGGCATATTAATGTTAAGGTATTTTATCATTTGTTCTGCTACAAGCTTTCCAGATAGTTCTAAATTTAAACCTTCTACTATCTCAGATATTCCTATAAGGCTTTTGCAACCTGCGTCTTCAAATATTTTTCTCACTTCTTTATTGTTTTCAATATCTTCGCTCATAAATGTACTTAGCTTATCTATAGCCAAATATTTTTTATCCAGTTTTTTTAGTCCTGTGTTTTGCTCTAGCAATTGTCCTTCGGGAGTACCACTATTGGTAAGAAACAAAAATGTACGTATAATTATCATTCCATCTACAATATCTACAATAAAATAACCTACTTTTCTTTTAGGAAGTCTGTATTCTATAAGTATATTATTATTTGCATTATAAAACACTTTCATATCAGTAAAAGCTAAATAAGCACAATAATTTAAGGAAAATTCTGGTATCACATCCAGACGTTCATACAAACGATTTAGTGCATGCGATTGTATATACACTTTCATAGGAGTATCATCAGCTGTGTTTTCTAGATTTAATTCCGATGGCTTAATACTTACTTGTTTTAATCCCTCATATGCATCGGCCCAACATACTTGTGTTACTGGTCTTGATATATTGTTTATTACAACAGAAGTAGTTTCTGGAATTTCTTTATATACTTCTATAAAGGTTCGTATGCCCGAAGCAGATTTATTGTCATTTGAGACTTTGTGTTTTAACCAATATAAATTTTTATCCAAACGACTTTCTATAAGCCCTGCTAGGTGAAGTATTGAATAAAGTTCTTTATTTACTGCGGATAAAAATTTGCTCTCATCGGTATATTCGCTTAATACTTTTTTTACTTTATCTGATTGTGGAAAATTAACATCATTTACTCTATAACATACTCGTAGTGCAGTAATACCAGTAGTTAAAAATTCGTTTAAGTTTTTTTCATTATCAGTACTTATTTCAATTTGGGTTACATTAAACCTTCCTAAAATAGTATTTGAAAATTCTGTCATTTGGCTACTAGAAATATCTTGTCCTTTACCTGCAACTACTTTTACTGAAAGACAACGACGTTCATAAGCTATTTTCAATATTTCTTTAGGAATTAAATGATATACATCTTCGCTACAGCACGATTTTATTATATAATGCAACTTTCTGTAAAATTCGTTGCGGTTCTGTGACTGAGCCAGTTTTTGTTTTTGATGCCCGCTTTGTTTTTTCTTCTTTTTGGCCATATATTATTATAACGCAATTGGCTGATGGTTTGTTCTATAAAAATAGACTTTTTTATTTACCACCAGAAAGATTCTGTCGGTAGCAAGGCTGGCTTTAAATCTATTTTCTATTTTTATAATGGCACATAATGCATATCCAGTTTACCTATAGAAATATATTCATATATCCATAATTCATCTTTTTTAAGCTTAGAAATACGTAATGTGTCTTTTATACCACTAAAATCAATTATTACATATTCTTTGGTATTATTAAATTGCCATGTACCATAATATGTTGTGTCGGATGTTGAGCTGGTATCAATTTTTAAAATGTAATCACCACCTTTTTTAAACTCAATGCTATTATTGTTTGCAAAGAGAATAACCTCTTCATTATTCAAATATCCTTTGTCTAGTTTCCAAGTATTAACAATACGGTCTTTTTTTGATCTTAAACTTATATCTGGGCCTTCATCATATTTACTGCAACTTATGCAATATGTAATAATAAAGATAATGGATATAATAAATATATATTTCATAGTTTCCACCCCATAAAAATACTATTTTTTATTTAATCTCAATACCACGCAAAAGGCTTAATTAGTTAGCATTGTTTGACACGGATTACAACCTAAAATCCGCGCCAGTGGGGTTCAGGAAGAATTCGTGCAGCGGGGGCTTTATTCAAATTAAGATTTTTTTACCTTTTTAACAATATCATTTAACCAATCATTTGTTATTGTATAATCTCTGAAAGCTAAAAAAGGGTTTTCTTTATTTTTAAAATCCCTAATAAATTTTCTTGTTAATGTCCCAATGATGATATTTTGCTGAGTAATATCCTTATTTAATGTCAATTCAGATCTAATGTCATTCTCAAAATCATTTAAAAGCTTTCTTCTTGCATCATTTAAAGGTTTTCTATCAATTTGGCATTTTTCTATTGTGTATTCAAAGCGTATATTATCTGATTCAATAACACCATTTTTTTTAAAATTAATTTCACCTAATGGATCGGTAATTTCTGGATTAACCATTTTTGGTTTTTCTCTAACATCATATTCTACTGAACATTCATTTATTTTTTTAATATTAGATGTGGTATTTCTAAAACTAGTTTTTGCTCCTTCTAGTTCAAAATGAGTGCCTTTATTTTCATTACAGGTAGCACAAGCCATAAGAAGATTGTCCCATGAAAATGCAAGCCAATAATATTCTTTTTTAGGTCTATAATGCTCAATGTGATATTGTTCAATTTTTTGTTCGCAAAAAGCACACTTGTTTTTATATATTTTCTTTAACTCAATTCGAATATCTTCAATTTTATATCTATTATTAAATTTATTCTCATCTATGTATCTCTTCTTTTCAATTACTTCTTTTCTCCTTTTATGAGTAGTTTTTGGGGGACTAGGGATATTGCCTTCAAAATTTTCTTCAATAGGAATTCTTAAGGAAATAGGAATATTTGATATATCTTTTTCTATTTTTATCATTTTTATCCTAATTCCTCATCAATAATTTTTTGAATTAATGTATCAATTTCATCATCTGGGATAAATGTCTTACCCTCTAATTTTTGCTTTTTCAATACATCTTTTAGTTTGTTATTTATCCTATAAAGTAAATATGTATCACTTGTATCTGCATCATCATTTTCAGCATCCAATCTTGAGTTTTCTAATCCAAACAAAGGAGAGGTTAATAAGGAGTTGATCATCAAATGATTTAAGTCTTTTCTGTAATAAGGATCACTCACTCTTGTTTTTCCATCCTCAGGATTTCTGAAAACTCTATAAATTACAGCATCATCTGATGCACCTTGAATAATGGTTGAACTATGTGTTGTAAACATGAACTGAACATTTGGTAACAATGATCTTAATCTACCAACCAGGGTTCTTTTCCATTTAGGGTGTAAATGCAACCCAATCTCATCAACTAAGACAATGCCGTGTAGATTTTCTAATTTTCTAGTTTTGGGTTGACTTAATTGAAGTCTATAAAGTAAATCTGATACAAAAATCAAGATGCTTTTATATCCTTCTGAGAGTTCATCAAATTCTAATTTCGCATTTTTTTCTTTAAATGAAACTCCTTTATTATCAACTTTAATTTCAACATTTCTCTCAAGTAGTTCATGAAACATTTTTTCTAATATATCAATAGGAAACGAACTAGGTAGCTCTTTTACTTCACCAATAGCATTCTGTGAATCAATCTGTTTTTCTAAATTTAACAACCTTTGATTAAGAAGCCAAGATATTGGGTTAGTTAAAGTTTGATTATTATCAAAAAGTGACATAAAACCGTATTCCTCTGAATTATCAGAGGAGTACCTCCCTCTATTAACACCATAAGCAAAGAAATTATTTAAAAACCCAACATTTTTATTCCTATACTCTTTATTTTTATCATCAATCCCGACTAATTCCATTTCTCTATTAGAATTTATAATATCAATTACTTTCCCTGTTTGTTCCTTATCTGTTTTTTCTATGATAAAATATCTATTAAATGCTAGGTAAATGGCCATAAGAATTAATGATTTTCCATCACCATTTTCACCTAAAAAATAAATTTCCTTTGAGCTTTCAATATGATCTAATTTTACTTCTTCAATTGAAAAGAAATTTGCAATTTGAACTTTCTCAATATAACTACTTTCAACATCTTTAATACCCTCTAGCCATGATTTAAATTTTGATTTTGAAACACATAAAGCTTTATGAAAATTATTTGAATAACAAATATCATAAAATTCTTTCTTATTTGGTTTTGTATTAATTAATCTTGAAATCCTTTCTTCTAATACTTGTTTAAATAATTTTCCAACTTCCAAATTTTGGAATATTGGTGAAAAATCAAAAGGAACTTCTTTTGTCCTTCTGTAAATTGGTGCTGCAGCACCTGATACAATTAAAGCACTTCTTATGTTTGTATACTGTTTCCCATCCTCAAGTATAAATACTCCTTTCATATTCCCTTTGGAATATTTCTGAGCAAACTCCTGTATTATCTCTCCATGTGTAAATAGAACTGCAAAAAGGGCAAAAATGTTCTTTTCATTAGGATATTTTTGAATCTCAATCCAATAATTTGGTAATGGGTCTTTTAAAGACTTAATTCCGAGAAAAGCTCTAAGAGTTGGTTCGTTAATACCAGCTTCTTTATTAATGAATTTGTAAAGTATTTCTTTACTATAAATAACTTCCATTACCTGAACCACATCATACTTTGTCCAAGATGTTTTAAGTTTTGTAAAGTCTACTTTTTCAATCATTATTAAATAGGTTTTGCAACAATCAAATACTCTTTAACTTCTCTATTCTTATCTTCTACTCTCCCCATAGTACTATGCTTATAATCTATAGCTTTAAAATAAACTTCATATTTGGCTCCTAAAGTATTTTTGGCGAGTTTCAATATTCCTTCTAAACTTATCATCCCCGAATTACTATAACTTAAAATAAGTTTAGATCTCTTATATTTTATTTTCTCAAACATTTCCTGAAAAGCATTTACTACTTCTGTTTTTTTACAAAAAGGAGATTGATGACGGTCATTTCGATAACGCCCTTTAAATAAAACTTCAGGATAATCATATTTAACAAGTGTTTCTAGAGCATGATAAAATCTTGAGTAATGGACAAAAGTATAGGGTGGATCAGCATACACTAAAGTACCGACAGGTATTCTTTCTAGACATTCTCGATAATCAAGTGTAGTTACATTATGGTCAAGCTCATTCTTCCCAGAAAACTCCATCAATTCATTAAGTTTTTTCTTAAAATATGGTACTATTTCTTTTTTACGATATATAATGATATCATCTTTAGATGCAATATTGTTAGCATTTCGATATTGTGCATAATGACCTGTACTTTGTGCATTATATGCCATTGCGAACATTAAACTTGACAGTATTGGGTAATAGACTGGTTCTTCAGCAAATTCTTCTGCTGCAATTCTTAATGCATCAATCCACAAACATTGTTCAAATGACCAATAAGTGCCAGAATAATTTTTGATAAAAAGGTGTTGATCTAATTTATTAAAATCAAAATATATTAATTCTTGTTGTTGATGCTCTAAAGCATTAAATTCATTTAGGCTTAATCCAGAATCATATTGAAAGTTTAAATCAGGATAAAATCGATGAACGTTATCTACATGCCGTTGAGCTATATCTATCACTTGTTCAGTAATCCACTCAAATTCTCTCCAATTATAATTTCCTAGATAAGTTTTTGAAAAAATTGCAGAATACTCTTGTATATCATTTGAATGCATTACTACATTATGACCTATTGCACCACTTAAAACGCTAGTTCCAGCAAATAAATCACATATTTCTTCCCCTTCATAAATCTCATTGATTGAATTTACCAAATATTCAATGAGTTCTCTCTTTGATCCCATATATTTTATTATATGAGGAACGTTTATCTTAAAGTCTAACAATTTCACTTCAACTTTATGCATCTAATTTGTAAATTGAAAGCAAATGTAAACAATATTAATTTATTTCTCCCCCCTCCATCTATAAGAGTGTGAAAAGTTGAAATAATAATCATGTTTTCAGAATTATTTTTCAACTCAGCCTGCAAATTACAGAAAAAAAACGAGAAAAAAAAAGGAATATTGATATTATTTGCTTGTTTTGATTATACTACAACATTTTGACTTCCCTTCTACTCCATTTCGACTCCGCTCAATGTAACCGCTCAGTAGAGCAAGTAGAGGGAGTTGTTATAAATTCTCAATGCGTATATCCCAAAAAGCAAAACTTTGCTTCTCTTCTGCCTTTTTATATTTGACTTTTGTCTTTTGTCTTACTTTAACAAACATACAATGTCTTAAAGACATGGGATATTTGAGAAAAGATTGCAATTAACTGCTTAATTTATGTTAATACGAAGCTTCGTATTAAGGCAAGTCACGCAACATGGGTGCATACGAAGCTT
>CAYTAU010000073.1:0-19969 GCA_964435855.1 uncultured Bacteroidales bacterium | reverse complement strand
GAACGTTAGCTGAAAAACTCAACTGATTTTTCTTGGTAGGGTCATGCTTGGTAACCGTTTGGATAAGGTGCATTAATGCACGTTATATCTCTTATAGCTACAATTTGTTAATTTTAAACGTTTAGCAAATATAATATATTTTGGTTTGTTTTCCAAATTGTTATAATGTCCCCTCTTTAATTCCAAGCTCTAACAGGAGAAAGTCCTCCTCTTAGGCAAATTAAAATTATTAGAACTAACTTATCCCAACTGCGTAGCAAATCGGGATTTCATCATAAGTGTTAAGAGCAAAGTTTTTTTAATAAGCTTTGCTTTTTTTATGGTTTTTGGTATTAGGGATGGGTAACACTCCACTAAAATGCGTAGTGTTTTTTATTTCTATTATATATTAAATTTAATATTCATAGAACTTCAAAGTTAAAAAATTTAGTGAAATTACAGAGTAAAATACAAATCAAAAACAACAAAAACCGAAAACACAAGACCTGCAATTCCATTGGTAGTAAAAAAGGCGGCATTTATTCTACTTAAATCATTAGGTTTAATAATAATGTGTTGAAAAAAAAGGAGTCCGATAAATATGACAGCACCAATCCAATATAACAGATTAAAAGACCAATAATATCCTATAAATATTATAATTAATGCTGAAATTATGTGAAGAAATATTGATAAGAGCATAGCATTTTTTCTGCCTAAAAAACCCGGTATAGAGTGCAATTTCTGATTGTTATCAAAATCCTCATCTTGTAAAGAATAAACAATATCAAATCCACTAACCCAAAACAGGACAATAAAGCTAAAAAGAATTGGCAATAATGAAAATTCACCTGTTACAGAGATATATGCTCCTATGGGAGCTAATGATAAGCCCAAACCTAAAATAAAATGGCAAAGTGACGTAAATCGTTTAGTAAAACTATAGCCCAAAATTACTAATAAAGCAACGGGAGAAAGAAAAAGTGTTAATCGATTAATAAAATATGTGGTAACTATAAATAATATTGAATTTATTAAAACAAATACAAAAGCTGAATTTGCATTTATTAAGCCACTTGGAATTTCTCTATTAGATGTCCTTGGATTTTTCTTATCAATTTTTCTATCAATATATCTATTAAACGACATAGCCGCATTTCTGGCAAATATCATACAAAGAACAACATATATTAATATTTTCCAGTCAAACAAAAGATTTTTGGTATGCAATGCAAGAAAAAAACCTATTAATGCAAAGGGCATTGCAAAAATTGTGTGGCTAAACTTTACTAATGATAAATATTTTGAAATCATAAAATAATAACAGGAATTTATTAAAAATAAAACTAATCAATTGTTTACTCAACTCCCTCCTCTTCTTTCAAATACAAATCTTCTTCAGTAATTGAGTTTACATTAAATTCCTTATCATATCTAATTATAAAAGTACCTGAATTTTCATAACCTCCTGTTTCATCTATTTTATTGAACTTAAACTTACTTTGCATGGTTTCAATTTTTAAACTATCTAAACATGCTGAAAAATCAGTACCATAATTCATCAATGCAGTTAAAAAGTAATTAGCAATATCGTAACCCGCAAAGCTATATGCACCCGGTTCTCCTAAATATATTTTACGATATTGTTTTACAAACTCCTTTACATTATAATTATCATAATCTATGTAATAGCTTGAAAACGAATTTAATTGTAATTCATGAAAATATTCTAATGATATATTTTCAAATTTAGCCCAGATTGGAAAGCCGATTAAAGTAATATCGTAATCCTCATGATATTGAATAAAAATTCTTGTAACAACATCACTAACAAATGCCTGATCTGAAGAAGGAATTATTATTACATTACCGGTATCTTTTAAAAGTAGTGGTGCAATTCCTTTAATACCATTTTGTTTAAACGATGCTTCCCTAATTAAAATATGATTATTGCTGTCATTTAACGCAAAGGCATTTATAATTTTTGGTTTATATATTTCAATAAGGCTTAATTCTTCTTTTGTGTCATTGTGTACTATTATAAAATTAGATTTCTGAGAATTACCTAAAAACATAATTGCTTCATCCAACTGTGTATAAAACGATGGAACAACCTGAAATACAAATGGGTTACTTTTAGTCAGCTCTATATTTGATGACAATGGAGATATTATGTTTATTTTATTTTTTCTTGCAAAATTTGCAACTATTGGAAATAGATCTGAATAAACCGGACCAATTATTAAATCCATTGTAATCATTTCATCTTTATTGATAATCTCAAGGATAGCAGCAGTATCTCTCTTCGTATCATAAACATAAAGTTCTAACTCAAGTCCTTTATTTTGCAAATTCTCAATTGCCAGCAATGCTCCTTCGTAAAATTCCAAGAATGTTTTTTCTCTAACATGTTTAATTTCTTTTAAATCAACCTCTTCGATCAAAGTAATGCCATCTTTAATAAACGGGAGCATCAAAGCAACTTTATATTTTACAGGCTTATTTAAATAATCTAAAACTACACAATCATTAATTACTGAATCTGAAACTAAAGAATCAACACCTAAAGTATCAGTATAGATAGTGTCTGCAATTTCCATAATTTCAGGCACTTGTTTTTTGGGAATACGAACTACCATATCAAATTGTAAGCCTATTTTTTCAATTTCAGGATTTGCGACAATTATCACTTCTTGTGAAAGATTATACTTTTTCGATAATGAATATAAGGTTTGCTTTTTAGCAACTTTATGATATATATATTTGTCATCTTCCCGTGGATATTTATCTTTTATTTTTTTAGGTTTAGCTATCTTTATTACTTCTCCAATTTGTAAACCTTTTTTTGCTTTAGGGTTTAATTTATAAATATCTTTTTCTTTAACATCATATTTTCGTGTTAAATAGTAAATAGTTTCTCCTTGTTTTACAGTATGATAATAATATTTATCTGTTTCTCTGTTTTGGTCTTGCTTTAAAATTATTGGTATTTTTAAAGATTGTCCTTCTTGTATTCCATCAAAAACTTCAGGGTTTTCCATTGCAATATCTTTTTGCATTACACCATAAGCTTTACTTATTGCATAAACAGATTCTCCTTTTTTTACAATGTGTATATAGTATGGTTTCCCTTTTATAGTTACTTTTTTATCGGAACAAACAACCTTAACATTATCACCTTGAGCATATAGTAAAGTATTTACAAAAACAAACAAAACTACTATTCCCAATATTTTTCTTAATTCCATTCAAATAATTTTAAAAAAGTAAAATCAAATTTGATTATAACAAAAGTAAATAAACAATCATTTATAACATTATAAAAACTGAAAAATATGTATTATTTGTAACTATTCTCAATATTTTATCAATTTATAAAATACTAACAACAGTTTGTTAATTAATCGTTTTATGTTGCATGAAGATTAAAAGATTTTTTATTATTTTTGTAAAAAATTGCAATAAATGAAATCTGAAAAGAAAAAAATATTTCCAATACTTAAAAACAAGTATTTTATTGTTTCAATTGCATTTTTAGTTTTCATTACTTTTTTTGATAATGACAGCTTTATTGAAAGACATAAAAGCATAAAAAAACTAAAAGAACTGGAAAGACAAAAAGAATTTTATCGCAGTGAAATAAGCAAAAATGAAATAAGACTTGTTGAACTACAAACAGATAAAAACAATCTTGAAAAATTTGCACGCGAAGAATATCTTATGAAAAAACCAAATGAGGATATTTTTGTGATAATAGAGGAGTAATTATAAATGCCTAAAATACTTATGCTTCGGCTACGCTCAGCATAAAAAGTGTCTAAAATTGAAAATTGACTTATTTATACCAACTCGCATACATCATATAACTATTGGCTATTCGTTCTATTTCGCCTTTTAACAAATCCTGACTTAGTGTTTTTATTTTTTTAGCAGGCACTCCTCCGTAAACACTGCCCGATTCCACTTTCATTCCTTTTGAAATAACCGAGCCTGTCGCTATAATACAATTGCTTTCTATTAAAGCATTATCCATTATTATTGCACCCATACCTATTAAAACATTATCACAAATAGTGCATCCGTGAATAACAGCATTATGAGCTATTGAAATATTATTACCAATATTAGTTGGTGCTATTTTGTATGTACCATGTATTGTTGCATTATCCTGAATATTTACCCTGTCTCCTATTTTAATATAATGAACATCACCTCTGACAACCGCGTTGAACCATACAGAGCACTCATTGCCCATTGTTACATCACCTATAATTGTAGCGTTGTCTGCTAAAAAACAATCTTTTCCAAACTGTGGGGTAAACCCTTTTATTTCTTTTATAAGTGCCATAAAGTAAATTTTCGGTTTAGATGTACGTTTTTAATTATTTACAATATTGATCAATATTATCTTTAACTTCTTCAATCCCCATCTCTAAAGCATAATTCCAATCAATACAAGCTCCTTCATTGTCCCCATTCATATATTTCACTTTAGCCCTTTTAATGTATGCAGCTGAATAATCAGGAAAAACATCAATTATTTTGTTCAAATATTTTATTGATTTGTCATATTGATTTTCATCAAAATATTTCATAGCAATTTTATAATATATACCTACAAGAATTTGATTGGGAAAATTCTTAATTAAAAGTTCTTTTGAATAATTACTCCCTAAATCAATTGCATCATTTAAATCTTCAATAGCTCCAATCTTATCGGTTAACTTTAATTTTGTTATAGCTCTATAATACAAGATATTTGTATCAATAGGATTAAAACTATATGCATTATTAAAATTATTTAAAGCATTTTCGTAGTCATTAAATTTATAATAATTCATCCCTTTATCCAATTCAGTATAACAAATACAATGCTCATTAAATTTAACTTCAGATTTTTCCGCACCTAATCTATACCCTTCAAACCAATCAGAGCATGCTAATTTAATATTGTTTAGTTTATAATTGGCTATTCCTCTATTATAACATATGAATGTCCAACTACGATACTTGTTTGTCTCAAGTTGTATCATAAGCTCTAATGCTTCATTATAGTTTCCTTTTTCAATTTCCTTTTCGATTATACTATTATGTCTTTGTACTTCTTCTATCATATCCATCATACTTCCATATATAGGAACCCTATACTCAAGAATTTCTACAGATAAAGTATCATTTTTTGCCTTAGCACTATAATCAATAGAGAAGTATATATTTAAATCAACGGTTGTATCAATTCTTTCACCATTTAAAACAGCTGGCTCCCAAATTGGCATTAATGATAATGCTCGCTTTATTTCTCCTCCAAAATAATTTTTTCTAGGACCATCAACATCAATATTTCCAACATTTCCATATTTATCTATATTTATTGTGACCAAACATATCCCTTGAGTCCCATTATTTATTGCATCATATGGATAAGATACATATTTTGACACATATGCCTTAAGCTTAGCATAGCCATCGGGATATCTAGGTTCAATAAAAATATTTGCTATATCTGACTGGGCACTTACTGTGGATATAATAATTAATAAATATAATAATTGTAATAATATTCTATTCATTATTCTATTAAAGTTTATCAATCTCCTTTTCCTAATTGCTCACTATAAAAAGTGCCTAAAGTTACAATTCTTATAAGAATAACTCTAGACACTCTATACTTTAGTTAGCTATATGCTTAACTATATTATTCGTTTCCCTCATATTTAGCTTTTCCAAAACCTAAAATGGGCCAAAAAACTATAGGTAATAAAATTAATCCAACAGCAAAACCGCCTGTTTTACCAAAAGCTTTAGAAATTTCTATCATTACAATTATCATAATTACAATATTTACAATTGGTAACATAAATAAGAAAATCCACCACCATTCCTTGCCTGCAATCTCTAATAAAATTATTGTGTTGTAAATTGGAATTAAAACAGCCCAACCAGGTTTGCCTGCTTTTGTATATACTTTCCACTGTGCAATAATTAAGAAAACTACAATTGCAAAAACGAACAAAAAATAAAAAACGAAAAAAATAAAATAACCTCCCATAACTTACAAAATTTAAAAATTAATACTAAAATATATATTTATAAAAACTTAATCATACCAGTCGCCCGCATCTTCATAATCATCATAATAATCGTCATCGTCATAGTCATATAAATCATAATAATCCCGCATCATAGACTGTGCATTATTATAACCATATACGCTAAGACCAATTGCAATAATAGAAATTAGAATTACTGCTGTTGCAAACGATCTTTTAACATTTGCCTTTACAGCAAATACAAGTCCAAGTGCTCCTAATATCAATGCTATAGTTCCCGGCCATATAGCATGTACAGAAACCCATACATCATCATAATGATTGCTAAAGGCAGAAGCTGACACTATCAAGGCAATTATGCTTAAAACAAGACCTGCAATACTTAATCCTTTTAAGGGTTTTGAACCCTCTGTTTGTATTTGTGTTTGTTTTGGTTCTGTATCGTGGTATTTAGCTTTTCCAAAAGCAAGTATCGGTAAAAATACAATGGGTAATAATATCAAACCAACTGCAAAACTATTAGGTTTACCAAATGCTTTAGATAATCCTATCATTACAATTATTGAAATAACAATATTCACTATCGGTATGAAATAAAAAAATATCCACCACCATTCTTTACCTGCAATTTTTAAAAGAACAATTGTATTGTAAACAGGAATTAAAACCTCCCAGCCTTGCCATCCTGCTTTTGTGTATATCTTCCATTGGGCTATTATTACAAAAACAGCAATACTTAAGGCAATAAAATATATCATTATTATTAAAAAAATTAAAAAACCATCCATTTGAATTTAGTTTTTAATTAAAAAATTACCCAAATGTAACTAATTTATTTTAATTTTTTATTCTAAGCTTACGAATTTTATTTAGCTTTGAAAATTACTTCACACAAAACATTATTAGTAAGACATAGCAAATGAGAGACCTGACTGTAGGGAAAGAGGGAAAGTTAATTTTCAAATTTGCAATCCCAATGCTTATCGGAAATCTTTTTCAGCAACTTTATGTTATTGTTGATAGAATTATAATTGGTAATTCTCATATTGGAGAAGAAGGTCTGGCTGCAATTGGTAATGCTTTTCCTATTATATTTTCATTAATTGCATTTGTTATTGGTATTTCGGTTGGGTTTAATGTTGTTATTGCACAATATTTTGGTGCTAAAAGAATGGATAAAGTAAAAAGTGCGGTTGACACAATTAATGTTTTTTTAATTTTTGCTTCTGTTATTGTTACGATTCTTGGTTTAACCTTAAGTACTCCATTATATAATTTAATTAATGTACCGGAAACAATAATACCGCAAACAAGAGCATACACAAATATTTATTTTATTGGAATTATTGCTTTTTTCGGGTTTCATGGAATAAGTGCAATATTGCGTGGTTTGGGCGATTCCAAAACTCCACTTGTATTTATGGTTATATCAACAATTATAAATATAATTCTAGACTGGCTTTTTATAATAAAATTCCAAATGGATATTCAGTGGGCTGCAATTGCTACAATTATAGCACAGGGAAGTGTTTTTATTGCAGCTATTATATATTTAAACAAAACACATAAAATAATAAAATTTTCTTTTGCAAGGTTTAATTTCAATATGGAAATTTTTAAACACAGTATGCGAATTGGTTTACCAACAGGTTTTCAATCTACATTTGTTGGTATTGGCATGATAGCATTAATGGCAATTGTTAATCCTTATGGAAAAGATGTTATTGCAGCATTTACAATAGCGGGTAGTCTTGATGCTCTGGCTGCCATGCCGGCAATGAATTTTGCTGCTGCATTATCTACATTTGTAGGACAAAATCTTGGTGCAAACAAACTGCATAGGGTAAAAAAGGGCTTATTAACTACACTGCTTTCAACAGCAATTATATCGGGAACTGTTACAATTATTGTTTTTTTCTTTGGTGAAAATATTATGGGTGCTTTTACACAAGAAGCTAATGTTATTAAAATTGGAGTAGAATATCTTACTATTGTCAGCTCTTTTTATGTAGTATTTTCAACCATGTTTGTATTTGCTGGAGTTTTACGCGGTGCCGGCGACACTTTAATACCAATGTTTATTACTCTGTTTGCTTTATGGATCATTAGAATTCCATTGTCATATATACTATCAAAAACAGAACTTGGTGTAAATGGAATATGGTGGGGAGTTCCAATGGCTTGGGTAATTGGCATGAGTTTTACTTTCTTATATTACCTGACAGGCAGATGGAAGAAAAAAGTAATTGTTAAACCTGTGAGCTATTAGGGTTTGGGGATTTTTTAACGTCCATAATAAACTGCGTTTTAGTGCAGTTTATTTGTTGTTACACTTTGTAATTTTTTCTTTTTGTTTATTCCTTAACGATTTTCTTGACAACAACTCCTTTTTGAACTGTTACCTTTATAAAATATATTCCTTTTGCTCCTGAACTTAAATCAATTTCTTTTAAACCTGTTAGGCTTACTATTGTTTTCCCTGTAATATCCATTAACTCAATTCCTACGATATCTTCTGCTTGTATTCTGACTTTACCTGTTGTTGGATTGGGAAAAACAGAAATTCTTGAATTTATAGTATTTTCTATCATGCCACTTGTATTACCATAAACTCTTACATGACCTGAATCTCTGCCATTTCCATTATTACAAGGGGCTCCAATAGCAAGTATCGAGCCATCGGAACATAAACTTATTGAATTGCCAGAATAATCGTCTACTGCTTCTCCATTAATATCATTTCCTATTCGTGTCCAATCTAAGGGCATCTACATAATAAAAGTAACAACCCAAAAAGGTGTTACTGTAGAAAAAACTATTTTGGAGTAAATCTTAAATAAACCTGTCAGATTTGATAGTTCCCGTCCACAAATAACAATTGAACAATGCAGCAATAAAACAATTTATTTATAAATTCCGTGAATGATTCAGATTTAAGTAACTCAAAGATACATGTATTTTTTTATTCTCGTTTGAAATTAGTAATTTTCGGGCTTTGAATAAAACCCAAATTATGCAAAAGGAATAAGTGCTTTTGCATAATCGATTAAGAATCACTACCAAAATGGTTTCATTTCAATTACCATTTTGGTGTTCTTCTAAATCGGGATTAACTCTTATAAATTCTTTAGTTCGTCAGCCTTATGACTCCTAATGAATAATGCGAGATAAAAAATGCAGGCAATAGTTTTTTACATATCTTATTCATTTCTATGGTTAATTACATTAATGCCATTTTGGTGTTATTACAGGCTGTCTGATGTTATATATTTCCTGATATTCTATGTTTTTGGATATAGAAAAAAGGTGGTTTTTAACAATATGCGTAATGCTTTTCCCGAAAAATCCGAAAAGGAAATAAAGCAAATTGCCAAAAGGTTTTACAAACATTTTTGCGATTTTGTTTTAGAATCGGTTAAAACCATACATATTTCAAAAAAACAAAATGCAAAACGTTTTACTTATAAAAATCTTGAAGTATTCCACGAATTGTATAAAAAGAATAAAAACGTAATTCTTGTTTCGGGACATTATGGTAACTGGGAGTGGTTGGTTAGCCTGCCTTCTAAATTGGAACATAAATTTTTAGCACTTTATAAGCCATTAAGCAATAAATATTTTGATAAACTTATAATTAACCTACGTTCAAAATATGCAACAGGCATGGTACCTATGGATGATACACTTAGAGTTATGCTTGATTATAAACGCAAGAATGAGTTAATAATTACATGGTTTTTGGCAGATCAGACCCCACCAAGAGAAACACAATACTGGACAAAGTTCTTAAATCAGGAGACACCTATATTTTTGGGAACAGAAAAAATTGCCAGAAAATTAAACCATACAGTTGTCTTTATGGATATTCATAAATTAAAACGAGGATATTATCAGGCAGAATTTACTTTACTTTTTGAAAATGCGGCAGATACCAAAGAATATGAAATAACCGAAAAACACACCAAATATTTGGAAAATATAATAAACCAAAAGCCGGAATATTGGTTATGGTCGCACAGAAGATGGAAGCACAAACGACCTGAAAATATTAATCTTCGCTAAATATTTTGTCAACAACAGCGCTTCTGAATTCTGAAAAAACCGCCTTTAAAGAAGCTTTTCCGTTTGTCCCATAATTCACCAAATAAGCCATTCTTGTATTATTTTTTGGGAACAAGTACAGGTCAGCACTATATTGAAAATCTCTTCCGCCATGCCCATAGGCATACTCATCATCTTCCTGACCATTAAAATATTGCAAAAATATCCCTAAACCCAAATGCCTTGCTTCATTTTCCTCATCTTTCTCTGCTTCGCTTGTAAATGTCATCTGTATATCTAATAGCTCCTGATTTGAATAAATAGTCTTATCAACTAATAAGGCATTGAGAAAAGTGTGCATATCTTTTACTGTTGAGTAAATTCCACCATATCCATTTCCACTGCCTGTGTGATAGTTTGACATATTAAGAATAACACCGTTATTGTAAAGATCATAATATCCTTGTGCTGTTGTATTAGGTAAATCATCATGCCAATGATAATATGTGTTTTTTAATCCTAATGGTTCAATAATTTTATCTCTTAATAATTTTGCATGTGAAACACCCGTTGCTTCATCAATTATCATTGATAATAAAAGAAAATTTGTATTTGAATAATGAACACATTTTCCTGTTTCAAAATAAGCGGATTTATTATAAACAAATTTCAATAATTCTTCAGGTTTCCAGTTTTTGTTTGGGTTATCTAAAAGTTTTAAATAAAATCCCTGATCAGCAACGTGGTCGTATATTCCACTTGTGTGATTTAAAAGCTGTCGAATTGTAGCTTCATCTGCATTCTCAATTTTTTCAACAATTTTTGCCGGTAAGTATTTGCTTATTTTATCATCCAGGTCAAAATGGCCTTCGTCATAAAGCATCATTGTTAAAGTTCCAACAAACAATTTTGTAATACTTGCCACCTTAGAAACAGTACACGGATACATATCAATATGATTCTCAATATCGGCTTTGCCTCCGCTGCCTATCCAAACACCATTTTCATCTTCAATTAAAAGTACAATACCAGGTAAGCCTTTATTTACATATTTATCAATTATATTTTGATAATGTATTCCTCTTTTGTGTGTTTCACTACTATCGTCAAATTCAACTGTGCATATAGATGTTGGTCCTATAGTATCTTTTTTGCAATTATTAAAAAATGTGAGTGTAAATGTTGCTGCGAGTATTATGATTATGTTTTTCATATGTTTGTTTTTTTTGCCGCTAATGCGCGAATGTTTTTTTCATTATTTCCAATCACAAATTTCAATCTACTTCTTACTTAAATAAACAATTGTACCTATACTAATTGTAGTATAAGGTAATACCAGTACATATTCTTTTACAAATGGTGCTTGTACCCAAAATCTATAATTAATAAAAAATGTTAATGCTTGTTTATTTTCTCGTGGTATTGAATAATTTAACCCGATTAGTCCACCTCCAGTAAACTGCGATCTGCCTAAATTACCTGTTTTTTCGTATGAACCGGTTTCTGATAATTTAAAAGACTGAACATCAGCAAAAGAATGCAGGTAGCCTATTCCAATATTAGCATTTACACTAAAATTATTGCATACTTTATATTTATATCCAAGTTCTGAATACAGGTGAAAAGCATGGTGCGAGTAATGATGATAAAAATATGCCAGTTTAAATGTTTGAAAAATGCTACGCTTTTCGTTTTCACTATATGTTTTGTATGTTCCAATTGTTATTCCCGGATGTATTGGTACATTAATAATTCCGACATATCCGCTTCCCGGCAGTTTCGTGGAATTATTGCTAATTTCAATGCTAACAGGAATTTTACTTGTATCATTTTGCGCAAAAGCGTATAATGAGATAAATATCAGAACAAAAGATACTATTGTTTTTAATTTTGTCATTTTTATTACGAATTAATTTTTTGCTAAAATGGTAAATGTTTTTCAATTATCAATATCTAAGTAGTTGTTTTATTAATAAACTTAACTTATAAAAACTAGTGTTTCACTATTAAATGTAACCCTGATATGGTTTATATTGTTTTAACTTATTGGCAAATTACTTGAAGCGAAGATGCTTGCAGGAGAAGGGTGTTTGATTATTATTTCTTTAGAATTTCAATAATATTTTAATTATTTAACTGGTACAATAGTTTTTTTAGTCATGTTAATTTTTAATTTTCTTGAAAACAATTCCAAGTATTTCCATTGAACAGTAAATATATTTGAGTAAGCTTCACTTTCAAAAACCCACCATATATAAGTGTCAGAATCACCTTTTTTTAACAGATGGTCTCCCATTACTTCTACTCCATTATATAAAGAAACAGGGTTGTTAAGACTGTCGTTAATATATAAATTTACATATTGCGAACGGTTTGTGGCACCTAAATTTGGAATTGGATTTGTGCCAAAATTTTTAACCGAAAGAATAAATTTAATTGCCGGTTCTTTTATATTTTTTTTGTCACCGTATGGCCCGTTATAAATAAAGAATTCAACCTTACTTTCAATAGTAACCGAGTCGGTGTTATATTTATAATTTGTATTCTGAGAATAAACAGATATTGTGCAATAAGTTATAAGAATAAATAAGACAACTTTTTTCATATAGTTAAGTTTTATTTTATTAATAGATGAAAATTATTATTTTTTCCATAATTTATATTAATAAAATTACACTTTTTTATTTAATTATGCAATGCCACACGAGAGATTAGTTCGAGTTTTACGAAAAATATGGATAACTAGGAAAAGGGTTTAATGGAATGCCATTACCGAACACCACCACAATCACTATTACAGAAGTACTTTCTCCCCTTTTAGAGTATGGAATTAAAAAGAGCTTACATAACAATTTGCAAAACATACCAAAATAATGTATATTTGCTAAATATTTAACAAGGTGTAGCTATAGTAGATATATCATCAATGATGATATATGCGTATTACCAAGCATAATAACAATGAAAACTTAATAATAATATACTAAAATGAAAAAAATCTATTTTTTAATATCGATGTTAATGTTTACAGTAGTGGTTTTGTCGCAAAACATTGCAATTAGTGATGATAATGTTTACACAGCAGATCCATCGGCAATGTTAGATGTGAAATCTACAGATAAGGGAATGCTCGTTCCCAGACTTACAGCAGTTCAGAGAACAGCAATTATCAGTCCGGCAACAGGATTACTGGTATTTGATACAAATGATAATTTGTTTTACTTTTATAATGGAACATTATGGGTGAAAATTGATGATTCTGTTAACTTCTGGTCATTAAATGGAAATTCTGGTACTGTTGATGGTACTAATTTTATTGGGACAACAGATAATGTTCCTTTAAATTTCAGGGTTAATAACGAAAAATCCGGAAGAATAGATCCAATTCATAACAATGCTTTTTATGGATATGAGTCTGGAAAAGATTTAACTACTGGTGATTTTAATACAGCATATGGTAATCAGACCATGTATAGCAGCACTACAGCTATTGGAAATACTGCGGTTGGAAATTCTGCTATGTATCTGAACACAACAGGTTATCATAATACTGTAATTGGAAGAGATGCTTTATATTTTAATATTGATGGGTATGATAACACAGCAAATGGTGTAAGTGCACTTTATCGGAATGTTTCCGGATATAGGAATACTGCGATTGGAATTTTTGCATTGTTCAATAACAGTACAGGAAGTAACAATACAGCAAGCGGAATAAATTCAATCTCTGGCAATACAACCGGAAATTATAATACAGCATTTGGATACTATACTATGTCTGGTAATGTAGCCGGAAGTAACGGAACAGCGATTGGAACAAACGCAATGCTATACGCAAACAATACAGCTACTCCATTCATAAATTATAATGTGGCTATCGGCTTTGAGGCCTTACGCGGTTCCACCACTCCAGCGGCTAATACAGGTAATTATAATACAGCTATTGGTTATCAAGCTTTATGGAGCAACACAACAGGATCCCAAAATACTGCCTATGGATTTAGTTCACTTAAGTCTAACTCCACAGGAATAATGAATAATGCCTATGGACAGCAAGCACTTGAATTTAACACAACAGGAAGCTATAATACATCTATAGGATATGGTTCATCATGGACCAATACAACAGGATCGTTTAATATAGCTATTGGCCATGGTGCCCTTTTTTATAACTCTGCTGGTAGCAATGTAACAGCAATTGGCGTCAATGCCATGCAATATGCAAACAATACAGTTATTCCGTTTACCAATTATAATGTGGCTGTTGGCTTTGAGGCCTTACGTGGCTCTACCACACCTGCTGTAAATACAGGTAATTTTAATACTGCTATTGGTTATCAAACCCTTTGGAATAATACAACTGGATACAACAATATTTCAATCGGACATCAATCCTTATACTATAATACTTTAGGAAGTAATAATACTGCCATGGGTTTTGAAGTTTTAAAAGCGAATACTACTGGTCAGACTAACGTTGCGAATGGAGGTTATGCTCTTACTTCTAATACAACTGGCTCTGGAAATACTGCAATGGGATTTGGAGCACTTTATAAAAACACAACTGGGAATCAAAATACAGCTATTGGCTATGATGCTTTATATTATAATAGCATTGGTAATTGTAATACAACAATTGGCGATCGTGCACTACATTTTAATACTAGCGGAAGCTGGAATACAGCATATGGTTTAAATTCAATGCAACATAATACTACAGGAAATTATAATACTGCTATTGGTCTTGAATCTGGTTTTAATAATACTACTGGTTCTTCAAATGTTTTTATTGGCTACAGAGCAGGATATAATGAAACAGGATCAAACAAATTATATATAGCCAATAGTGAAACAAATCCTCCTTTGATTTTTGGAAATTTTTCTACTGGTAAGGTTGGTATTGGAACTACAAATCCTCAAGCAATGTTGCAAATTACAAATACAATTGATAACACAGATCACTCGCTTCGAATTGGTGCAAATGCAGGAACGGCATATGGTTTAATTAAGTACGATCAGTCTGATGACAATTTTGATTTTAGTGCTAATTCTGTTTTCACTGGCGCCGTATCTGGTTTTCGATTTTTTACTGCAGGAAATGGCTCACCAAGGTTGGTAATAAATAGATTTGGTAATGTAGGAATAGGAACTATTACCCCATCTGCCAAACTCCATATTGGAGGAGGAACAAGATTTACTGTTGCTGATGTAGGCTCTATATTTTTACAATCTGGGAATGGTATTGGTTCAGCAAGAGATTGGAAAATTTATGTCCAAATGCCTGATGGTGATCTTGTCTTTAGAGATATGGGTTTCGATAATTTGAACAATGGAATGGCTTATGATGCAATGGTTATTAAGTTCGGTACAGGTTATGTAGGAGTTGGAACAAATAATCCTGCGAAAAGTTTACACGTAACTACAACAACAGATGATTGGGGAGCAAGAATTGATGGTTTTAACGGTGGTGGCTCAGCAAATGGAGGTGTTGTTATTGGGTCTCGTGCAGATAACAAAGGAGCTATAAATGGGATAACAAGTACCGGTGGTCCAGCAGATTTGTCAATAAACTCAGAAGGAGGTAACGTTGGCATTGGAACAACAACACCAGATAATAAATTAGATGTTGAAATTAATGTTTCTGGTGGAGCTTCTGCATTCAGAGTATTAAATTTGGCAAATGGAGTTGGTGATAATGTGGCAATAGAATTATCAGCTGCCCGTTCTTCTTTTCCTGCCAAAATAACATCTATAGCACCAGGTGGTTCTGATCAGGATTTAGCTTTTACTACTACAGACGGCAATGTACAGAACGAATCTATGAGAATTAAAGGAAGTGGAAATGTTGGAATTGGTACAACTGCCCCAAATACAAAATTGCAGGTTTATGGAGATAGTGGTAATCTATTAAAACTCCAGACTTCTAATATTATGAGTGTTCCCGGTCAAGCTATTGGAATTACTTTTGTACAAAGTACTGATGCAGAGGTAGCCAGAATTGAAGCAATAACAGAAGCTAATGGAAATATAGGATTACGGTTTTATACATATAGTGGAGGTGCTTCTGAAAGACTTAGAATATCAAGTATTGGTAATATAGGGATTGGTTTATCAGATCCTAAATCAAAATTGCAAGTTAATGGAGGAGTACAAATAGCAGACGACAGTGATGCAGCAAGTGCTGAAAAAGTTGGGACATTACGATACAGGGCAGATAGCAATAATTCTTATGCTGAAATGTGTATGCAAACTGGTACAGCTACTTACGCTTGGATTGTTATAAAGCAAAATATATGGTAACAGGTAATAAGAAAATGTGTTAAAGTAGTTACCTTGGGCAACAACAAATTAACGTTATTAAAACAGGTGTTTATTCAAATCGTTATGTGCAATTAAGAAATTAAGGAATGGGGATATTCAAAAATACATATAAGAAACCACGGTAAATTATGTTATCAGAAAAAAGTCAACAAGAAAAAACAAGGCTGCATTCTCGAAACAAAAATCGAGAAAGATATGATTTAAGTGCATTAATGACCTCTAATCCTGAATTGATAAATTATGTAAAGCCTAATAAATATGGGGAGGATTCAATAGATTTTTCAAATCCTATTGCTGTAAAAATCCTAAACAAAGCATTGCTAAACCATTATTACGGAATAAAGAATTGGGAATTCCCTGATGAAAATTTATGTCCTCCAATACCCGGAAGAGCAGATTACATTCACCATATTGCTGATTTATTATGCGAAAATAATTTTGGTGCAATTCCAACTGGTGATAAAATTACTTGTTTTGATATTGGTGTTGGGGCTAATTGTATTTACCCTATAATTGGAGTTACAGAATATGATTGGAAATTTATTGGGTCTGATATTGATCCAAAATCGATTGAATCAGCAAAGAATATTATCAAATCTAATTTATCACTTAAGGGTAAGATTGAGTGTAGACTGCAAGAAAATCCAAAAGATTATTTTTACGGGATAATAGGCAGAGAAGATAAAATTGATTTATCTATATGTAATCCTCCTTATCATCCTTCTTCTGTAGAAGCTCAAAAAGGAACTCGAAGAAAAGTTAAGAATCTGTCAGGAAAAAAAGTAAAAACACCTAAACTCAATTTTGCAGGAATTAGCAATGAACTTATATGTGATGGTGGAGAATATAAGTTTATTCATAATATGATTAGAGAAAGTAAAAAATTCTCTAAAAACTGTTATTGGTTTTCAACTTTAGTATCAAAACAATCTAATCTAAAAGGAATTTATAAATCATTGAAAAAAATTGAAGCTAATCAGATCAAAACAATTCCCATGGGAACAGGGAATAAATCTAGCCGAATTGTAGCTTGGACATTCCTTTCTAAAGAAGAACAAAAAGAGTGGAGAGAAACCAGATGGAAAATACAATAATAGAACTAATTATTAACATGTGCATAACAAAGTCTAAAACGACCATGTTTTGCTAACACCGCACACGGCGCTTTGTCATTAACAAACATAATTAAACAGTAATGACCTACTAAATCCTCCTAAAAGGAGGACTTTCTTCCGCTTTAGGCGGAGAGAATTAAAGAGGGGTCAATAACAATTAGGAAAACAAACCAAAATAATGTTATTCGCATAGTTTCGCTTATTGCATAGCTGGCAATAAGTACAATCTTTTTTTTATGCATATAAGTACCCAAAAACGAAAGTGTTAAAAAAACTTAAAAACATAATAATATTCTTAAAATATATAAAATATTTTTTTTATTACTAAGTTTTTGCATAGTTTCGCTTATTACAGAGTTATTGGTAAGTTAAAAATAAATAGTGTTCATATTTATAACTATCAACAGTTTTTGGCTACTTGAAAAATCTGTAATATATAAATCAATAGTGGAAACAGATACCACCTAAAAAAACGGACTAAATAGTATAAATAAATGAATATGAAAACTAAAATATTAATTGGACTACTTGCCATATGTATTTCGGCAATTTTGATTTCCTGCAATAGAAGAGATAACAAAACAGAATTGCCTAAGAAAATTGAAGTTACAGGCAGTGCCGAGATGGAATTTGTTCCCAATGAAATTTACATGACCTTCACACTAAAAGAATATCTGAACGCCTCAAGGAAAAAAGTAAAATTAGAAAGTATTAAAACTGAATTTCTTGCACTCTGCAAAGAAGCGGGTATTGCTGACAGTAACATTAGCATATCAAGTTATACAGGAAATGAGAGGTGGGATTATTATTGGTATAGAAGACGCAAATCTGAACCTGATTTCATGGGTTCTATTTCATATATTATAAAAGTTAGTTCACCCGATAAATTGGATAATATAGTTGAAAACTTAAATGAAAAAGCAATAGAAAACTTCAATATTAATAAAACCTCACATAGCGACATTGAACAATTACGCAAAGAAGTAAAAACCAAAGCACTGATTGCCAGCAAAGCCAAAGCCAATTATTTAGCAAAAAGTATAGGCGAAGAGTTAGGCGAAGCATTGCTTATTAAAGAAGTTGAAAATAATTATAATAATTATTATGGTTATTATTCAAACGAATATAGCAACAGCAATATGGTGAGCCAAACAGCAATGAATATTGAAGGTAATAATTCTTCAGCTCCTAATTTTAAAAAAATGAAACTGCGGTACGAAATGAAAGTTGAATTCAAACTGAAATAGAGTGCAAAAATATTGACACAAAAACCAAGCTATAACAATTAGGAAAACATACCAAAATACATTATATTTGTTCAGTGTTTAAATAAACAGGATTTAGTTATATGTGAAACAACATCACATTTACATATACAAAATTATTGTCAATAATTTAAAAAATACAGATTATGAAAAAATTACAATTGTTTATCTTAACTTTAAGTGTATTTCTTATAAGTTGTTCAAGTTATAATAATGGAAGAGGCTCTTATAGGAGTGTTAGATTTCTTGATTCACCAAATTCAGGTTTATTAGCTAACAGTAATAATGAATTTATTAATAATGAAACTATTGATAGAAAAATTATTTTTTCTGCATTTTTGAATATTAGAGTAATTAATCCTGATACTGTAAATTCTCATATTGAAAAAATTGCCAAAAAATATAATGGATATGTAAATAAATTAGGAACCTATGAAACAATAATTCGAGTTAAAAGTGACAAATTGAATGAAGCAATTGAAGAAATATCCGCATTAGGAAAAATTCAAAGTAAAAGTTTAACAGGGCAAGATGTTACAGAAGAATATTTAGACAATAAAATAAGACTTGAAAATGCAGAAAAAGCAAGAGATAGATATTTAGAATTATTAGTAAAAGCAGAAAATGTTACAGCAACATTAAAAGTTGAAAAAGAACTCGAAAGATTAAATAATACAATTGATATTTTAAAAGGAAAAATGAATAGAATAAGCCATTTATCAGAATTTTCTACAATTACAATAAAACTGAATGAAAAGAAAAAACTAGGAATATTAGGATATTTAGGGATGGGAGTGTATCACTCAATTAAATGGTTATTTGTAAGAAATTAAATAACTATTACCAAAA
The DNA here is from genome assembly GCA_964435855.1 of uncultured Bacteroidales bacterium. GTDB lineage: Bacteria > Bacteroidota > Bacteroidia > Bacteroidales > CAYTAU01 > CAYTAU01. Next base: position 349 of record CAYTAU010000073.1, on the reverse strand, counting down.
ATAGGTATATTAGATAATATTACTATTATTAAATAAATATACCACAAGGAAGAAATGAAATAGTAGTAGTTACAAGAATAACAATTTGGAATACATATCAAAATAATGTATTTTTTGCTAAATGTTTAGTTCCTCCCCTTTGGGAAGGCAAAGAGGGGCTTTTAAAACTGTAGCTATAAGACAGATAGCAGACATGCGTATTTCGGGAAAAATTCGCGCACCAGCGGGTTTTTTAATCATAGACTTTTTTTGAAATAAAAACTAATCCTATTGAAAATACAATAAAGGGTATTATTATGGATCATAATAACATTAGGGTGGATTAAAAAATATTTCCTATCTTTATTCT
>CAYTAU010000072.1:0-20173 GCA_964435855.1 uncultured Bacteroidales bacterium | reverse complement strand
GCCTTCTTTGAAACATAAAAAAAGTGGTCGGAATTTCTTCCGACCACCCTTGGTTCTAACTCCCTTTTTTATTTGAAAATAAAATAAATTATAATTTATTTAAATTTTTGCGAATTATATCTTCTATAAGTAAATATTTATCCGTCAAGCATTCAGGCTGTTAGGGCGTATCCATCTAAACGTATTCACTACGTATGAATATTTATACTATTTTTGTGTATTTTTAAAGCAACTTTTTTGCTTTTTTGGAGTCTTAAAAATAAAAGCATAATAATTTGTTAAACAGAAAATAACCTATGATACGTTTTAATATTATTCTATTATTATTGTTTGTGAATAATTTTGTTTTTTCGCAAACATTTAATTTAGATGCAGCTAATAACGGGTCAACACATACTACATGCAACGCCACATTGTATGATAGTGGAGGGTCAATAGGCGATTACTCCAATAGTGAAGATTACACCATTACATTTTGTTCAGGTACAACTGATTGTATGGAACTTAGTTTTGTGAGCTATAACACGGAATCAGGATATGATTATTTGTATGTTTATGATGGTCCATCTACAACTGCTCCTCTTTTAATTACTTTAAACGGAAGTGTAATTCCTCCAAACATAGTTTCTTCAGCTTCATGTATTACTTTATATTTTCATTCCGATGGCTCTGTAACTTATCCAGGATTTGAAATAAATATATCATGTACAGGAAATTGTTATGTTCCACCACCACCACCAACTAATAATGACCCATGTTCAGCTGAAGTACTAAGTGTAGATTCAACTTGCAATTATTCAACTTATACTAATGTAGGTGCTACAAATTCTACAATACCAGATCCAATTTGTGCATGGAGTTATATGGGTGGTGATATTTGGTTTGAGATGATTGTTCCTGCATCCGGTTGGTTAACGGTTGAATTAGCTGTGGGAACTGTTACTGATGCAGGAATGGCAATATATTCAGGTCCTGATTGTAACAATATCACTGAAATATTATGTGATGAGCCATGGGCAATGCCATTTCAGTTAATTATTACTCCTGCAAATGGACTGGCGGGACAAACCGTTTGGGTAAGAGTTTGGGAACAAAACAATGATAATCCCGGTACAATGAATATATGTGCTTTTGAACCTCCACCTCAACTGGTAGTTGACCCTAATATTTATACACCTCAGCAATTAATTGAAGACATATTAATTACAGGTTGTCTTGAAGCATTTAATGTTCAATTTGATGGAGATCCTGCAAGTATTGGATATTTTACAAATGGTACCATTTTAGGTATGCAATCAGGTTTAGTTATGTCAAGTGGAGAAGCAGCAGATGTTAGTGGCGCCCCAGGAATAGATGCACTTGGTTGGGTTACTTCTCAACCATCTATTGAAACAGATTTATTGACTTTAGTTAATAGTGTGTTAACAAATTCTGGTTATACCGGTGGTTTAGTAACTAATGTTGAAGATGTTTCAATTTTAGAATTTGATTTTGTTCCAAGTTCAGATACAACAGAATTTGTATTTGTATTTGCATCAGAAGAATATGATGGATTTGAATGTTCTATGTTTAATGATATATTTGCTTTTCTTGTTAGCGGCCCGGGAATTACCGGACCTTATACAGGAAATTCAATAAATGTTGCAGTGCTTCCGGGTACAACAGTACCGGTAACTATTACAAGTATAAATAATGGAACTTCTGCATGTACTGCAACTAATACAGCTAATTATTTAGATCAAATACCAAATCAAAATTTTAATGTACAAGGTTATACTACTCCGCTTACTGCTACAATGGCAGGATTAATTCCATGTGAAACCTATCATATTAAATTTATTATTGCAGATGCAGGAGATCAAATTTTAAATACTTATGTATTCTTTGAAGAGGGTAGCTTTACTTCAGGTGGGCAGGTTTCTATGAATCATGTTAATCCTAACGGAAATCAAGATGAAATTGTTGAAGGTTGCGAAAGCTATTGGGTATTTACTGTACTTGATACAACTTCAACAGATTCAATTCTTGTTGATTTAATTATCTCAGGTACAGCTGATACCGCTACAGATTTAACCAATTTCCAATCTACTTTTTGGATACCTGCCGGACAAATAACAGATACCTTATATTATTCTGCAATTTTTGACAATATTACTGAAGGTGTCGAATATATAGTATTTTCATTGTCAAATGGTTGTCCTTGCAGTATTACAACAACCAGTGATACAATATGGATATTTGATAATTTTGACCTAAATCCTACAATAACACCTGATGATCAAATTTGTGCCAACAATTCATTTACAATTTCAACAACAGTTAATCCTCTAATTGACCCAACATATATAACATACACATGGAGTACAGGGGATACTATTTCAAGTATTACAGAAACTCCTGCTATTACTACTATTTATACAGTAACTATAACACAACTTTGTCAACCTGACACAATTCTTTCAATGACATTAATAGTAATTCCCGATATTGGTACAGGATTTTCTGCATCAGATAATAGTGTTTGTATAGGCGATCCTATTACTTTTACATATACTGATACGGCAGGTGTTAATGCTACATATACTTGGACATTCACAAATGGTACACCAAATTCAGGAAATACACAAGGACCTTACACTGTAACATGGGCATTTGCCGGTACATATGATATTTCACTTTATATTGATGATAGTGGTTGTACCGGAGACAGCACAATACAAATAACTGTTAATCCAAATCCAATTGTTACTCTTACGCCAACAAATATTACATGTTATGGTTTTTGTAATGGTGAAATTGCTGCATCTCCAAATGGGACAGGAATACCATATATATATTTATGGGATGATCCGGCAAGCCAAATAACTGAAATTGCAATAAATCTTTGTCCCGGTACTTACAATGTAACATTTACAAATGTTCATGGATGTATTGGTACTGACAATGCTTTGATTACTGAACCTACACAACTAACGTCTTCCGTAACTCATATTGATGTTCTTTGTTTTGGACAAAGCGATGGCTCTGCAACAGTTATTGCTCAAGGTGGTACGGGTAACCATACATATTTGTGGGATGCAAATACAGGAGGTCAAACAACTCCAACTGCAACAAATTTAGGTGGAGGCATATATAGCGTAACAGTTATTGATGATAATGGGTGTACATCAATATCTTCTGTAACTATTTCTGAACCAACTAATCCTCTATTTATTACATTGTTCGGAACTGATGTCCTTTGTTTTGGTGGCTCTGATGGAACTATTGACCTTACTGTTACAGGCGGGACTCCGTCTTATGGTTTTTCTTGGAGTAATAGTCAAATTACTGAAGATATTGATTATGCTTCTGTTGGAACATATTGTGTTACAGTTACCGATGCAAATTTATGCACAATTTCTGATTGTATTACAATTAATGAACCGACACAACTAACTTACACTACTTCAACTTCTCCAACAACTTGTTTTGAAGGTTCAGATGGTATAGCTACGGTAAATGTTGCAAACGGAACACCTCCATATACATATTTATGGAGCAATGGAGACATGGTGTCTAGTGCTGTAAATATTTCAGCAGGAACTTATACGGTAATAGTTACAGATAACAATGGGTGCAGTTTTGCCACAAATATGACAGTTAATGAACCGGACAGAGTAGTGGCAAGTACCAACGCAGATATGTGGATATGTATTGGTGAAACAGCAACACTAAACGCAGCAGCAACAGGAGGAACTCCCGGTTATACTTTTCACTGGAGTAATGGAGGAAATACTCAAAGTATTAACGTATCACCAACAATAACAACACAATATTGTATGCATGCTGAAGACTCTCATGGATGTATAAGTAATAATTATTGTGTAACCGTAAATGTTTACCTACCAATTAGTATTGTAGTTATTTCCGATGTTGACAAAATTTGTCCGGGTGAACCAGTAACCGTTTCAGTTGTGGTAACAGGAGGAAATGGTAATTATATTTATACATTAGATAATACAACTATAATAAATTCACCATATACCGATTATCCAACACAAAGTTTATCATATACAGTTACAGTAAGTGATGATTGTGGTTCACCTACAGATTTTGGAACAGTGAGTATTATTGTCTTACCAATGCCGCCAAACAGCTTTGCCCCTGACATAACAGCAGGTTGCCAACCATTTACAGTGCAATTTATTGAAAGCAGTTCTGATATAGGTCAAACGTATAACTGGAATTTTGATGATGAAAATTCATATAATACATCAAGTGAGAAAAACCCAACTCATATATTTGAAGAATCCGGTGTTTATGATATTACACTAACAGTAACCGATACTAATGGTTGTATAAATGTTGATGTTGTTGAAGATCTAATAACTGTTTACCCAAAACCTGTTGCCAAATTTGAACCCGACCCTGAAATAGCGAGTGTAATCAAGCCAGTTATTTATTTTAATAATTTGACAATTGGAGCTGTAGATTATCATTGGTTTTTTGGAGATGGAGATTCATCATTAGCAGAAAATCCAAAGCATATTTATGCTCCGATTGAACAAACATATATTGTTGAATTAAGAGTAGAAAGTGATAAAGGATGTAAAGATACAGTATTCCTTGAAGTCAGAATAAAAGATGAATACACTTTTTATGCTCCTACAGCATTTTCACCTGATGGAGACTTGATAAATGATGAGTTTTTTGTAGTTGGACATGGAATTGATGAAAGAAATTTCAATCTAATAATATATGACAGATGGGGAGAAGTGATATTTGAAGCCGATGACCCTAATGCAAAATGGAATGGCAATGTTCAAGGTAAAAGTAGCGAATGTCAGCTAGGAACCTATACATGGCTCTGTAAATTCAAAGATGTTACTGGAGTAGAACATTCAGAAGCGGGTGCAGTTACAATAATAAGATAGATTTTATAATATTGTTTTAATCTTTTCAATAATGGATGCTGAAAGATTGTCGGCGTCATGTTTCGATTTGCTTTCTGCATAAACCCTGATAATAGGCTCTGTATTAGATTTTCTTAAATGAACCCATTCATTATTCATTATTATTTTCAATCCGTCTATTGTTGAGGTTTCGTAATCTTTATACTTTGCATGAATGGTATTAAAAACAGCTTCGATGTTATCATCCGATGAAAGTTGTATTTTATTTTTGGAAATATAATATTGTGGATATTTAGCTCTTAATTCCGAACACTTTATTTTTTCTTTAGCAAGAAACGATAGAAACAATGCAATACCAACCAAAGCATCTCTGCCATAATGAAGTTCAGGATAAATTATTCCACCATTACCTTCTCCGCCAATTACTGCACCAATCTTTTTCATTTTTTCAACAACATTAACTTCTCCTACTGCAGAAGCCTCATATTTACTTCCATATTTTAAAGTAATATCTCTTAATGCCTGTGTGGATGACATATTTGAAACAGTATTTCCTTTTTTGTTCTGCAAAACATAATCGGCTATTGCTACAAGTGTATATTCTTCGCCAAACATTGAGCCGTCTTCATTAATAATCGCCAGACGATCTACATCAGGGTCCACAACAAATCCTACATCAGCCTTTTTTTCTTTAACTATATTTGATATTTCTGTTAAATTTTCCGGTAATGGTTCAGGATTGTGTGAAAAAATACCGTTTGGCTCGCAATATAATTCAATGATGTTTTTTACCCCTAATGCTTTTAGTAGTTTTGGTATTATAATTCCGCCAACAGAATTTATTGCATCAATGGCAATTGTAAAATTAGCATTGGCTATAGACTTTGTATCTACTAAATCTAAATCAATAATACTTTTAATATGAATATCGTCGTATGTATTATTATTCGTAATACAACCCAGATCATCAACATCTGCAAATTTGTATTTGCATTCATTAACAATGTTTATAAGTTCCTGTCCATTGGCAGCAGATATAAATTCTCCCTTGTTGTTTAATAGTTTAAGTGCATTCCATTGTTTTGGATTATGACTTGCTGTTAAAATAATGCCTCCATCAGCTTTTTCTTTTACTACAGCTATTTCAACGGTAGGGGTAGTTGCCATGCCAAGGTTTATAACATCAATACCCATTCCGTTAAGTGAACCTGTTACAATATTATTAACCATATTGCCTGAAATTCTTGCATCTCTGCCCACTACAATTTTATGTTTTTTACCTTTTGCTTTATTTTGTTTAATTAATACAGAAAATGCTGAAACAAATTTAACAATATCTAAAGGTGTTAAATTATTATCCTGTTCTCCTCCAATTGTTCCTCTAATTCCCGAAATAGATTTTATTAATGTCATATTATAAATTGTTATATCAAATTTTAAACTTCAAAGGTATAAATTATTGTACTTTTGTATCAATATAAAATAATTAAAATGAGTAAAAAATTTCAAACAAATAATGTAATTACATTAGCTTTTGCTCATTTTTCACATGACGTTTATTCTGCTTTTCTTGCTCCCGTATTGCCAATTTTAATAGAAAGACTTAAAATAAATTATTTTTTGGTTGGTGTTTTAACATTTATACAACGTTCTCCTTCAATTTTTATGCCTCTTATTGGGTTAGTTGCCGATAAATTGCAAGTAAGATATTTTGTAATATTTACACCGGCAATTACTGCTATACTTATGAGTTTACTTGGTGTTGTGCCAAGTTATACTTTTCTTGCAATACTATTATTCATGGTAGGTATTAGCTCTGCACTTTTTCATGTTCCTTCTCCTGTGATGGTAAAAGAAGTTTCGGGTAGTAAAATTGGATTGGGAATGAGTTTTTATATGATTGGCGGAGAACTTGCTCGTTCTCTTGGTCCGTTAATTATTCTTGGATGTATTTCTTTATGGGGATTTGAACATTCTTATCGACTTATTCCTTTTGGTTTGGTAGCTTCAGTTTTGTTATATTTCAGATTAAGAAAAATCAAAGTATCGGATGATATAAAAAAAACAAATAATCCAAGCTTGATATCAAAAACTATAAAACAATTTCTTCCGTTATTACTGATAATATTAGGAATTACATTTTTCAGAGCAATACTAAAATCTGCATTAACAATATTTTTACCTGTATATTTAGATAATCAAGGAGAGACATTATGGTTTTCTGGTATATCTTTATCAGTGCTAGAAGTTGCCGGAGTTGCCGGCACTTTTTTGGCAGGCTGGTTATCTGATATTGTTGGACGCAAACGTTTGCTTGTATTTGTTTCTGTACTTACACCTTTACTAATGTGGTTTTTCACACAAAGTGAAGGTTATATGATATTCCCATTATTAATTCTTCTTGGTTTTTTTATTTTTGCTACTTCACCGATTATTCTTGCTCTTGTAATGGATAATAAATCTGACCGACCATCTTTTATCAACGGCATGTATATGATGATCAATTTTATTGGTAGTTCTGTTGCCGCATTATTAGTGGGTTTTATTTCCGATGTTATTGGTTTACAGCTTACTTTCGAGATATCGGCATTTGTTGCTTTTGGAGCAGTTCCTTTTGCTCTAATGTTAAAAGGGAAGAATGGGTAAAAAAGTTGTTTTAAATTAAAATGTATAATGTTAGTAGATAAATATATTTACTACAATTTATCATAGATTTTTTTCTTCAATTTTTTCTCCCATATCAAAAATAACTTCTTTGTATTTTACATCATCATTATCATAAAAAATCCATTTGCCATTTGGCTTTCCTTCTTTGTATTCAGCTTCATAGTTTCTTTTTCCGCTTTTATACCATATAGTGAAATGTCCATCGCTTAAATCGTTTTTGAAAGTTCCTTCACTCCATTTTTTTCCGTTATTATACCAATATGTCCATTTCCCATGTTTTCCCCCATTTTTATACTCGCCTTCAATTTCTTTTTCTCCGTTCTGGTAATATCTAATTTCTTTAACTACTATTTTATCATTTCCAACCCACTTAAAATAGTTAACTTTTATAGGTGTTCCATTTGGGTATCTGCCTTTAATTTCTTCTCCAAGTTTTTCGTTACATGAAGAGATTAAGGCAATTATTGATATTATTATTGAAATTTTAAACATATGTTTTTTTTAAAATGTGTGTCAAAGTTAAATATTAAAATTGGTTCTGCGGGTAAAGAAATTAAAAAGCCACAGATTCACAGATAATAAAATTAGGCAATGATATACATATTTACACCAATTGTTAATAACTTTTACACAAAATGCTTGTTTTAGTGTAAATAAAGTATTACTTTTATACCATACAAATTTAAAACATTAAATGATGATACAAAAATTTAAAAGCATTTTAGACCTAATCGAAGTTTTTCCTGATGAACAAGCATGTATTAATCATTTAGAAGAACTAAGATGGAATGGCGATATTATTTCTCCATTTGATGAAACATCTAAAGTTTACAAATGTAAGAATAATAGATACAAGTGTAAGAACACAGGCAAATACTTTAACGTTAAAACAAGAACTGTTTTTGAAGATACTAAAATACCTTTACAAAAATGGTTTATGGCTCTGTATGTATTTTCCTCTCACAAAAAAGGCGTATCATCACATCAATTAGCTAAAGATATTGGAACAACACAAAAGACTGCATGGTTCTTATTACATAGATTACGATATGCCTTTAACCATCCTAATTTTAAAAAGGAATTATCAAATCATATAGAAGCAGATGAAACGTACATCGGTGGTAAGGCTAAAAACAAACATTTATGCAAAAAGTCAAAAGGAACACAGGGAAGAAATACAAAAGACAAAACTGCTGTATTTGGAATGATTGAACGCAAAGGAAATGTTATCGCTGAAAAAGTAGACGATGTATCAGGAGAAACATTAAAGTCTATTATATATGAGAATGTAGAAATTGGCTCAATGATTTCAACAGACGAATGGAGGTCATACAGGGGATTAAACGACAATTATAGTCATACAATAGTTAATCATGGGGCTAAACAATATGTTGATTTTATGGCTCACACAAACAATATAGAATGTTTTTGGTCGCACTTAAAACGAGGTATTAATGGGATATACCATTGGGTAAGCAAAGAACACCTACAAAGCTATATTGACGAATATTCATTAAGATTTAATACAAGAAAAAGCAATACTTCTGAAAGATTTGATTTAATTTTGGGAAATATTGTTGGAAGATTAACATACAAACAATTAATAGGACATGAGTAAAAAGAAGAAAAAACAAGAGTCTAATAAAATAGCAATATTTGAAGATAAGGAAATAAGAAGAATCACAATAGATGGAGAGTGGTATTTTTCTGTTATTGATATTATTGGAGTTTTAAGCGAAAGTAGTACACCAAAGAGATATTGGAGTGATTTAAAAATACAATTAGAAAGTAATGGATTTCAACCGTACGAAAATATCGTACAGTTGAAATTGTTAGCTAAAGATGGGAAAAAAAGGATAACTGATGTTGCGGATACAGAAACAATGTTTCGCATAATTCAATCTATACCATCTAAAAAAGCAGAACCATTTAAACGTTGGTTGGCTCGTATAGGAAAGGAAAGGTTAGACGAAATTGAGCAACCTGCAAAAGCAATAGAAAGAGCAAAGGGATATTATGTTGCAAAAGGTCATAATCCCGAATGGATACAAACAAGAACAGTAGGTATAGAAACAAGAAATAGTTTTACAGACACACTCCAAGAGAGTGGAATAAAAGAGAAATATGAATATGCTATTTTGACAGATGAAATGTATAAATCATGGGCTGAATTTAATACGTATGAATATAAAAAACATAAGAATTTAACTAAGAATGATAGTTTGCGTGATAATATGACACCTCTTGAACTTGCTACAGTTATCTTTAACGAAGCAACTACTACTGAAATATTAAAAGAAACAAATGCAGATGGTTTTGTTGAAACAAGAAAAGCTGTACATATTGCAGGAAATATTACAAAAGAAGCAATTAAAAAGATAGAAAAACAAACAGGGAAAAAAGTGGTAACACATAAAAATTATAAAGAATTAGATTCTCCCGAAATTAGAAAGGAATTAGCACAGCAGTCAGCACCAAAAGAATTAAATAAAGGTAAGAAGCCAATCAAAAAATTATTAAATCCATTTGACAAGAAACTGAAAGGATTATTAAATGTGCCACCTGAAAAAGACTAAATTATATATTGAATTAAATCTATTATTATGAAACATATATTTATCACATTCATTATTGTAGCAAGTACTTTTTATTGTGTCGCTCAAAATAAGTATGAAGCAGAGGGTGATATAAAATATGAAAATGAAGATTACGCAGGAGCGATTATAGAATATAATAAAGCATTAAATATTGCATCATATTATTCGGGAGAAGATACAGTAAGTGTTTCTAAAGATTACACATATTTTCTTAGAGGAACATGTAAATTGTATACAGAAGATTTTACTGGAGCAATTATCGACCTTACTAAATCATTAAAAAACTGTCCTCATAATGTGAATAATTTTTTCATTTATGGAAATAGAATGATTAAATTTGGCGAAGAATATATTGTAATGAAAAAAAGTTATTCATTACAGCATAGCTATAGTCATATCTATTATTATCGTGGTTGTGCAAAAATGAATTTAAAAGACTTTAAGGGAGCTATTATTGATTTTAATAGAACAATAAATGATGAAGATATTAAATATAAAATTTTTTACTATAGAGGAATCTGTAGATTAAATTTAGGACTTAACGATATTGGCTGTGAAGATTTAAGAATGGCAGGAGAATTGGGAAATACAGATGTTTACGAAACAATAAAAGAACGTTGTCAGTAATAAAATTAATACTTGCAATAACTATTTAGTGTAAATTAGTATATCATTACCTAAAATTATTTATTTTATCTGCGAATCTGTGGCAAATTTGATTATCCATTATATTTAACATAGAACCTTAAAATTAAATTGATATATAATTTTAAATTATTGTGTTAACAGCCATAAAGGAAGATCAGAATTATTACGGTAATTATTTAGAGCATTTACAGCTTCCGTTTTTTTACTAAATGATTTGATAGAAACTCTTAATCGTCCATTTTTTCGTTCAAGAATTACTGGCTCATAATCTTTTTGCGTCATATTTTTACAAAATATTTCAGCTCGTTCTTGTTCGGCAAAACTTCCTGCAATAATAAAATAACTATCATTGCTTTTTGTTTCAACAGCCTTTTTATTTTCAATAGTTTTAATAGATTCAGAACTGTCAATTGTTGTATTATTGTTTCCATTTACATTGTTTTGTGTGTTGTTTTCAAATTCAGAAGGTTCAACATATAGTAAAGCGTTTTCTTTCTTTGTTAAATTATTAATTTCATTGTCTAAATTATTATTAGAAGATATAAGACCTGATGAAATATTTGTTTTATTAACATTGCTATATTCAAATATGTTAGTTTTAAAAGGTAAAATCAATAAGGCTAATACTAATGGAATTCCTATAACAATGCGTTTGGTAATTGGTTGTTTTAAAACTTGCTTAACAGCTTCTTTATCTTTGAATTTTTCTTTTAATTGTTTTACAGGTTCTTTAGTTTCAATTTTTGGAAAATGGAAAGTGCATAACCCGTATGCATCTGCTAAAAGATTACTGTTAGTATCAGGTTCAAAAATTAAATTTTTGTGAGTATCAAAAGTAAGAGTTCCTAAATCTTTGAAAATATATAAATTATCATTTTCCAGTTTTGTAAATATATCTTGAACAAATTCGGAAACATATTTTTTTGCTGCATTATAATCAGTATTTTCTGATTTTGCAACAGCATTTATTAGTAAGCCGTCATTAGTATTAAGTTTTTTATTAAATAATATTTGTTTTGTAGGCGGATAGAAAAAATTTTGCTCTTCATTTATTTCTGCAGGCATATAATTTGTAACAAATCCACCAAGACCGGGAATTATTACACAATCATTCAGATATAACAGTTTGTTAATGTATTTTGATATATTTTTCATCTAATTTTTTATAGGTACAAATTTGGAAATATTTAAGATGTTATTCAAGAAATGTTGTTAACATACAAAATGTAAAAACCTCTTAATTATCCAATTAAGAGGCTCATTATTTTTTTGTCTGGTAATGAGAGTTTTACAAAAACAAGAAAAGGTTTTTTGTAATTCTATGCATCAATATTGGCATATTTTGCATTTTTTTCAATAAATTCTCTTCTTGGAGGAACTTCATCACCCATAAGCATAGAAAAAATTCTGTCAGCTTCTGCTGCATTGTTAATTGTAACTTGTCGTAATGTACGTCTTTCAGGGTCCATTGTAGTTTCCCATAATTGTTCAGCATTCATTTCTCCCAAACCTTTGTAACGTTGAATATGAACACCGGAATCGTTTCCTTTGCCAAATTCAGATACAAAATTATCTCTTTCTTCATCGTTCCAACAATATCGTTGTTCTTTACCGCGCTTAACAAGGTAGAGTGGGGGAGTTGCAATATATAAATATCCATTTTGTATCATTTCTTTCATATAGCGAAAGAAAAAAGTCATTATAAGTGTAGTAATATGACTTCCATCAATATCTGCATCAGTCATAATTATTACTTTATGATACCTTAGTTTTTCAAGATTAATTGCTTTACTATCCTCTTCTGTTCCAATAGTTACTCCAAGAGCAATGAAAATATTTTTTATTTCTTCGTTCTCAAATATTTTATGTTGCATAGCTTTTTCAACATTTAATATTTTTCCGCGTAGTGGCATAATAGCTTGATATTTTCTATTACGTCCTTGTTTTGCTGTTCCCCCTGCAGAATCACCCTCAACAAGATATACTTCGCATAAAGCAGGATCTTTTTCTGAACAGTCTGCTAATTTTCCGGGTAATCCTGCACCCGAAAGTATAGTTTTTCTTTGAATTAATTCTCTGGCTTTTCTGGCGGCATGTCTGGCTTGTGCAGCTAATATTACTTTTTGAACAATAATACGTGCATCTTTTGGATGCTCTTCAAGATAATTTGTCAGTAAGGCATTTACAGCTTGGTCAACTGCTCCCATAACTTCTGAATTACCAAGTTTTGTTTTTGTTTGTCCTTCAAATTGCGGTTCTTGAACTTTCACGGAAATTATAGCAGTTAAACCTTCTCTAAAATCATCGCCGTTAATATCAAATTTAAGTTTTGATGTCATCCCTGATTTTTCGGCATAAGATTTTAAAGTACGTGTCAGTCCTCTTCTAAATCCGGAAAGATGAGTACCTCCTTCGTGTGTGTTAATGCTGTTTACGTAAGAATGAACATTTTCAGAAAATGAAGTATTATATTGAAGAGCAATTTCAACAGGAATATCATTTTTAGTTGTTTCAACATGAATAATATTTTCGATTAATCTTTCGCGAGTTACATCAAGATAATCAACAAATTCACTTAAGCCTTGTTCAGAATAAAATATTTCTTTTCTTATTTCTCCATTAGTATTTTCATCTATTCTTTTATCTTCAACAGAAAGATGGATCCCTTTATTTAAAAAAGCCAGTTCTCTTAGTCGGGTTGCAATAATGTCAAATTTATATTCAGTAGTATTAAAGATTGACTTATCGGGCATAAAATAAATAGTAGTACCTGTTTTATCTGTTTTGCCTATTTCTTTAACATCTGCCAATGGTTTTCCAATTGAATATTCTTGTTCATAAATTTTTCCATCACGATGAATTGTTGCAATTAATTTAGATGATAATGCATTTACACATGAAACCCCAACACCATGTAATCCTCCAGAAACTTTATATGAATCTTTATCAAATTTACCTCCAGCGTGTAGAAGTGTCATCACAACTTCTAATGCAGACCTGTTTTCTTTTTCATGTAATTCAACAGGAATACCTCTACCATCATCTATTACAGTAATAGAGCCATCTTCATTGATTATTACTTCAATATTTTCACAATGCCCAACAAGAGCTTCATCAATAGAATTATCAACAACTTCGTAAACTAAATGATGTAATCCCCTGCTACTTATATCTCCAATATACATTGCAGGGCGTTTTCTTACAGCTTCCAATCCTTCTAAAACCTGTATGCTATCCGCATCGTACCCGTTTTTTTCTATATTACTCATTAACAATGATTTATATATATAAATTTATGATTTAAATTAATAAACAAATTTACTAAAAAAGGAGTTTTGAAAGCTACTTAAAACCTATAAAAATCAGTATATTTATGAACAATTATATTAACAATGATTTTTTAAAAATATTAAAGTGCATAAGTAAGTCCAAACATAATATTAAATCGTTGTACAGGGTAGCCGTACCATAATAAGTTATCTTTTGTTCCTGCAATATTATTAAAGTTTAAAAATGCGGAAAGTATTTTTGTATATCTATATTCAATTCCCAAATTTGCATCTAAATAAGGCTCAAGCTTAAACCCATCTGTGTTGTCAAAAGTTTTTGAATATCTGCTTCCTATTGCAAATACATTAACATTTAATTCTATTTTATTTCTTAGCTTGTATTTAGTTATTAAACTGATGTCAAATTCCGGTTTATTCCAAGCTTGTAATTCGTTTGTGAGTTTATAATCATAATAATTTCCTTTTAAAATTAAATTGAATTTTTCACTTTTTTTGTAAACAATTTCACCATGTAATACAAGTAATTCTATATCATCGTAAACAACATTAAATTTGTTTAAAAATTGTATGTTGTCCGGTTTGAAAAAATCTGTTCCGGCATGATTTATTGTATCATTAACAAAAAAATACATGTCTTCAATTACAGAATATGTGCCTTTAAAGTTGTAAGTAATGTTTGAAGTAAAATTACCCTTAATACCGCCAAATAATATAATTTTATGATTAGTACTATTAACATATAATCCCGGACTAATAAATTGATTTTCTGAAATAATATTTCTAAAACTATTTTTTTGCAAGTATCCATCATAGCCAACAAAAGGAATTAAAAAATTATCTACAACATTATATTGCAGATGTACTTTTTTAGATAAGTGATAGAAAACAGAATCATTGTAAATATCAGCAATAAAACACAGCCCTGATTCTATACGCCATTCTTTACCTATTATACTTGTCCATGGATTTATATTTAACAATCCTGAATTTATAGTGTCGTAAATTAGATTATTACTAAATAATGCAACATCAGTAGTAATCCCAAATAATTTTGTATTATAAAACTTGCTAACTACACTTGTAAATTTAGCTTCATTTTCACTTACATTATTAATATCTTGTAAGTGTTTTATCTCTAAATTAAGTTTATAATTCAAATGTAAAGAATCGGTATAATTATTTTTCAAAGATGTATTTGTTGTAAACGAAAGGAATCTTTGTTGTTCAAGGGTTATTGTGTATGTATGAGGTGTGTATCCATAAAAATAAAGTACATTTCTTGAGAAATTAAGGTCACCTGCAAGTGTTCTTCTTCTACTAAGAAATTTTTTGCCAAAAATACCGGCAGAATTATCGCTATAACCTGCAAAAACTTTTTCATCCCTGATTTTTAATTTACCTGATGAAGATAAATAATTGTAATAAGCTCCCCATGAAGATTTTTTAGAACGTAATTTATTTATGTAAATTTCGGCGAGAGGCGTGAAATAATTCCCAAAACCAAGTTTAATAAAAGTTCTGTATAGTTTGGTTAAAGGTTCTCCTTCAAGTTTGGCAGGTTTAATAGGTTCTAATTGAAAATCAACGTTTAATGCTTTAGGATATATTTGATATTTGAAATCAGATTGAATTTTAGTTGTATCAATTATTTTGGGTAAAATATTCATTTTGTAGGCATCAGATATTGATGGTTTATATGCTTTTACAACATTAACTTTATGATCAATATCTTCTTTCTGGGCAAATAATATATTTGAAAATAATACCAGTTGAATAAATAAAATAATTCGAATTCTCATTTTTTTAAAATTTTATAATATTTATTAAATATTAATACCCTGTACTCTTTGTACAGGGTTATAGTCATAAAATTTCTCAAGCCTTTAGTCCCTCCCCTTGGGGAGGTTAGGAGGGGCTTTTATTCCTCAAACAGTTCTGTTTCTTCACCAAATTTGATAATATCTTCAATTGCATCATCAAACTGTTCTTCTTCTTCATTACTTTCAACTATTTTTTCAAGTTTTATGTTTGCTGTAACTAAAATACCATCAGTTATATTATCATAATTATCTATTATGCTATATAATGTATGTTTTGCTTGAAAATTATCATTTTTCTTAACATAAATATCAGAGAGTAATATTATACTTTTAGCTAGCCAAAATTGGTGAGAAGTAGCTTGTTTGTTAAAGTCAAAAATTTCTTCAGAAGCTTTTTCAAGTTCGTTTTGTTTGTAATATATATCTGCAAGTAAATATTTTGATTCTGCACCTTCTATGCTTTTACATTCTTGCGATAGAATAGAAAATTCATCAATTGCTGCTTCAAATTCATTTTGTTTGTAGAATGATTTTGCAATTATATAATGAGCTTCGCGAAAAATTTCATCAGGAATTTTCTCTTTTGATAAAACTTTTATTGCTGATTTTTTTGCTTCAGAATAATTTTCAAGATAAAACCAACATCTCATTTTACCTATTAAGGCATTAGATATATTATTTTTAAATTCTGCAATTTTTTCAAGTTTTGTGTAATTTTCAAGAGCTTCGTTATATTTTTGGGATTTTAAATTAATTTCCGAGGCTCTTACTAATGCCTGTTCTGTAAATATATTTTGCATTCTGCTAATTACATAATTATATGATGATAATGCATTGCTGGTATTACCATCTTTATATTCACATTCAGCTTTATAAAAATGTGCATTAGTAATGTATGTTCCGTTGCTAAATTTTGCAATGTAATTTTTAAATCTGTTTTTTGATTTTTCACAATCACCCGACATGTATAATTTTTCAGCAGAAGCGTATATAAGAGAATCTTGTTCGGCAACAGAAACATCTGCTATTCCTCCCAAACTTTCAACGTATTTAAAGTAATCATCAACTTTATCAATATCAACATAAATATCTTTAAGTTTTGATAGAGCGATATCAACTTCTTTAGAATTTTTAAATTCAGCAATTACACTCTTATAGCTGGTAATAGCATCTGTATATTCATTATTATTATAATATAACAAGCCAATTTGCAATAAAGCTTTTTTTGTATAACTGCTTTCGTAGTAATCATCGACAAGAGTTTGGAAACTAATTAAAGCCATATTGGTTTCCTCTATCATAATATAGCTGTTCCCTAACTCATATAAGGCATCATCTACAAGAGAAGAACGCGAATGATCGATAATTAATTGGTTTAATAAAATAGCTTTTTGATTGTAATCTTTTTCTAAACCATGGCAATAAGCTTGTTGAAATAAAGCATAGTCAACACTAATTTTATTAACATTAACAGCTTTTTCGTAATATTCCATAGCATCTTTATATTTTGAAGCAACAAAATAGCAATCGCCTATTCTATTATATGAATCGCCAACTGTTTTAGATTTTATTTTTTTACGGTCAACATATTTCCTAAACCATTTTAATGATTCTTTGTAATCATTTTCTTTAAAATATGCATATCCCAAATTGTAATGTGCAATATTATATTCAAAAATGTTGTAAGCGCCTGTTGTGAGTAAAAATTCGTTATAGTATTTAATGGCATACTTATATCTGCCAATACGATAATAAGATTCAGCTTTCCAATATATAGATTTAGCCTTGAATAACTGATTATACTTTGAATTGTTCAGCGATTTATCAAAATTAATTATGGCAGCTTTAAATTTATTATCATTAAATAATTCTAAAGCTCTGTAAAAAGTAACTTTTTGATATGCTTTCTCGGCTTCATCACTAATTATCTTTATGTTTTCAAGTGATTCAATAGCTTCTCTGTAGTTTTTTGTAGTCATATACACTTTACTTATGTAAGTGTAGGCTTCATCAAGTTTTTCAGATTCGGGATATGATTTAATATATCTTTGAAAAGCTTTAAGGGCATCGTTAAATGGGGAATAAGTTATTTCGTAAGTCAGCTTTGCATAATTAAACATAGCATCTTCTTTTATTTCGGGGTAAAACTCTGTTTTTGATGCTGATGAAAAAGCCATTCGTGCATTTTCTTTCAGATTTTGTTTTAAATAACAATCTGCTAAATGATAGTATGCGCTTTGAGTAATACTGTCTTTTGAGTTTATTACTGATTCAAAATTTTCGCAAGCTTTTTTTAATTTATTTGTTTTATAGTAGGCATAACCCAACTGGTAAATATCTTCTCTGTTAAAATACTTAGATTTATCTTTATATATTTCAAGATATGGAATTGCTTCTTTATATTTTTGTGTGCAAAAATATGCTTCGCCAATAATTCTTGCAATTTCTGGTGCTCGTTTTGTTGTTGCAGAGTTTAATAAGGGAGGTGCATAATCAATTATTTCATTGTATTTTTTTTGGAAATAGTAAACCTGAGTAATATAATACGGGACTATTGGAGCAAACAATTCATTGTCTTGCAATTTTGTAAATCCCTGTAAAGCAGTTTCATAATTTTTGTTTATATAAGCAATATGAGCATAGTAGTAAATTGCAGGTATAGTATATTTAGTTTCAATATCTTTTATTTCATAAAAAAAGTTATTTGCTTTTTCATAATTTTGAGTTATAAAATAGCTATAAGCTACTTTAAAATTATATTCTGCAAGTTGTTCATTATTTAAGTCATAAGTATCTACATTATCAAACCATTTTATAGCTTTTTTATATCTTTTTTTTCTGTATTGATATTTACCCATTTGAAAGTAAGCTGATTTTAATCGTGGACTTTCGGGGTGTGACATAATAAATTTCGAGATCAGATACTCAGCATCTGCATTAAATAATTCAATTGCACAAATAGCAGAAAAATATTCAGCATCTGTTTTAATATCAGTATTTTCATTTTTGTAAGTACTGATAACTTTCTCAAACATTTTTTGTGCAACACCATATTTTTGTTTGTTAAACAATTCCAAAGCATTGTCATATGCTTTATCCTGATGCGTATAAATTGCAGTTTTTTGAGTAAAAACAGAGGAATAAATTGCTATTAATAATATTAATAACAGTTCTTTTTTTCTCATAAATTTAATTCTTGATTATTATATATAAAAACAACTAAGCTAATTAAGATAATATCTTTATGTAGAAAGATATTATTTATAAAAAATAAAAATACTCATTATCCCTATGTTAAATTCAGCATATAAATCTTTTAATTAACAATTGTTTGTTCATTTCTTGTTTTAAAATTTAGAGTTTTTCACACTTTAAATTCGTACTTTTGTGAATATAGTATTTCTGTTAATTAATTCTATTTCAATGACTCTTGATAATATTATTAAATTAGATGATGTTTCTGTATTTCAGCAGGATAATTTAATTCTCTCAAATGTAAATCTTAATATTTCGAAAGGCGAATTTGTATATTTAATTGGAAAGGTTGGAAGTGGTAAATCGAGTTTATTAAAAACATTATATTCTGAGCTTCCTGTGTTGCAGGGTAAGGCTGAAGCAGCAGGGTATAATCTGCAAAATATAAGGAAAAAATACATCCCGTTTTTAAGACGTAAAATAGGAATTGTTTTTCAGGATTTTCAACTACTGACAGATAGAAATATACACGATAATTTACATTTTGTATTAAAAGCAACAGGCTGGAAAAATAAAAATGAAATAAAACAAAGAATTAAAGATGTTCTAGAAAAAATGGAACTGGAAGATAAGATATATAAAATGCCTCATCAATTATCGGGAGGCGAGCAACAACGTGTTGTTATTGCAAGAGCTTTATTGAACGACCCCGATATTATACTTGCCGATGAACCAACGGGAAATCTTGATATAGAAAGTGCAGATACAATTATGAAACATCTTATTAATATAAGTAAGAATGGCAGAGCTGTATTTATGGCTACACATAATCATACTTTATTGAAAAAATTTCCTGCAAGAATTTTAAAATGTGAAGATGGCAAACTTCTTGAAATTAGTAAGGAAAAAGAAGTAATCGATTTTGATATAGAATAGTACAGAGAAATGGATCTTAAATTTTATATTTAAAATTGTAATTAATAAATCTAAAATTAAAAGGGGGAGTTTTCTCAGGAGTGGTCGGAAGATTTTTTCTTCCGACCTTTTTGTTTTTATAAACATTG
>CAYTAU010000071.1:0-21164 GCA_964435855.1 uncultured Bacteroidales bacterium | reverse complement strand
GTAGGCGTAAATCATTATGGAATAAATCAGGAGGAGATTAAGTAAGTGAGTCTATAATTTTAAAAGCCGTAGGCGAATTAAAATTATTAGAACGAACTTATCCCTACTGCGTAGCAAATCGGTATTTCATTATAAGTGTTAAGAGCAAAGTTTTTTTAAAAAGCTTTGCTTTTTTTATGGTTTTTGGTTTTTGGGATGGGTAATGGTTTGGCTAAGCTGCTTTTTATTGTTTTATTAATTTTTGGCTTATTGTTTGTTTATCTGTTATTACTTTAATTATATATATGCCTTTTGGCTGAGTGCTTAAGTCTATTTCTGTTTCTTTGCCTTTGTAGATTTGTTTGCCTTGTAGGTTTATTACTTCTATACTCTCTACTCCTTCTGCTTCTATTGTTATTTTTCTTGTTGTGGGGTTTGGGAATACTCTTATATCACTATCCAAAGTAATAATTCTTTTGCTTGAAGAAAAGTTATCATTAAACTGATCGTTAATAAAATTTGGTAATCCAAAATTGGATTTATTACCATTTAAATAGATTGCACTATCTATATAATTACAGCCAAATCCGTAGGTGTTGGGATTGTTTACTACCCCAATATAATCATTCAAAACGTGTGCTAAATATATCTTGCCATCAGGACCAATTTGAAGCGTAGATCCCAGAACTCCTTCATAATGACATAATAAAATTTCGGAGTTTACAATATCCCCTTCAGTGGGCAAACTTATATCCAATTGATAAAGGGATGCGGAAGAACTATCATATGCTGATATATATAGTATTGAATCATTTGGTGAGAACTCTACACCATATATTCCAGTAGGAGAATTCCAACCAAAATCACCTAAAACTGTCATTGGGTTTGAAACTATTCCTGTACTGTTATCAAAGTTCAGTAACTGACATCTGTCTTGAGCAATGGCTACAGCAATTTTTTCACCATTATGCGATCCTTTCATACAGCCATAATGGTTATACCATGTATGGTTATAACCCGAATATGAAACAATAGGACTGGTATTAATACTATCCATAGTAAGTAAAAAAGAGCAGAACTTGTTTGAATCTAGTTCATGTGTAATTATCCAAACATCATTATTATTTGAATGTTTTATACAGCATAATTTTTCAGTGCTGCGTTTTAACAATAACTCATTTTTAACAATAACGGCTCCTTTTCCTGAATCAAGAGACATATCAACTAATGAATAGTTTACTCCGTCTGTAGTATCAGGATCCCCTATAGCATCATTGTTATCACAAGTAAAAACATAATACAAGTAATCAGATTTTGGTTTTTGCACTATAATGGCGCTTTGTGAGGCGCTATAGTCACCTAATAAAGAATTTCCATTAACCATTAAAGAGTGGGTTTTATTCCATATTGTTACCCCATTGGTGTAAAAAAGGATATTGCCGTTTTGGTCGCTAATGCTGGCACATCCTTCCCACTGTCCCATG
Source organism: uncultured Bacteroidales bacterium (assembly GCA_964435855.1). GTDB lineage: Bacteria > Bacteroidota > Bacteroidia > Bacteroidales > CAYTAU01 > CAYTAU01. The sequence continues at coordinate 19,701 of CAYTAU010000071.1, read as the reverse complement.
GCGCTGTCATCAATAACAACAGGTGCCCCCGAGTTAAAATCCAGTCCAGCATAGGAGCCAAAATACCAGATGTTTCCTGTTTTGGATTGAGAAAATATGTATTGATAACTGCAAATCAATAAAATAAAAAAAAATAATGATGTTATTTGCTTCATAGTTTTGTTTTTATTCCTACTAACGTCAAAGTTAGTTATTTTAAATTCAATTAGTTAATAATTTTCAATTTTACTCATCTTTATATCATTTTTTGCCCTACGTTAGCTAAAAAACTCAACTGATTTTTTGGTAGGGTCATGCTTGGTAACGTTAGGATTAGGTGCATTAATGCTTGTTATCTCTCTTATAGCTACAATTTGTTAAAATTAAACGTTTAGCAAATATAATATATTTTGGTTTGGTTTCCAAATTGTTATAATGTCCCCTCTTTAATTCCAAGCTCTAACAGGAGAAAGTCCTACTCTTAGGGATTTAGGAAGTCATAATAATTTATTGTCTTATCACCTTTCTTGTTATTGTTTGTTTATCAGTTATTACTTTTATTATATATATGCCTTTTGGTTGTGTGCTAAGGTCTATTTTGGTTTCTTTGCCAATGTAAACTGCTTTTCCTTGTAAGTCCATTATTTCTATTCTTTCTATTTCCTCTGCTTGTATTGTTATTTTTCCTGTTGTGGGGTTGGGGTAGATATTAATTACTGTATTATTATTTGTTTCTGTAATACCTGTTACTAATCCATACTTAAATATTACTCCAGAATTATTTGTTCCGCCATAGCGTGTCATCCCATAAAGAAAATTGCCATCAGAAATAAAAGAACCCCAAGGTTCACTACCGTTTGTGCCTGTAAATTCAAACAGTTTTACATAATCACTGCCATCGGGTTTTAATCTAAAAATAGTTCCCATATTATTTATACCACCATAAGATGTCATTCCATACAGAAAGTTTCCTTCAAAAATAAGTGAACCTAAAGGATCTCCTCCACCCAAAGTGTCTGTATAACCATGTAATATTTCATAGTTACTGCCATCAGTCATAATTTTAAAAATAGTTCCATCACTACCAGTACCAGAGTTCTGTGTCATTCCATAAAGAAAGTTGCCATCAGAAATAAGGGAGCCATAAGGTGTAGTTCCGGTTGTATAGTCAAAATCGAGTAGTTTTACAAAGCTACTACCATCTGGCTTTATTTTAAAAATAGTTCCATTACCATTTAAACCACCACCACGTGTCATCCCATAAAGAAATGTATCGTCAGAAATAAGAGAACCTTGAGGAAGTGTTCCTGTAGAACTTGTTAAATTCAAAAGTATTTGATAGCTGCTGCCATCAGGCATTATTCTAAAAATAGTTCCTTCTTGAACATTTAAGCCCTTTGTCATTCCATATAAATAAGTGCCATCATAAATTAATGAGCCATAAGGCCAAAATGCAATTGGGTATACAAAATTATGAAGTGTTGTACCACTGCTGCCATCGGTTTTAATTTTAAAAATAGTACCCATATTATTTAAACCTCCTTCACTTGTCATACCATAAAGATAGGTGCTATCTGTAACAAGAGAACCATAAGGTAAACCTCCATTTGCAGCACCTGTAAATTCTAGAAGTGTAAGATAGTCGCTACCATCTGGCAATATTCTAAAGACAGTTCCCATATTATTTGTACCACCATATGTTGTCATTCCATACAAAAATGTGCCATCAGAAATAAGAGAGCGTTGAGGAACACCGCTTGTAAATCCATCGAAGTCAAAAATTTTTGTGTATTGTGCATTGGTAATGTTGCCCATAAGTACAATAAGTAGGATGAAATAAATTTTTTTCATGTTTTTTAGTTTTTTATAAAAATATACATAAATTTGTTTATTTAGTTTTACAAATTATCATTCGTTGGGATTTAATTATTATTCGATTAATCCTAATTATATATACGACACTTTTTTTAATGAAATAGTTGCCTGACAATTAAATAAAAATAATAATATTGTATTTCAATCTATATAATGCTTGGTAACTAGTAGATAACAAGCATTAATGCTTGTTATATCTCTTATAGATACAATTTGTTAATTTTAAAGGTTTAGCAAATATAATATATTTTGGTTTGTTTTCCAAATTGTTATAATGTCCCCTCTTTAATTCAAAGCTCTAACAGGAGAAAGTCCTCCTCTTAGGCGAATTAAAATCATTAGAACGAACTTATCCCGACTTCGCAGCAAGTCGGGATCTCATCATAACTGTTAAGAGCAAAGTTTTTTAATAAGCTTTGCTTTTTTTATGGTGTTTGGTGTTATGAAAGGGTAAGGTCTCTGGCTATGGCCTTTAGCTTGCATGGCTATTGGCTATAGGACGTGTTATCGGCTTTTTGTTTAATCATTAGAATACTACTGGACTATTTTTCTTCGTTAATCTCAACTATCTTTTTATCTTCAAGATTCACTTCTAATATATTAGAATAAGTAGTTAAATATTTCAATTTAACTATGAAAATATTTCCATATTCTTTTTTCAAATAATCAGCAGTTGTGCCCCATGTAAATTCATCACTTTCCCCTTTCAAAATAAAATCATTTTCTCGCTTCGTTTCTATTCCGCCTAAAGCAACAGGATTAGTGATCTTTTTATTATTTATATAATATTCAGCATATTGAAAAACATTATCATTTGACAAAACAGGAACAGATAAAGTATCACTTAAATTTGTTACAGTAAGTGAAAATGTTACAATCAATTCGGGATCCTCATTTTCGAAAATTATTTTGTTTTCCACTTTAATTTGTGATGTTGAAGTATTTGAATTACATGCTGCCAATATGAATATCATTATAGCAAACAAGAATTTACTTGTGGATAATAATAAACTTCTTTTTTTCATTTATAGTTCTTTAAAAATTACTACTTCTTTCATAACAATTGCCGATAACGCACACAGCTAAAGCCAGTTTTAATGGGCTTTGTTGAGCTGATGTTGGCAGTTTTTACATTTCTTTTAATATTTTATTAGTTTTTCAGTCTTGATAAAATCCTTATTTCTTATTCTTATAAAATAAACACCATTATCAAAATTAGACATATTTATTTTTTCCCTTTTAGTTCTAATTTCTTTATGAAATATTATTTTCCCTGTCATATTTAATATTTCTATATAATAACTAGTGTATGCATTATCTATTTCAATTGTTATATAATTTATAGCTGGATTAGGATATATCTCTATACTATTATTAAATAATACATCATTAATAGATGTAGTAAACAAATAATCAATTTCATCTTCATTTAATATTCGATTATAAATACGAAAATCATCAATGATGCCATTGAAAAATTTGACATCATTCCTGCTACCCCCTATCCTTAAAGAAGAAATTGGTAATCTGTCAATATTAAGGATTGAAGTTGTCAAAATAATAATATCTGAGTTCAAATACATTTTTTTTGTTTGAGATATAAAGTCATAAGTACAAACAGCATGATACCATGTTTCGGTATTGATTGTCCCCGAATACAAAGAACACCCTTCTTCGCTTCCATTGCCAGGATCGGTCCCTCTTAAATAAAAGTCTAAAAGAGAATCCGAATTAAAATCATTATTAATTTCAGGATTGTCGGTAAGATTTTCTTGCATATGGAAAATTTTACCGTCTTTTATATTGAAATTAAACCAATACGAAAATGAAAAGTTAGACTGTATACCATTAAAATTAAAATCAGAATCAATATAATCATCTAATCCATCAAAACTGTAAGCACTATTTGGATTTCCAAATCTGTCATCAGTTAAAGTAGCTCCATTTACAGTCCCATGATTATTATAGATACTTATATCATCTGCATCTCCATTAAAAGGAAAATTAGCAACTAACCCACTATCAAGGTTAACTTGAGCATGTATTATTGTATTCAATCCTATTAAAATTATGATTGAAATAAATAGCTGTATTTTTTTTCTCATAATAATTAATTTAAATTATCAAATTAGTGTAATTACTGCCAACACATGCTAAAATGCAGTAGTGTTTTTTATTTCTATTATAGTTATAAGTATTTATTTTACAAAAATAAACAAAAAAGGAGAGAACTCTCCTTTTAAATTTATAATTTGTTTATCCGATAAGCTGTTTATAACAGCTAAGCGGGTTTTTTAAATAATTTTAGGCATTTCTTTTCTAATACTACTCAATTTTACACTTATACAATTTCATTAAATCTAAGATAACAATCCTTGAATTCACTACTACCTCGGCTATTATTTTCACACATTGTTGGCAGCTTTATATTGTTGTTTTTCCTTTACATTTGATTTAAATTCCTATTACTAGTTCAGTTTTTATTAATAAAAATTTCAGGTTCTCTTCGTGTTGAACAATTTTCTAACAACCACTCACTACTACGTTTAACTAAATCATTGTCGTTCAATCTTGCATTGATAGGACATTCTTTAACGCAAGCACAACATAAAATACATGTAGTCTTATTTGTAATAATTGTTTTATTTATTTGAATTGAATCTGTTGGGCACACAGAAACGCAAATCCCACATTTATCACATAATGTATCTATTGTAACAGGTGAAATTTCTGGCATCACATCCAATGCTTTATAAGGATAATTTCCAGGAACAATGATTAATTTACTAATTTTATTATTATATATAATATTTCGAATTTTAGTTCCGAATTCAGTTGCTTTGTTTAAATCATTTGTATCTGGTCGTCCTTGTGCAATAGGGAAAAATTCAGAAGAAAAAGAATGCTCTCCAATAAATGCTGCGGCTGCAAAAGGCATAAATCCTCTATCCTTAGCAATATCTCTCAATTCTATAAGTGAATCTTCATAATCTCTATTACCATAAACAACAACTATAATAGTTGGTATGTTGTTCACGTTTAGTTTTTGCAAACGCTTTGTGGCATCAATAGGCACTCTACCACCATATACAGGTACACCTATTATAAGCAATTCATTATTGAATTCGTTAAAACTCTTACTATTAAATTTGCTTGATGTTAAATCAAAATGGGTTGTATTTTTAGGATTAATCCCAAGTGCAATCGTTTCAACTATTCTTCTGGTTGTTTTTGTGGGAGAAAAATATACTAAGCTAATATTATTTATCATATCACTAAAGTTATCTTAAATTGTAAAACTATGTTTATAATTTATTTTTGTTATCCTTATATATATCGTAGGCTGCATGTATATATTGCTGCCAACGACTGATGTATGGTTTCGTAGCGGACTTCAAAGCGAAAATGTTCAAATTACGCAATGAGCCAAATTTGCCACCTTTAAAATAGTCAAATCTGCAGATTTGGCGGTGCCCAATAAGAGCTACACTGCTTAAATTTACTTCTAAACCGCTATGAACTATACATTTTGTTAGCAACTGGGTTTCATTCATTTCTTTTTATTAAATTTAATAAAATCATTCAAAACAAATTTATAATATTCAAATAGTTTGTCAATAATTTCTTGATATAAGGAAAAATCACTTTGTTCTTTTTCTGATAAAAAATTAGATAAGAATTGCCTATAATATTCTAATCTTTGTGAAGCAGGAGGATGTGTTTCACTATTTAATCCAGATTTTAGATTTTCATATAAAACTAAAAAGTTAAAATATATTTCAGGACCCAATAAGCTGAAATAGTTATTCTGTTTTTTTCTATAAAGTTTTATTAATTGATTTAAACCAAAAAGGTCTGCTTCAAATTCTAACCTCCAATTTTCATCAATTTTATCGGTATTTAAATTAGATTTTTCATTATAGACATCCTCGTCAATAAAATGTCCTATTTCGTGAGAAATAATAAATAATTCTGTGCTTTCAATAAGTTTATATACTAAAAGTTCGTAAAAATCATTTTCCAATAAATAATCTTTACTTAAACTTGGACGTTTACAAATTGAAAAATATAAAGTATTAAGAATTCGTTCTCTTATTTTTTCATCTAACTGAACATTGTTAAACAATTCTGTTAAATCAATAGGAAACTTAATAAAAGGTGGTTTATTAACTATCGGTAATGACTGGATAATTATTTTCGATAAAAGAAGAATAGCTGTTGTTAATTCATCGTCAAATAGAATAAAGGATACACCAACATCATTGTCTTTTTTGGATATAAATTCAGCATTTATTTCATTTGAAGAAACAGTCCCTAAAAATAAGTTGTCATTGTCATTAAATGAAAAGTCAGGATTTAACGATAAGAAGTTTTCATAGGCAGTTTGAAGTATTTTCCAAGTTGTGAAGTTTTCAAATTCTGTATTTAATAAATTTAAATTTAGCACCTCGTTTTTTAATTCAATTTCCACTTCAATCTTTTCATTCTCTGACAAATCAATCTTTGAATTAATATATTTATCGACGAAAGAATAAAAACCATCTTTGCTTGTAAAATCTTTTTCATTTGGTTCATAATCAAAACCATATTTCACTTTAAGATAACTAAGTTGAATTCCCTTTAAATATTCAATCGCTAAATCTTTCTTATTCATTATTCTTAATCTTTCATCTCTGCTTACCTTGTTGCTAACAATTATGCAAAGGTAATATTACCTTTACATCTATTATAGCCACAGCTTGTTATTTATTTGTAAATCATTGATAATGTTTAATGCAAACAACAATAAAAGCCCCTCCTAACCTCCCCAAAGGAGAGGAACAAAAATAAATAACTGTTTGTTATAGGATAATATTGTTTTTAAACATTAAACAAATATATACAAAAAAAAGAAAAAAAGAGCTGATGCTCTATTATTATATTTTTTATTTGTGAGTTTTAAAATTTATAATATCTTTATAGCATAAAATGTTCTTTTACATTTTGGTTTTGTGTTTTATTTTTATGCAATATTTGAGATTAGATATTCTATATATTTAAAAATTATCCTATTTCTCACATCAGAAACTCTATCTTAAACTTTTAAGAACTTGTTACAGATGTCTAAATGTCTTTCTTAAACTTTTAAGAACCTATTACAGACGTCTAAATGTCTATCTTAAACTTTTAAGAACCTATTATAGACGTCTAAATGTCTATCTTAAATTTTTAAGAACCTATTATAGACCTCTGTATTTCATATTGCAAGAATTAATATAGAACTTTTTTAATCTGATTACCAGTTATTTATTTATATAAACCCTTTAAAACAGATGTATTATGAAAAAATTAAATTATAGAGTAGAAATGTATGTAAAGGATAAAGATGATTTTATTCCTTTATGTGATAATATTGGTACTTATGACCTTGAATTAGGCGATAAATCGCCAATAAAAGATTTGTTAGATACTAATTTGTTTCGTACTAACACTACTAAAGCCAAAAAACTGTTTGCAGAAACAAATGCACTGCATAATGATGGTGAAATATATACCGAAAAAGCCTATATACTGATTGGTATATATAAGGGACAAACTTCTAAAACTCCTAATACACTTTATAGTATGATGAATAGAATGAGACCAATACTTATAAATGCTTATTTTGAAAATAGAGAGGAGTTGCAAAAATTTGGTTTTAATGTTGTACAAGGTAAAACGGGTTATAATGTAAGTTTACCTAATCGTTCGCCTTATAAAGTGCTTAAAGCTGTTGAAAAATGTATTGCACGACATAAGGAACTGGATAAAGATTCTCCGTTAGTGAACTTTGATATGAAAACATTTGAGAAATATGGCAAAGAAGCCGATGGATATATTACATATTCCAATAAATATCATGATGATGCCGAATCGGTAAGTGAAAGACTGAATGATTTACTGGGTTTTGCCAAAGACCAAACTATAAGAACTCCTAATACTATGTATTATAATGTTGCACGAATAAGAGATTTGCTTTTAGTTTTATATTACGGGCAAGAAAAACAAATAGAAGACTGGGGATTTAAAATTATAATCTCTACATCGAAAAAGAAAAAAGAAGAAAATAAAGAGGAGAATTCATAATTCATAATTAAGAATTAAGAATTATAAATTAGAGAGCTTTGCTCACGTCATTTACTTTGTATCATTTACTTTGACTACTGAATTGACTATCTAATGACAATTGAATAACTTTTTGAAAATATCACGAAAGTGAAAAACAACTGTATATGCGCTAAGCTGTTTAGAACAGCTAAGCGGGTTTTTTTAAATAACTTTAGGCATTTCTTTTCTAATACTACTCAATTTTATACTTATACAATTTCATTAAATCTAAGATATCGGTTTTGCGATATAAGAAATATATATGGTTGTTGTTAACTTTTATTTTGTCAACAAATATAAAACTGGGTATTACAATGCTTTTTCCCAGCTTGCCTGTATTAAGATTTATTTCGTAAAGCGTTGAAACTCCATTTTTTTTAAAAAGTGTATAAACCTTAGCCATTGCATTGTCTACATACAGTTCTTCTTTCCAGTGAGGCTTATTATGAAAATTCATTGTAATTTCATTAATTAACTCACCCTTTTCGTTATAAAACTCCATTAAGGAATCAACATAATTAAAAATACAAATTCTATCTTTTATCTTTACCAATGGAGCAAAAATAGGGTCGAAAAAACACATTTCTTCAAAACGCAAATCGGCTTCTGTTGGTGCTTTTGCTCCCATTGCATGAAACCTGTCTCTATCTGCCAACATTCTAAGTCCTACTTCATCGGCAATAATCCTTAATTCCGAAATAGTAGTGTCTTCAGGATTCCCTATATAATATGTCAACACCTGATTGTTGTAGTAATATTGTTTTAAATAATATTTATTATTCATTTCGGCAATGCACGGAGATAATGCTTCTTTAAATTCTTTTGGAGAAACAGGGTAAAGCAATTTTATTTTAGTTGAATCATAATGTATCTGATATGCTTTCTGCTTTGTAATTAGATGAATATTATCTGTACAATCTTTATAAAATGTTCCTTCAACATCAATATGCTGTGTGCAAATTGTATCGCCAAAATTATTTATTATAACCAACCATGGATTAATTTTTTCTTTATATCGATATGCAAATAATAACAGGTTGTTGTTAATAAATTCATAATCTGTAACGTCGTAAAGCTTTTTTGCAACCAGATTAACAGGTTTTCTAACACCTACAACAGCCTCGGGAAGCATATTTATCTTTTCTTCCATTACAATATCTATTCTTTGATCTTTAGCTTTCCTTATTAAAATATTCTGATTTTCATATTGTGTATGAGAGAAAACAAGTTCAACATTTTCCTTATAAAGTATTATTGAATAATATCCGTTTTTATCAGAAACCGAAACTTTTTGTTTTTCTTTAACTATAACATGAGCTCCACTAATAGGCGTGTTTGTTTTTTTATTTATAATATAACCCGTAATAATAAAAGAATTTTGAGCACTAATGTTTATGCTTAAAATAACAAGCAATAATATATTTATAAAATTTCGCATTTAAGAAAATAAGGTAATTTAATTCATTCGGTTCTATATAATATAATCTGCATCACTTTTGACTTTTGGCTTTTGGCTTATATATAGATGCCGCTATTTTTCAATTTCCCCAAGATACATCTTGAAAAACCCACAATTATTTTCATAAGATTTTTCAGCTACACTTAAGCCCATTTCTGCAGCACGTTTTATATCTATACATGAAAATTTTGTAAATCTAAATCTGGCTCTCGCCAAACCTCTGTTATAATAAGCTTCGGGAATTGTTGAATCTATTCTAATTGATTTGTTGTAATCACTTATAGCATCGGGGAAAAGACCAAGTTTTGCGTACATCACTCCCCTATTCAGATGTGCATGTGCATTACTGTTGTTAGCATTTATTTCTTGAGAATAATTGTAAATATTATCTTTAATTGCTTTGCGTTGTTCAGGAGTAAGTTCTCTGTTGAAAGTTCCTTCAAGGTCAAAGTTGGTATTTTGTGCAATACCAATATTTGCTAACAATAAGCAAATTAAGAAGGACAGAAATAGCTTTTCTATTTTTTGCATGATTTACAATAGTGCTTTTTTACAATTGTATTTTCCAATACTTGCATTGAAAATTTAGAACCATCAAAAAGCTCACAATATCTTTCCGGATTTAGTGCATATGCTCGTTTGGTAGCACTTACGAACCTGTTAGATGTTATTCGTACCGGAGAACGACTACATAATGATAGATATAAATATACTAATTCTTCAAAAACTACTTTACGTTCAACAAAAGGTCCTAATAATTTTGCTGCAAACTCATAATCTTCTTGCCTCATAAAAACATAAGCAAGTTTCAAGGAATTTTGCCAGTCCGATTCTTCAAGGTCAACAATATTTTTAACTCTTTCAAGGCTTTGTTCTAATAATTCTTTTGGAGGATTATCCATTGCATATATTGATTCCATCACTGTAAACTGATATTCCAAATTAAGCATATCAACAGTTTCTTTGCTTAGTGTAGATTCATATAATGCATCAATTACTGCCTGAATTTCTGCAATTTTTTCAGCATTTTCAATCTTTGCATAAATAAAATTACAATATAGTTCGTTAAACCTTATATAAACATTTGAACGGTCAAGCTGATACAATTCACTTACTCTCTTGCAACAATCTTCACTAATACTTTCATCATCAACATATCTTTCAAGCCAAAGTTTGTTCATTAATAATCCTGCAAATGAAGCATTCTCGGGAATTTCCATTGTTGTAACTGCTTTAGAGTTAAAATCACCGGCTACAATTTTTTTAAATATATATTTTTGTATTGATAGTGCTTTCACCTTATCAAAATCCTTAATAGCATTATTAAACATTTTTACAACATAAGCCTGTTCTTTGCCTCCCTCAATATCATAAGTTATTTCCATTTCAAGACTGGCATATCGGTGATTTTTTAAAATATTTTCCATTTTTTCTCCAAGACCATTCTCTTTGATATACGTTTGTGCTTCTTTAATGCTCATAGAAGCAATATTTTCATATTCAGTACCACTAACATCTCTTACAAATTCATCCCAGTTTTCGCTTGTTGAAATACTTGTTTTTTTGATATTAGACTTTTGTCTGCTACTTAATGCTTTTACAATGCTTTCTGCTCTTTTTCTCTGTAGCATTTCATTTTGCGATTCTGTACCTTCTATTGATGAATATGCATGTATTTTAAGTTCATTGATAATAAATTCCGGTTCTTTTAATAACTCTAAAAACGGTTCAATATCTTTCTTTTCGTATGTGTATTTTGATTGGTCAAAAGGGATTTTAAAAGTCAATGCTGTAGAAGTTGCTGAAGGCTTATAATCAGAATCAATACCAAAAGTAACTGTATCGGCTAAAAGATCAATTGGATTTGCATATTCAATATCACCCTTAAGATTAAAATAAGGATGAATATTTCTGCAAACGTGTTTATTCTGAATAACTAAAAGATTTAACTCATATTCATCTTCTCTCAGGTCTATTAGTTTTTTTGGAAACTTACCAATAAGAACATCTATTTTTCTTTTTCTTTCATATTTATCGGTAATCATATTCTTTTTAAACATTTTTGTACTCCAAAGTTTTTTGGTAGGAATTCCTTTTATTGAATTCCTGTTATCAACAATATTAGCACCTATACATGGATACTGAATTTTTCTAACCACATCAACTGCAATACCGTCTTTTGGGTTTTTCATAATACGCTTAAAGGCTTTTAGGTCATCATACTTGAAATAAATCATTCCATCTTTTACATAAACTCCTTTTTGTAGTTCTTCAATATTTTTAAATCTAGTACATTTTTTGCAAATTTTAACATCTATAGGTTTTAATCCGTGTTTTTTCTTTGTAAACGGTACATCTAATTCATCACGCCTGTCGGCGCCTTCATTAAAAGATAAGTAATTCCCAAAAACAAAAGATACGTATATTTTTTTGCCATCATAATCCATTGATGAACCCATTCCAACAAAAATGTAATCGGGACTTTCAATCACTAATTTTGTTTTATTACTGTTCATCCATTTAAAAAACAATTCATCGGCAAGTCCTTTATAATTATAATAAGTTGTTCCTTTTTTAAGAGTCATTTTTCTAATTAGCTCTTTACCTATACCGGAACCTCCATAATATATTAATCGTGATTTTGTATCCTTTTTTTTGCCTGACTGATATAATGATGCATACTCATTAGTTGACATATATTCGCTTTGATCTTCAGCAGCATTAGTTAAAGTATTATTAACAACAATACTGTCTAATCCATTTTTATATCTATGAGCATTAATATTGTTTAAAAGTATTTCATGAAACAATTCTGTTTTGAAATCTTCCACATCAATTACTTCATAAAACCTTAATGTATCTTTCTTATCAACATCTTCGTCATCATAAAACTGTGCAGATACCGGCATGAAAATGGATGATAACAATATAAAACAAAATACTTTAAGCCAATATTTTTGTCTGTTCATGCCGCTTAATTGTAGTTAATTATTTGTGCTTACAAAATAGTAATTTTTAACCGAACTCAAGGTAAAATAAAAATAAAAATATTAATTTCTTATAAACAAATGTAATTCTTTACGATAAAAGAGGTGGGCTTAATTGGTAAAGTTAAGATTGTGAAAGATTAGGTTTTACTTTTAAAGTTAATATGCCCTTTGGTTTTTTCCTTCAATAAAATTAATAAATGATGTATTTACAACTTTATTTCCGCCCGGAGTAGGATAATTTCCTGTAAAATACCAGTCTCCTTTATTATTTGGACATGCCTGATGTAGATTTTCAATTGATTGATATACGATTTTTACCTTTGCTTTAATGTCTTTCACCTTTAACATTTTAGCAATTTTATCTGATATTTGTTCAGGGGTAAAAGGCTTGTAAATTTCTTTTACATAATTCACCATCTGTTCTTTTGGAAGATTTTGCTGAGCTTTCGACTTTTTATAAACCTCATTTATAATATTTTCATTATCGGTTTCTTTAAGCAACTCAATGGCTGCCTTAAAAGCAATAAAATCGCTAAGTTTAGCCATATCAATTCCATAGCAATCGGGATAACGTAATTGTGGTGCAGATGAAACAATTACAATGCACTTTGGGTTAAGTCTGTCCAAAATTCTTATAATACTATGTTTTAAAGTTGTACCACGTACAATAGAATCGTCAATTATTACAAGATTATCTACTCCCTTATTTACTGTTCCGTATGTTATATCGTAAACATGCTCTACAAGGTTATTTCTGCTATTATCATCGGCTATAAATGTTCTAAGTTTTACATCTTTGACAGCTATTTTTTCAACACGCGGTCGCATGCTGATAATTTCTGCTAATTCTTCTTTTGTAAAATTATTATCCTTTTTAAGTATTTTTTTCTTCTTAACTTCAATCAAATAATCTTCCACTCCTTTTACCATTCCCAAAAAAGCAGTTTCGGCAGTATTCGGGATATATGAGAATACTGCATTTTTTACATCTTTTTTAATTACTTTTAAAATGGTTGGAGTAAGTAATTCTCCAAGTTTTTTTCTTTCTTTATATATTTCACAATCGCTTCCGCGAGAAAAATAAATGCGTTCAAAAGAACAACTTTGTTTCTTTTGTGGTATTCTAATTTCTTTTTCGCTTATTTCCCCATTCTTCTTAATTATAACAGCATATCCGGGTTTAACTTCTTTTACATTATCATAAGATACATTTAATACTGTTTGTATAACAGGTCTTTCAGATGTAACTACGGCTATCTCATCATCATGATAATAATATGCAGGACGAATTCCCCACGGATCACGCATTACAAAAGCATCCCCATGCCCCAGAGTTCCAGTAATAGCATAACCTCCATCCCATCTTGCACTTGAATTTTGCAATATTTTTTGCAAATCAATATTCTCCTCAATTAGTGGTGATATTTCGTTGTTTGAAAAGCCTTCATTTTTATATTGTCTGAAAAGCATTTGATTTTCTTCATCAAGATAATATCCAACTTTTTCAAGTATTGTAACCGTATCATTAAATTCTTTTGGATGTTGCCCCATATCAACAAGTATCTTGAATAACTCATCAACATTGGTAAGATTAAAATTACCTGCCATTACCAGATTCCTCGATTTCCAATTGTTAGTACGCATTACCGGATGAACATAATCAAGACTATTTCTGCCAAAAGTCCCATAACGTAAATGACCAATGTAGAGTTCGCCTGCAAATGGCAAATTATCTTTAGACCATTTTGGGTCTTTTAACAGTGATGCGTTTTTCCCTTCGTATTTACCAAATTGAGAATTTATTTTGTCAAAAATATCACTTATTGGCGTTGATGAATTTGAACGTTCACGATGAATATATGCTTGTCCAGGTTTTTGATCTAATTTTAAACATACTGCTCCTGCCCCATCCTGACCTCTGTTATGCTGCTTTTCCATAAGCAGATATAACTTATGAAATCCATACATCCATGAACCGTATTTTGCCTGATAATATTCAAGAGGCTTAAGCAACCTTACTAAAACTATTCCGCATTCATGTTTTATTGCATCACTCATTTAATGTAGCGCTTTTTCAAAGTAAGCAACAAATGTAATATTTTGATTTTTTATTCAAAGGTCTTATGAAAATAAATCTTAAAAAGAAATTAACTTTTATGATTTTTTATTCGGAAAACGACAAACGACAAATTTATCTGCAGGTAGGCATGACGACAAACTATTAATTTACCTCAACACCAATAATTACAACATCATCGATCTGTTTGGAATTACCTTTCCAATTATTAAAGGTTTCTTCAAGTTTATCTTTCTGTTGGATCATTGGTAAAGCACTAATTTCAGTAATGAGGTTTTTGAAATTGTTAGACATAAACTTTTCTTTAGTTTCTCCATTTATCTGATCAACAAACCCGTCAGAAAATAAATAAATTTTATCTCCTCTTTCAAGCGTAATTATATGATTTGTAAAAGTTTCTTTTTCTTTCCTGTAAATACCTATTGGCATTCTATCGCCTTTATATATTGTTAACTCATTGTTGCGAATTAAATACAATGGATTATATGCTCCTGCAAATTGAAGTTCAAAAGTTTCAGTATTAATTGCACATATTGCTATATCCATTCCATCTTTACTTTCACGTTTTTTACCTGTTTGCTTTAGTGATGTTTTAATTTGTTGACGCAAAATATTTAATACCTGACTAGCCTGTGTTATTTCACGCCTTCTTACAATTTCATTTAAAAAAGCAATACCAAGCATACTCATAAATGCACCGGGTACTCCATGACCTGTACAATCAACAGCAGCCACCAAAATATGTTTATTTATTTTCTGCAAAAAATAAAAATCACCACTAACAATATCACGTGGTTTAAAGAAAATAAAATATTCTGTAAACATATTTTCAAAAGATGTTTTGGTTGGAAGTACAGCATTCTGAATTTTTTGTGCATACCTTATACTACCTGTAATGTTTTCGTTTTGCTTTTCAACAATTTCTTTTTGTTTAACAATTTCGGCAGTTCTTTCTTTCACTTTTTCTTCAAGCTCATTTGTATAGCTTTCCAACTGTGATATCATTAAATTAAATTGTTCAGTTAGTGTTGTTATTTCATTTTTACCAACAACTTCAGCTCTTTCATCCAAACTTCCTTTTGATATGCGTATTACATTTTCAACAAGATTTTTAATTGGTTTTGTAATTGATTTTGTTTTATTATAAATTAACAATAAAACAATAAGAATAGTAATTCCAAATATCATTAAAAATTTAAACAACTCATTTCTCAGAAGTTGTGCTTCTGCAGTTCTATCTGAAGTTATTTGTATAACCGACCCTTCATATAGATCAGAGTTTTGCCGATGCATATATATGTATTCGTAATAAATTCTTTTCCCATTAATGTTTTCAGAAATACTTTGATTGCCCTCATTTTTAAAAACACTTTGAACAATATCTGGGTGCTTAATAATGGTTTTCTTCTTATATAATGAAAATGGTTTTTCGGAACCTATAAAAACATCAACATCAACAATGCTTTCTTGCATCTTTGGTAATTCCTCAAGACGATTTCTTATAAAAGCAACAATTTCATCAGCTTTTTTAGAGTATGCCCCAAGTTCTATTATGTAACTACCATCATTAGTAGGTTGATACGAATATTTTTTAAGTCGTTTTGTTGTACTCTCAATCGTTATTCGTTCACTTATAAATTTCCCGCCATTAAAAACATTTATAAGATAATTCTCATGTTCTTTTCCAAATGCAAACATGTTTAAATTTTTATCTTTTAAAAATGTAGTATTAACAATATAACCTCCTCTACTAATAAAATAGATGTCTTCCATATCTGAATCCATTCCTATTACTTTTCTGATACTGTCAAGGTTTAATTTTTGAATAATTGTGGGATTGTTAAAATAATTATTAATCAATGTATTACTAAATATCCGAAGCCTTTTATCTATACTAACTTCCAAAATACCAAGTGCAAGGTCCTGAAATTTGTGAATATGAGTAATTTCATCTATTATAATTTCACTTTTTTCCTTGTTCCATTTTTCAAAATTTTGTTTACTGTCCCAATAATTAAATACTGCAAGCAATAAAAGCACAATTACAACAGGCAACAATATGTTAAGTATTAATTGCTTGAAAATAGTTGTACGCTTTTGTTTTGTTTTTTGCATCTATAACAGTATTACATCAAATGTTTGGTAATAGTTTCAAAATTACGAATAATTTTCAAAACTCTAATTAAAATCCATTAAACTGCCAAATAACAGTAGGTATAAGTAATAAAAAACCTACAATTATAAGAATAATCATAAATGGGATAACCCATTTAAGCCATTTTTCATAAGGTACTTTTGCTACGCCCAATGCACCAATTAATACACCTGATGTTGGAGTTATCATGTTGGTAAAACCATCGCCAAACTGGAATGCAAGCACTGTAGCTTGCCGTGAAATACCAATAAGATCAGAAAATGGGGCCATAATTGGCATTGTAAGCGCAGCTTTTGCTGAACCCGAAGGAATAATTACATTCAAAAATGTTTGAATAGTGTACATAATTCCAAGCGAACCTACTTTCCCTGTGTCTTGCATAGATCTCGACAAATTGTACATTATTGTATCAACAATTTTGCCATCGGTAATTATTACAATTATACCACCGGCAAGACCAACAACAAGAGCCGCCGACATTATATCTTTTGCTCCTTCAAGAAACAATTTTGTTATAGCATTAGCCGATTTATTATCAGCAATACCGGAAAGAATTCCCAAGGCAAAAAATAATGTGCTTATTTCCATTACATACCATTGGTATCCCATTACTCCTATTATTAGAAATACTATTGTAAAGGCAAGAAGATTTAAAATATAAAAGTGAACTGATTTAAGCAGTCCAAATAATCCAAAAATGGCAAAAAGAGCTGTACTTATCGGTATTGCTGGTATAACAAATAATGAGTTCCCTATTGTAAGAGTAGATTTTGGATAGTAAAACGAAAATATAACAAGTACCGCAATTGTTATAATATAAGTTATCCAAGCGCTTAGAGGTGTATAATATTTAATTTCTTCGTCCTTATTGGCTTTACGTTTACGCCAATATTCATCGGCATTGTACATTAAAGATCTTTGCGGATTCTTTTTAATTCTGCTTGCATATCGTAATATAAACGCAAAACCAATAAAATTAATTATACCCCAACAAACTAAACGATACTCAATACCCGAGAATATTGGCAAATCAGATAATCCCTGCGCTATACCAATTGTAAACGGATTAAGCACAGCACCTGCAAATCCAAGATGTGCCGCAACATAAACCAGACAAACACCTACAATAGAATCGTAACCCATTGATATTGCCAATGGCACAAGAATAATAACAAAGGCAATGGTTTCTTCGCTCATGCCAAAAACTGCCCCAAATATGCTAAACATCAACATTATCATTACCATTACAATATTGTTGACCCCAATTTTTCTAAGAAATTTAAATCTTTCTAATCGTTTGGTTTGTTTTAAAAATGCCATTATGCCAACATCAATAGAACGGCTGGCATTTAGTATCCAAAACGCACCACCTATCAATAAAATAAATATTATAATGTTTGCTTGGTTTACAAATCCCTTAAACATTGCCGAAAATATATGCCATGTCTGTGGTTGATATTCTACCTCGTGATAAGTGCCTTCAACTATTACTGTTCTTTCAGAGCCATCGGGTAATACTTTTGTGGTTCTGTTAAACTCTCCTGCCTGCATAAACCATGTAAATACTGCCGATACAATTATTATTGAGAATATAATTACAAAAGTATGTGGTACTTTTTTAAACATGTTTATTGATTTGTTGTAAAAATAAAAAATAGATTGATTAATTTCGTGGCAAATATAGAATTTATCAGATGAAAACACTTATTAAAAATATCAAATTACTTGTGCAAACAGAAAAAACTATACGCACATGGGTTGCAGGCAAAGAAATGAGCAAACTAAATAACATCGAAAATGCTTATCTTTTAATTGAAAACGATATAATAAGCGATTTCGGCACAATGGATAATTGTAATATCTCTGCCGATAAAGAAATTGATGCAAGCGGGAAACTGGTTTTTCCATCTTTTTGCGATTCACACACTCACTTAGTTTATGCTGGTAGCAGAGAAATAGAATATGGAGATAAAATAAAAGGATTGAGTTACGAAGAAATTGCAAAACGTGGAGGTGGAATACTTAATTCAGCAAAACTTTTGCAGGAAACATCGGAGAATGAACTTTACAATCAATCAATAAAAAGAATTAACGAAATTATTAAACAAGGAACAGGTGCAGTTGAAATAAAGAGCGGCTACGGACTCACACCCGAAAGCGAACTAAAAATGCTTAGGGTTATTAAAAAAATTAAAGAAACCTCTCCCATTACGGTTAAGTCAACTTTTTTGGGTGCTCACTCAATTCCTGCTGAATTTAGAAACGACCAAGGCAAATATGTTGATATTGTTATTAATGAAATGATACCGCAAGTTGCGGCAGAAGAGCTTGCCGATTATATTGATGTATTTTGCGACAAAGGATTTTTTACTGTCGAAGAAACCGACAAAATATTAATGGCAGGCATGAAATACGGTTTAAGAGCAAAAATTCATGCCAATGAATTAGATTACTCCGGCGGAATACAAGTTGGAGTAAAATATAATGCAATTTCTGTTGACCATCTTGAATTTACCGGCGATGCAGAAATTAAAGCATTACTTAATTCTGAAACCATGCCCACTTTATTACCCGGAGCATCATTTTTTCTTGGTATGATTGACCCACCTCTTAGAAAAATGATAGATTCAGGTTTACCTATTTGCCTTGCCAGTGACTACAATCCTGGTTCTTCGCCATCAGGTAATATGAAACTAATAATGTCTTTTGGATGTGTTAAACTAAGAATGTTGCCCGAAGAAGTAATTAATGCAGTTACAATAAACGGTGCTTACGCAATGGGAATTCAGGAAACTCATGGTTCTATTGCAAAAAACAAAAAAGCAAACCTTTTTATTACAAAAGAAATTCCTAATTACGAATTTCTTCCTTATGCTTATGGTAGCGATTTAATAGATACAGTTATACTAAATGGCAGAATAGTGTGATTGTTCGTTATCGTTTGTTGTTTGTTGTTTTTCGTTTACTTAGGGGGCAGTGATTACAAATTAAGAGTGTTCGGAAGATTCCTAGATTATAGAATGCTTTTTAAAGGACTGCT
>CAYTAU010000070.1:10629-21285 GCA_964435855.1 uncultured Bacteroidales bacterium | reverse complement strand
CCTTTACAATTTTCTCAACCGCCACGCCTTTACTTGTTCTTACTTTTATAATATAAATGCCTTTTGGCTGTGTGCTTAAATCAAGCTCACAGTTTTGACTTTTTATATTTGCCTTTTGGCTTTTAACTTTCATTCCTTGAATATCATAAATATCTATTTTCTCTATGTCTTCTGCCTCCACACTTATTTTTCCAGTTGTGGGGTTGGGGTAAACAAATATTTTTGTATTTGAAGAGCTTTCAATTATGCCAGTTGTAAAACCATGAACCCTTACATGACCGGCATTAGTGCCATTTCCATCATTATACAAAGCCCCAATAGCTACTACTGAACCATCGGAATTTAAACTTACTGACCAGCCAGACCGATCGTTATTTGCTTCTCCATCTATATCGCTTCCTATTTGTACCCATGCACCAGATTGATTTTCATAAACTCGTACTTGACCGGCATAACTGCCATTTCCATAAGCCCCAATAGCTAAAATAGAACCATCGGAACTTAAACTCACAGAATGGCCAGATATATCACCAACTTCTCCATCTATATCGCTTCCTATTTGTGTCCATGTACCAGATTGATTTTCGTAAATTCGTACATGACCTCTTTGAGTAATAGTAGTATCATTTCCATTATTATATTGAGCCCCAATAGCTACTACTGAGCCATCAGAACTTAAACTTACTGAAATGCCAGACATATCGTATTCTGCTTCACCGTCTATATCGTTACCTATTTGTGTCCATGTCCCCAATTGATTTTCGTAAACTCGTACATGACCTCTATCAGTATCAGTAGTATCATTTCCATCATTATAATGAGTCCCAATAGCTACTACTGAGCCATCGGAACTTAAACTTACTCTGCCGGACTTATCACCAGCTTCTTCTCCATCTATATCGCTTCCTATTTGTGTCCATGTGCCAGATTGATTTTCGTAAACTCGTACATGACCTGCATCACTGCCATTTCCATCATTTTGATAAGCCCCAATAGCTAAAATAGAACCATCAGAACTTAAACTTACTGAATAGCCAGAACGATCGTATTCTGCTTCACCGTCTATATCGCTTCCTATTTGTATCCATGTGCCAGATTGATTTTCGTAAACCCTTGCATGACCAGCACTATTGCCATTTCCATCATTATGATAAGCCCCAATAGCTAGAATTGAACCATCGGAACTTAAACTTACTGATTCGCCAGAATAATCGTGATCTAATTCTCCATCTATGTCACTTCCTATTTGGGTCCATGTTCCTGATTGATTTTCGTAAACTCTTACATGACCAGCATAACTGCCATTTCCATCATTTCCATAAGCCCCAATAGCTAAAATAGAACCATCGGAACTTAAACTTACTGAACCGCCAGACATATCATCAGCTACTTCTCCATCTATATCGGCTCCTATTTGTGTCCATTGGGCATTTGCAATGGTTGTTATTCCAAATAATAAGGCTATTAAAATTGCTGTGTTAATTGTAAATTTATTCATAACATATAATTTTTAAATTAATAAACTGTTTATTTCCCCAAAGGTAACAAATTTTTTCTTTACCCACTAAGCGGTTTAAAACCGCTCAGCGGGTTTTATTGTTGGTTTACTCCAAAACAATTTTCTCAACCGCCACGCCTTTACTTGTTGTTACTTTTATAATATAAATGCCTTTTGGCTGAGTGCTTAAATCAAGCTCATACTTTTGACTTTTTATATTTGTCTTTTGGCTTTTAACTTTCATTCCTTGAATATCATAAATATCTATTCTCTCTATGCCCTCTGCCTCCACATTTATTTTTCCTGTGGTGGGGTTGGGGTAAATTGAAACTGAAATATTATTATTGTAATCTTTATGAAAATTTGATGTCAAAACAGCACCTGAACTGTCTGTTTTTATTAAATATACATCTTTTCCTCCAGCACCATAACTCTCAGTTAAGCCTACAATAACAAAACCGTTATCAGATGTCTGCTGAAAGCAATATGGTCGTTCTGCCTCTGTACCTCCAATTAATTGTGACCACATTATGTTTGCAGAAGAATCTGTTTTTATTAATTTTATATCACCAAAAGCAGTATTTCTACCAAGAAACATATAACAACTGTCTGCGGTTTGGATATTAAAGAAATCCTTTTCACCATTAGGTGTAGATTTTACATACAATTCATTATAATTAAATAGTGTTTCCCATTGTATATTAAATGCACTATCTACTTTTACTATATGTACAAATTTTAAAGAACCTGAAAATCCGGAAAGCAAATATCCTCCTTGCATAGATGAAATGACTGAAAATCCTTCTCCATAATCATTATTGTAATCATAATTATATGTGCCTACAAAATTGGTTCCTGTAGTATTTAAATTTAATAAATACATATCCTTTGTACCTATAAAGACTCTGCCTATAAAAAGATAAGTAGAATCGGGTGCTTCTAATCCTGCATACATCGATGAATTTGTTTGGTGAAAATCCCATATTTCATTTCCTGCAGAGTCTGTTTTTATTACATATCCTTTTATATAGTTTCCACTGGGGAATTTTGTACCTGTTAATATATAACCATTGTCTGAACATCTGAAAAGACCACTTGTTTTAATATAACTTGGAGAATTATAACCTGTAAATGTTCTTGTCCATAATGTGTCTCCTAGACTATTTACTTTTAGCAGATAAAAATTATCTTCATTTAGTCCATAACTTTTTGTTTTTCCCCAAATAACAAAACCACTATCTTGTGATTCTATCATTGAATATGCATAATCATCATTAATTCCTCCAATAGTATTGGTCCAAATAGTATCACCATATTCATCTGTTCTTATTAAATAAATATCATTTCCACCCATTCCATAGCTTGATGTATAACCTGCAATCATATAACCTCCATCTGAAGTTTGAATAACACTTGTTCCAACATCATCATTTATTCCTCCATAGGTTTTCTCAAAAGTGATTTGTGTTTGAGAAATCATACTAATTATTATTGACATTAATAAAATAGTTAATGTAAATTTTTTCATAATATATAATTTTAAATCAATAAACTGTTTATTTACCAAAAGTAATAAAAAAGAGAGAAATTCCCAATTTTAAATTTTAGGCACTTTAAACTTTAGTGCATTTTAGGCATTTCGTTTTCTTAAATCGTAATTTTAGCAGTATCGCTTTCTATTCCTATTTCTTCGTCGTCAATTACAGCCATTGCATAGTATTCAATTTTTACAGGGGCTACAATATCTTTATTGTCTATATATGGGCTGTTGGTATCGCGGCTTATGAATGTAAAATCTGTTTCGCCAGTTTTTCTACGATATAGATTTATACCGTCGGTCTCGCTTTTATTAAAAGATATTTCTACACCGTGGTCTCTTTTCTTTAGTTGTAGTACAGGTTTAAATGTATCTCTATTGAAAGGATTTTCGGGTCCTATTATATTAAATTCTTTACCAATATCGGTAGTATAGTCGGGGCTGTTTTTTATCATTTGTGCCGTAACCCGCAAATCTTTAACCAGTATTTTTCTTAATTGTTTCGATTTATCATACTGTTTGCTAAGCTGCTCTTTTAGGTCGGTTTCTACATCAATACTCTTGCCATAGTTTGTAACATTAATCTTAGTTGTTTTAATTTCTTCCTCGTTAATACCATAATGGTTTACATGTTTTTCTTCTGTTGTTACAAAACTTTTACTATAAGTTTTAAGCTCATACTTGTTTTGAGGTATATAATCTTGTTTTGGCATAATAAAATAATTTTTGTGTTAAACACTAAGTCTAACTGGTTTATAAATATATTTAATAATACTTGTAACAATTTTATTGCTTATAAGGGCATTATTGGGGCTAATAATTTCACCATCGGAGCCAATAATCTCATTATTGGAGCCAATAATCTCATCATTGGTGCCAATAATCTTATCATTGGTGCCAATAATCTCACCATTGGGGTCAATAATCTCGCCATTGGAGCCAATAATCTCGCCATTGGGACTAAGCATAGCACCCTTGGGCTTAATTAAAGTCCAAACAAGGGCAATTAGGTAATAAATATTAGCTAAAAAGTTATTTAACAGATGTGCTACAACATATATATATATATATATACGCTGGCAGGGGTTTGTGGGCTATTGTTAAATATTGTGTTTTTGAGATTCATTTTGTAAAGATATAAAATAAAATTGAACTTATGCAAATTTATTTTGGTTTTATCCGCTAAGCGGTTTCAAACCGCTCAGCGGGTATAAGACTTTTTCGAATTATTGATAAATTATTCATCTAAAATAAATTTTGTAATTATCTCAATAAGTTCCTCTTTTAACGGTATATCGGGAGTATAATATGTTTTCATATTTTCCACATAATCATCTGTCGATTCTTTTAAAACATGATTCATATTTTCTATAATCTCTAATTCTGCTTTTGGATATGCCTTTTTCAATAAATTTGCTTCGTCAACACTTACTTGCATATCTGTTGTACCCTGTATTAGTAATATAGGAATATTCAGTTTTTTTATTTCAATTTGCGGCTCATACTTAAGCCACGAAATTAGATATGCTTGAACACTTTTACGAAACAAAGATTTCATATTTTGATTTATATTAACAACAGTATCGCCCTGAGCCAAACTATCAATTATAATATACGATTCCTCTTTTATTTTTTTTGGCTGGTCTTTTAATTGTTCTTTCAAAACAACACTTATATTATTCCCAACACCAGCAAGTGAAATATATTTATCGGCATTACTTTTTTCCCCTGCAATCATACCAATTAGCGAGCCCTCGCTATGTCCGATAACTATTACTGAACTAAACCTGTTGTCCTGTTTTAATTTTTCAATCCATTTAGCAGCATCTGTAACAAAATCGTCAAATCTAATATCTTTTTCATTAATTGCTGCTTCTTTGCTCTTAGCAATACCTCGTTTGTCGTATCTTAAACTTGCTATTTTATTTTTACCCAAACCTTCTGCCATCATTTTTAATGAGTTATTTTTCATTACCGGATTATTTCCATCTCTGTCAGTAGGACCTGAACCTGCAATAATTAATGCAACAGGAATTTTAGTTTTTACCTTTTTAGGAATAAGCAGAGTGCCGTAAATATTGCCATTTTCGGTATTTATTGTTGTTTCTTCTTCAGAAAAAAATCTGCTTTTCTTTTTTTGCGATAATAAACTACCGGTAGCAATTACTATTATTGATATTGCTAATATTGTTGATACTGTTTGTTTCATTAATTATAGAGTTTACTATTTATTGAAAGAAATTTTATAGCACTTTCATTATTAAGTAAAAACATATCACCTATTTAATGTAAACAACTTTCCTTGCTGTTTTTGTATTTCCAACTGAACACATAATTATATATATACCCGAATTTACTTTCTCGCCATTTTGATTTGTGCCATACCATTTATATGAAAACTCATTAGCTGATGAGTGTTCTGCATGTAATATTTTTACTAATTGTGAATTCGAATTGTAAATTTGAATTATGGGTAATACTTTTTTGTTTTCCACAGATACATTAATTGATAATTGTTCGGTAAATGGATTTGGATACCCCACAATTGAAAAACCTTTTCCTTGCTCATTATCTATTACGCTTACCCATATATGCTTTTCATCTCGCTTATAATAGATATTGTAACCGTTTCCATTGTTTTCCATCCAAATAAAATCCACATATTCAAAATTAAAGTGTTTATATGCAATTGAAGGATGGATGATATTCCCGGAAATTGTATCTAATATTGTATTCCAATTCACAGGAGGAACACAATCATAAGAAAATCCGTGATAAAGATTTCCGTTTTGCATAAATAAATAGCTATATCCAATTGGTGGAACTACATCATCAATACAAACATAATCAATTAGTCCCGTAGATATTTGATTTTGATAAATAATACTATAATCATTCGGGTCTGCTCCCACCTCAATTAATTGGGAATTCTGGTCAATGTATAAAAATCTAAACAAATTATCATTCGGGTAATTTTCCCATGGCGAATTAAAAGTTATACATGGTTGAGAACCGATTATTGAATAAATGGTATCATAAGTATTCATATTATCTGTTGATATGAAAAACTGTAAAGAGTCCTGCTCAAATTGAATTGCAAAGAATAAATCATTTTTAACATATTGAAGGTGATTGGCAATTGCAATGTCATTTATTTCATCTTTTGTAGTAATTTGTTTTATATCAACAAGTGTATCGCCATTGATATAAGCATAAATAAGAGATTCATTCAAACTATCATTATTCTGAACCCAAAACACATTCAAATTTCCTGATGAATCAATATCTGCAACGGGATGTTCACTTTTAATAGTTGTATCACTTATAACAATACCTGAAGTCCAGTTAGAAAAATCAAACGAACTTATATGCCTGATTTTTGTTATTGAATCATTTGATTCAAATACTAGATGTATTTGATCATTTTCGCCTATAGATAAAGTAGGATTGTTGCCATCTATTATATAACTTGCATTATTCCATTGTCCTGTAATACTATCATACATAACTCCTTTAATTATGTTTTCCTGATTACTGGTGTCTACAAATACAATATAAATATTGTCAGAAGAATCTCTAACAATTTTTCTTTGATTATGATTTGCAGTTGCTTCCGGATGATTGCTGGTCGCTATTAAAGTTTGTGCATTAATATTAATTGCTGTTAAAAATATTACTGCATATATCAAATATTTAATCATAATAATATAGTTTTTAGTTTGTTTACAAAACTTAATCTGTTTGCACTATTATATAACACCCATTATAATAACTCTTATATAATTTTAATTTTAACAAATGTAAAAAAAAAAAATTAAAAATGGAGAAAAACTCTTCTTTTTTTTATTTTTGTGCAATCTTAACATAAAAATTTAAAATAATGAAGAAAACACTTTTTGCAATCGTTTTATTAATTGGAATTATTTCCTCAATTACTAATCAGTCTGAAGCATGCACAAATTTTTTGATAACTAAATCTGCATCAACAGATGGTTCTACAATGATATCTTATGCAGCAGATTCGCATGTGCTGTATGGTGAATTATATTTTAGACCGGCTGCCGATTATCCCGAAGGTACTATGCTTGACGTTTATGAATGGGATACTGGAAAATTTTTAGGACAAATTAAACAAGTACCACATACATATTCAGTAATTGGAAATATGAATGAACATCAGGTATCAATTGGTGAAACAACTTATGGAGGAAGACATGAGTTGCATGATTCTACCGGTGTAATTGATTATGGAAACTTAATGTATATTGCAATGCAAAGAGCTAAGACAGCAAGAGAAGCAATAAAAGTAATTAGTGAGCTAATGGATGAATATGGCTATTACAGTTCAGGAGAGTCGTTTTCAATTTCCGATGCAAATGAAGTTTGGATAATGGAACTTATAGGAAAAGGTCCCAATAACAAAGGTGCAGTTTGGGTTGCCCGTATGGTACCTGACGGATATGTTTGCGGACATGCTAACCAAGCACGTATTACTACATTTCCTTTTAGTGCTGAAAATAAATGGGACGACCCTGCACAAACAACTTTTCATGCTAAAGATGTAATTTCTTTTGCTCGTGAAAAAGAATGGTTTAGCGGAAGCGATGAGGACTTTAGTTTTTCCGATACATATGCACCTGTTGATTTTGGAGGTGCTCGTTTTTGCGAAATTAGAGTATGGGCTTTTTTCAATGCTGTTAAAGGCGACATGGCTCAATATTGGGAATATGCCAAAGGTAATATTACTCATGACGAAGTAAATGGATATGCAAATAACAGAATGCCACTTTGGATTAAACCAGATAAAAAAGTTTCAGTTCATGATATGATGAATTTTATGAGAGATCATTTAGAAGGAACAGAACTTGATATGAAATGTGACATAGGAGCAGGTCCATTTGGATGCCCTTACCGTTGGAGAGGTTTAACATGGCAAGTTGATGATATTACATATTGCAATGAAAGAGCAACTGCAACACAACAAACAGGATTTTCATTTGTATCTCAATCTCGTAGTTGGTTACCCAACCATATTGGCGGTGTTCACTGGTTTAGTGTTGACGATGCAGCAAGTACTATTTATGTGCCAATATATTGTGGTAGCACAGAAGTGCCTGAATCTTATGCAGTAGGAAATGGTTCAATGATGGAGTTTGATCAAAAAGCTGCTTTTTGGGTATTTAACCTTGTATCTAATTTTGCATATACTCGTTGGAGTTATATTCATCCTGAAATTTATGATTATCAACAAAAAATAGAAAAAGTGTTTATAGAATTTCAGGCAAAAGTTGATGCAAAAGCTCAAGAACTTTTTGAGAAAAATCCGGAAGATGCAACAAAATTGGTTACAGCATTTTCTGTTCATGCAGCAAACAAAACACTTGAATTGTGGAGTAATTTTTTCAAATATTTATTTGTAAAGTATATGGATGGAAATATTAAGGAAGTAGTAGAAATTCCCGAAAACCATATATATATTCCTGCTAAAGTAGATCAACCTGGTTATGGTGAAGCATGGTACAGAAGAATTGTTGCCGAAACAGGCGATACATTTAAGATGAAAGGCGAATTGGGACATTAGATAATTATTAATTGTTAATTCTTAATTAATAACTCTTAATTCTTATAAGGAGCATAAACCACTTTTATACTGGTTTCAATTTCTTTTGCAATTAAATCTCTTACAAGACCGGGGATTTTTATATTGAAATCTTCAGGGATAAGTGTTAAGCTTGAAGAAGCTAAAATTTTTCCTTTTTTAATCTTTATTTCAGCATTTTCTTTGATTGTAATTGTAGCTCCGTGCATACTTAGCTCGCCTTCAACTAAAACCTGATATGTGCCATCCTTATTGAAATTAATTTTATCAATATCAAGTATCTTACCCTTAAATTTTGCTTGCGGGTATTTATCAGATTCAATATAATTTTCGTTGAAATGTTCTTCGGCTAAGGGTCGCATAAATTTAAAATCTTGCATAAACAAAGCAAAAACAATTTCACCTGTTTCAATATTTAAAAAAGTAACAACTCTTTTATTATAAGCCTGAATTGTAATTATAGGGGTAGGGGATACAAACTTTATATATGCTTTTTTTGAGAAGTATTTATTCTGAGATTGTAGAGTAACAGAAAAAAGTATAATGAAAAATATTACAAATATCTTATTCAATATCTTCATATTCATCATTTTTTTTGCCAAGTGAAAATACTCTTGTAATATTAAAGCCAAAATAGATATCACCTTTTTTCCAACTGCTTGTAGTTTCACCCATAAAAGCGTTTTCGGTAATAGTTTGGTAGTTTGTTAAATGCAATTGAAAAACATGACTGCCGGTTTCAATATCAAAACCAATTGAAAGTGGATTTGTATTTTCCAGACTACTTATATTTTCTTTATCGAAAAGATAAAAATATTCAATATTAATTGATGTTCGTGTAGTTATTTTAAATCTGCCACCTATGCCAAGTGATTTTATATCGTTATTATGTTCTTCAAGCTCAACCAGATTTCGATGCAGAAAAGTTGGTGATAATTGCACTGACAGTTTGCTGCTTACTTTTCTTGCAATTAACAATTGATGCAGATATGATAATCTTGAACTAAAATAATTTGTTATTGTTTCATCAGTCCACTTCATTGAATTTAAATAATTACTGCACAAATAAGATACAGAAACAGGCATTTTTATTTTACCTTTCGATTGTCTTAAAAAACTTATTTTAGTAAATCCGGTAAATGTTTTTTGGTAAGTTGCTCTGCCAACACCTATCATTATCCAGTTAAATAAGCCATATTCTAAATTTAGGTTTGAGCTTGAGTGGTCGAGTCCAAAAAATTCATAAGCACCACTGTTAATATTTCCAAAACGATGAGAAATTCTAAAATCAAGATCTTTTTTTTGCATTCTTTCAACAGAATGTCCGTTAATTATTCTTGTTGATTTAAAAGTAGCAATTGTATATGTTGTATTGTTATCAAGTTCATTTTGCAGTAAACTGTCTAGCTCGCTAACTTGTGCAAGTAGATTTATCGATAAAGAACAGATAAAGATAAATATCACTAAGCATTTACTACATACATTTAACAAAGGGTCTTTACTTGTCCCAATTCGAAAGATATTGGTTTGGTAATAATGTTTTGCCTTTAGTTCCTCACCTTTGGGGAGGTTAGGTGGGGCTTTTATAAATATTTTAATTTTCTTAATCATTTTTTGCTCCTTTCTCTATCCATGCTTTAATTTTTAATAAAGAGCAACTATCTAATTGGTAATCTTCGGGCATAAAAACATATTCAGCATTGTATGAAACAGAACCATAAAGGCTGCTATCATCGGCTGCTGATTTAATATCAGAATAATTTTCAAGAGCAATACCACCACCAAGAACAGGAGCATTATTATTGTCGTGACATGCATTGCAATGAC
The DNA here is from genome assembly GCA_964435855.1 of uncultured Bacteroidales bacterium. Lineage (GTDB taxonomy): Bacteria > Bacteroidota > Bacteroidia > Bacteroidales > CAYTAU01 > CAYTAU01. Next base: position 10,824 of record CAYTAU010000070.1, on the reverse strand, counting down.
CTAAAAATATTGGATAAATATCTTTTGAGAAAGAAACATTTGCAGTATCACAATTACTAACAACATCCTTAATATATAATTCTTCTTCATTATCGTAGTAGCATGAACTTGCAACAATAATTATAAAAGAAAAAAGTAGATATTTGTAAAAGTGCTTCATGTTAATATATACGCCAAAAATAATTAAAATATTTA
>CAYTAU010000070.1:0-10529 GCA_964435855.1 uncultured Bacteroidales bacterium | reverse complement strand
CTGTAAAAATAACATTTGATAACATCTGACAAAATATCGGAATATCTGCAAAACATTTTTCTGTACAACGAAAAAGCACCCTTGTTGTTTACAGGCTTTTATTTTTGGGCTTTCTTTGCCATACTGCTTGTGGGGTACTCTATTGTATACAAGAAAAAAGTAGTACGTAATTCATATCTGTTTATACTTAGTTTGTTTTTTTACTACAAATCGGGAGGATATTTCTTTACCATACTAATATTTTCTACTCTTGTTGATTATTCCCTTGGGCTTTTAATATATAATGCCAATAAAAGATCGCTGAAAAAGCTATGGGTTTTTTGTAGTATTGCTGTAAACCTCGGATTGCTGGCATATTTTAAATACACATATTTTTTCACAAACCTTTTTAATCAGTTTTTAGATTGGCTTTTTTACAATTTAAATTCGCTAAACGATTATTTCTCTCTGCATCTAATAATTCCGAGCAGTATACCCAAGTTTGAAGTTGTTAATCTGCTTGCAAAATGGACAAACGATATCACCGGAAGTGGTTTCGATATCAGCACTATTATACTACCTGTGGGTATTTCGTTCTATACATTTCAAACAATTAGTTACAGTGTTGATGTATTTAGAAATAAGCTAAAACCTGTTAGAAACATACTCGATTTTGGCTTTTACGTTACCTTTTTTCCGCAGCTTGTTGCCGGACCAATTGTAAGGGCGGCCGAGTTTATCCCTCAGTTGTATAAAAAATATCAACTTTCAATGCAGGAGTTTGGGCATGCAATTTTTCTTATTATCAATGGCTTGATAAAAAAGATGATAATATCAGATTATATCTCAATAAATTTTGTAGACCGTGTGTTCGATAATCCGCTAAGCTATACAGGATTTGAAAACCTAATGGCAACTTACGGATACTCAATTCAGATATACTGCGATTTTTCGGGCTACACCGATATAGCCATAGGTGTGGCTCTGTTGCTGGGTTTCAGGTTGCCGCTTAATTTTAATTCGCCATATAAGGCAACAAGCATTACCGATTTTTGGAGACGGTGGCATATATCGCTGTCAAGCTGGTTGCGCGATTACCTATATATATCGCTTGGCGGAAACCGCAAAGGCAAAATACGCACCTATATTAACCTAATGCTAACAATGCTGCTTGGCGGATTATGGCACGGAGCAGCCATAAAGTTTGTTATATGGGGCGGAATACACGGTGTGGCACTTGCACTTGATAAAGTACGTTTGCTGATATTTAAAAAACGCCAAAAAACATCTCTTATATCAAGATTTTTCTCAGTACTAATAACATTTCATATAGTAACAATTGCATGGCTGTTTTTCCGTGCAGGCAGCATGTTAGAAGTAAAACAAATGCTTAACCAGATATTCAATAATTTTGCCCCCGAGCTAATGTGGCAAATGATAGTATCGTACAAAACAATATTTGCAATAATACTTATAGGCTTTGTTATTCACTGGCTGCCGGCGAGTTTTAAAGAAACTTACAGAGGCTTGTTTATAAAATCGCACATACTTATTAAAATACTTATTGCAACACTTGCCGTGATATTAATATACCAGTTTAAGTCTGCAGATGTACAGCCTTTTATATACTTTCAGTTTTAACTCGCACAAACATTTGTTTTTCACTTTCGTGATATAGTTTTTCACTTTCGTGATACAGTTGCACACTTTCGTGATACACTTATACACTTTCGTGATATAGCAAAGTTTCATCATATAGTTGTTGAGTAGAGTCATGCAGCCCTTGAGTGGAGTCATGCAGCCCTTGAGTGGAGTCATCGGGTCATCAGATGCCCACATGCAGTCATCAGATGCTCTCATGTAATCATCAGAAGCTCTCATGTAATCATCAGAAGCTCTCATGCAGTCATCAGATGCTCTCTTATAGTCATCAGATGCTCTCTTGTGGTCATCAGATGCTCTCTTATGGTCATCGGATGCTCTCATGCGGTCATCAGATGCTCTCTTATTTTGAACAAATTTAGAAATATAGTAATCAAACAGTGAAAAACAATGCAAAAATGCTCAAATAATGGCATATTTGTTTGTTTTTAGTCGGAATAATTATTATATTTACAAAATTTTTAATGTTTTGTACTTGATACAAAGCTATAATCATTAAAGTTTACAGGATAAATGTTCTGTATTTACCTTTAGTTCCTCCCTTTTGGGGAGGTTAGGAGGGGCTTTTTAAATACTATAACTATGAAAAATCCAGACGAAACAAAAAAAACAGATGGAAACACACTAAAAGACCTTAAAGAATTTCTTGCAGTAAAGTTTAAACCTGAACCTGTAGTTGTTAAACCAAATATGATGTCCGATAAACAAATGGCAGATTTCTATAAAATAAAAATATTACCGGTATTTGAAAAGCTAAAGGAACAACTTTCAGAATATAATTTTGAAAAACTTGGTTTTGATATACACACACAAGTTGCAACATTTAAAGCTTTTGAAATATTTTCCGATTTCAGTTTCAAAGTAAGTATTGATAATTCAGGCAGAAATGTAAGAATATTTTATGATCTTAAATATCGTTATATAAAAAAAAGAAAATCTACACGAATTGTTAATACTAAATTTAAAAATATATCATTTCGCGATATAGAAACAATAAACGAAAAAATGCTTATATCTCTTTTCACAAAATGGTATATGAATAAAGATGATGAAATACAGAAACATAAAGAATATATTAAAAATAAAACATTAGAAAATAATAATGAGGAAAAAAATAGTGCGGAAAATGTAAACGATTAAGAAATAAAGTAATAATAATTTGCTTTTTCAAGAATAATTTTGTATATTGTGTTCCTTTAATGATATTGCCACTACTGTAAAAATGACAAGTTCAAAAGGCAATTATCAATTTTCGAAATTAGAACCCTGAATATGGATTATTACTTTTGAAAAATTTGGTTTCGATACCATTACCTTAGAAATAGAAATTTTTAAAGGAAAAGGAAATCGCCGAAATGTAAAAATTAGACCTACGGAGTAAAAAAAGAAATGCCTAAAGTGAACTAAAATATAAAATGCCTAAAATTAAAAGGGGAGAGTTTTCTCCTCTCTCTTTTTTTTGTTTATTTTTGTTTAATGAATAAAAACAATAATATGAAAATCATAAAAAAAGCAATAGAATTAAAAAGTGAACTTGATACACTTCGTCCAATAAAAGAGGAAGATGAATTAAGAATAATGCAAAAGTTCAGATTAGACTGGAATTTCCATTCAAATAATCTTGAAGGAAACTCATTAACGTATGGAGAAACAAAAGCTTTGTTATTATTCGGAATTACTGCTCAGGGCAAATCTTTAAAAGATCATTTTGAAGTAACAGGACACAACGAAGCTATTGATATGGTAATAGAGGTGGTAAAGCAAGAAAGGCCATTAAGTGAAAATTTTATACGTGAAATACATAAATTAATTTTAAAAGAACCTTATGAGGTAGATGCAATAACAGCAGAAGGCAAACCAACTAAAAAGACTGTAAATGTTGGTGTTTATAAATCTACCCCAAATCATGTAAAAACAAAAACAGGTGAGATTTTTAGGTTTGCTACTCCCGAAGAAACTCCTGCCTTAATGAATGATTTGATAGAATGGTTTAGAAAGAAAATAAAATCTAAGGATGTCAACCCCATTTTAATAGCTTCCGAATTTCATTACAAATATATTAGAATACACCCATTTGATGATGGAAATGGAAGAACAGCAAGAATACTTATGAATTTTATTTTTATGCAATTTGGATATCCTCCTGTTATAATTAAAATTGACGATAAAGAAAATTATTTTGCTGTATTAAAACAGGCAGATGCTGGAGTTATAGAACCATTTTTTGAATATATAGCAAATAATTTAGTTCATTCATTAGAAATTATGATAGAAGGAGCAAAAGGAGAAAGTATTGAAGAACCAGATGATATAGATAAAGAAATATCTTTATTAGACCAAAAATTTAAAACAGTTGGGAAACCAATTAATATTGAAAAAAGCATAGAAAGTCTACTTAAACTTTATGATAATTCTATTTCCGATTTAATATCTAAATTTAATGAAAAGTGTAGTTTATTTGATAAGTTTTATATAGAAAATAGTTCCAGTATAATTATTCAAAAACATATGTATAAAGTCCTTCCGCCGTTTAATCAAATTAAAGGAGAAATAAATGAAATTAAAATAAGATGTCATCATAGAACACTAAAACAAATCGGATATGAGAAATATGGGTTTTTTTCTATTGTAAATATAGTATTTGAGAAATTAAAATATAAAATTATAGATTCTCAAGACAAGGTAATTTTTGTAAAACTATATGATGAGCAATTAACAAAAAAAGAAATAAATGAAATAGTTAATAGCGAAATAAGAAGACATAAAAAACGTATTGAGGAAATAATGGAAGAAATAAAAACCAAGAAGTAAAAAACCCCCGCTACCGCATCGATTTCATCGTGTGGTAATAGGGAGGCTTTATTTCTAAAATCTAAAGAGGAGTTTTCTCCTTTTTTTTGTTATCTTTGGGAAAATAAACATTTATAATCATTACAGATATATTACCAATGGCGATATATGACTTATATGTAATTTATGGCAAAGAAAATTTTATTTAGTTTATTAATTGTTTTTCTTGTAACAATTGTTAGTGCTCAAGTAGAACAAAAAGAATATTTTGAGAAAAAAATAAGTCATTATAAGGAAATGCAGAAAAAGGGTAAAACCTACCAGATTATTGGAGGCGTTTCTGCACTTGTTGGAATTGTTTCTATGTCTGCAGCAGAATGGGATTGTTATTCTTATGGAATGGGAGGTAGTTGTGATAGTGACGATCCTAAAGCAGTAGTAGGAGCTTTATGTCTAATAGGCGGAATATCATTTGGTGTTACAGGCGTTATTTATAGCTCTATAGGGATAAAAAAAATAAGACAATATAAGAGAATAATTGAAAATCTATCAATTGGAATAAGCCCTAATTCTAAAACTTTTGAATTTCAATTGGTTTATAAATTTTAAATAAAGTTTCATTATGAGATTATTAGTATTAATTATTGCAACATTATTTATTGCTCAGGCTTATTCACAAGTATCAAAATTTGCATTTGTGAGAACCGACAAACACTGGGGTGTAATAGATCAAAATGGTGAATTTGTAATTGATGAAATATATGAAAAATATAAATCAGGGGCAGATTACTTTACTTTTTCTGATCCGGATATTAAAATGATTACAGATCCAATGGATAATTTGTTTAAAATAAGTATAAAAGCAAAATTGGGATATATTACTTTTAATAATAAAGAGAAAATTTCTTGTCAATTTGAAAAGGCAACAAGTTTTAAATATGGTTATGCTATTGTTTGTATTAATTCTAAATATACAATAATTAATAAAGATGGAAATTATATATTAAGCCCAACAAAAACACAAATAATAGATTTTAATGAGAGACTGATATTAATTAAGAAATATGATAAATTTGGATTTCTCGATTTTAAAGGAAACATTATAATTGAACCGATTTTTAAGAAAGTAAATATGTTTGCAGATGATATGGCTCTTGTTTATCATAAAGGAAAGTATGGTTATATAGATGAAAAAGGTAGTTTTAAAATTGAACCATCTTTTTCTTTTGCCACAGATTTTTATCAAGGCTTAGCTATTGTAAGAGTTGATAAGAAATTTGGGGTGATTAATAAGTCCGGTGATTTTATTATTAATCCGGAATATGAAAAAATACGCAAGCAAGTAAATAATTTTTTTATGGTCAGAAAGAACAGGCGTTGGGGCTATGTTGGTATTGATGGAAACACCTTGGGTAAATGTATTTATGATTATGCAAATAACTTTTCTGAAGGTGTTGCTACCGTAAGACGAGAAGATAAATGGGGTGTTATAAATAATAAAGGAGTTTTTGTTATGGGATGCGAGTTTGATAATATTAAAAACTGTAGCGAAGGTATTATATTGGCTAAAAAGAATTATGCTTGGCACTATTATCGAAAAAACGGGGAAAAAATAGGCAAGAAATCCTATTTAGGTGGTCGTGATTTTCATGAAGGATTGGCCTGTGTCAAAGAAACCGATTTATTCGGTTATATTGATACAACAGGAAAAATGGTGATTAAACCAATGTTTTTAAAATCATATGATTTCAAAAATGGATTTTGTAGAGCAAGAAACACAGATAAATGGGGATACATAGATAAAACCGGAAAATTTGTTATTGAACAAAAATTCAGGAATATTAATGATTTTTTTATTTTGGAATAGATAAGTAGCAGCCAAATGCCTAAAATTAGAAGTGCCTAAAATTATTAGTATTAGGAAACGATGTAATAGAAAAGCATAAAGCCGATGGCGATAAAAGTGTATTGAAATCGGTAGATATGAAAGATTTTTGCAACAAAAATAAAATGGCAATGGTGCTTACCGGAGTAAGACATTTTAAGCATTAATCCGCCTATAAGCACATTGTTGATTAATGAGTTTGCAATAAAGACTAAGAACAATATATTTACCAATTATGAAATCCTGATAAAAACAGAGGACTTCCAAATGCTCGGGGAAGACTTTCAAGTGCTCGGGGAAGACTCCCCAAATAGATAATATTCATATAACTGTGTCAAATTAAAAACAAAGGCTTACGCCTTTAATGTGGCAATTAGAAAAACAGAGTAAGAAAATAAATGAATAAAATATGAGAAATTTTCTCAGAAAATATTTTTTTAAATAAAAATGATTAGTTTTGACACACAATATTGAGAAAATTTCTCAAAAATAACAAAAACATGTTAATCGAATTCACAGTTGGCAATTATCTTTCGTTTAAAGATAAAAAAACTCTTAGCCTAGAAGCAACTGCAATAAAAGACAATCCTGAAAATGTAATTGATACAGGAAAATATAAATTACTAAGAAGTTCCGTTATTTATGGTGCAAATTCAAGTGGGAAAAGTAATTTTCTTAAAGCTTTGAATAGTATGGGAGATATCGTAATGAGTTCTGCAAATAATAATTCTACTTCTGAAATTGATGTATCACCATTTCTATTAAGTACAGAAACAGAAAGTAAACCTTCTTATTTTGAAGTACTATTTTTAACAGATGGAATTCGATACCGTTATGGATTTGAAACAGATAATAAAATTATTCATTCTGAATGGTTATATGAATGTAAAGCAAATAGTGAAAAATCTTTATTTATTAGAGATAAAGATGCTATTGAGGTAACAAGCGATTTTAAAGAAGGAAAAGGTATTGAAGAAAAAACTCGCAATAATGCTCTTTTTCTATCAATTGCAGATCAATTTAATGGAACAATTTCCAAAAAAATAATGAATTGGTTTAATGATCATAGAATCCTTTCTGGATTACGACATGAAGATAGAAAAGGTTTAACCTTACGCTGCTTAGAAGATAAAGTATTAGAGGTTTTGATTAAAGATTTTTTATCTCCATTGAATTTAGGATTTCAGGACTTCAAGCTAAAAGATGGAAAAATTGTGACTTACCATAATAAATTTGATAAAAAAGGAAAATTTATTGAAAAATATGAATTTGATTTATTAGAACAGGAATCGTCTGGTACTAATAAATTGTATGATATGGCTGGACAATTAATATATGGATTGAAAATAGGGACACTTACTGTAATTGATGAACTTGATGCTAAATTGCATCCATTACTTACTATGGCAATTGTTAAACTTTTTAATTCTCCTCTTCATAATAAACTCAATGCCCAGTTAGTTTTTGCAACTCATGATACTAATCTACTAAACTATGGTTGTTTCAGAAGAGATCAGATTTACTTTACAGAGAAAAACGAATTCGAAGCTACTGATTTATATTCATTGGTAGAGTATATTGAACCAGATGGTAAAAAAGTTCGAAATGATCGTTCATTTGAAAAAGATTATATTGCCGGTCGATATGGTGCCATCCCATTTGTTGGCAATTTTTCTAAACTATTAAGCAATGGCTAGAAAAGCGAAAATTGATAATGCTTTGAAAAAACGTTTCGAAAGAAAAGAAAAGAAACGTGCTATCAATACTCGCAATAAATTAGTGTATTTTCTTATTGTTTGTGAAGGAGAAAAAACTGAGCCCAAATATTTTGAAGCCTTAGAAAAAGAATTGCCGCGTGGTACAGTTGAATTAAGTATTGATGGTACTGGTCGCAATACAATAGGATTAGTAAATTATGCAATAAAACAACGTGATATTGCAATTAGAGAATATGACCGTGTATGGGTTGTATTTGATAAAGATGATTTTCCAGATAGAAACTTCAACGGTGCTATAACTAAAGCAAGTTCAAATAATATAAATTGTGCTTGGACAAATGAAGCGTTTGAACTTTGGTTCTTATTGCATTTTCAGTTTGTAAACACAGGAATGAACCGTGCAGATTATAAAGCATTTCTTGAAAGAGAAATAAAAAGAAAATCAAGAAAAACTACTTATAAATATTTGAAAAACGATGCTAACACTTTTTCTTTATTAAAAACTCACGGAAACCAAAAACAAGCTATTGAATGGGCAAAACAATTAAAACTAAATTATATTGATAAACGTTATGCTACTCATAATCCTTGTACTTTAGTTCATGAATTAATTGAGGAATTATTGAACCCTCATGAAGTATTAAAAAGGATTGAAGAAAAAAAGGATGACTGTTCAAACCAGAAATGAAAACTTTAGTTTAATCCAAAAGTCAAAAGGCATTTACATTATAAGGTGAAAAACAAAAACTACCCAATGGCGCTGATTTGCAATCAGTGCCCTCAGATAAACGTAGTTTCTAACTCTTTTTTATTATAAAACTGGATTCCCGCCTTCACGGGAATGAGAAACTATTACTACTTAAAACAAAAACTACCGGGAACAATACCTACTTTAAAAGTATCAATTGCTGTAGCCTGTGAGTTATATCTGTATATATTTCCGTTTTGTGTTTGGTCTATTGCATCAGAAACATAAATATTAGAATTGAAAGGGCACTCGTGCCCTTTTTTTATTATCTTTGGGAAATTGATTGCATATATGTTATTAATTAATTCTCTTGAAAAAAACAAAAGCCATTTGTACAATATTTCGGCAATTAAGAGAATAAATAACTAGCAATTAAAAAATATAAAATAATAAGATTTTAGCTAGTCAGAATTCAATTATTCATAACTATTTAATTAAAAGTAGTTTTAACTAAGGCAGAAAATGAGAAATAAACACATAAGTCTGAATTTAAATATTAGGGGAGTCCATCAATCTCCTACTCTTGCTATCAATGAATTGAGTAAGAAAATGGAAAATAACGGGAAAACAATTTATCGAATGGGTCTTGGTCAATCACCATTTCCTGTACCTGCTCCTGTTGTTGAAGCATTAAAAATGCATGCCCATGAGAAAGATTATCTTCCCGTAAAAGGACTGGAAGCATTGCGTCAAGCTGTTGCTCACTTTCACAAACAAAATGATAATGTTAACATCAAATCAAATAATGTTCTTATTGGACCCGGATCCAAAGAATTGATGTTTATATTACAAATGGTTTATTATGGAGATGTAATTCTACCAACCCCATGCTGGGTATCCTATGCCCCACAAGCAAAAATTATTGGAAGAAACGTTAAACTTATTCATACTTCATTTGAAAATAATTGGAGAATAACTCATGAGCAGCTTAGTGATTTTCTGTTAAGCGAGAACGATCAATATAAACCTCGTTTGTTAGTTCTTAATTATCCATCGAATCCCGATGGAGGAACTTATTCATCTGAGGAACTTAAAAGAATAGCTAAGATTGCAAAAAAACATGAAATGATTATTCTTTCTGATGAAATTTATGGGCAATTGCATTTTAAAGGAAAACATATTTCAATAGCACGGTTTTATCCGGAAGGAACAATTATCAGTTCAGGATTATCAAAATGGTGTGGTGCTGGTGGATGGCGTTTGGGAACATTTGCATTTCCACATGAATTTGATTGGTTGATAAATGCGATGATTGCTGTTGCCAGTGAAACATTTACATCAGTTAGTGCTCCAATACAATATGCAGCTGTTCGAGCATTTAGGGGTGGAATATTAATTGAAAGATATTTATGGCATGTACGTCGTATTCTTGAACACTTGGGAAATCTATGCACTAAAATAATACGTGAAGCAGGAATACAAGTTCATACTCCAGAAGGAGCATTTTATCTTTTTCTCGATTTTTCACCATTATCATCAAAGATGAAAGATAAAGGTATATATAACAGCACACAACTTTGTGAAAAATTATTAAAGGAGACTGGAGTAGCAATATTGTCTGGTGATGCTTTTTTGCTACCCCCTGAAAAATTAACTGCCCGTTTGGCTTTTGTTAATTTTGATGGTTCAAAAGCCTTGGCGATGAGTGAGACAATACCTCTTAGTGAAAATCTTCCTGAAGATTTTGCAAAGAATTATTGTATTTCTGTGATTCAAGCCGTACAGAAAATTGCTGATTGGGTAAATT
>CAYTAU010000069.1:0-21401 GCA_964435855.1 uncultured Bacteroidales bacterium | reverse complement strand
AATTCTTGAACGAAATAAAATACCAGCTATCATAAATACAGCATCTGGTGGCTTAATTAAACCCGATAAATTCAATTCTGAATTGATTTATTTTGTATCGCAAATTCCTTATGATTGGATTTTTCCGAAAATGTATGCTGTAATTCATCACGGTGGTGCTGGAACAACACATTTAGCAATAAAGTATGGTTGTGCATCAATGATAATTCCTCATTTTATTGACCAGTTTATTTGGGATAAAATTATTTCTGATCTGGGTGTTGGACCAAAAGGTGTTAAAATAAGTAAAATAACCAATAAAAAACTCGAACCGAAGGTTTTAGAATTACTTAACAATAGAAGTTTCAAAGAGAAAAGTACAAAAATTGGTAATCAAATGAAAAAAGAAGATTTTAAAGATGAATTATATAAAACAATAATTGAATAACTAACTACAAAAAAGGCTTATACGTAATGCGGGGTTCGTCGTAAATTGAAAGATTATGCAAGTGAAGAAATTTAGTAGTAAAAAGGCAGTGAAGTGCTTATAATCCCGCACTACACCATACCATCAACCGTTATGGTCAATAAAAATGGTACGACTTATTACCCGCTATCGCACCTATTGCATTGTGTGGTATAATTAAATAAAAAATAGTATTTTTATGGGGGAAAAAGGCAGAGCTTTTTAAAGACAAAAAGCAAATATCAAAAGTAAAAAATGAAAGTATGAGGAAAATAATTATTGTTTTATTTTTTGCAGTAATATCAGTAAGTGCATTTTCGCAAAAAGATACTATTATATATTCAGAAACTGGTGATGCAATAATAACTTATGAGAAAAACAATATAGATATTGTAGGAGTAAAAGCAGATTTTATTATTTTTTCAATAACAAAAGAAATAAAATTTAAAATTCTGACCCAAACCGGAATTGATAGATTTAAAACATTTACCCTCCCAGAAACATTTGATCCTACATATATTTCACATTTCCCAGAAGATAGAAACTATACAAATGTTTTTTCAAATCTGAAATGCAATTATTTTAAAGGTACTATTATAACAAAAGAAGGTGAAAAAAAAGATGCAGAAATTAAAAACACTATTGAGCATGTAAGAATGGTTATGGTTGAAAGTAATAGATACGAGAATTTTGATAAATTCCAATATAAAATTGAAAATCTAAATATTGGTGATGAAGTAATTATTGAATATAATTATACAATAAAGTATCGTGATAATTTTGCTATGCTTTCTTCTTTTAGAATCTTTTTCACTAATGACATATTTAAAGAAAATTATCAATTAAAAATTAATCATCAGACTGGTTTAAATATAAATATTGATTACATAAATAATGCTAACCCAGATAGCATTTCCACTCAAGATCACAAAACGATTTATTATTGGAATCAAAGCAATTTAATGAATTGTATTAATGAAGAAGGTTGTCGTCCATATTTATCATTACCGCACCTGATTTTATCAATTAAACCTTATGAGTTGTTATATACTTTACCATATTCTTTTGAGGAAAAATTTGTACCATTTTATGCGATATATTCAAACCTAAGAGAAAAAAATCATTTAGGCATTGCCAAATCAGTATATCAGGGAGTTAATACAAAACAATTTTTGCTAATTAATAAATTCATAAAAGCCGAAACACAGGATATTAAAAATGATAGTACAGGGTATTTGAAATTAATGAAAATAAAAAATACAATTGCCGATAAATTCAAATTTGAAAATGATATCGACTATTTCAAAAGAATTGATAATCGTGATCCAAGAATGGGAGAATACTTGAGCAAAAATATCATAAGAGATATAAGTAGATATGATATATATGTAGCTCTTATATTAAAATTAAAATTAAATTACTTAACTGCATATTTATGCGACAAAAGAACGGGAGAGATAAACGATAATTTTTTTGCCCCAATGTACGATAATGATTACATGCTTGCAGTTATTTTAAAAAATAATACTCTTCAATACTTACATCCTAAAAAATCACAATTTGGTTATTATTTGAATGAAATGCCATTTTATTATGAGAATACAAAAACCAGATTAGTTCATATAAGTGATTATATTAATAAATGGGACCCAATTAATGAACAACTTAGGCAAACTATATTGCCAGAAAACAAAATAAATGATAACTATAGAAGAAGTAATATCCTTGTTAAAATAAATTTAGATTCACTTTCAGCTATTTTTAATGCAAAAATTAATTTATCTGGTCAATATTCAACACTTACACGAGGCTTATATCAATGCAATCACAAAGATGAAACTATCAATGGATTATATAATAAAAAGATTTGGGAATTAAATGAGCAGGTTGAAATAATTAATCAGGAAATTAAAGTAACAAGCAAAGAATCCCCTTTCCCAACTGTCATAAATACTCAATACCAATTCAATAATATAATAGAGACAAAAAGCGATACATTTTTAATTAATATGGAAAGTTGGTTTAATCATATCATCTATAATGATCTTGATACAACATATCGCCAATTAGATTTTTATCCTGATTTTTGTGGAACTGATTCATATATGTATTATTTAGAGTTCGATAAAAACATAAAACTAATTAGTTCTTTAGAACAAATTAATTTTAAAAATGAGTTTGGAGAACTTATAATTAATGTTGAACAGATAAAGCCTAATGTTGTAACAATATCAAGTTTTTTTGTAACAAATAGCATAAAAATCACAGCTGATAAAATAAATTCTGTTAAAGATATCTATGATAAAATACAAAAAATGAACAATCGTTGTTTAGTATTTATATTAGAATGAATAGTAAGCATTAAATAACAATTATCCCACTCCAGCGCGATCAATGTCATTAAGTTAAGCATAATCTGTTGATTATGTCAACATCAGATTAGCACCATGCTGAAGCATGGTGTATAAAATAGCATGTTTGTTTTTGGAAGTCGGCTTTAAGCCGACTTTTATAACACAATCATTTACATTTAAACACCACAATAACTTGCCTGACGGCAGTCAGGAATTGTGGTGTTAACCTGATATTTTATATTTTACACCTTAACTTAATGACATTGAGCGTGCGGTAGCTAGGGATAACATGACAATATTTAAAAAATCCAATAAAATAGAATATATAGATAGTAAAACAAACTTTAAATAAATCTCTTACTATCCCGCTATCGCACCGATTGCCTCGCTGGTGTGCAATTGCGTGGCATTCCTTATCAGGAATTAATTGAAATGATAAAAAACAATCAAATTATTTCATATCTTTAAAGCCAAAATAAGAATTATACCAGTTGTGTTTCAAAATTGCCGATAAATATTTTGGAATATTTTTTTCTTTATTGAAGCAAATATTCTTTGCATAGCCGTAGTTACGGAAATAATATTTAATGATAAGAAAGGGAAAAAGAAACAAAATATATTGGTAATTTTGATGTATAACTGGTATTAACAAACAAGCATGGCATTATTTCAAAAATCGGTATTACAAAAACATTTAAAATCGCAAGACCAAAAGAAAATTGCAGAAGCTTATGAGCAGTTAAAAAAATATCAGGCAAAAGCTGTTAAAATATCGGAGTATAAGGAAGAAGAATATCAGGACGGATTTTTAAGAGATGTTTTTGTAAATGTATTGGCTTATACATATAAATACGACGGGCACGATACATACAATTTGATGCGGGAAAAAAAGAATGTATCTGACATCAAAAAGGCCGATGGTGCAATACTAAAAAACCAAGAAGTATTTTGTGTAATAGAGTTAAAAGACACAAATACAAAATACCTTGCCAAAGTAGAAACACAGGCATTTGGTTATCAAAGCGGACATGTAGATTGCAATTATGTAATTATATCGAATTTTGAAAAACTAAACTTTTATATAAAAAACAAGTTAGACAAAGCAGAATTCAATTTGTTTACATGCACTTTTGAGCAGTTTCAGGAACTATGGCTTTGTTTGCATGCCGAAAATCTTTTGGCAGACATTCCGATAGAAGTAAAAGAGGAAAGCATACTTGCCGAAGAAAATGTAACCAAACAGCTATATAAAGATTACTCTGCTTTTAAAACCGAAGTATGGCAGAATATTGTAAAAAACAGTCCCGAGCAAGACCAATTGCTATTGTTTAAAAAATCGCAAAAGTTATTAGACAGGTTTTTATTTATATTTTTTGCCGAAGATAGCGGACTATTGCCCCCAAACTCTATTAGCCGTATGGTAGAGCGTTTTGAACTGTTAAAAGAAGAAGACGCCTACAAACCGCTTTACGAAATATTTAAACAATATTTTGGATATATAAATACAGGTCGTAAGGGCAAATCGGCACAAGACGATATTTTTGAATATAATGGCGGTTTGTTTATAGAAGATAAAATACTCGACAATATAAAAATTGACGATGATATACTAAAGAGTCATGTATTGAAAATGACTGCCTACGATTTTCAGAGCGATATAAATGTAAATATACTTGGGCATATTTTCGAAAACTCGCTAAACGAAATTGAAAATATAAGCGCCATGCTTGCCGGCGAGGAAATAGACAAAAGCAAAACCAAACGCAAAAAAAACGGTGTATTTTATACACCTAAATATATTACCAAATATATTGTTGATAATACTATTGGCAAACTATGCGAAGAAAAAAAAGCCAAGTTTAATATTATTGACGAAGAATATGCCAAAGGCAGAAAACACCGAAACAAAGAAATTGTAAAACAATTAGACAAAAACCTAAAAGCATACCGCAGTTGGCTGTTAGAAATTACAATTTGCGACCCTGCCTGTGGCAGTGGTGCATTTTTGAATCAGGCACTGGAGTTTTTAATTATAGAACATGCATATATCGATGAGCTAAGTTCACAGCTATTTTCAAGAAAACATACAGGAGTAACCGAAAAGGCATTTGGCCTGCTTGATGTAGCAAACCATATTTTAGAAAAAAACCTGTTTGGTGTAGATATAAACGAAGAAAGTGTTGATATAGCAAAGCTTTCGCTATGGCTACGTACAGCACAAAAAGGCAGAAAACTAACTACGCTTACTAATAATTTAAAATGTGGCAATTCGCTAATTGACGACCCCGTAATAGCAGGCAACAAAGCTTTTAACTGGCAAAAAGAATTTCCGCAGGTGTTTCAGGAAAAAGAAAATAAAGCATGGCATATTACAACAGCAACACACGATAGTCGCACTTCGCAACGTATGATAGATTATAAAGTACGAGAAAAACGCGATAATGGTTTGCGTCCAAAAGCACAACCAATTTGGCTTGAGAAAGAAGATGAAATACTAATAAGCAGGGTAATAGCAGAAATAATAGAAGAAGACCAACTAAATGTACTAGCATATAATATTTGTGGCGACCATGTACATTTGTTATTGGTTTGTGAAGAAGAAGAGATGAGCAGTATAGTAGGAAAAATAAAAGCAGTTACAGCTAATAAATACAATATAGCAAAAGGAATAACAACAGCAACAAGGGGACATGTCCCATTGCCAGAGAACACAATAACAATGGGACATGTTCCCTTGCCAGAAAAAGAAAACAACAACAACAATGGGACATGTCCCATTGCCATAGAAGAAAAAGAAAAGAAAAAATATAATTCTTTATGGACACAAAAATTTGGCTGCAAAGGAATAGATAGTGAGAACCAATTGCATAATACTATAGAATATATACAAAACAACAGGGTAAAACATGAGCTTCCACCTCTATACAACAACAAGGGGACTACAACAACAACAAGGGGACATGTCCCCTTGTCAAAAGAAGAAAAAGCTTTTCCTCTTGTAGATATAGACCACGCTTTCCGCACACAGTACAAAGGAGGTTTTGATGTGGTGATTGGGAATCCGCCGTATGTGAGACAAGAAATGTTTAAAGAAATAAAACCTTACTTGGAACAAAATTATAAATGCTATAATAGTATTGCTGACTTATATACTTACTTTATAGAACGAGGATTATTTATTAATAAAAATAAAGGCTTATTTTCATTTATTCTACCAAATAAATTCTTAAAAGCAACATATGGTAAAGATATTAGGGCTACAATTAAAAAAAATACTGGAATTATTAGTATCTATGATTTTGACGACTACCCTGTATTCGAGGATGCAACAACATATTCTTTAATATTTATTTTCAAAAAAAATACTTATTTTAACAATTTCACTTTTTCTAAAATTGATAAAAGAATATTAGACTTTCCTTTGGAAAAATTAAAAACAGAAGAAATTAAGGTTTCAGTTAATTCCTTACATGATAACGGAGAATGGAATTTTACTAATACAGATTTACATAAGTTATTCGAAAAAATAAAATCTAATTCAATTACACTAAGTGAATATGTAAATAAAGAAATCTATCTCGGTATAAAAACAGGAAAAAATGAAGCATTCATTATTTCAGATTTGAAAAGAGATGAGTTAATAAAACAGGATTCAAAATCAGAAGAAATAATTAAACCTGTAGCAACTGGACGAGAAGCAAGACGGTATGGTTTTGAAGATGGTGGAAAATATTTATTATTCACACAATTTGATATTGATGTTCCAACAAAATATCCCAAAATCTATGAATGGCTCAAGACATTTGAAAAAGATTTAATTAAAAGAGGAGATAAAGGTGAAAATTGGTGGAACCTTAGACCATGTGATTATTATGATAAGATTCAAAACCCCAAAATAATTTGGAGAAGTATTACAAATCAGTGTGGTTTTTATTTAGATGCAACAGGAAACTTATTGCTTTCAAACAATAATTATTTTATTTCATCAGATTCTTATTCCCTTTTAGGCATACTTAATTCTAAATTGACATATACGTTTTTGAAAAACATTTGTACAACTTTACAAGGTGGGTTTTATGATTTTAGAAGAGATAAAGTGTTAACAGTTCCTATTCCAAAAAGTATTGTAAACGATATTGTAATTAGAAATAAGACAAAGCTTATTCAAAAATTACATTTGGAGTTATATAATTCCATTTCTTTATTTCAAAATCTTATTTTAACTAAATATAATATAACAAAACCAAGCACCAAACTCCAAAACTGGCACACCTTAGAATTTGGAGAATTTATAAAAGAACTGGAAAAAGCAAGAAAAAAAGCTGCAACAGCAGTAACAAGGGGACATGTTCCCTTGCCAGAGAATACATCAACAAGGGGACATGTCCCCTTGTCCTTATCAGAAGAAGCCGAATGGATGCAATACTTTAACGAGCAAAAACAAAAAGCACAAGAGCTAAAAGCCCAAATAGACAAAACTGATAAAGCAATAGACCAAATGGTTTATAAATTATATGGTTTAACAGAAGATGAAATCAAGATTGTAGAGCAATCTTGATTCGCGAACATCTTATTAATAGATATTAGTGAGCAAATATCAATAGTTGAAAACTCTTGATATTCGCGAACACATTTAATAATAAATTATTAACTTTAAGAAACCTAATTATGGACAAAAAGAAAATATTAGTTTTAGGTGCTGGAATGGTAGTTAAACCAGCAGTAGATTATTTTTTGGATAAATGCAATTATCATGTAATTATTGCTACAAGAACTGTATCAAAAGCTCATGCAATAATAGGAGGAAGAGAAAATACAACTGTTATTCAATGGGATGCTACGGATTTTGAGAAACTCGATAAAATGGTTCCCGAAGCTGATCTTGTTGTAAATTTTATCCCTCCTGCTTATCAGGTAGAATCAACAAAGATATGTATAAAGCACAAAAAGCATATGATACATACAGATTTTACAATTCCCGAAGTAACGGCAATGCACGAAGAGGCTAAAAAGGCAGATGTGTTAATCTTAAACGAAATTGGTGAAGATCCGGGTATTGATCACATGGGTATTAAAAAATCACTAGATGAAATTAAAAGAAAAGGAGGCAAAGTTATAAGTCTTGATTCTTATGGAGCAGGATTACCTTCATTTGATGATAACAGAAACCCTTTTGGGTACAAGTTTTCGTGGAATCCTAAGGGACTGATGAAATCAGCCATGGCTTCTGGAGAATATATTAAGGAAGGTAAAATTATAGAGGCGATAAATCTTTTTGATCATTTTCGTCTTGTTGACCTTGAAGGTCTCGGAACTTTTGAAACATATCCAAACAGAAAATGTGCAGTTTATAAAGAACCTTATGGACTTGATGATGATGTAAGTTTCTACAGAGGGCTACTCAGGTTTACAGGCTGGTGCAATACCATAAGAAAATTCATGAAACTGAATCTGTTAGAGCATTCAACTAATAATAATTATGAAAATCAGACATATAATGAGTTTTTAAGTCGCCTTGTAAACTCATCTAAAGATGGAGCAGAGGCTATTGCCAATTATTTAAATCTCGAAACAAATGATGATTTTATTAATAAGTTAAGATGGCTGGGGTTCTTTGAAGATAAACAAATAGCTATTAATAAAGGCTCAAATGTTGATGTGTTGGTTGATTTGATGCTAAAGAAAATGTCGTATGAAAAGCATGAAAAGGATATGGCGTTGATTCATGATGATATTATAGTTGATTTTAACGGCAAAAAGGAAAAATGGTCGTCAACAATGGTAGTTAATGGAATTCCGGAAGGTGACAGTGCAATGGCAAGGGCTGTTTCATTACCTGTAGCTATTTCAACAAGATTGATATTAGAAGGAAAAATAACATTGAGAGGTTCATTATTACCTATTTACCCAGAGATATACAATCCTGTTCTTGAAGAACTTGAAGAACACGGAATAAAATTTAGTCATCAAAAGAGAATGATTGAATAAATGAGGCAAAGTCCTTAAAAATTACGTTTGCCAACAAAACCTATAAGCAATACACTCAAAGCAACCTGAAGGCTATGCCGTGTTGATTAAATAAAAGTGGCTCATTCCTTCCGACAATTAAGCAATGCAACAATTTAACCATTAAACAATTGAACAATTGAGCAATTTTTTACTTATCTTTAACCAATTAATTCCTAAAAAATAAGAACATGAAAACAAAAATTTGTTTAATCATTTTTGCATGTTTATTATTCCAATCAATATCAGCTATTTCAAACGATAGTATACAGTCGTTAATACAAAATTGCAAAGCAGATACTCAAAAAATCAACATATATCTTAAGGCAGCAAGACAGTATGAATTTGATAATCTTGATTTGTCGAAAGAATACGTGAACAAAGCCTTAACTCTTTCCAAAAAAGCAAAATATTATATTGGAGAAGCCGATTCATATTTATTTATGGGTTTATTAAAAGAAGATATAGCTGATTACGATAATGCAAAGAAATATTTTAATAAAGCATTGGATGTATTTAAAAAAACGGACAATAAAAAAGGCATTGGCACAGCGTACAACAATCTTGGAAGTATGTACGAATATATTGGTGAACATGATACAGCAGTAGTTTTTTTTCAAAAATCAATTAAAATTAATGATGAATCAGGAAATGAACTAGGTTCTGCAGATGCAAGATATAATATTGCTTTGATACATTATACTAATGGCAATTATGATCTAGCCTTAACAAACTGGTTTAAAGTGATTGACGTCTATGAAAAACTTAAAGATTATGAAGGCTTGTCTGCGTGTCAGCATTGCATTGGGATGACTTTGCGAAGACAAAATAAAGATGAAAAAGCAATTGAATTTCTTGAAAAGGCAAAGGAAAATGGTTTGAAAAGTGGCGATGACAGACTGGTAGGAAATATAATTATGTCTATTGGAAATGTTTATCTTGAAAATGAAGATCTTGAAAAAGCGATTAAGTATTTCAGAGAAGCTGCAATTTTGTATGAAGGATCCGGAGATTTAAATGGAATTGCGTCTATTGAAACAAATATAGGAGACTATCATAAATACAATAATCGAGTTGATAGCGCTATAATATATTATAATAGCTCATACGAAAAATTTCATCAGCTAAATGTAAAGCAAGGCGAAATGCATACCCTTGCAGAGTTGGCAGAATGTTATAAGATAAAAGGGGATTATGAGAAGGCACTAGATTATTGTAACCAGGCTCTTGAGCTTGCAAAACAAATTTCTTCTAAAGAATATCAATCTATGGTATATCAATTGATTTATATGATCTATAATAAGCAAGAGAATTATGAAAAAGCACTGAAATATTACATTAAACATACTGAAATAGAAGATTCAATTTTTTCTGAATCTAAGCAAGAGATTATTGAAGAACTGCAAACACGATATGAAACAGAAAAAAAAGAGCAAAAAATAATATTACAACAAGCAGATATTGAGAAGAAGCAAGTCGAAAATGAAAAAAAAGCAGCACAACGTAATATTTTTATAGTAGGCTTTGGGCTTATGGTTTTTTTGGCTTTTGTGATACTTAGAAGTTACAGACATAAGAAAAAAGCAAATATTTTACTTGCCAAACAAAACGAAGAAATTCAGGCTCAACGTGATTTGGCTGCCCAACAACGTGACCTTATTTCAGAACAAAAACAAGAGCTAACAGATAGTATCCATTATGCATATAGAATTCAATCGGCTGTTATTCCCGATCCTGAATATATTTCATCTTTGCTAACAGATTATTTTATTTTTTATAAACCAAGAGATATTGTTAGTGGTGATTTTTATTGGGTTGGAAAAAAGAACGAAAAACTTATAATTATAGCTGCTGATTGCACAGGTCACGGAGTCCCGGGAGCATTTATGAGCATGATGGGAGTTGCATTTTTAAATGATATTATAAACAAAGAAGATGTTACATCTCCTGCGGATATCCTTAACAAATTAAGAGACAATATAATAAAGGCAATGCAACAAAGTGGTAAAGAAGGCGAACAGAGAGATGGAATGGATGTTGCGGCAATAGCAATAGATCCTGGTAGTAATAAAATGGAGTTTGCTGGTGCAAATAATCCTTTATATTTTATACAAAATAACGAGTTGATTGAAATGCCTGAGCCAAACCTTGTAGAGGTAAAAGGTGACAAAATGCCGATCTCATTGCACAGGAAAATGGAAAGCTTTAGCAATCACACATTAAAAATCAAGAAAAATGATATTATTTATATATTTTCTGATGGATACGCTGATCAGTTTGGAGGAGAAAATGGCAAAAAATTTAAGTATAAACCATTCAGAAACCTTTTACTTAATATCAGCAGTAAACCCATGAGTGAACAAAAGAAGATTTTGGATGAAACATTAGAGAAATGGAAAGGTGAATTTGACCAAATAGATGATGTATTGGTAATGGGTATAAAAATTTAATTTTTTTTCTATGAACATTATAATAAAAACAGGATTAATATTAATTGCAAATGTTGTAATTATTATACAATGCTCAGCACAGGGTAAATCAGACAGCCTTTTAAAAAGATTGGATCAAAATATTTCTGAATCTGAAAAAATCGAAATCTTGTTTAGTATTGGAGATGAACTTGTTTATTCTATTCCCGATTCGGCTATTTTTTATTATACGAAAGCACTAAACATAACAAGTATTTCTAATGATAATATAAATATTGGCCATGCACATAGGAAAATAGGAAATGTTTTTCTTATTCTGGGAGATTTTGATAAAGCGAAAAATAATTACAAAACGGCGTTTAAAAATTACGAATTAGCAGATGATAAAACAGGTATAGCAGATGTTTATAATAATATGGGTAGTGTTCCAATGAAACAAGGAAATTTTGTTGAAGCAATAAAATATTTTAAAAAATCACTTGAGATTAGAAAAAAAATTGGAGACAAAAAAGGAATAGCAAGCTCTTATAATAATATTGGTTTAAACTATTTAAATCAGGGGAAATATGATCTGGCTAATAAATATATTAAACAATCCCTGAAGATCAAAACTGAAATGGGCGATACAATAGGCAAGATTAATTGTTATTTCAATCTGGCAATGATATGTAGTGATCATGGGGATTATGATAAAGCTTTGGAATATTATGATCAATTTTTAGAAGTAGTTATATCAATTGAAGATGAAAATGCAATAGCAGATTGCTATAATAATATGGGAGGGGTTTATTATAACATGGGGGATTTTGAAAAAGCAATCAAATATTACCAAAAATCATTAAAATATAAAGAGAAACTTAGAAACAAAAAGGATGTTTCTCTATGTAATATTAATCTTGGAAATATACAGTTTGCGCAACATAATAACAAAAAAGCACTTGACTATTATAACAGGGGCCTAAAAATAGCAGAATCTATTGAAGATAATTTTGCTATATCAACAGCATACGTAAACATTGGCAATGTTTATCAGGAAATGAATAAAATTGAACTGGCCAAAGAACAATATTTAAAAGCTTTGCAATTAAAAGAACAGGCAGGAGATATAAATGGAGTAAGTGCTTGTTTGGCCAGTATTGCGAGCATATTTCAGGAACAAGAAGACTATAATGAGGCCATTTATTATTATAAAAAATCGGTCATAATTAAATTAGAAACAGGCGATAAAAAAGGAATGTCTTTAGTTTATGTTAATCTTGCCGGTCTGTATTATAGCATGGAAGATTATATTAAATCTCTTAATTATGCAAAACTTGCATTAGATATTGCAAGCGAAATAAAAGCACTTCCCGAACAGGTTGAAGCATTTGGAATAATGAGTAAAACACATCTCAAACTCAATAATTACCAGGATGCAGTTAATTATTTATACATGTTTATTGAATATAAAGACAGTTTGATTGGAATAAAAAAAATGGTGGAAATTGAGAATCTTGAAACAAAATTTCAGACAGAAAAAAAAGAACAACAATTAAAACTGCAAGATGCCAAAATAAAACAACAAGAAGATTCCTTAATAATAGAAAAAGCTACAAGACAAAAAAAAGAACAACTGATTCTTTTTCTTATTGCAGGTCTGCTACTGGTTATAATTTTAGTGATATTTGTTTTTCGTGGATATAGTCAAAAGAAAAAAGCAAATGAACTGCTTGTACAACAAAAATACGAGATAGAAGAAAAAAATGAAGAATTAAACCAACAAAATGAAGAAATATCAGCCCAGCGAGATGAAATAGAGACCCAGCGTGATAAAGTTATACTCCAAAAAGAAATTATTGAAGAAATACACACAGAAATAAGCCAAAGTATAGATTATGCCAAACGCATACAAACCTCTATATTGCCTGATGGCAAAATATTAAGCAAATATTTCAATGAGCATTTTGTATTATTTAAACCTCGTGATGTTGTAAGTGGTGATTTCTACTGGCTGGCACATATCGAAGGTCATACAATTGTAACAGCTGCCGATTGTACAGGACATGGGGTGCCGGGGGCATTTATGAGTATGCTTGGTATCTCATTTTTACGTGAAATAGTAATAAAAGAATATATTACACATCCGGGAGTAATACTTCGCAAACTTCGTAAAGAAATAATTAATGCCCTTAAACAAAAAGAACAAATTATAAATAACCGATTAGTGTCAGGAATGAAAGACGGTATGGATATGGCATTAATTTCAATAAATCATAAAACAAACGTGGTGCAGTATGCAGGTGCAAATAATCCTTTATACATAATTAAAAACATCATTGCGAGAAACGAAGTGACGAAGCAATCTGCCAATTCTCAAACGTCATTGCGAGCGAAGCGCGGCAATCTGCCAATTCAAGAACAGATTGCCACGTCCTGCGTCCTCGCAATGACGAATGACAAGTGTCAACTCTACGAAATAAAACCAGACAAAATGCCAATATCCATTTATGAAAAAATGGATAAATACACCACTCACGAAATACAACTTGAAAAAGGCGATATACTGTATATGTTCAGTGATGGTTTTCCTGATCAATTTGGTGGTGAAAAAGGAAAAAAGTTCAAATACAAACCATTTAAACAAATGTTTCTTGATAATGCTGACAAACCAATGAAAGAACAGAAGGAAATTTTTGATAAAATTTTTGAGGATTGGAAAGGAGATTTGGAGCAAATTGACGATATTGTTATAGTAGGGATAAAAATATAATTCAATGAACATTATAAACTGTAATTTCAATGAAAAATAGAAGCAGGAAATACCTAATTAGTTGGAGTTGTTGCAAGTAACTGCAACATTACGGAAATTTTATCGGGATTGACGATGTGGTTGTGATTAAAATATGATTGTAAAAATTAAAATATATCTGATTATAATATTTGTTAGTATTTCACTGACAAGTTTCGGTCAGTTATTTCATATAAAAAATTATTCAACAAACGAAGGTTTATGCAGCTCTCAGATTACTTGTATTATTCAGGATCAAAAAGGCTATATGTGGTTTGGCTCTTACGGAGGAGGCATCAGTAAATTTAATGGAAAAGAATTCATTAATTATACAGAAAAAGATGGATTGAACAATAATACAATCAGAGCATTGGCTGAAGATAGTGATGGGAGTATTTGGATTGCTACTTTGGGTTCAGGTATTTGTCGTTTCGATGGACAGGAATTTATTGTATTGAAAGATTCTTTATTAGATGATATATCAATGTATTACTCTTTGCTTATTGATTCAAAAAATCAACTCTGGATTGGATCAGCTGTGGGAGTGTTTTTATATAGCAATGGAGTTGTTAAAAAACCTGATTTTGATCTTGCAGAAAATGCAATAATGTCAATTATAGAAGATTCCAAAGGCAGAATATGGATTACATCATGGGAAAATGGAGTTTATTGTATTGATAAAGAAACATTGTTTCATATCAATAATAAGAATGGGCTGGTTTATAATACGGTTATGCAAATATATGAAGATAAAGAAGCAAATATTTGGTTTAGTCCCATGGCCGGTGTTTGTTATATAAAAGCTGATGCCGACTTAAATAATCCGATTGTTAATCATTATAATATTCCCGGACTTAATGATCCGATGATATTCAATATTATACAGGATCAGAAAATGAATTATTGGTTTGGAGATAATAAAAGAGGAACGATTAGAATCAATGCTAATGACAAGAAAAATATATTACATATAAATTCAAACACGGGTCTTTCAAGTGATGTAACTTATTATCAGTTTGAAGATAATGAGGGAAATATCTGGATTAGTACATGGGGTACGGGTGTAAGTAAGTTTAATAATGAAAAATTTGTTCATTTTTCAGAAAAAGAGTTAAAAGGCAAATCCATTATTAATGCAATTGAGATTTATGATAGTCAGCTTATTATCTCAAATTCAAAATATCTGCTTAAGTATGAAGATAATTTCAATCCATATATTAAGCATTTGACTAAAGGAAAATCAATTTTAAGTTTATGTAGCGATAATAATACTTTATGGGTTGGATGTAATAAAGCATTATATAAATATGAAAATAACCAAATTACTGAATACAATTCTTTTAGATATCCTTTTTTATTAAATATTAAAACTATATCTGTAGATAGTAAAGGAACACTATGGCTTGGTACTTGGGGAACAGGAATAATTAAATTTAACGGCAAGGATTTTACAAGACTTGATGATAGCTACGGATTTCCGCAGAATTCATATATAAACGCTTTTTATATTGATAAATCAGATCATATTTGGTTTGGTGGCTGGGATTTCGGATTAATTAATATTATTAATGATACAATAAATGTTATAGATACAAGTAGAGGATTAAGCAGTAATAATATTACCGGAATTATTGAAGATAGTTATGGGAACTATTGGGTGTCAACTTTTGGCGGCGGTATTAATTATATAAAAAATCCAAATTCTGATAATCCTGAAATCATGTTAATTACAACAGAAAATGGTTTAAAAGATGATGTTGTTAATGGCATGGTTTTTAATATCGATGAAACACAGCTTTGGATAGCTACTCAAAAAGGAATATGTGTTTTAGATTATCAAAATTTTTTGAATGATAATGAGATTCAATTTGAGTTTTATGGAAAACATGAAGGATTTATCAATATTGAAGCAACCAACAACAATTCACTTGTTTGTGATAATGATGGAAATATTTGGATTGGAACAAAATATGGAATAACCAGATGTAAACCCGATATAGTTATACAAAATACAAAGAGTCCGCATGTACACATCACTAATCTAAAATTGTTTTTTAATAATACCAATTGGCTTAACTATTCCGATAGTATTGATAAATGGACAGGTATGCCTTTCAACATGGAATTGGACTATAAAAATAATCATCTCACATTTCAATACATTGGTATTAATACAACAATTCCCGAAAAAGTAAAGTACAAATACATTTTAGTTGGAGCCGATAAAGATTGGTCGCCTGAAACTGATAAAACAGAGGTAACATATTCATCTTTGTTGCCTGGAAAATATACATTTAAGGTAATATCAATGAACAATGATGGCATTTGGAACGAAATTCCTGCAGAGTTCTGTTTTACTATCAAGCCTCCATTTTGGGAAACAATATGGTTTTATGCGATATGTGCGGTCTTTGTGTTTATTGTTTTTTATATGTATGTTTCATTCAGGACTAAGAAACTGAAAAAAGCGAAGGATGTATTAGAACAAAAAGTAAGGGAAAGAACCATTGAAATTGAACAGCAAAAAGAAGAAATTACCGCACAAAGAGATTCAATTGGAGAAAAAAACGAAGAACTAAACCAGCAAAACGAAGAAATAGTCACGCAACGCGACGAAATAGAAGCCCAGCGCGACAAGGTTATGCTACAAAAAGACATTATTGAAGAAATACATAAAGAAATAAGTCAAAGTATAGATTATGCCAAACGCATACAGACTTCTATATTGCCCGATGGCAGAATATTAAACAAATATTTTGATGAGCATTTTGTATTATTTAAACCGCGTGATGTTGTAAGTGGTGATTTCTACTGGGTAGCACATATCGAAGGTCAAACAATAGTAACAGCTGCTGATTGTACAGGTCATGGTGTTCCGGGTGCATTTATGAGCATGTTGGGAATATCTTTTTTACGTGAAATAGTAATAAAGGAATATATTACACACCCTGGAGTAATACTTCGCAAACTCCGTAAAGAAATAATTAATGCCCTTAAACAAAAAGAAGAAACTATAGATAAGCGATTAGTGTCAGGCATGAAAGACGGTATGGATATGGCATTAATTTCAATAAACCACGAAACAAATGTTGTGCAATATGCAGGAGCAAATAATCCATTGTATATAATTAAAAACGTCATTGCGAGGAACGAAGTGACGAAGCAATCTGCCAATTCTCAAACGTCATTGCGAGCGAAGCGCGGCAATCTGCCAATTCAAGAACAGATTGCCACGTCCTGCGTCCTCGCAATGACGAATGACAAGTGTCAACTCTACGAAATAAAACCGGATAAAATGCCAATTTCCATTTACGTAAGAATGGACAAATACACCACTCACGAAATACAACTTGAAAAAGGTGATATCCTGTATATGTTCAGTGATGGATTTCCAGATCAGTTTGGTGGCTCGAATGGTAAGAAATTTAAGTATAAACCATTTAAACAAATGTTACTTGATAATGCTGACAAACCAATGCAAGAACAGAAAGAAGTATTTGATAAAATTTTTGAAGAATGGAGAGGAGATTTAGAACAGATTGACGACGTAGTGGTTTTGGGCATTAAAATATAGCTACCAAATCAATGCTTAAAGTTTTTGTCTGAGGCAGATAGAATTCTCAGCCCTGTGTACTTGTCGAGTAAATAAGACAAAATAAATTTCCTGAGATTATAATTCAGAACTAAGAAATGCGCAATTAGTAAAAACTTTAAGTATTTTAGGCATTCTAAATTTTCGGGATTGTTTTAATAGTAAATATTGAAAAATAGAATATTAAATATTATTTTATCAATTTTAATTTTCGGGAGTGCATTCTCTCAAAACTATAATATTAAGCACTATACTGTTAAAGATGGACTTTTGCATGCATTTGTTAATGATATAATTCAGGATAGCAGGGGCAATATTTGGATAGCAACAGGAGGAGGTTTATGCAAATTTAATGGCGTTGAATTTAACAGTTACACTACAAAAGACGGATTAAATTATCCCCGATTATTATGTTTGGCCGAAGACGATTATAATAATATATGGATTGGCACTTCAGTAGGATTAAATGTTTTTGACGGAGATTCAATTTATTCTTTAAAAAATAAGCTAAAAGAAAATATACTTGCTTTTGAAAAATCTTTAGACGGACAAATGTGGGTTTCTTCAAACAAAGGCGTTAAAAAAGTGAAATTTAAGAATGGGGAATTTGTTATTGATAAATTGCAATACGATTTTGGAAAAATTGAAGAAACAAATATTTTTCAAGACAGGAATAAGAATTCGTTTCTTATAGAACTCAACAAACATCAGCTTTTTATCGGATTAAATAACTTGATATATATATATGAAAAGAATAAATTAGAAAAAATTGAAATTGATAAATCACTTCAAGTTTATTCTGCTTGCAGATTGGCAAATACAGAGATTGTATTTGGAACAAATAATGGACTTTACATTTATCGTGACAATGATTTAGTAAGAATAGAGAATGAAAAACTAAATGGTTTTAAGGTTTATAAAATAAAAAGAAAGGAAGATAAATTGTGGATGATTGGAAAATGGGACAATGAAGAAAAAGACGAATTATTTTTGCTTAGTATAAACTTAAATAATGAAAGCTATTACAGAAAGATAACAGTTATTAATGGCTTAATTGATAATCCGACATCATTATTTATTGACCATGAAAATAATGTATGGACAGGCTCAAATGGGGGATTGAGCGTTTTAAAAGGTGAAAGCTTTGTAAATTACACCACAAAAAATGGAATTGTAGGAAATAAAATTTGGGGTGTTTTTCAAGATATTGATAACAGAATTTGGCTTGGTACAATTAACGAAGGTTTATCCATAATTGACGGCGATAAAATTACAAATTTTGATTTAGAGGATGGTTTGCCAGATATGTATATCGGGGCAATATATCAGAATAGAAAAGATTTTATTTATTTAGGAACTGCAAGAAAAGGCTTATGCATTGCCCAATATAATTCTAAGTTAAATACATATAAGTTTAGGCAATTAAATATAGAATTAAACAAGGGGAAAACTAGAATTGACGGTATTTTAAGAGACAAAAATAATACATTGTGGATAGCGAGCAGTAAAGGATTATATTATTCACTAGATGATATTAAATTTCATCACAAAGTTTTGTTTGACGGAGATTCAAATCAAGTTTTTATACAAAGAATGCTATTATCAGGAAATGGAGATTTATATGTAGGAACGAAACATAGAGGATTGTTTGTGTTAAAAGGAAACAAAGTTGAGAATATTTTAAATGATACTATAAATGGATTGGGAATATCTTCAATATGCGAAGATTCTGAAGGAGGAATTTGGCTTGGATCTCAACATAAGGGAATATGTAAACTAAACGAAGGTAAAAACAAATGGATTACTGAAAAGGATGGACTTAAGTCTAATCTAATTTACATTTTACAATCAGATAAAAATGGTAATATATGGATAGGAAGTAATTTAGGATTAGACAGATTTAATGTTTTAAAGTATAATAAAACCGGAGAAATTGAAATACATCATTATGATACAGATGATGGATTGCAAGCTTTGGAAATGAACCTGAATGGTTCAATTGAGGATAATCAGGAAAATTTATGGTTTGCTACAAATAACGGTATTTTAAAATATGATTATAGATACGATATCAGTAATAGAATACCTCCAATTATCAATATTTTGAATATAAAATTATATTCAAAACTGGTAGATTGGAAAAAATATTCAGATTCTTTAACAGTTTGGGATTATTTGCCTATTAATCCTGTTTTACCGTATAATCAAAATCATCTTACATTTGAGTTTGTTGGTATTAGTTATAAAAATCCAAAGGAAATAAAATATTCGTGGAAATTAGAAGGCTTTGATAAAGCATGGGTGCCAAGCACTTATAACAGACAAGTTATTTACTCAAATCTTCCGTACGGGAAATATGTATTTAAATTAAAATCGTCAAATAACGATGGTGTTTGGAATAAAAAAATATTGGAATTTCCTTTTGAAATACAACCTCCTGTATGGGCTACATGGTGGTTTATTACTTTAATAATTGTATTTATAATTCTGCTCATATATCTGCTTATAGTATGGAGAACAAATTCCCTAAAAAAGCGACAGAAAGAATTAAAGAAATTGGTATATGTGCGGACAAAAGAAATTACACTGCAAAAAGAGGAATTAAAATCTCAAAGAGATACAGTTTACGAACAAAAAAATCAAATTGAAAAAATTCATCTAAGATTATCTGACAGTATTGAATATGCAGAAAGAATACAATCATCTATTTTGCCCGAAAATAATATACTTGAAAAATATCTTACAGACCATTTTGTATTATTTAAACCCAAAGACAAAGTAAGTGGCGATTTTTATTGGTGGACACATATAGAAAATCACACCATTATTACAGCGGTTGATTGTACAGGGCATGGAGTTCCCGGAGCTTTTATGAGTATGCTGGGGGTTTCGTTTTTACGCGAAATTGTGATGAAAGAATATATTACACATCCGGGTGTAATTCTTCGAAAATTACGTAAGGAAATTATTAAATCATTAAAACAAAAAGAAGATATTGCAAGTTCGTTAAGTATGAAAGATGGAATGGATATGGCATTAATTTCAATTAATAATGAAACAAATGTTTTGCAATATGCCGGAGCAAATAATCCTCTTTATTTAGTTAAAAGTGAAAAGTTGAAAGTTGAAAGCGAGGCTATAAAACTTTATGAACTTTCTACTTCTAACTTTTTACTTTATGAAGTAAAACCCGATAAAATGCCAATATCTATTTATGAAAAAATGGACAAATTTGTTACTCATGAAATTCAACTTGAAAAAGGAGATCAATTGTATTTGTTTTCTGATGGTTATCCTGACCAATTTGGTGGTGCTGAACAAAGAAAGTTTAGGTACAAGCCTTTTAGACAAATGTTATTGGATAATGCTGATAAAGATATGAAAGAGCAAAAGGAAATATTAAACAAAGCATTTGAAGATTGGAAGGGGGACTTAGAACAAGTGGATGATATAGTAGTTTTGGGGATTAAAATATAAACTTAACGATGTAGGGTAACAAAAAGCAAAAATTAATGCTTTTGCATTTTAGTAGTTTGGAAACTACTTTTTATTTGCGACGTAGTTACAAACTACGCCGAGCTGGTTTTCTTTTCTTCCCAATTATTAATATCTTCTTCAGTATTATCTATGACTTTACTTTGTTCGCAACTAAAAAAAATAATAGGAATCAATAATATGTAAATGTATTTTCTCATTTCATGAAGCATAACGTTTAGTATAAGAATAGTAGCCGGTTGCGTGGCACTTTCCTGGCAAGTTACAAGAAAGTTGAAGCGGGCTACAACCCTTGAATTTACTGCTATTTCGG
>CAYTAU010000068.1:0-21411 GCA_964435855.1 uncultured Bacteroidales bacterium | reverse complement strand
GAGTTACTCGCTGACCCCACTTTGTTAAGAAAGTGCCCTATGTTTGTAGGTTGGCATATAGTGTTTTAAGCCATTTTTACCATATTTAGCAAAAATATTTTAACATTTTTTAAGAATTACATACACAATTACATACAATAGTTGGATTGAATATTGCGTTTAATATAATACAGTTATTTTAGTATTAATTAAAAACTTAAAGTCATGAAAACAATTTTTAGAATTTTTCCACGTACTTACATTGCGTTTAAAAGGGCATTAAACAAATTGCACAGGAGAATAGAAAACACGTCGCCCGATAAAAACCCTCTTTCAAAATCGGTTTTAGACCGCGAAAAGGAAAATTATCCATTGTTCGAGTCTGCATATACAGATTATATGCAATATCTGGCATTGCAAATAAAAGCCAGCAACGAAGAAGATGAGGCTCAGGCCAAAACCTTTAAACTAATATCGCAGTTTATACAGGTTTTCGACTTTGGTATAAAGCGTGGTATTTTCAAGGCCGCTGACCGTCGTTACTATGGCTTGCCTGCCGATAGCTCTGCCTTACCTTCATTAGGAAGAGAAGAAGATGTAATAGGCTGGGCAAATAATCTTATAAAAGGTGAAAAGCTACGAGTTGAAGCAGGGGGAACAGCAATGATAAATCCTGCAATAGAAAAAATAAGCGATGCTATGGCAGAATTTCTTGAAACCAGCAATGTGCAGATGATGGCAAAGCAAGAGTTTATTACTAAACAATTGATATTGGCAAAAATGATTCCTACACTCGACCAACTTATTCGAGATGCATGGGACGAACTTAATTTCTTTTATAGAAAAGAAGAGCCTGCAGCTAAAAGACGCATACTGCGTACATGGGGAGTGGTTTATTCAATTGACCGTACACCAAATGCCGAGGTACCACCGGTAGTAGTTAAAGTTAAAATTCCTGTGGGTGAAAACCTTTGTGTAGAAGAATTTACTGCCGATTTTAAGAAAAACGACAGTTTTACAATACACAATACAGGCAACACCAGTCTTGAATTTTACACAAGCTATTTGCCCGATGATGTTGTGCCGGGTTCAACAGTTAAAATTGAAGCAGAAGAAAAAACAACAGTAGCTGTTGATGAACTTGGTTCGGTGCATAATTTGTATTTTAAAGTACATAACGCAAACAAAAGCCTTGCAGGCAAATGCGATATTACTGTAAATCATTATGGCATAAATCAGGAAGAGATTAAGTAAGTAAGTGAGTCTATGATTTTAAAAGTCGCAGACGCATTAAAATCATTAGAACGAACTTATCCCGACTGCGTAGCAAGTCGGGATTTCTCTATAAACACCGGATGTCTTAAAGATATTTGGTGTTTTATTTTTGAGTTCCATTGTTTTAAAAGTCGCAGACGCATTAAAATCATTAGAACGAACTTATCCCGACTGCGCAGCAAGTCGGGATATCTCTATAAACATCCAATGTCTTCAAGACATCGGATGTTTTTTTTGGTTAGTAATTGGGATAGACCACTCTTAGTAGTGGTTTATTTTTTATCTTCCTTGATAATTATTTATACTGTATTTTTTGTTTTATTGTTTTCATGATTTCTTAGTTTTTAGATTAATAATAAGTTTGCTTATTTGTGAAAAATGCAAAATTTAAGGCAACCATTTACAAGTTTTAGAGTCTTAATATAGAACATTAAACTTCATGAACATGAAAACATTATTACAAGTATCTCTAATCTCTTTACTATCGCTATTTTTTATAAATTCTGCACTAGCACAATACCCTGTTGCAGATTTTACAACTTCTGCTCCTTTGTGTGCAAATTCACCAGTACAGTTTACTGATGCATCGTATGACCCGGGTGCAAATACCATTATATCATGGTTATGGGATTTTGGCGATGGCAATACATCTACACTTCAAAACCCCACAAATACATATGCATCTGGGAGCAACTATACAGTATCATTAATAGTAAATAATGATGTAGGAGGAGCAGATACTACTACACAGATAATAAATGTTTATACTGTTGATATTACAATTTTAGGTTCGATGGGTCCTACTTGTTTTGGTTCCTGCGATGGTTTTATAACAGCTTCGGCTTCATTAGGTAGTCCACCTTATAATTATCAATGGGACGACCCTTTATTCCAAATTACACCATCTATTGGTGGATTATGTGCGGGAACATATAATGTTATTGTTACTGATGATATTGGTTGTACTCAAAGTTTACCAGTTGTTTTGAATGAACCAGCTCAAATTACCATATCAATTTCAGGCGATAATATATGTGGTGGGTGCAATGGAACTGCAATAACACTTGTCAATGGTGGTATTCCTGCTTATACCTATACTTGGTCAAACGGAAGTACAGGAACAAATTTATGGGGAGCATGCTCTGGAGTTTATGGTCTTACTGTTACAGATGCAAATGGATGTGCTGCTACTAATGTTGTAAATATTCCTAATGTGCCTGCTGTAATTGACAGTATTGGTATTGTAACTACTCCTTCGTTTTGTAATAATGGTCAGGGAACAGCATCAGTAACTGGAGTGTATACCGGAACGCCTCCATACACTTATTTATGGTCTAATGGAGATAGTAGTCAAGCAATAACAAATCTTTTTGCAGGAATTTATTATATTACAGTTGTAGATGCAAATGGATGTTCAAAGGATACATCTTTAATTGTATTGGATTCAGCTGGATTTACAATAGTATTGGATTCTATACAACATAATAATTGTGCTAACAACCAGATGGGGTATATCGGTATCAATACTAATGGCGGTCTGGGGCCCTTTACTTATTTATGGTCTCCTGGTGGACAAACCACAACTACTATTACAGATCTATTGCCAGGAAATTATTATGTCAATATAACTGACCAGGGTAATTCATGTCAGTTATCAGAAGTATATACAATATATAATAGTTACAATTTGTATGCATCTATAGCTTCTCAAAATGCAAATTGTACAAACAATGGTTCAATTACAGTCAGTGTACAGGGATTAAACCCACCGTTTACATATTTATGGGACGACCCACTGGCACAAACAGATTCTTCTGCAACAGGACTGTTAGGGGGTACATATCACGTTACAATTACTGATGTTTTTGGTTGTACAATAATTGCTCATGATTCAATTGTTACTGATTGTTTTAATGTAATACAGGGAATGGTATATAATGATGATAACGAGAACTGCATATACGATACAGGAGAATTGCCTTGTTCAGGAACAATTGTAAGAGTAATGCCCGGAAATTATTTTGCAATAACAGATACAGCAGGAAATTATATATTGTCAATACCAAATATGATTAATTATATAAGTATATCAAATTTACCAATATATAATCAAATAGTGTGTCCTGTGAATAATGTTGATACAGTTAGTTTCACTATTTTAGGTGATACTGCTACAAATGTTGATTTTGCAATTACTGCTGATTCCTCAATCTTTGATTTGCTTATTCATCCCGGCTGGACACAAGGACATCCGGGATTTGATAAAACATATTGGTTTTATTATTATAATAATGGTACATATCCAATTGATGCAACAGTTAATTTTGTTTATGATACTTTATTACAATATATTTCCTGTACACAAGGAGGAGTGCATGATGCATTGAGTCATACTATTACATGGTATTTTCCAAATCTGGCACCAAGTTCGTTCTGGAACTGGAATCAAAAACCTGAAGTCTTTTTTAATGTTCCTGCATCAGCTTCTATTTACGATTCTCTTGAAACATATTTTGAGATATTGCCAATTATTGGAGATGTATATCCTCAAAATAATACACTTTATGTGGACGAACGCATCACTGGTTCACACGACCCGAATGATAAACAAGTATATCCTGGAGGATTAGGTGTTGAAGCTTGTATTTTACCAGAAGATTCAGTTTTATTCTATACTATAAGGTTTCAGAATAATGGAAACGATACGGCATTCACAGTGATTGTTACAGATACTTTGTCTCCATATTTAAATCCTTCTACCCTTATTCCCGGTTCAGCAAGTCATCCATATACGCTTACCATGACAGAACATGGTATACTTACCTTCCGTTTTGATCAGATTCTGCTTCCCGATAGTAATACAAATGAAATGGAAAGTAAGGGGTATTTTAATTTTTCAATAAACCAAAAACCAGTATTGCCTTGGGGAACTGTTATTACAAATAATGCAGCTATTTATTTTGATTTTAATCCTCCGATAATAACAAATACTGTTATTAATACTATTTGTGAACCTACTCTTATTATTGAAAATATAACAAAAGAATATCTTAAAATTTATCCAAACCCAGCTAATGATATATTGAATATTGAAAGTAGTTTGCAAATAGAAGAGCTAAACCTAATAGATATTACTGGCAAGAAAGTAATTACCCAAACTAATATTGATAAAACCACAAGCCTGGATGTGCGTAGACTTAACACAGGATTGTATTTTATTCACCTAACTGATGTGAATGGTAGTGTTAGTGTTTCAAAGTTTATTAAGAAATAAAATAATAATTACTGATACCACAATCCAATAGCATTTTTATTAGAAACCCGACTGCATAGCAAGTCGGGATTTTTTTTTTGTTAACAATGATAGTTATTAAACCAAAATTTTGCATATATTTGTTTCATCAATAAGTTATATGCAAACAAAATAATAATTAAAAGTGCGGAGTCAGCACGATAAACACTGACAAAATTAAAATGAAAAAATTTATACTCTTAACAATTGTGTTTCTCTTCACAATTATTGTTAATGCTCAATGGTCAGAACCTTCACCAGTAGCATGGAATAGTCAAAATGTTTATTCCATTATATCAGATGGGACTAATATTTTTGCGGGAACTGGTAGTGCAGGAGTTTCGTTATCAACTAATAATGGAACCAATTGGACTGCGGTAAATAATGGACTAACGAGTACAGGGATTAACTCTTTTGCCATAGATGGAACAAATGTTTTTGCAGCAGGCGAGGGTATCTTTTTGACGACCAATAATGGCGGATTGTGGACTTCTGTTATTAATGGTATAACAGATACTACAGTAAATGCATTGACGATTAGTGGTACAAATATTTATGCTGGCACTGATGGTGGTGTATTTTTATCAACAAATAATGGTGGGCTATGGACTGCAGCTAATAATGGATTTAATGGACAAGTAATAGCAATAGCCACAGACGGTACAAATATTTTTACTGGGACAGGTAACTATGGAGTGTATTTGTCAACTAATAATGGAGGACTTTGGACAGAAGTAAATAATGGACTAACAAATAATAATGTAAATACAATAGCTATAAGCGGAACAAATATTTTTGCAGGAACTGGCGGAGACGGAGTTTTTTTATCAACTAATAATGGCGGGCTTTGGACTGCGGTAAATAATGGTTTGACAAATATGAATGTCTATTCATTGCTTATAAGTGGGACAAATATTTTTGCAGGTACTGATGACGGAGTTTTTTATTCAAACAATAACGGTAGCAGTTGGACTGCAATCAGTGACGGTTTTCCGGCAAATACAGCTGTCTGGACATTAGCCATAAGCGGAACAAATATTTTTGCAGGGATTCATCTTGATCCTCGTGGAGTTTGGATGCGACCATTATCAGAGGTAATAACTGGTTTTACAGTGATCCGAGATTATAATACTTTTAATTTATATCCTAATCCTGCTTCTGATATTATTACAGTAAATACTGAAAGAAACAGTAATACAGACTTAACATTGAGTATCTTTAATGTAATGGGGAAATTAGTCAAAACAGAAAAACTAAAACAAGATCAACAGCAAATTAATATCGGCAATTTAACAAACGGAATTTATATTATTGAAATAAAAACCAAAGAATGTACTGAAAAACAAAAACTAATAATTCAAAAATAATATAGTTAACATATAAACAATCATTAGAACGAACTTATCCCGACTGCATAGCAAGTCGGGATATTTCAATAAACATCCGATGTATTCAAGACATCGGATATTTTTTGTGGAGAAACCCGAAATTATTTGATATATTTGCAGTTAAACCAATTACAAAGCAATTTTTGGTTTATCATACAGGCATAAAGATGCAATTATTGTTCATCTTGGTATGCAATACCAAAGTTTTATTTTCCGTATGAGTTATGACCTCAATATTTCCTATCTTAGCTTATATACAAATATGAAAGGTGTATTGGAGTTTACCGCTGTTTATATATTTAACAAAGAAAAATCTGTTTCAAGAACTTTGTTTTAATATTGTGTTAATATCAAAAAACAACAAATCTCTTAACATCAACAATTCTATCTCCCTCAATCATTCTAATTATATATAAACCTTTATTAAATATTGATTTATCAACTAAAGTTTCATGAAAACCATCGGAACTATTTAGCTTTAAAGAGTGTATTTTTTTTCCATAAATATCATATATATCAAAGCTTATATCATAGTTATTACCGGTAAAATATGATATAAGAATATTATTATTTGTATAAATTGATCTTATACCTGTTTTATTTTTTTCAATTTCATCTGCCGAAACAGAATTAAGGCAAATTTCAATGTAATATTGAATATTATCTATAAGTACATATTTCATACGTTTATCAGGACAAATAACATAATATTGCGGATTGTAATATATTTCATAAATATAGATAATAGTATCTTCATAATATGTAGAAAAACATGGAAAAGTTGCTCCGTATGTAGCTTTAAAAGTCTCAATTTCTGCATTTGTGCCATTTATAGGTCCAATTACTCCTTCAATACCCCAAACCCAAACAGAATCACCGTTACCACCATAATATTGCCAAATACTATCAAGTCTTGGAGTATTAGTTTGGCATGGACCACAAGAACGATGAAAAAAATCAAGCACAATGGTTTTTCCCTGATCACATTCATCATACAAATTGTAAGTATATCCCTGTGTATCTGTCATAGTAAAATCAGGAGCATACACCTGTGAGTAAATTGATATATTTAATAAAATAATGATTGAGAAAAATAAAAGTGTTTTCATGAGATTTGTGGAATAAAATGTATACAAAGATACGATAAAATATTAAAAGTTATAACAGCATTTGTTTTGTTATACCAAGTTTTTATAGAGTATCTTAAATAAAAGTATTATTTTTGTTACTTAATTACAATTGACATAAGTTTCAATTATAAGTTGATTAATGAAAAAAGCAATGATTTTTGCGGCGGGTTTGGGAATTAGGTTAAAGCCTCTAACAAATAATAAGCCAAAGGCTTTGGTTGAACTTAAAGGAATAACTTTAATTGAAATTGTTATAAAGCAACTTATTAAATTTGGATTTACTGAAATTATAATAAACGTTCATAGTTATGCAAGTCAAATAATTGATTTTGTAAATAATAATAAATTTGATGCTAATATTTATTTTTCTGATGAAACTGATAAATTATTAGGTACGGGTGGTGGATTAAAAAAAGCGGCACATTTTTTTGATGATGAACCTTTTTTAGTTCATAATGTAGATATTATATCCAATATTAATCTTAACGATTTATATAATTATCATATAAATAATAAAGCACTTGCTACTCTTGCTGTTAGAAGTCGAAAAACTTCAAGATATTTTTTAT
The DNA here is from genome assembly GCA_964435855.1 of uncultured Bacteroidales bacterium. GTDB lineage: Bacteria > Bacteroidota > Bacteroidia > Bacteroidales > CAYTAU01 > CAYTAU01. Next base: position 13,778 of record CAYTAU010000068.1, on the reverse strand, counting down.
TTGACGATAAGCTATCGCTTTGCGGATGGAAAAATTTTAAAACAAACGATATTAAAATTGCAAAACCTCCCTCGTCAAAACTAACACCTATTGCTTTTAGTGGAATTCAGATCATTAGCCCTGAAATATTTCAATATATTAATAATAAAAGCGTTTTTTCTATTACTGATATATATATAGCTCTTGCAGGCAGATATTTAATCTCAGCTTACAAACATGATGACACATTTTGGATGGATATAGGCAAACCCGAAAACATTGTAAAAGCAGAAAAGCATCTGTCCGGAATTTTAAAATAAATTTAACAGATGAAATACTTTATTACAATCCTTATTTCACTTAATTTCATTGTGTTTTCATTTTCACAAGATTTACACAATATTCAGGAATTTAATGTAACAAACCTTAAAAAAGATACCTGGAACGACATACATACAAAAATTGGCTTATCATTAAAATTTGATTTAGGATTTAAATATCCCATATCAGATTTTATTTATAACGATTATGAAATATATGTTTGTTTAAAAGATTCAAATAATAAAATAGTGTACCAAAATGATGAAAATTATGCAAAAGTGTATGCAAAACCAGATTATAAAGACAAAGAAACAGCCCTTAATGAGAATGTTTACATTTTTATTCCAATGTCAGAAATCAATATTAAAAAAGGTAATCATTCATTATTATTGGAAATAAATGCGAAAAATTCAGATAAAGAATTTCCTGTTTTTTATTCGGATTCAATAATGTATGAAATGCCAAAGCTGTATAATTATAATGAACAAGAATTTAAAATTGAAAATTATACTGTTTCATCTACATTAAGAGATGGACAAAAAGGTATTGAAATAAATTTTGATTGTTATTATGAATTTGTATCTCAAGTAATAAGAGATAAGGGAATTAATTCTACTAAATTTTATTTTTATGTAACAATAATTGATGAAAAAAATAATATTGTTTTTATTCCACAGCAAGAAATAAGTAATTATTATAAAACTGAGTTTGAAGAACGAACTGCAATCTCAAAAGATGAAAAAGATGAGATAACATTATTTATTTCAAACAGAAAACTGAATTTACAGGAAGGTGAACACAATTTAAAGGTAATATTAAATGTAAGCAATTACAGCAGAAACATATCTTTTAAAGATCTAGCTGATGCAAGCGTTTCAATTACTCAAGAATCATTTTTTCTTGTAAATATGAAAGTATCCGATATGGAGATTAAATATTTCGATAATTATGATGTGTCAAATGTGTTTGGTCGTATTTTTTCCAAAAGTTATAAAAATAAGGGCAGAGGTTATCCCGATATAATATGGAATATAAATACCGGCTATGATAGAATTTATACTTCAGGTATTGCTGATAACAGTTTTAATGGTTTTGACGGAGAAGTAAGTTTTAAAATAATTGATTCTGACCCAGTGTTTATAGATGTTTATGATTATGATAAACTTTCCAGAAATGATTTTATAGCATCTTACAAAATTAAACATGGTAAGGGAAATTTTGATGTATCATTTGACAAACTCTCTTATAAAAATATCAAAAATGTTGACATTTCATTTATCAAAAGAAAGCAACCCACTATATTGAGTAAAGAAATTGCAATACGATCTAATAAAATAAATGGCGTGTCAGGAATAGATGTGTTTTTCAGTTATTTAACAAAATATCTGTCGGATAGTTTAGTTGTTACTCCATTTTTAACAGACAATTCCGATAAACAGCATAATTTATCAATTTTTAGTGAAATAACAGAAACCGGATTAATACAATCGAGTGAATTCATTATAAATTCTGATAATGGTGTATTAAAAATTCATTTGCCTTATTATTCATTATTTAATGGAGCAAATATTGGCTTTAATATCAAAGTGCCTGATTATAATGTGCAAATAGCATCAATTATAAATAGTGAAGAAATACAGATTCCAAAAATCAAAGACATTAAACTAAAGATACTTTCAATTAATGAATATAAACATCAAGGTATTTATGGTGTATTGTGTAAAACAGCTTATGAAATCCCAAATGATTATATTTCTAATGTAGGTTTTGGAAACATTAATTTTGTAGATACTCTTACAAATAAATTTTTTGACATTTCCAAAATTACGGAATTAGTTCCTGAGAAAGATTATAAACCAACACATGAAAAAAATTATTTTATTCCTTTTTACAAGTTAAGAGACATTAAAAGCAAAATTGATGTTTCGGTAAACTATAATGTAATCATCAAATCATCAGAAATAAGTGTTGGTTCAGGATTAGAGAATTTTATTATTGAAAAGCCCGAATTATTACAAATTAGTATTGCTAGTTTGAGCATGAAAACAAATAAAAACACATGCTTGTATACAAAATTGAGGATTGATATTGTTCATGGAGATAATAACAATTACAAAACAAGAGAACAGGAAATTATTAAAAATATGAGTTTTGAGAATTTTGATAGTTTTACAGCTCACCCAAACGATGATGTTAGAATTAATATTATTGGGATTGATAAATTTGGACAAGAAAAAGGACTTGCAAATTATCAAATCACCGCAAATGATATTAAAAACAGATCTTCGATTAAACTCAAAAAGAATAGATTTTTGAAAAAAATAAAATTGAATTCAAAAACTAAATAACTATGAAGAACATAGGATTAATTGGAATTTTGGTATTATTGGTTATAACAAATCAATTGAGTTCACAAATTATTGTTGCAAAGTACAATTTTACCGGAAATGCTCAAGATATCAATGGAGGCGGGTATAATGGAATTGTTCATGGTGCAACATTAACAACTGACCGATTTGGAAATACAAATAGTGCATTTCAATTTGATGGAGTATATGACTACATAGAAGTTCCTTATTGGACGCCTTTTAATTTTGGACTTGGAGATTTTGCAGTATCTGTATGGATAAAAACAACAAATTCATCAATGCCTGGAATGATTATACAAAAAGGCAGCACATCAGCTTATCAGGCTCCACAATTTTGGGTTAGATGCCCTGATCCATGGTTAAATAATGACCTTGCATTTTTAACAGGCAACGCAAATCCTCCATCACCATATGCTGCTACAGATACTATTAATATTGCTGATGGCAACTGGCATCATATAGTTGCACAAAGAAGCGCTAAACAATTAGAGTTATATTTTGATTGCCATCTGGTTGCAACAAACCTAGATACATACAGAGATATAAGCGATGCAGTAGGTGTTATTATTGGAGCGCAACATCCACATCCTAATAATTTTTCTATAAATAATTATTTTACCGGAAGCATTGATGATATTACAATATATGACGAAGCTCTTTCAAACACAGAAATACAATTCTTATGTAGTAGTACAAATATTGAAAAATCAATTGAAAAAAATAAAACTTTAATTAGAGCTTTTCCAAATCCATTTAATAATGTATTACAAATAAATGGCGAATTTGAATATATTGAAATATATAACCTGTTGGGAGTTAAAATAAAAACATGCAGTAATAATAAAGTTGTTAATTTACCTAATTTAATATCCGGCACTTATATATGTAAAATATACACCAATAATAGTATTGAATATTTAAAGATTGTTAAACTCTGATTATGCAATAGGAGACTTAAAAAAGTCGAACTACATGCGTTAGCGTAGATTGGGTTAAAAAATAACCTACACATCAATTCTGAAAAAGCATTGCTAAGAAATGAAAATTGAAAAGAGAAAATATAATATATAATTCGTTGTAGTTTGCAATTATCCCCGTTGCTTACTGTGGGGCATCTCATTAGTCATTATATCATTTCAAAAGCAATATCAAGCCACATAAGCACATCGGCAGGAACTCCTTTTACTGATGCAGAGCTTCGTTTATGTCCTAATCTGACAATTACCAGATCTTTTTCTGGTATAATAAAAATATATTGTCCAAATAAGCCGCGGGCAAATTTTACATCCATTTCTTTGTGTTTTATCATCCACCATTGATATCCGTAAAATTCAACAGGCTTTTCTCCAAATTTAATGTGTGTAGCAGGAGCAAGAGATTCTTTAATATAAGATTCTGATAATAATTGTTTGCCGTTCCATTTTCCTGTTTGTAAAATAAATTGACCGATCTTAGCAAAATCGCGAGCATTAGAGTTAAAACAGCAAAAAGCTTTTTCGTGTCCGTCTTTTTTGTCTATACTCCAGCGAGCAATATGTTTTGTTCCAAGAGCTTGCCATAGTTTTTCAGACATATAATCTGATAATGATTTTCCTGTAGCTTTTTCAATAATTAATGCAAGAATTTGAGTATCGCCACTGGAATATGCAAACTTTTCACCATGTATAGAATCTGCGGGTAATTTTTTTATAATTTTCTCTAAATTTTTTCCATAATATGATTTTGCAGTATTTCCAAACGGACTATTATAACTTTCTTTCCAATTTAAGCTGGAACTCATAGTTAAAAGGTCTTTTATTGAAATATTTGCTTTGTCGCTTTCTTTAAAATAATCAAGAAAATCAGCTGCTTTTTGGTCAACGCCTTTAATAACACCATCGTCAATAGCAAAACCAATTAAAAGACTCACAAAACTTTTTGACATAGAAAATGAATTTGTGTATGAATCCTTATTGTATTTGCCCCAGTACTCTTCGTGTAAAATTTTGCCTTTATGTACAACTAAATACGATGCTGTTTCATATTCTAAAATTATTGGAATGTAATTACTGAGAATTGTATTTTTATTATAATTTTCAGATAATTCCCACTCCTGATGTTCTCCAGTTTTTACTTCCCTATATTTGAAAATTGCATGGTCATCAATATCTGCTTTGTTATAATATAATGTTTTTACAAGAGTACATGATGAAGCAAAAATAAAGACTAAAATGAGTGCTAAATAAAGTTTTTTCATAGTTTTTAAAATTAAATTATTCTATCATTTGTTAATTGTCAATCACTTACTGTCAATCACTTGCTACCTTATGTTATTTATTAGCCATATTAGAATTATTCTATCATTTTCATGAAATCATTTTCTGATATAATTTTAATATTAAGTTTTTTTGCTTTTGATAATTTACTTGGTCCAATTTTATCGCCTACAAGTAAAAAATTAGTTTTTGAAGATATTGAGCTAACATTTTTACCACCGTGCTTAATAATAAGTTCTTTCATTTCATCGCGGGAAAAGCTATGAAATGTTCCTGAAATAATTACTGATTTACCCTCAAGCTTATTTGATACAATTTCAGCAATATTTTTTTCAGCAGATAAATTAACTCCGGCAGTTTTTAGCTTATTAATAATTTCAATATTGATTTTATTATTAAAATGTTGAATTATTGATTCTGCAATTTTATCTCCAATTTCATCAATACCAATAAGTTCTTCAAAATCGGCTTCAATAAGTTTATCAATATTTTCGAATGAGTTTGCAAGAGTTTTGGCAACAGTTTCGCCAACATATCTAATACCTAATCCGTATAGTACTTTGTTAAAAGCATTTGTTTTAGATTTCTCAAGACTGTTTATCAAATTATCGGCAGATTTCTCGCCAAATCGTTCAAGATTTACAAGTTGTTCTTTTTGTAAAGTATAAAGGTCGGCAATATTATTTATGAGATCGTTTTCAAGCAATAACTCTATTGTGGCTTCAGCACCTGCTATATCCATTGCCTTACGGCTGATAAAGTGTTCAATTTTACCTTTAATTTGCAGTGGACAAGCAAATTCATTTGGACAATAATGCTTTGCTTCACCTTCGTTTCTTACAAGTTTTGTTTTACATTCGGGGCAATTTATAATATATTGCACAGCTTGTGATATTATAGGTCGTTTATTATAGTTTACACTAATAATTTTTGGAATTATTTCTCCACCCTTTTCAATTATTACTGTATCGCCAATACGTAAGTCTAATAGTTCTATTTGGTCGGCATTATGCAAAGATGCTCTTTTCACAATTGTACCTGAAAGTTGTACAGGTTCCAGATTTCCAACAGGAGTAATAGCTCCGGTTCGTCCTACCTGATAATCTATTGATAATAATTTTGTTTCGGCTTCTTCGGCTTTAAACTTGTATGCTATTGCCCAACGTGGTGATTTTGCAGTAGAACCAAGTAGTTCTTGTTGTTTCATAGAATTAATTTTAATTACTATGCCATCAATATCAAATGGGAGAGATATTCTTTCTTTATCCCAGTAATTAATAAATTCAAAAACCTGTTTTATATCAGAGTATTTTTTTATGTATTCAGGAATTTTTAATCCCCATTTTTTTGCAATTTGTAAATTATCATAATGAGAATCAGTTGGAAGATTATCACCTATAATGTAATATAGAAAACAATCTAATTCTCGTTTTGCAACTTCTGTTGTATCTATCATTTTAATACTGCCCGATGTAGCATTACGAGGGTTTGCAAACGGCATTTCGTTATTTTCTAAACGTAATTTATTTAGTTTTTCAAATATATTATGTGGCATAAATATTTCGCCTCGTATTACAAATTCGTTGGGGTAATTGTTTCCTGTTAATGTGTGAGGAATATTTTTAATAGTTTTTACATTTTGTGTTACATCATCGCCTTTTATGCCATCTCCGCGTGTAATTGCCTGAATAAGTTTGCCTTTATTATAAGTTAAACTTATTGAGACACCATCGTATTTGAGTTCGCATACATATTCAAAACTTTCGTCTAATATTTTTTTAATTCTATTATCAAATTCAAGCAATTCTTCTTGCGAGTATGTATTGCTTAAGGAAAGCATTTGAGAAATATGAGTAACTTGTCTGAAATTTTGGTTAATATCACTGCCAACTTTTTCTGTTGGTGAATTGGGTAATTTTAATTCAGGGAAAAGTTTTTCAAGTTCTAAAAGTTCTTTGATCAATACATCATATTCAAAATCGCTTATGCTTGGTTGTGATAGAACATAATAATTATGGTTGTGCTTATTAAGTTCTTTGCTTAGATTTTCGATCCGTTTTTTAGCTCGTTCTTTTTTCATTTGAACTTTTTGTAATAATGTTTTAAAATTAATAAAAAAAATTCCAAAAAAAAAGCCCCACAAAATGTGAGGCTTTAATTATTAAGATTTATTATTTATTATTTATTTTAATAAATTAACTTTTTGAGTAGTAACATTATTTTCAGTAACAACTTTAACAATGTAAGTACCTTCAGCTAATTCAGAAATATCAATAATTCTTGTAATATTATTAACAGAAAGAACAACTTCACCAAGCATATTATAAATAACAACATCTGCATTTTCAGCATTTGAAATATTTAAAGTACCTGTTGTTGGGTTTGGATAAATATTAATGTTGTTAGCATGATTAAGTGTAGTTATGTTTAAAGGATCCGTAGGAACTACCGCACACATTGTAAATTCATCCGTAAGGTCAGTAATTTCTGTAAACGTACCTGTGGCGACATCAAAAGAACCAAATCTACCAGCTGTATCATAAATTGTACCGTAAATTATTCCAGATTCATGATCACCACCAATATCTTGAGCATAAGCTAAAGTAGTACCTGTAGATCCAATTACTGTAGCAGCACCAGTTGCCTTATCAATAGAAGAAAAATTACTAGCAGTAATATCAATTCCATAAAGATTTCCTAAATCATCAGTTGCAATACCAATAACCAAATCAGTACCAATGACCCCTACAAGAGTGCAATCCCAAGAAGCATCAACTGTGTAAAGGTTAGAATTTGTTCCATCCCAACTTGAAGCATACATAATGCCAGCAGCTTGGTCATAAGCAAAACCAGTTATTGAAGCTAAGCCATTTAAAACGCCTACCTGAACAACTTCACCATCAGGTAACATAATATAAACAACATTAGTTACATATTCAAAACCATAAACAATTCCATCTACATATTCGCCACATGCTAAAAAGTCTCCAGTAACTGGTACGGTCAATACTGATAATACACCAGATGAAACAGGGATTAATCCTGATTCGTCAGTTGCTGCATTGTACGTATAAAGGTCTCCTGCTGTATAATTTAAGTCTGCAACTTGACATGGTTTAATAATTGTATCATTATTTGGATCTGCATCACCAGTTACATTATAAACTAAAGCAGTTATATTATATGAACCAATAGCAGGTGCAGTCCAAGTAGGAAATGTATGAGTTGTTGATGTATTTGTAGCTAAAGGAGTAGTAACATCAATAAATTCATCATAAGCAGTACCAGATATCATAACTCTTACACTATATGTAGTTTGTGTAGATGCACCATTATTTTTTACAGTTAAAGCAGGTATTCCATCATCACCGCTTATAACAAATAGTGGTGTTACACCAGTAACTGCCATATCATATGCAGGTTGAACGCAACTAGATGTAAATGTATGAAATGTATAAGCATCTGTCCATCCATCAGGATCACCAAGAGCTGCTGTAAATAAAGTTCCTCCAAAAGGATTGTTTACTATAAAACTAACTTCATAATCGTATGAACCTTTATACCAAACTAAATCAATAGTTTGTCCGTCACAAACAGGTACAAATTCTGTTCCACCAGCACCTGCACAAGTTAACTGAGCAATTTCTATTCCACCTTCAAGAACTGAAATATAAGCACCATTCCAACCATCTTCATAATCATCTGTCATGATAATTTCTAAATCACACATATTAGCAGAAGGACAATTTAAAGTATTAAATGTATATGGTCCAGTCCATAAACTATAATCACCACTACCACAATCAGCTCTAACATAAAAATCATATGAAGTACCTGCAGTTAAACCAGTAAATGAGAAAGGATTAGTTGTTACACCAATATTAGTAGGGGTTCCTGTAGGAGAAAAACCAGCAGCACCAAATTCAATATCCCAGGTTGTTGCAGAACCAGTTTCTGTCCATCCAATATCAGCAGAAACATCTTCAACATTTGTTGCAATTATATTAATAGGGAAAGGACATGTTGCTGCCACTTCTGTTCCATAAATTTCAAAAGGTAAACCTTGACCACCACCACCATCAGTAATAGGAGCCCAAGCAGTTCCATTATGTTGGAATGCATCACCTGTTGCAGGTGTTCCTGAAATTGTAATAAGTGGTGCCCATGGACCTGAAGCACCTGTTGCATCACATCTATAAACTAACCAGTATTGTCCACCAGGTAAAACCTGACCACCAATATCACACATAGATCTCATAATTGGTCTTTCTGAATTTGCAAGATCACTACCACGATAAATACCTGACCAAGCAGAATATAACATAATATTATTTGTAGTATCACCCCAAATTACACTTCCTCCTGCATCAGGTGCACCATCTAAAATCATAACATGATAGTCAGTAAATGTTGATGGAGCTGTTGCTTCACCAGTTTGATAAGCAAAGAATGCAATTGAATCAATAGTCCAACTAGTTGCATTTACCATAAAATCATCTGAGATCATGTAACCTGTTGCAATTGATGTTCCAACACCCCAATTTGTATTTGGTGCTTCAAGCAAACTATAATCAGCACCACCTGGTCCTGTACCTACATCTGTTACTAAAGGACCATTACTGTATAAAAATGCTCTTGTTCCTTGAATTGAAAAATCTAAGTTTCCAGTTTCAGGCACATAATTACTGCTAAATTGAGCATTTGGATTTACATCTGCACGAAGAGCTTTTTTTGTAGCTGTCGAATTATCAGATGCTTTTGAGCTTAAAGCATATTGTCCAAAAACAATAATGTTTGTAAAAGCTAAAATTAATAATAATAAAGTAAGTTTTTTCATAATAATTTTTTTTGATTAGAATTAATAGTTTATTTAAAAAAACAAAATTACAAGTTTTAATATAAAAAAAAAGAAATGCACAAAAAAAAACCTCACATTTTGTGAGGTTTTTTTTATTAAGGTTTATTATTTATTTTAATAAACTAACTTTTTGAGTAGTAACATTGTTTTCAGAAACAACTTTAACAATGTAAGTACCTTCAGCTAATTCAGAAATATCAATAATTCTTGTAATATTATTAACAGAAAGAACAACTTCACCAAGCATATTATAAATAACAACATCTGCATTTTCAGCATTTGTAATATTTAATGTACCTGTTGTTGGGTTTGGATAAATACTTATATTAGATTCTATATTAAAGCTGTTAATACTAACAGTATTATTTAGATTTGCTCTTAGAACATAAGTATGAAGGAATCCAAAACTAGCTGCTGTTGCCCATGCACTATTGTAATATACCCAAGCTTCACCATCATTATATGGAGCAGTTGAAGTTGCTAATGTTACATTACCTGTAGCTGATTCCTCAATACCAATAAAATAAGTTCCTGCAGTTAATAACGCAGAAATTGGAATTGTAACTATTCCTACAGCTGGAGTTATTGTAGCTGATGTAGCTAACTCAGTACCACTAACTGTAGTTCCATCATAATTATAAACCTTTACGGTTGCATCTGTAGCATCTGGAGCAATCAATTCGAATGTAACAGAAGTAAGATTAATAGTACTTTCAAAAACGAAGAGTTGACCTAAAATACCGTCATATCCATCTCCAATGCTCATTGAACCACCATCCTGACCAAAATCTCTTGCATATGTTGTGTCACTAACATAAACAAACATTGTATCAAAATTGTTTGTAGGGTCAGTATCACCTGCAAGATCTGATTGGAACCCAATTTCATATGCACCTATAGCTGTTGGAGCAAAAACTGGAGAAATAGATACAGCTTCACTACTTCCATCAGTAATTATTGCTGCTGTAGAAGCTGTTCCTGTATAAGTACCACCTATTTCAGTTGCATTTACAACCTGACCTGCAGCTACATCTGCACCACTATTAAAAACATCTGTTCCTAACTGGAAATTTGAAGTAAAAAATTCAGGAATAATAGTATAGTTTGTTTCTAAAAACCCTCCTACAGAAATATCAGATGTAAGAGCTACTGGTGCCACAGAAAAATCATCTAATCTCATAACATTTGCATCAACAGAAACTACCTGAACTGCTATATATAGAACATTTCCATCACTGATACCTGCATCGTCAGTAGGTACATAACTATATTTTGTCCAAGTTGCAGAAATATCAGTTTCAGTTCCTAATGTAATCGTAAAATCTGTTAAAGCAGTACCTGTTGTAGAAACTTTTACATTAAATGTTTCTAACCATGTTCCTGTAGAAGCAGCGTAAAAACTTAGTACATCACCATCTGCAATAGTAATTGCTGGAGAAATTAACCAATCATCAGCACCTGCAGTATTATATAATACAGTGGCACAAGAATCACCAGCATAAGCAGCAATTGGGTTGGTATAACCTGAATTTAAGTGCCAAATATTACCATCAGCATCATTATCAACAGCAAGCCATGTAGCAGGAAAGCCACCTTCGAAATCTTCAAAGAAGTTTGCTTTTGATTGATCTTTAGTTTCCGTCTTAATTTTAGGAGCCTGATAAGTTAGACCACTATTTTTTTGCGCAAAAATTGCTATTGAAAATATCATCAATAGACTTAATAAAGTAAATTTTTTCATAATTTAAATTTTTTTTGATTAAAAAATAAGTTTATAATTAATTTGAAGAAACAAAATTACAACAATATTTATTAATTTAAAAAAAAACCTCAAATATTTTGAGGTTTTTTTATTAACATGTTAAATAATTTATTTTATTAAATTAACTTTTTGAGTAGTAACATTGTTTTCAGAAACAACTTTAACAATGTAAGTACCTCCAGCTAATTTAGAAATATCAATAATTCTTGTAATATTATTAACAGAAAGAACAACTTCTCCAAGCATATTATAAATAACAACATCTGCATTTTCAGCATTTGTAATGTTTAATGTACCTGTAGTTGGGTTAGGGAAAATGCTTATAGGTAATTCTGAAATTACATCATTAACATCTACTGGAGTATGTACAATAGCTCCTAAAACCGGAACAGTTGCTGAACTACCGGTAAAATAATACCAGCTAAATCCAGTACCTGATGGATCAATATAATGATTAACAGATTCAGCAGGGTTTCTACCAGCATTATCACCATATAATTCAACTAAATCAGCACCTGTACCACCTAATTCAGCTCCAACAACATAAAGACTAGGAGCCGTAATATATGGAGTAGGAAGTGCAAGAGTAATATAAGCACCATTTGTTTCATCAGCAGCTGTAATTGTATATGCAGCTGTTGCAGCAACTTCAACATTTGAGTTTAGTGCATCAAATATTTTTAATGTAACTGTTGCACCAGCAGGACTACCGTCAGCTATAAAAGCAAACAATGAGTCAATTTGGTCAGTAACTGGAAAATCATAGAATGTACCAATTACAGCACCAGCTTCAGCATATGATCCTAAACCACAATATGTATTAATAGCAGTAGCTCTCATATATAAATCATCAGTTGTTTCAAAAGATATAGTATCAGTATTATTGCCAGGATTCTCATCTGTTTCAGTTTGAGTTATTATAAAAATTGCTTCATACATTTCTGGTGTAGCTCCTAATGTAAATAAATTTTGAGCATAAATTGAATCATTAATACCTGAAGCTAAACTAGCATAAGCTGTACTGTTATCATTAAATAAACCAGCATTTACATTTGCATTTAAAACAATATTAGTTTGAGCATTATTACCAAAGTTAAATACATCAGCACCAAATTGCATAACTTGTACCTGAGTCATTGGAGTTGCTCCATAATATCCTTCCATTAATCCTGTGTAGATAAGTGGTTTTAACATAACAATATCGTCAGCAATTGTTGAACCAACTCTGATATTGTCAACACCTAAAGTACCATCAGCACTTACTTCAACATGTCTGAATGCAACCCAAATATTTTGACCAGCATAAGCAGAAAGATCAGCAGTTCTGTGTGTAAAAGCTGATGCTAAAGGTTCATCAGTAATTGTTGTTATTAGAGTAGAAAAATCTGAAGGAGCTGGATTTGCACCTGCGATACTAGTTGCAACATAAATTTCATAATCTGAAGCATAAGGAGTTGCAGCTATTAAAATAGTAGCAGCATCCCATGATAATTCAGCACCAGTAGATACATTTGCTATTTCAGGTGTAAACATCCATCTATCACAAGCTGCATCTGGACTAAAAACAGAGTTACTAGCTGCAAAATGTCCAGTTCCAAATGTTAACTGAAAAATCCATCCAGCAGAAAAATCAATATTTTGAGTATGTGTTAAATCATCAGTACTACCATCAACATTAACTGTTGTCATACCTGGTGCTCCAGTTTCAAAATCTTCCATATAATCTACTGCTTTAGTAGAAGAATGTGAAGTAGGTGTAATGTTTTTACCTACTCTTAATGGTGGGTTAATAGCCTGTTGAGCAATTATAAACCCCGAACAAATCAGCATTATGCTGATAAAAGTAAATTTTTTCATAATTTAATTTTTTTTTGATTAGTATTAAAATTATTATCTGAGGCAAAAGTATAAATTTAATTTTATTTAAACAAAATTTTATTTAAACTATATAAAATATAATTAAATTTGTTATTTCAAGTATCATTTTCACTTCTACTTTTTGATAATCAGTCATTTTTTTTTTGTTTAAAGATTTATAATTAATTAATTTCGAGTATATATTATTGTAATTCTGTGTTTTAGGCATCAAAACACATTCTTGAGTTGGCTCAAACCGTTCATGAGTTGGCTCAAACCGTTCTTGAATGGGCTCAAACCATTCTCGAATGGGCTCAAACCGTTCATGAATGGGCTCAAACCGTTCTTGAATGGGCTCAAACCGTTCTTGAATGGGC
>CAYTAU010000067.1:18567-21608 GCA_964435855.1 uncultured Bacteroidales bacterium | reverse complement strand
CGTTAGTTTGTATTAAAAAATAAAATCGATGTTAAATTTAAAAAATGAGATTATGAAAAAATTATTATTTAGTATTATTGTAGTGTTATCATTTAATATTACAATTTCAGCACAATTTAATTGTGGAGACACAATATATGATGTTGATGGAAATGCATATCCAACTGTATTAATTGGTACACAATGCTGGATGGCTAAAAACCTGAATGTTGGTATTCAAGTAACTTCTGCTCAAACTAACAATGGAATTATTGAGAAAATTTGTTTTGATGATAATTCTGCAAATTGTGTTATTTATGGAGGATTGTATCAATGGAATGAAGTGATGCAATATACTACCACAGAAGGAACTCAAGGAATTTGTCCTAATGGATGGTATGTGCCGACTTACGATGATTATGTAATATTAATTAATTATCTCGGAGGAGAATCTGTTGCTGGGGGAAAAATGAAAGAAGCAGGAACAAGTCATTGGGTATCTCCAAATACAGCAACAAATTCTTCAGGTTTTACTGCACTACCAAGTGGTAGGTGGGATTATCAGAATGATACATTTTGGGATTTGGGATATAATACTTCTTTCAGAACATCTACCGAAGATTGGTCTGGTTATTCCTATTCTGTGTATTTAGGAGGTAATAGCGTTTGGTTAGAGGAAATTAATAATCCTTATGGATATTCAGTTCGTTGTATTTGTGATGGCACTACAAAAATTGAAGATGAAAAAATAAATGAATTTAATAAAATTTTAATTTATCCTAATCCAAGTAATGGTAAATTTATAATAAAAGGAAAAAACTTTAAATCTATTGAATTAATAAACGAAATAGGACAGGTTGTTTATAGAAAATCAGTTTCAGAAAATAACAATCAAAATTTTATTGATATAAGCAATAAACCAAACGGGATATATTTTGTGAAAATTTCAACAAACGAAAAGTTAATAATGAAAAAGCTAATAATAAATAACGCAAACTAACACGCAATATAGCAAAAAGCGGTGAAGTGCTTAATTGGAGCGGCTTTAGTTCGTTCCAACTTCAGCTCAGTTTGATATTGAATCACTCGCAATCCGCTTCATGCCATATTGCCAACGTTGGCTGCAATACTAAAAAAAATGAAGAAAACTATCATAATAATTTATCTATTTGTCATTGGAGTTGTCTCTTATGGGCAAACTTACAATCAATTTCTTGATAATATTGGTTGGTGCTTGGAAGAATATTTCGGAACAGGAAGTTGGCTTGTGGAATATGAAAATAATGGTGACACTGTGGTTAACAGCACTAACTATACAAAATTACTGAGAGACAAAACAACACTCTTCCTTGTTAGAGAAGATACTATTCAGAAAAAAACATGGGTTATATTACCTGACAGTTCTATAGAAACACTTCTTTATGACTTTAACTTAACAATAGGTAACCAAATAACATTAAATTATGTTGAATATTCACCAACTATTTATCAAGTTGATATAATTGACACAATTTCAACCTCAATGGGAAATAGAAAAAGAATAAGATTGACAGCTATTGATACAGCCGATATTCTAAGCTTATATTGGGTAGAAGGTATAGGTAGCACTTATGGTCCCATATACTTATATGACCCGACCTATTTTTTTCATCCATTGGATAGTAGTGGGCATTGCTTAATATGCGCCTACAAAGACATTGGAGTTCAGTCATATTTAGGAACTTGTGGAATTCCTTGTTTATTTCAATCGTGGAATAAATGTTATTCTTTTAGTTCAAATATCAAAGAAGAAAAAAGTGAATTTTTAGAATTTGATATTTATTATATTACACCTGAGTTGTTATTAGTTGAATCTAAAAATGAAAAAATTGAACAAATAACAATATTTTCAATTGATGGTAGATTGATTGAAAAAATAACTAATGTTGGAAAATATCAAATTATTATTTACACAAATAAATGGTCAGCTGGGATTTACTTATGCGAAGTAATTACTGATAAAAATAATATAATTAAAAGGAAAATTAATAAATAAGTACAGCAGCCAACAAGCTGTCAAAGGGCATTAAAACGCCCTTTACAGCAAGGCGTTAGCATTAATTACTATGAAACAAACAATTTTAATAATACTAATATCTTATAGTCTTAATATCCAAGCTCAATCATTTTTAGTTTTAGATTCTTTTTCTTTAACATCCCCAGATGAAAACTCACTAAAAACATCTGATCTGTTAGATAAAGTAAACTGGGAAGGAATAAAAGAATATTGCGATACAACTAATGGGTTTTCAGCTAAAATGAATAAAGATGGTTTAATAACAAATTATTGTTATAGTAAAACTAAAGGACCTGACTCATATTTTACTATTAATAGTTTTAATGGTTTTGTTTTAGAATATTATAGTAATATAACCCATACTACAAAGCCCATTGAAACATCTTATTTTGACAGGAAATTATGGAAATCATATGTTAAGGAACAATTACCTGAGTTGCCTGATAGTTTTCTGTTAAGATCAAGAGAGTCTTCAGAAATAATGAAGGCATACTATATTTTATTAGGTGTTGATTCTCGGGATGAATATGGATGGATTTGTGAATACTCAACTATGGGAGCATTAACAACAAGAAGAAGTGCTGTAATAGAAATTGTAAGAAACCAAAGAGTTGATTTGTTAAGAAGAATGCTAGATTATCCAAATATACAAACTCAACTTTATGCTGCAGATGGATTAATCTATATTGATTCTGTTAATAAGAAGCTGTTTAAAGGAGTTAAAAAAAATGATTCTTATACCAAAAGACTTCTGAAAAGCTTTATTCTAACAAAATCTGATTGGGAAAAAATATATTCTATTCGTGACAGTGAAAAGTTAGTCAAAACTTGTGGTAACTGTGGATCCTATAAAATATATAAGAAAAAAGCATCAACATTATTGTCAAAAAAAGCTATTGCTGAGCACATTAAAAACTATAATTTCCATGTTAACTAATAGATTAAAATAAAAACTAATGCTAACAAGGTATAAAAATCATTAAAACGCATTTTATACTAGACGTTA
>CAYTAU010000067.1:0-18467 GCA_964435855.1 uncultured Bacteroidales bacterium | reverse complement strand
ACGTTAGGTGTCATATTACGGTAAAGATAAGATGAAAATAATCGCAACTTTAATGATTTGTTTTGTATTTGTATGTGGATGTAATTCGCAAAATAAAGAATCCAAAATGACAGAATTATACGACACATTGAATTGCCCAATTATTAGTTATGAAGAATATTTAGGTTCTCCACATGAAATTAAATGCTATTATGACTTTTACGAAGGATTAAAGTGCTCGGAAATATCTAAAAAACCATATTTGGTTTATTTTACTGGACACGGAAGCGTACAAGCCAGACAAATGGAAGTTGAAGTTTTATCTGATAAAGAAATAAAAAAATATATTGAAAGCGAATTTGTATTAGCTACGCTTTATGTTGATGATATATCTATAAAACTTGAAAAGGATAAACAAATTGTTTCAGAAATAAATGGAGATACAATTAAGACTTATGGTTTAAGGCAAGCATATATCGAAAAACAAAAATTCAATGACCAAAAATTTCCAGTTTTTTATATTGTAGATTTAAATGAACAAATTCTGGCTGGACCAATATATTTTGACCTTGATAAGAATTTTTTTTTAGACTTTTTAAAAGAAGGTAAAATGAATTATAATAAACAAAATGACAAATAAATACAACACCTAACAATAAATAAAACTCATTAAAACGGTGTTTTATTCGAGGCGTTAGCAATAATTACTATGAAAAAATTAATTACAATACTATCAATTTTTGCTGCATCATCATATACCTATGGGCAAACTGCAATTGAATATAGTGATAAAGCTGATATGCAAATTGAACGGAAAGACTATCAATATGCTATGGTTTTGATCGAAAAAGCTATTGCCCTAAATGATACAAATCAATGGTATTATCTCAAAAAGTCTGAAATTCAATTTGAATTATCTGGTCCTCTTGATGCAATAAAAATAGCGAAGCAAGCTATAAATATAAATAATGAGAGTCCGGAGCCATATAATAGAGTTGGAAATTATTATGAATCTGCTGGAATTGTCGACTCGGCAATAATGATGTATGATGCAGCAATTAATTATGCGAATAATGATACTGCTAGATACTCATATATAATGAACAGAGGAACAGCAAAATCTAGTAATCGTGATTTTAAAGGAGCTATTAAAGATTATGAAAAGGTTTTAGAATTTGACACGGAAGATATTGGTGCTTTAAACAATATTGCTCCCGCATATCGTCAATTGGGAATGGTTGATAAAAGCATTAAATGTTTGAAAAAAATTATTTCTATAGATGATTCATTTATTGGACCATTTGTTAATCTTGGTTTTATCTACTCAAAGTTAGATAGCTTAGACCTTGCTATAGAATATTTCGATAAAGCATTAGTTATTGACCCTGAGGAAGCACTTGTTTATAGCAATCGTGGATATACTTACTATAAAAAAGAGGATTATTCAAAGGCTTTGAAAGATATTAATTTGTCTATAAAACTGTACCCTACTAATTCATATGCATATCGAAATCTTGCACTTGTGTACATTGCAATGGATAAAATTGATGAAGCTTGTACTGTATTAAGTTATGCAATAAAATACGGTTTCGAAAGAAGATATGGCAGTGAAGTGTCAGAATTAATTAGAAAATATTGTGGAAAATAACTATTGCTAACAACGCATTATAAATAATTGCCATATATCAATAAAATCAAGGGCTGTAGCCCGCATTAATAAAGTAGATTTTGATAGTTATGAAATCCGCACTCGGCAACTATTTATATGCAAACGTTATGGGCAATTATAATAAATGAATATGAAGAAGCAAGCACTAACATTTTTGATATTGATTCTAGTCTTCAAAGCATGTTTTGGTCAATTTGAACAAATGATAGATAAAGAAGTGCATCTTGAAAAATATACTTTTGAAAAAGCAAAGGAGTTTGAAGATAAAGAAGAATATCAAAAAGCTATATGGGTTTATATTAATTTATTCCCCGAGAATACAGATTCCGTTGTTAAATGTGTTAAATTAATAAAAAACAAACTTGACACAGTTGATATGTCTTGGTATATTAAATCATCATTTGCTTTGTATGGAGCTTTTGATCCTGATACCTGGACTAACATAGATGGAGAAAGCAGATTTGTTCCATCAATAACTTCTAAAAAAGGGAGTTGGGGAGATCAATTAATTGTAAAGATTTCAGACCCTACAGGACCATTATCGTCTGCTTCTGAATATAACTTCAGAAGTATTGATAGGGCTAATGCTAACAATTATGAAGGTGCATTAGCTGACCTAAATAAAGCTATTGAAATTGAACCAAGAGACCAATTTTATTTTAATCGAGCATATACAAAAACTATACTCAAAGATTATGCTGGAGCAATAACGGATTTTGATTCTGCAATTGAATTAGAATACCGTTTATCTGAAGCATATTATGAACGTGGTTTTTGCAAAAGCCAATTAGAAAAAGTTGATAGTGCAATTATTGACTATACTAAAGCTATTGAAGTTAATAATAAAAATTTAAACGCTTATAACAGTAGAGCTGTTCTTTATTATCATTTAAAAAAACTACCGGAAGCAATAAAAGACTTGGACAAAGTAATAGAGTTAGACCCTAATTCAGCAGAAATGTATTTTAATAGAGGTTCTATAAAAAAAGAAATTGGTGATTTAGATGGAACATGTGAGGATTGGGTAAAAGCGTATAAATTAGGTCTAAAAAGAGTAAGACAATTAATTCGTGAAATTGATTGTATAATTGAATAAAAGCCCATAACAGTAAATAAAAAGCATTAAAACGCGTTCTATTAGGGGCGTTACCCTGCATAAGAACAAACTAGAAACTAAAACAGAAATAACAAAACTTTAAAAACTATTACAATGAAAACAAATTACTTTAAACAGACACTTCTGGTAGCAATAATGCTAATAACAACAATTGCAAATGCACAAACAGCAACACCTCCTGCAATTGGTGATGGTAGTGTTGGGAATCCATATCAAATTGCTACACTTGACAATTTATATTGGATAACTCAGAATAGTGCAGAGTGGAATAAGCACTATGTGCAAGTGTCAGATATTGATGCATCAACTACAATTTCCTGGAATAGTGGTGCTGGCTTCTCACCTATTGGAAATGACGCAACTAATTTTACTGGCTCATACAATGGCAGTGGCTATACTATAGATGGTCTATTTATTAACCGACCAAGTACTGATTGTATTGGCTTATTTGGCTATACTAATGGCTCTACTATCGACAGTTTAGGCTTAACTAATGTTGATTTTACAGGTAATAACTTTGTAGGCGGCTTAATGGGGTCTAATTATAATTCTACAGTAAGTAATTCGTATAGCACAGGTTCGGTTTCAGGAACGGCCTTTATAGGTGGCTTAGTGGGTACTATTGGGTATTCTTCTACAGTAAATAATTCGTATAGTACAGGATCGATTACGGGTACAGGAGATTATGTAGGTGGCTTAGTTGGTTCTTCTTTTTCTTCTACAGTAAGTAATTCGTATAGCACAGGATCGGTTTTGGGAACTAATAGTATAGGTATAGGCGGCTTAGTGGGAAGGAATTTTAATAATTCTACAGTAAGTAATTCGTATAGTACAGGATCGGTTACGGGAACGAATGACTTAGGCGGCTTAGTGGGTAATAATAATTCTTCTTCTTCTGTAAGTAATTCGTATAGCACAGGATCGGTTTCGGGAACGTCTCGTGTAGGAGGATTAGTGGGAAAGAATTACGTTTCTTCTTCCATAAGTAATTCATATAGCACAGGTTCAGTTTCGGGAACAGGAAGTGATGTAGGCGGCTTAATGGGAGATAATAATTCTTCTACAGTAACTAACTCATTTTGGAATACAGATATTTATCCCACAGATAACGGAATAGGCACAGGCAAAACTACTGCCGAAATGCAAGATTTATGTACTTACTTAAATGCAGGTTGGGATTTTGCTGATGAAACAAGCAATGGTTCAGATAACTATTGGGGAATTAATGATACCGAAAATGGATCATATCCATTCTTAGCTTGGCAAGGATATACATATACAGGAGTTTGTTGTTCTTGGGAAAATACTACCCCAACAAACACTGTAAACACCAATGTTTGTTATAATAGCACATATACTTATGCAGACGGTACAGAACACACTAATATTACAGCAGATGAAATGTATATTTCAACACTTGTTGGACAGGCAGCAAATACTTGCGATAGCATTGTTACAGAAAACATCACTGTTTTACCAATTGCATATAATACAGTAGATGCCGACATTTGTTCAGGCGGTTCATATACTTATGTAGACGGAACAGAACACACAAATATCACAGCGGATGAAAATTATGTGTCAACTCTAGTTGGACAGGCTGCAAATACTTGCGATAGCATTGTAACCGAAAATATCACTGTATTAATAGTTGATATTTCAGTAACAGAAAACGGAATTACATTAACTGCAAACATTACCAGTGCAAATTATCAATGGATAGATTGTAACGATAATAATAACCCAATTGTAAGTGAAACAAATCAAAGTTTTACAGCTACTGTAGACGGCAGTTATGCTGTGATAATTGATGATGGTACTTGCATAGACACTTCTATTTGTTACACAATAACAGGTGTTGGAATTAACAAACTTAATAATACCTCAATAAATATTTTTCCAAATCCATCAAGTGGAAATATAATAGTTGAAGGAGAAAATATTAAGAGTATCAGAATAACAGATACTAATGGAAAAATAATACAGCAATTAGCTGTAACAGATAAAATAATAAATATTGATTTAAGTAAAGAAGCAAAAGGTATTTATTTTGTAAATGTAAGCACAGAAAAAGAAGTAGTAATTAAGAAAATAGTGGTTGAATAAATATTGTTTGGAACAATAATATTTGGCAGGTTGTATGTAGGCTTCTTACATACTATACCTGCCAAATATTTTCGATAAATAGTTGAAAGAGAAGAATAACGCAGGGTAACAAAGGCTCAAAAACAAGCGGGCGGAAATTAGTAAAATGAAAGGAATTACATTGAATAAACGATATAGTAAACTTGAAAGTTCGAGGGTTGAAATGCCCGCCAATTTTTAGCCAAAACGTTGACAAGCATGACTCTACCAAAAAATCAGTTGAGTTTTTTAGCTAACGTAGGGCAAAAAATGATATAAAGATGAGTAAAATTGAAAATTATTAACTAATTGAATTTAAAACAACTAACTTTGACGTTAGTAGGAATAAAATAAAAACATAATGAATAAAATGAGAATCCTCTTTTTTAGCATAATCGTTGGAATCTGCTCATCTTGTGGACAGGGTCTAGAAAATAAATACGAGGGTTATTCGGAACTTGAAATTGAGACTGAAAAATGTCTTGATACTTGGATGAAAAGTAAAGATGTTGAATTTAATGATTTAATAACAGTTTTTGAAAATTACTTTGTTGCTGGTGAAATAATAAATGTGAGCGAATCTATTGACAAACAATATCAACTTATTTTAAGTTATTGGGAGAAACCAACCAAACAATTCCCAATTTTTGAAGAAAAGAAAAAGGTTATTGATATAAAAAACAAACTAGGGTTAAGCGAACAAGATATTAAATTGAAAACGCAACTTGATTGCTTCTTCAATATATATATCGAGAATAAAGCAAATATTGATACAACAACTTCATTTTTTGTTTTTGGTTCTATACTTGAAACAATAAAACAAGTTCCTGATATAAGTCCTGGTCTTATTGCTGGTTCAATAAATTCCTCTATGAATAAATCAGATTTGAAAAAGAGTTTATATCAAAAGTTAATAGCACTCATGTATTGTTTTGATATGTCACAATTTCTTAATCAAACAAACACTATTCAAAATAATGTTGAAACACATGATACTCTATCGGAACTAATTAATCTAATAAACACATTATCATTAGGGAAGAATGTTGATGAAGAATCTTTTGAATTAAAAGCAGAAAGAATCAGTAACTCAAGTATAAATTTAGTTGTAAAATCTAAGAATAGATACGGTATTAAAACAACCAAATATATGCTAAATTTTGATGATATTGATTTAGATAAAACAAAGGTTAACAAAATGGACAATACCTGTTTTATTTATTTCTTTTCAAAAAATGGTAGAAATTTTAAGGTTGAAATAATTCAAGAATCTAAGATTAATACTATTTCCTTAATCGAAGAAGAAAATTTTTATATCGGTTATTGGCAAATAGATAGTGATTATGACAAACTCTTGGAAATATGTGAATATATTGAACGTATGACAAAAGAACAATAACGACTTGTCAACAATAAATAAAAAGCATTAAAACGCGTTTTAGCCAAACGTTACCAAGCATGACTCTACCAAAAAATCAGTTGAGTTTTTTAGCTAACGTAGGGCAAAAAATGATATAAAGATGAGTAAAATTGAAAATTATTAACTAATTGAATTTAAAACAACTAACTTTGACGTTAGTAGGAATAAAATAAACAATATGAAAAAAACAGTATTTGTATTTCTAACCTTAGCTTCATTAATTATTTCGAGTAATTACTATGCTCAATTAAATGGAACATATATTATTGGGCCTATACCATCAGACTACACAAATTTTTCTTCAGCAGTTAATGCATTGACAACTCAAGGAGTAAATGGGCCTGTAATTTTTGAAGTTAAACCAGCCACTTATTATGAACAATTTATTTTGACAGAAATTAATGGAGCATCTACAACAAATACAATAACATTTCAGTCTCAACTAGGAACTTATTTTGGTGTAGATTTATATTACCTTCCAACTAGTAGCTCAAATAATTATACTATTAAATTTGATGGTGCAGATCATATTATTTTAAGAGACTTAACAATAATTGCATCAGGGAGTAATTATGCTAGAGTAATTGATATTTCCAATAATTCTACAAATAATTATTTTATGAATAACCGAATAAGTGGAACGACAAATACTACAACTGATAATTTCGCATTAGTATATTCAGAACAAGATTCTACTTCAACTGATACCAATAATGTATTTACAGAGAATATATTTGTAAATGGCAGCTATGGTATATTAATGAATGGTTCTGACACAAGTCATTTGGAAAATAATAATATAATTTCAGATAATACTTTTCAGAATCAAAAAATATCTGCAATAAATCTTAAATATCAAAATACTTCAATTATTGAAAACAATATTATTAGTACAACTTCTACCAGTGGATTTAATGGAATTTATTGTTATTATTGTGATAATATACAGATTAATAAAAATAAGATTTCAAGTTTAAATTCTAGTTCTAGTGCTAGAGGTATTTATTTATTCTATTGTGATGGGATGGTAACAGATTATTGCTTTATTGCAAATAATTTTGTTAGTGTTAACAAGGGTATAGGGATCTATATTCAATATTCAAACTTTCATAAAGTTTATTATAACAGTGTAAATATATCGGGCTATAATTATACAAGCTCTAAGGCATATAATCAGTTCTTAAGTGGCAATATTTTTTTAAAAAATAATATCTTATCAAATAGGGCTTCTGGATACTCCATTTATAATAATAGTTCTACAGGGCTAATAAGTGATTATAATATCTTATTCTCAAATGGAGATTATATTGGTTTTTGGAATGGAAATGATCAAACAAATATTGGAGAATGGCAAAGTGTATCTTCTCAAGACTTAAATTCATTATCAATAGAACCTCAATTTATTAGTAGTACAGATTTGCATATTAATTATTATTATCCTTATTTAAATAATTTAGGTTTTAGTGTTGATAGCATTTTAGATGATATAGATGGTGAAACTAGATCAATCACAAATCCTGATATTGGTGCCGATGAATTTAGTCTTCCTGGTAATGATTTAAGACTCTTAAATATTATAAATCCTTCTGAAAATCCATGTCCAGGACTCGATAGTATTAAAGTAAAATTTATTAATCATGGATCTTCAACAATAACATCTTGTTTTATTAATGGTATAATTAATAATGACACATTGCCACAGATATTATGGACAGGTTCTTTAAATAACACTGATACATCAAACATAGAATGGTTTTGCAATTATACATTTATGTCTGATTCGATTTATAATATTAAAATTTGGATCTCAAATCCGAATGGGGCAATCGACGAAAATAACACAAACGATACAATTAGTAATATTCTCTACTCAAGAATTGTTGGTGGATTATATACTGTTGCAGGAACAAATCCAGATTATGCGACTATACATGATGCTATCGAAGAATTAAAATTAAGAGGTATGTGTGGTACAGTTTGCTTTAACATTAGAAGTCTATATGATTATTATAATAGCACAATATATATACCATCCATTTTAGGCAATAATGAGTTAGATACAATAGTTATTCAATCTGAATCAGGAATTAATGATGTTACTTATAGGATGTCAACCCATTATACAACTAGTATGTTTTCTTTAAACTCTGTAAATCATATTACTTTTAAAAACTTAAACCTAGAAAGGTTTTACGTAAATGATGATGGAAATACTATTTTGACTTCTAGCGGATGTAAAACAATTAATCTAATAGCTAATCACTTTAAGAGTGAAACTCAAGGCCTTACATCTCTAACAGAATCATATGGTATAATGATTACTCTTAATGCAGAAAAATCTGTTGTAACAAATAATACTTTTCAGCAAGGAACGGTTGCATTAATTGCTGATGTAGATACTTTATATATGTGTAATAATATGATTATAGACCAAATTAAAAGAGGAGTAGACATTTCTAATGCAGACACTTTACTTTTTTCGTATAATAAAGTAAAAATTATGAATATTACAAATTACCAAGGCTTATCTACAAAAATAGATAATTGTGATAAAATAAATATTCATCACAATTATTTGGGTTCTACAAAGATTGAAGGCTGTATTGGATCGAATTATTGGAACAGAGTTTACAATAACGTATTTTATGATGATTACTTTGGTTATTATTGGAACTATGATGATGGTTACGAAGAACGTGCTAGCCTTGAACTTAAATATTGTGATTCTTTAGAATTAATATCGAATACAATAGTCTGTAACATTCAGGCTACAGGTGGCAGGGATGCACATGCTTTATATGTATATTCTAATATAAATCAATACCAAAAATGGTTGAATAATATCATTATAAATAAAAGTATTTCATCAATGTCAAATTCAGCATATTACTCAAATATTGTTACTGTTCCATTAGTTAGTGATTATAATGATTTC
Organism: uncultured Bacteroidales bacterium; assembly: GCA_964435855.1. GTDB lineage: Bacteria > Bacteroidota > Bacteroidia > Bacteroidales > CAYTAU01 > CAYTAU01. The sequence continues at coordinate 9,223 of CAYTAU010000067.1, read as the reverse complement.
TTTAGCCTTAATGGAACAAATATCCCAATAACAAATAATAATGTTCAGATTGATGCAAACTTTACGGATTCTTATCTTAATCATAACACCATTGCCTTATTAGACATTGGAACACCAATTAATTATATCATTGATGATATTGATTATAACCCAAGAGATACTTTGCTCCCCGATATAGGAGCACATGAAATGTGCCCATTTGATAGAACAATTACAAGTTCAAATGTAGATTGTTACAATATGAATAATGGCTCAATAGATGTAGCAGTAAGTGGTTCTAATCCACCTTATTCATACATTTGGAATACTAACGATACTACTCAAGACCTAAGTGGATTGTCTCCTGCCACTTATTATCTTACTATTACTGACAATCAGAACTGTAAAGTTTTTAATAATGTAACAATTACACAACCAGATAGTTTGACTCTTATTATGCCTCCATTTGTTTATATAGAATGTTATTCAGAAAACACCGGAAGTATAAATACTAATGTATATGGTGGAACACCAGGCTATACTTTTAACTGGACAGATTCAACCGGAACATTTAATTCTACATCTCAGAATATAGATAGCTTATATGCAAACACCTATTTTTTAACTGTGACTGACCAGAATGGGTGTACTACTACTTCTAATTTGACCATAAATCAATCATCTCAAATAAATCTTGAACTGATTCCAACAAGTGAAAGCTGTTATCCATTTTGTGATGGTAGTATAATGGCAAATTGTAGTGGTGGCCATCCACCATATTACTATGAATGGTCATCATCACAAACTAATGCAATAATATATGGTCTTTGTCAAGGCAATTACACCTTGACACTTACAGATGGAATAGGCTGTACAATCATAGATAGTACTATAATCACAGGCTCAACACTTTTACAAGTTTCAATTATAGAAACTATTCCAGCAACATGTGGACTTTTTAATGGTGAAGCAGAAATAGAAATAAGTGGTGGGGCACCAGGATACAATATTTCTTGGACAACAGGTGGTGTAAATCTGCATGAATATAATTTGCCTCCTGGAGTAATTAATGTAAGCATTTATGATTCTAATAACTGTCATATTTCCATAAATATTACTATTCCTATGATACCAGAATTTGCATATATAATTTCTTCTACTAATGATGATGGAAGTGGGAATGGAACTGCCTCTGTATCAACAACAGGAGGAACACCGCCTTACATTTACCAATGGGACGATTCAATGTCTCAAGTTTCGCCAACAGCTATTAACTTAAGTTCTGGTTGGTATCATGTTACAATAACGGATTCTATTGGTTGTATTAAAATTGATTCAATAGAAGTATATTTCGGGGTTGGTAATGAAATTCTATCAACGAAATATGGGTGTTCAATTTACCCCAACCCTACAAAAGGATCTATAAAAATAATTGCAAAGAATATTGAAAAAATAGAAATTGTTAGCACGGAAGGTAAACAAATATACCAAGGCAAAGAAACCGAAATAGATCTATCACAAGAATCAGAAGGTGTTTACTTTATAAAAATAATAACTAAAAAACATATTATAACAGAAAAATTAATAAAACAATAAATACGCTTGGTAACAAAACCTAAACAGCATTAAAAAGCAGTTTAGCCAAACGTTACCAGCAATTATTAAACAAATGACAAATTTATGGTGATAAAGTACGTTAATTCTATTTTTCTGAGTTTATAATAAAATTCAATTATTCATAGTTCCGTTCATGAGAATTTATAAGGATATATAATTTGTAAAACTTCAACATCTTAAACGTGAGACAAATTCAAGATTTTAAAGAAACATTAATTATCATCATCATTTTTTTAGTTAGTAGCTCTTGTTCAAATTCACTGGATAGTAAAAATGTAAACTATGATTCTTTAAACATTCAGTTAGAAAAACATGATACCATAAAAATACGCAAACCAACAAAAAGTAATACAGCCCATCTATTTGACACATTACTTTGCAAGGGATTTGATTTTCCTGTAGGAGATAATAATGCAAAAGGAATATATATCGATTTAAATACAAAAAAAAAGTATGAGGGCTGGTACAAAGCGGTAGAATTTTGTGAAGAATATATGTACGGTATTCATCCTGCGGAAGATTGGAATGGAATAGGAGGAGGAAATACTGATTTGGGTCAAGCTGTTTATTCTATTGGAAAAGGAAAGGTGATTGAGGCAAAAAATGCAGGAGGAAATTGGGGAAATACAATTGCTATTGAACACCATTATTATGAAAATGGGGCAGTTAAAAAACTTCGTTCGATGTATATGCACCTTGATTCTATAATGGTTAAAAAAGGGGATTTCGTGAAAAGAAGACAGCAGATAGGTACTTTAGGAAACAATTTTGGTATGTTTCATGCTCATTTGCATTTGGAGTTAAGAAAGGAATCATTGTTTGAAAAGTCTATTACATATTGGCCCTTGTGTGATACAGACAGCATAATAAAGGATTTTGAACATCCAACTGAGTTTATTAAAAATCATCGACAAATATTAAATCCCATTGAAGATTCTTTTATTGTTGTAGCTGTAAAACATGAGTACAAGTTATATTTAATCAGATATGGCAATATCTTAGATACTATACCTATTGGGCTTGGACAAGAACCTAAAGGACATAAAACTATACAAGGTGACAACAAAACACCTGAAGGAGAATATTTTATCAATGAGAAAAAATTAGGACCTTTCGGGGGCACATGGGGGGATTATTTTGGTCCTGCTTGGATTAGAATTTCATATCCCAATACTTTTGATGCTACTGAAGGATTGGAAAAAATGATCATAAGTAAAGTGGAATATAATGCAATTAAAAAAGCAACAATAAAAAAATCACTTCCTCCAAAAAACACAGACTTAGGAGGTGGTATTGGAATACATGGTTGGGTCGAACAGTGGGATACAACACAAAATAACGACCTTACATGGGGTTGTATTAGTATAAATAATGACCAATTGCTAGAATTTTATAATACTGTTCCAATTTACACCAGAATATTAATCCTGCCTTGATATCTAACAAGGTATGAACGCTTTGATTATAAGTTTAATGAATATTAAAATGACAATATGTACAAAAGAAATAGAACAATAAATATTACAAAAAAACTTAGATTGATAATAAAAGCTGGTAACATTAGCTAAACCTAATAGGGTTTCGCAACGAAATTTGAAAGTAAAAATGAAAATATAATCACTAACTTTAAAAACAAAATAACGAAGAGGCATCAACCCTACTAAGGCTTAGCTTTGCCGTTACCAACAAGCCTGAAGTGGCATACTGCAAACTGTAAGCATTGTCTAAAAAAGATAAAATACAGTAAAGAAAACCTGCTCGAAGATGAAACAAAAAATTAAGTATCTTAGCCTCAGATTTGGGATTTTGACAAGTCCCGAATTCGGAGAAAATAAAAGTCCAGCATTTGGGCAACAAATTAGGCCTCGAAAATGGGATTTTTTTTGAATGTATTGCTAAAACAGGGAATTTTTGATATAAAAACAACGAAAAATGTGTAAATTTGACCTAAATATTAACCAAAACCAGAGTTTTATCCCAAATTAGGGGCTTCGGAAGTGCCTAAAAACAAAAATATAAACAATCAAAAAAAATACAAATATGAAAACAAAAAAACTTTTATCATTAGTGGTAATTTTGCTGATGAGCATAGGACTCTCAGCACAGGATACCGCTACTGCCAATAATGGTCGTTTAATCGTCTGGTCGGAACAAGGCTGGATCATGAAAGCCCATAGCGACACCCCTGTGACCTTTAAATTCACTTGGACAACCGAAGGTACTAACAAGAATGGGGAGATCGTCAGTTCCGCCACCGAGGAATCGCAAAAGATCAAACTCAGCAGTGACGAAACACGACATTTGTTCACAGCCCCTCAGGATCCGAATAAAGAGATCACTTATGTGTTCAAAAATATCATCATTTATGTAGATATTGAGGAGACGATGCAGGATATTCATGATGAGAAACTCCGATTAAAGAAACAAGGCAATTGATTTACTTTATTCGGACTTTGCAACAAGCTGATTTTAAGCCTTCGACCAGCCTACAAATACTTACGGCTTTACTTGAAGTGCTTACGCAGGAATAAGTGTCCCAAACTATCTGATTTACGGAATCACTGCTACTAATAGTGTTTTCCAGATTGCCTCAGTACCGGGGAATACTTATTTTTATAATTATTCTAATCCATCGTCAACATTTGTTAAATACTTTGTTGGGTTTTATACCGATGATTGTGGCACAAAAACTGAATATATGGTAAAATCGAATTTGGTAAATTCAAATTCATCTAGCTTTGTTGGCGGTACACAAACTAATACTTTCAGCTTTTATCCAAACCCAACAAGCGAGACACTCAATATAATTTCCGAAGAAAATATTAACGAAATTATAATTTACAGCATCACTGGTCAGGAACTTATAAAGACAAACAATGTAAACGTTGTTGATGTAAGCAGTTTGGCAGCGGGGACATATACCATTACAGTTAAAGCAGACAATAGAGTTGAGCGACAAACGATTATTGTTTATTGATAACAAAACGGCCAGTTGGTAACAGCACCTATATGTAATGCGGAAATCGGTTGTAACCGTTCGTGAGTCGCACATCCGTACACCGCCAAATTTTTTGATTTGGCTTTTACTACAAAATTTAAAAACAAAACCAAAAAATCTGGCTCCGTGGGAACTTTGAAAAGGTTTTTACTATTCCTATTCCGCACTCCACATAGCTGCATAACGTTAGGTTTAATTTTTAAAAAGAAATTGCAGTATAATAAAAAATGATTACTTTTGATAGTATCATTTGATAGTATCAAAGGTTTAAGACATGAAACCACCTTACGAAATAACGAATAAGATTTTAAATTTAATTGCCTCTATTTCAGAAAGAATTGGAGAAGTAAATGCTGCCCATTTAAACAAACCACCAACAGAATTAAGAAAAAAAAACAGGATAAAAACAATTCAATCTTCATTGGAAATTGAAGGAAATACCTTGACTATTGCGCAGATTACTGACTTGCTTGATAACAAAAGAGTTTTAGCACCTAAAAAAGATATTGTTGAAGTTAAAAATGCAATTAATGTTTATAATAAACTTGATAAGTTTAAAGTCTATGATTTAAAATCATTATGCAAAGCACATGAGATCTTAATGAAAGATTTAATAGAAAACTCTGGTAAACTGCGAACTTCTTCAGTTGGAATTATAAAAGGAAGCGACATTACACATGTAGCGCCTCCCGGAGAAATGGTTTTTTCGTTAATGAAAGACCTTTTTGAGTATCTAAAGAATGATGATGATTTAATTCTTATCAAAAGTTGTGTTTTTCATTATGAGTTTGAATTTATTCATCCATTTATTGATGGAAATGGAAGAATTGGAAGACTTTGGCAAACTATAATTTTGAAAGAACACTCTCCTATTTTTGGATTTCTTCCAATTGAAACTTTAGTAAAAACAAAGCAACAAGAATATTATAATATTTTAGGTAAATCAGATAATCAAGGAAGTTCAACAGCTTTTATTGAATTCATGTTAGAAATAATAAAAGATGCACTTGAAGACTTACTAAAAATTCAAAACATAAACTTATCAAGTAATGACAGAATAATACATTTTAAGGACATTGTAGAAAATGACCTCTTCTCAAGGCAAGATTATTTGCGTGTGTTTAAGAATATATCTTCGGCAACAGCAAGTAGAGATTTGAAAGTTGCATTTGACAAAGGTATAATTGAGAAACTAGGAGATAAAAGAATGACTAAATACAGATATATCTAAAAAAACTTAACTTAGGATGTATAAAAATAATAGCCGAGACAGTAGTAAATTCAGGGGTTGTAGCCCGTTTTATCTTTCGGTATGATAAAGGGACATAGTTTACACCTTTTAGTTTCACTTATGTACAAAGTGAAACTTTTTATTTTCTCTTCAAACTCAATTCAGACATTGCTTTAATCTACTTTTTGGCAATTCTTAAAATAAATAAAGTTTCATATAAATTTTAAAATGCGTGTTAATGAAACAATTTGGGTTGTAATTTTATCGCCATAAATGCCTATCTATTTAAATACATTCCAATAAATCTAGATTTATCCCAATATATTGGAATAACAATATACCTATAAATAGAAGAATTACTAACAATTAGACTTTATTCAAACATTCCGAATTCATCACTCAGCATTAAAAGACACAGTAATTATTACCAAAGAGATTCCGGTAGAAAGAATCATTCACAAAAAACCTAAGAAGTGGATGAAAAGAGTCTGGGAGAACTTCAAATTTAAGCTTATACTTTCCATTATTTGCCTTGTTGTTTTGATTGGGGTTGTTGTTAGGATGGCTAGGGGGAAATAATATTTATATTAATTAATATCCTTATTCTCACAACCTTTTCCTGTTTATTTCGTATTAAGAGCATAGTTCTGAAATCTATATTATGAAAAAACTTTTACTCCTTACATCTGCACTATTTTTTGTTCTTTTTACAACTGCACAAATAGTTAACATTCCCGATGCTAATTTTAAAACTGTATTGGTGGGTGATACTTTAATAAACACTAATCAAGATGGAGAAATACAAGTTAGCGAAGCAAATTCTTATTATGGAGCAATTCATGTTGATTCTTTAAACATTTCAGACCTTAGTGGAATTGAATCCTTTACTCTAATTTATGATTTGCTATGCAGAAATAATCAATTAACAACTATAGATTTAAGTAGTAATACTGAACTTCTATCTTTACATCTCAATAATAATCTATTAACCAATTTGGATCTTAGTAATAATCCAAATATTTATTATTTATATTGTTCGGGAAATCAGTTGTCTACATTAAATGTTAGCAATATTTCAGTTTTAAATACATTAAATTGCGATAATAATCAATTAACAAACTTAGATGTTAGCAACAATATAAACCTTATTTCTTTTAATTGCAATTACAATAATTTAAATACATTAGATGTTAGTAATAATATCAATCTAGCTTATTTCGTATGTAATCATAATCAATTAAATACAATTGATATTACTAATAATCCAGATATTTTCTCGTTTGATTGCTCTGATAATATGCTAAGTACTTTAGATTTAAGTGGTAATTTTAACCTTTCAACTTTTAGATGTTCAAGTAATCAATTAACTGTTTTAGATTTAAGCAATAATCCAAATCTAGTAATTTTAGATTGCAAAAGTAATTTATTACAAACGTTGAATTTAAACAATAATGTTGAACTAAAGCATTTGTATTGTAATGGCAATTTGCTAAATTCATTAAATGTTGACAGTAATATTAATCTGCTCAGTTTAAGGTGTCAATACAATCTTTTAAATACCTTAAATTTAGATAATGATACCGCACTTGTCTATCTAGAATGTCATAATAATCTACTAGACAGGTTATATGTGAAAAATGGGAACAATATTAATTTTAGTACATTTTGGGTTTACAACAATCCAAACTTATATTGTATCGAAGTAGATGACCCAACATGGTCTTCTTCTCACTGGTTTGCTATAGACCCACAAACTACATTTGGATACAATTGCTTATATGATATTCAAAATCCTAATTCTATAACAGGTAGTGTTGTTTTAGATACCAATTGTTTATTAGAAGGCAATGAAATTGGAAAAGAAAATGTAATTGTAAAAACAGACCCAGATTATTTTTATGGTATTACTAATAGTATGGGTGCATATTCAATTACAACAGATACTGGAACATATGTAGTTGAAAATATTATAAATAATCCATTAATAACTCATTTATGTCCAAGTCCTAATTACCATACAGTTCATTTCGATTCCCTAGGTATGGATACAACAGGGATTAATTTTTATAATAATACCATTGCTTGTCCATATTTAACAATTGATATTACCAGCGACAGACGCCGAAGATGTTTTACCAATAATACTTATGTGCATTATTGCAATGATGGTTTTGCAGATGAAGATAGTGTTGAAGTTTATGTTCATTTGCCCGATTATGTAATTTTTGTAAGTGCAAATTATCCTTATACAATAGATACACTAGGTAATTACGTATTTGATATTGGCACTCTTGCTCAGGGCGATTGTGGAGAAATTCATATAATAGATTCTGTTGCCTGTATAAACGGTATTACCGGTTTAACTCAATGTACAGAAGCTTGGATAACACCTCCAAACGATTGTGTAAATAATCTGGATACTGCTGCTTATAATGCTTGGGATAAATCATCGGTAATGGTAGAAGGCGAATGTATAGCCGATACTATGATTAGTTTTACAATTACTAACACAGGAGATTTTGGTCTTGGAGATATGCAAATAGCTTCTGAATATAGAATTTATGAAGACAATGCACTTGTATATACTGGCAGTTTCCAGCTATTAGGACAAGAAGAACTAATTATTGATATTCCTGCAAATGGACTAACATATAGACTGGAGGCTGACCAGCACCCAATGCATCCGGGCAATAGTCACCCTAATGAAACAATCGAAGATTGTGGAAATCCTCTTAATAGTAATGGTCTGGTTAATACCATGCCAATGGATGATGAAGATGCAGAAGTTGAAATAGATTGTATGGAGATAAGAGATAGCTACGATCCTAATGATAAAAACGTAAGTCCAGAGGGTATAACAGCTAATAATTATATAATGCCCGGAACAAGTTTAGATTATGTTATTCGTTTTCAAAATACTGGTACAGATACAGCATTTACTGTAGTAGTAGTAGATACACTTTCAGAATATCTTGATATTTCTACATTTCAAGCAGGAATAAGCTCTCATCCTTATGAGTTGGATGTAAGAGGCCATGGTCAGCCTGTTTTGTTCTTCCAGTTCTTTAATATCAATTTACCAGATAGTAATGCTAACGAAGCAAACAGTCATGGTTTTGTTAAGTTTAAAATTGCACCCTACGACACTCTTGCTAATGGAACAGTAGTTCAAAACACTGCCGACATTTATTTTGATTATAATATTCCTGTAATTACAAACACTTCTCAGGTAATAATATCTGATACGGTAATTTATGGAAATCCTCTACTAATACATGATATTCAAAAGGAATCACAAGTAACAGATATTAGAATTTACCCAAATCCTACAACTGGAAAAATAACAGTAATAGCAGAAGGGATTGTAGGAATTGAAGTAATGGATATTACAGGAAAAA
>CAYTAU010000066.1:3040-21842 GCA_964435855.1 uncultured Bacteroidales bacterium | reverse complement strand
TTATTACAAATGCTACACCTACAATAATCATTATTATTCTAAAAATAAAGCTTATAATACCGAAAAATATTGCAAATAATCTGTCAAATATATTTCTGCTTTCTTCCCATTGACCTGATTTCTTAAACTTTTTCACATTTTTTTTCACATTTTCAAACTCATCTTTAATGCTTTTCTCAATGTTCTCAACATTTATTTTTTCACCTTTCATTTCTAATTTTTGAGCAGTAGTTTTTGCTTCAGGCATAATTATCCATAAAATAATATAAATTATTGGTCCTGAGATAAAAAATGAAGCAAGAAGTACTATTCTTACAAAAACGGGGTCAATACCAAAGTATGCGGACAAACCTGAACCAACTCCACCAATTTTTCCGTTTTCTGTATCCCTGTATATTGTTTTACCTGTTTTGTACTTACGCTTTTTTGTTTTTTCTTCTGTTTCTTCGTCATCACCCATATCTTCGGGTTTTCCCATTATTTCTGTTATACTATTAACATCACTAATATTAATAACTTGTTTAACATCGTTTACTTTTTCCTGAAAAAGCTCGGCTATTCTTGCTTCAATATCCGATATTATTTCACGTCCTTCATCTGAACTGGCAAACTTTCTGTTTATTTCATTCAAGTATTTCGATAAAATTTCATAAGCATCTTCGTCTATATGAAATATTATTCCGTTTATATTTATTGTAAATGTCTTTTTCATTTTTTATTTTTTTAAATTTAATATTGTTTCTACCGAATTAGTTAATTCTTTCCATGAAGTATTAAGTTCAATTAAGGATTTATCGCCTTTACCGGTTAACTTGTAATATTTTCTGGGTGGTCCTTGTGTTGACTCTTCCCATCTGTAACTTAATAAGCTGCTATTTTTCAATCTTGTTAGTAAAGGATATAATGTGCCTTCAACAACAATTAGTTTAGCATGCTTTAGCTCTTTAATTATATCAGAGGCGTAAGCGTCATCTTTCGATAATATTGATAAAATACAATATTCAAGTATTCCCTTGCGCATCTGAGCTTTTGCATTTTCAACATTCATAATTTATTAAATTTAATTTCATATAGTAGTATTTAATGCAAAGATATATACAAAAGATAGTACTATGCAAGACATAGTACTATTATTTTTAAACAATGTTTGTATATTGCAGAAAATCAGCGATAAAAATTTTGTTTATAAAAATCTTTGACTTTATAGATTGCCTCTAATTAATATTATGTATTTTTGTATTATACATTAAATACAAAATTTTATAAAATGAAAAATCTTAATATTTATTTGGTTTTATTGATTACAGTTCTGATTTTTTCATCGTGCAAAAAAGAAGAAGATGACCCAATTATGAATGCAAAGATTGATGGTACAGCATGGAATGCTATTACCAGAGTTACAAAACGTTTTAGTAGTCCTGCAAGTTTTGTTATTACAGGAACTTCTGTTGATGGGCAAGTAATTGCAATAACAGTAAAAGGTGATACTGAAGAAACATTTACATCTTCTTCGGCTATAGACACATTAAGTGCTCAGGTAGGTTGTGTTTGGCAAACGGATGCTTCATCACCAACTACTGATAATTATGTTAGTAATTCCGGTAAAGTAACAATATCTGAAATAGATGCTAAAAATAAAATTATTTCAGGAACCTTTAGTTTTGAATTAACAAACCTTACAGAACAAAAATCAATAACAGAAGGAGTTTTTTCGAATTTGAATTATAGCGAATCGGAATAACCTTGTTTATTAAATATTAGTATCCTGTATTTTTGACCCATTATAAATTTTGTTTCTAGTTCCTCCCCTTTGGGGAGGTTAGGAGGGGCTTTATTTATTCAAAACTCAACTTAATGTTTATTATTTCAGGTCTGTTTCCAATCCGAATAGGAGGACCTGATGTTCCATAGCCTGAACTTATATAAAAGTGAGTTTCTTTTTTCTTTTTATAACCGTAATTTATTTCAAAAATCGCATTTGTAATATAATTAATTGGCCAAAATTGTCCGCTATGTGTATGACCAGATAATTGAAAATCAATATTATTGTTTACAGCATCGTCAAGTTTATAAGGTTCATGGTCGAGTAGAATAATTGGTTTATTTATATCAACATTTAACAATAATTCTTTTAATGTTTTTCTCTTTTTTCCATTTCTGTCAAACATAATATCTTCTCTGCCCACAATGTATAAATTATTATTTATTTCAATTACAGAATCCTGAATTAAAATAATATTATTTTTCTTAAAATATTCTGCTTCTTTGTATGCTCTACTTATATATTCGTGATTTCCTGTTACAGCATATACACCATGTTTTGATTTAATTTCTTTAAAGTATTTCAAAAGCTCGTAATGTTTTACCAACTCCATGTTATCATCAATAATATCGCCAGCAATCAGTACAATGTCAGGTTTTAATTTATTTATTTGATTAATAAGTGTTATTGTTCTTTGCTTGTTAATTGTTGTTCCTAAGTGAATATCGCTTAAGGCAACAATGTTTATAGATTTTACTCCTTCAACTTTTTTATTTATATTAATGTTTAATGTTTTTATTTGCGGATTTATAGCATTAATATATCCTATAATCAGAGTAAATACAATAATACCAAAAGCAATACAGGCAGTAAGAAATTTGGTTTTTGCATAATTAGCAGTTATAAATGAAGGGTAAATACTAAAAAAGTAATTAAGTATTCGGGTAAGATCAAGAAATACAATAATTATAAATGAGTATATAAATACGGCAATCCAAAAAGAGCCTATCCATACAAATATTTCACTTAACTGAGATATCCATACATTTTCTAATATTTTTCCAATTATTGGTGATAATGTGAGAAATATAAAAACAATAATAAACCATTTCTTACTAACAGGAGATTCAGATATTGCTTGCAATCCTCTAATAAATATGTAATAGCTTATAGAGCTGTAAATTGTTAGTATAATTAAAACAAAAATTGCCATTTTTAATTTCATGAATTTTCAAAAAAAACATTTTTCCTTATCTCCATCATAAAGGACGAGATTAATAGAATATATTTCAATTTAGGAATAATAAAAGTTCAAAAATAGTTTATCCGAAAAATAAATAAGCAAAGAATATTGCAGCAATTATACCTGCCAGATCTGCAATTAATCCGCTGGTAATTGCATGACGGGTTTTTCTTATACCCACAGAACCAAAATATACAGCAATAATATAAAATGTAGTATCGGTAGCTCCCTGAAATGTGCAAGCTAAACGACCAATAAATGAATCTGCTCCATGTGTTGTCATTGCATCAATCATCATTCCTCTTGCTCCGCTTCCGCTCAATGGTTTCATAAATGCAGTTGGCAAAGCTTCAACAAAACCTGTATCAAAACCTAAAAATGAAATAAAATATCCAATACCTCCTATAATAAAATCTAAAGCACCCGATGCTCTAAAAACACCAATAGCAACTAAAATAGCAACAAGAAACGGTATTATTTTAATTGCAATTTTAAATCCTTCTTTTGCACCCTCAATAAACGTTTCATAAACATTTACTTTTTTTCTTAATGCCAATACAATAAACAAAGTTATAATGCTAAATAAAATAAGATTACTGGCAACAATTGAAATAACACTTACTTGATCTTGTGGAATTGATGATAAGTACCATGTAATACCGGCAATTATTAAACTAAATCCACCCAAATAAGCCATTATAACTTTATTAAATAAGTTAATTTTCTGAATAATAGAAACTGTAATTATTCCTGCCAGGGTTGAAAAAAAAGTAGTTAGTAGAATTGGTAAAAATATATCAGCCGGGTTTGCTGCACCAAGTTGTGCTCTATAAACCATTACACTAATTGGGATTAGTGTTAAACCTGAAGTATTAAGCACCAAAAATGTTATCATAGGGTTTGAAGCAGTATCTTTTTTTGGATTTAATTCTTGTAGCTGCTCCATTGCTTTTAACCCAATAGGTGTTGCAGCATTATCAAGTCCAAGCATATTTGCTGCAATATTCATCATTATTGATCCTGTAACAGGATGACCTTTTGGTATCTCGGGAAATAAACGACTAAAGAACGGACCAACTGCTCTTGACATTAAACCAACTACTCCACCTTTTTCACCGATTTTCATTAATCCGAGCCATAAAGTCATCACACCGGTAAGTCCAAGAGACAACTCAAAGCCGGTTTTGGCCATATCAAAAGTGCTGTTTACAAGGGAAGAAAATATTTCTGTATCGCCCAAAAAAATTAATTTAGTAAGGGCAACAACAAAAGCAATAAGGAAAAAGGCAATCCAAATGTAATTTAAAACCATCTTATATGAGGGTTACAATCTTTTACTAAGAAGATTTACGATCTTAGGTCGTGAAAAATCAAACGCAAACGTATTCTGATTTAATACCTGAAGAATCAATATCTGCTGCCATATTTTCAATTTCTATAAGATATTCACCACAATATTCTTCAGGTGTTCCCTCTGATTCAAAATCCCCATTAGCATCATAAGTTACTATTTTACATTCTTTACATTCTTCTTCATCTTCGCATGAAATCATAAAAATAAAAAGAAAACATGCTGTAGCAACTAGTAATATTTTTTTCATGATAAATAAATTTTATTTAATGCAAAGATAAAGATTTAATAAATATAATATTAGTTCTGAAAATAAAGTTTTTAACAAAAAATGGTTACCAAACTAATTAATATTGAACCCTAAACCCTTTTAAATTTTTAAACCTTTCCTTTTCAACAACAATTTCATCAATAATTGCATAATCATGTCCTTTTTTGCACCACTTTATAAATTCAGATAAATTTTCACTTGCTCCTTCTGCTTCAATATAAACTGTTCCGTCAGAATTATTTTTAACAAAGCCGTTAATGTTTAAATACCTTGCAATATTTCTTGTTGCTCCTCTGAAAAATATTCCCTGAACTCTTCCTGTAACGGTTATATTATAATGTTTCTTCATTTACAAAAATTCAAAATTTTCTCTATTCCTTCTTTTGCTCCCAGTGGAATTGAAATATGTCCTGATGGAACATGAAAATCGCGTGGATTTATTCTAATTAAAGTTGCATCAAATTTATTTGCAATTTCTTCTGATTTATAACGTACAGTTGCAACAGATGTTCCTGCTCCTAACTCAATAATAACAATATTCATTGCTGATTGATAATTGTTTATTAACCAGTTTTCTAAATTATTGCTTTGTTCAGAACTGCGTTCATGCATCCAATGCCAATCGCCAAACATTAAAATATTTGGACGTGCAATACTTCCACAATTTATACATTTAGGGAAAGGTTCTTGTGCCTGAAACGCATCCATATCAACAATTATCTCTTCTTCATTTGCATCCCATATATTATTACAACATGGCTCAATACACTGAAAATGATGAATAGATCCATGACATTCCTCAATATATTCATCATTGTATCCTGCTTTTTGAAATTGCCCATCAACATTTGATGTGAAAACAAAATATCCTCCGGGTTTTTCTTCTCCAATTTCAAGCAATTGGAAATATCCACTATGTGGAATTGTTTCTCTATATAAATTTAATCTGTGTCCGTAAAAAGCCCATGCTAGTTCTGGTTTTTCAAAAAACCATCTGGGGTTAGCCATTTCGCTAAATGAAACACCAAGTTTTGCAATTGGCGGATATTCTTTCCAAAAACCGGAAGTACCTCTAAAGTCAGGCAAACCGGAATCAACTCCAATACCGGCACCGGCAGTAATTAGTAAAGCATCAGCATTTTTTAAAGTGTCTGCGGCTAATTTTATGTTTTTTTCAATATTCATTTAATGTTTGTTTATTGTTTACCCTTAAACAGCATAATTTTTTCATGTATAAAATTAGGTGTTTTCATTTTTAATACCAAATATGGTTTTTTATTGTTGTATGTTTTAATTGATTCTTTAATTAGTAATTTCAACTATTTGCTGGTATTACAGGTTTTTAACAAATTATCCATGTTTGATTCTCTGCAATAATTTAACGGGCTTATTTATCAAATAAAATATTAAATAACATGTTTTATAGTCGTGGTTTTTTTGTATTTTTGAAAAGAAAATTTCAATTAAAATATAGATAGTAATGATTAACTGGGAAAACAGATACGCAAATAATATTAAAGACTTTGAGGGTTATCCTATTGGGAAGACATTAAAATATTTATCAGACCCCGAAATAATTTCTTTGGCAGGAGGATTACCTTCTCCGGAAGTTTTTCAAAAATCAGAATTTCGGGCAGTATCAGAAAAAATTCTGAATAATGATATTGATAAAATAATGCAATATTCAGCTATTCCCGGCGAGCAAAGTCTTTTTGATGCAGTAATTGGTTTTTTGAAAAGAGATAATATTAAAGTAGAAAAGAAAAACATTCTTATTACAACATCAGGACAGCATGGTTTAGACCTGACGGGAAGAGTTTTTCTTAACGAGGGAGATATTGTATTGCTCGACAGGCCAACATTTGCGGGAGCATTGGTTGCTTTTGAAATGGAAAAACCAAAATTTGTTGGTGTTGACATTGAGCAAGACGGAACAAATGTAGATGCTTTAAGAAAAACTATAAAGCAGTTACAAATGAAAAATACAATGCCTAAATTCATATATGTGGTTCCAGATTTTCAAAATCCAACAGGAATTACAATGAGTTTGGAAAAAAGAAAAGAACTTTTAAAAATAAGTTATGAATATAATATTCCTATTATTGAAGATAGTCCATACAGAGATTTAAGATATTACGGAGAAACTATTCCTTCTATTTTTTCGTTAGACCAAAAACTTTATACAGGAGGTGGAAATGTAATAGGTTTATATACTTTTTCTAAAATATTTTGTCCGGGTTTAAGAGTTGGGTTTAATATAGGCTCTCCTGAAGTTATTCAGAAAATGACAAATATTAAAGAAGGAAATATTTTAAATACTCCAAAATACAATCAGGATTTATGTGCTGCATACTTAACAGAAATGAACCTTGATGCTCATTTTGATAAATGTAAAATTTATTATAAAGAGAAACTTGAAGTTTTTCTTAATACAATGGAAAAACATTTTCCAAAAGAGACAGGAGTTACATGGACAACATCAGAAGGAGGGTTATTTTTATGGGTAACTGTACCTGAACATATTGATACGGCAAAATTGTTTTTCGATGCAATAGACCATAAAGTAGCATTTGTTCCCGGAGAGCAATTTTACGGGGAAAATCCTGCAAAAAATCACATGAGAATTAATTTTTCTTTTTCGTCTAAAGAACAATTAATTGAGGCAATAAAACGACTTGCGGAATGTATTAAACCTCTTCTGTAAAATTTTATCAAAATGGATTTAAAAATTAAAGATAAAATTGCATTAGTTACTGCTTCAAGCAAGGGGCTTGGAAAAGCTGTGGCATTACAACTGTCTGAAGAGGGAGCAAAAGTAATGATATGTTCGCGAAATAGCGAAGTTCTTAACAAAACACGAGATGAAATAATAGCAAAAACAGGTGGAGTAGTTAAAACTTTTATTACTGATGTTACAAATAAAGCACAGGTTGAAAAAATGATTGATCAGATCATTGATGAGTTTAATACAATTGACATTTTAATTTGTAATGCAGGCGGACCACCTGCAGGAATGCATGATGATTTTTCCCTTGAAGATTATAACAATGCAATTGAACTGAATTTATTAAGTACAATTAATCTTAGTTATAAGGTTTTGCCTTATATGAAAAAGAATAAATGGGGACGAATAATAAATATTACTTCTGTTTCTGCAAAACAACCAATTAATAATTTAATTCTGTCTAATACATCAAGAGCAGGAGTTTTGGGTTTTGCAAAATCTTTATCAAATCAGATTGCATCTTATGGAATAACAGTTAATTCAGTTTGCCCGGGTTTTACTATGACCGATAGAGTGAAAAATCTTGCTAAAACTTATGAAACAAGTGGCAAAGGAACAGAAAATGATTTTTATGAAAATATTAATAATATTATTCCTATGAAACGAATAGGAACTCCCGAAGAATTTGCTCAAACAGTTTGTTTTCTTGCTTCAGAAGGAGCAGGGTATATAACAGGCGTATCATTGCAAATTGATGGGGGATATGTACAAGGATTATTTTAAAAATTTAAACATAAATTAAATTAAGATGAAACAAAAAATAGCTTTATTAGGTTTTGGTACCGTTGGTCAGGGATTATGCGAAATATTACTTGACAAAAAAGATTACTTAAAAGAAAAATACAATTATGATTTTGATGTTGTTGCTGTAGCTGATTTTGCATATGGAAATGTTTATAATCCAAATGGATTAAATATTACTCAGATGATAGAAGAAGCAAAAGCAAAACAAAAGTTTACTCAAGATATAACTGATATGGATAATATTACATTAATTAAAGAATGTAATGCTGATGTTATGTGTGAATTAACTTATACTGATTTAACTACAGGAGGTCCTGCAATTGATCATTGTAGGGCGGCATTTACTTCTGGTAAATCAGTAGTAACCAGCAATAAAGGTCCTGCTGCATTAAAATATCCCGAATTTAAAGAACTTGCAGATGCAAATGGAGTTAAATTTATGATAGAAGGAACTGTTTGTGCAGGAACACCGGTAATTAACTTAGCTGACGGACCGCTTGCAGGTTGTGAAATTTCAAAAATTGCAGGTATTCTAAATGGAACAACAAATTATATGCTTTCTGAAATGGAAAAAGGAATGGCTTATGACGAAGTATTAAAAATTGCTCAAGAATTAGGTTATGCAGAAGCAGATCCAACCGGTGATGTTGAAGGTCATGATGCAAGAGGAAAAGTTACAATTCTTGCAAATATTGTTATGGGAGCAAAACTTGATATTTCTGATGTTTCTTGTGAAGGAATTACAAAAATTACTACTGCTGATATTGAAAAAGCAAAAGCAGAAAATGCAAGATGGAAACTTATTGGTAATGTAGAGAAAAAAGCTGATGGAACTGTTATTGGTTCTGTATCTCCACAAATGGTTTCTATGACTCATCCTTTAGCAGGAATTATGGGTGCAACAAATGCATTAACATTTACAACTGACCTTCTCGGTGATGTAACAATTGTTGGTCCTGGAGCAGGAAGAATAGAAACAGGTTATTCAATATTAACAGACTTAATTGATATTTATAGATAATATAATTAACAATTAACAATTAACAATTCTTTACATGTCTTATACAGGAAAATTTTTACAAATAGATTTATCATCAAGAAAATATGAAATTCTTGATACTGATAAAGAACTTACTAAAGAATACATTGGCGGTAAGGGTTTAGGGTTTGCAATACTTGATAAAATTGCACCTAATCCTGATGCTCTTGGTCCTGAAAACCCATTAATTTTTGTTAACGGTCCTTTTACAGGAACAAAAATTCAGACAAGTGCAAGAACTACTTTGGTTACAAAATCGCCATTAACAAATTCAGTGCAAGATTCACATTGTGGAGGGAATTTCGGCCCGGCATTAAAACGTGCAGGATTTGATTATTTTATTATTACAGGAAAATCAAACACACCTGTTTATTTATATTTATATAATGATAAACTTGAAATATTTGATGCATCTGAATTATGGGGGAAAGGGATTTTTGAGACTAGTGATAAATTGATTGAAAAACATCAACAAAATGATGTGAGAATTGCAGCTATTGGTCAGGCTGGTGAAAATTTATCAAAAATTTCATGTGTTGGTGTAGATAAACACAGGAATTTTGGTAGAGGAGGAGTAGGGGCGGTTATGGGTTCTAAAAATCTTAAAGCTATTGTAGTAGATGGCGATAATGAAATAAAATATTTTGATGAAGAAAAATTTAATAAAGAGAATAAAAACTTAACTAAAGCTATTCTTGCTAATGATGGTGTTAAATTTCGTCGAATTAAAGGAACGATGAAATGTGTGAGAGGAGGGCAGGAGATGGAATATCTACCAACAAAGAACTGGCAAAAAGTTCAATATGATGATTTTGAAAAAATTAGCTCGGAAACTGCTCGTAAAGAGTTGAATTGGAAAGATACTTCATGTTATAATTGTGCAATAAGATGTTCAAAGTGGGCACGTTGGGATGGACATGAAATTGAAGGTACTGAATACGAAACTGTTGCATTTTTTGGTTCAGGATGCGAAGTAAACAATATTAAGGATGTTGCGTGGGCAAATGAAATGTGTAATGACCTTGGCTTTGATACTATAAGTGCAGGTGGAACAATGGGTTTTGCAATGGAATGTTATGAAAAAGGTTTGCTTGAAAACTGGGATGGAATTGAAATGAAATGGGGAAATGCTAAAGCACAAAGAGAAATGTTGGAGAAAATGGCTTTTAGAAATGGAGTAGGGAATATTTTTGCTGACGGAACAAAAGTAGCAGCTCAAAAAATTGGAAAAGGCAGCGAAGAATTTGCAATAAATATCAATGGAATGGAGCTTTCGGGAATTAATCCTCTTGGTGCTTTAACAATGGGAGTAGCAATGTCGGTTGCTGATTTTGCAAGTCATACCAGACTTTGGATTGCCGAACAAGAATTTGGACCTGAATTTAAAATTGAAGATATTGTTTCTACAGTTGCAGAAGGAATTGACACTGTAAATGTTAGAAACAGTTTAGTTGTTTGCGATTTTGTGCCCGAGGGATTAGATAGTTTGGTAAAAGTTCTTAATGCCGCAACAGGATTTAATTATACAGGTAATTCTCTTTTACAAATAGGAACTAAAATAAACGATTTATCTCGCAAATATAATTTAAGAAATGGCAGGACTTATAAAGATGACATATTACCGGAACGTTTTTTTAAAGAAACATCTCTTGCTGGTTTTATGAGAGGAGAAAAGCTTGAAAAAGTTTATTTTAATAATTTAATTCAAGATTATTATAAATTAAGAGGATGGAGTGAACAAGGAGAGCCAAAATAAATCTTCAGTATATGATAAAAAAAAGACCGATATAATTATCGGTCTTTTTTTTTTATAATGTTTAAAAATGGTTTTTAAAACTGGTCGAATGAATTTTCAACATTCATAAATCCTATTAGTAATGATACACATCCACTTAAAATTCCATCCGTTAATTCATCTGTTGTTTGAACTTGAATTGAAATAATCAACATTTGACTTGCTTCTAATTTAAAATCCCATGTTGTTGCATAATCGGTATCTTTATTATCAAATAATAAATTTCTATCAGCATCTAAAACTTGAAATTCTACTGGAGGCAACTCTTCAGCTCCACAAATAGCAATTCGATACTCTTGTCCTGAGTAAAATGTTTTGAACAATTCTGCAGTTTCACCTTCTGATAATACTGTAGCATTATATATGCCGTCATGTACGTATGGTAATAACTGTAATTTACATACTTTTTTTGCAAATGTTTTGCATTGAGCATTACTTGTAAATGGAATAAATGCAAGTAAACCTAAAACTAAAAATATTCTTAATGTCTTTTTCATAATAAAAATATATTTACTGAACAATTTCGTTTCTAATTTTTTCAATTTCATTACACAAATTATCAAAAACTTCAGGACTTATAGAAGTTTCTGTTTTAGTTTTTAATAATGTAACATTTGACTCAGTATCAGTAACAGGTTCAATTTTTGAAGAAGAAACCTGAATTTGATCAAATATAGCTTTCAAACTTTCCATTTGTGGAATTAATGAACTAACATTTTCATCATCTTTATATTCATTTAATAAACTTATTAATGTACTTAAAGATAATCTTTGGTCAATTATTCTTTCAACAAGCTCTTTATTTGAGGAAGTAGATTTTGTGATTTTTGAAGCAATATATAACCCTTCTAACCATCCTCCTACTAAAATAATAGCAGCAGTTTCTGCTCTGTCATTTTCTTTAAGGAATGAATTTGAGTTCATAAATGTTTCAGAAATAATTTCCATCAGGGAATCTCTGTTGTTAATATTTTCTTCCATCCTTACTATTATAGATTTGTCAATAGCATTAAGAATACCAAGTTCTTCAGCAAGTCTTTTTGTAGCAGTAAGGTATTTAATAGCTGCCTGAGATTGGTCAAACATACTTGCAAAACTTAAATCGGCACTATAAACACCTAAATTAAGAGACATACTTTTGTTTGTGGTATAATTTGAAATATTATCAATAGAATTCAAATATTCTTCATTATACTTTGCTCCAGCACGTTTCATTAACATAGCCGTTTCTATTGGAGAAGGTAAAGAATAGAAAACTTGTTTTGCTTTATTAAAGTCATCTGCAATTTCATCTTCTATATCAATTGAATCATCAATATCATCTTCAACATTATCACCATCTGATTTACAAGCATAAATCATTATTGCTGCACTAAATAATGCTACAATACCAATTGTTTTGAATCTTAAAAAATTAATTTTCATTTTATATCCACTTTGAGTTGAACTATAATTTTAATTTCGGCTAAAATACTATTTTTTTTTAAAAGATAAAAAATAAAGAATATTTTTTTAAAAATTATTTATAGTTATAAATAAATTTTATATTGTAATAGTTGTAATTATAAGAACGTTTAATGCCAAGCTGAGCAGTTTTTGCTATATTTCATTTTATGAAAACAACTTGATATAAAATTGTAAATTTGTATTTACGCCGTAAATATATTAAATGTTTCATAAATTAATACTTATTTTATAACAAAAAATGATAAAAAATAAAAAATAATACCAAATTGGACAACTTTTCCCGATTTTCAGAATTCAATATAGTACAATTTAATTATTACGAATAATTTCTTGCTCCGAAAATTAAAGTTCCAATTCTAACTATCGTACTTCCTTCTTCAATGGCAATTTTATAATCGCTTGTCATTCCCATTGAAATTTCTTTAAATTCATCAGTATTATAAAAGTAATTGCTTTTGAGTTTAGAAAAACATTCATTTAGAAATTTATATTCATTGCGAACAATATTTTCTTCATCTGTAAATGTTGCCATTCCCATAAGTCCAACAATTTTAATATTCGCGAGTTCTGAATATTCTTTTGATTTTAGAATATCTTCAATCTCATTAATTGAAAATCCAAATTTAGTATCTTCACTTGCTATGTGAATTTGTAATAAACAATTTATTGTTCTATTATTCTTTTCGGCTTCTTTGTTAATAGTTTTTAATAGTTTAAAGCTATCAACAGAATGGATTAGGTTTACAAAACCGGCAATATATTTAACTTTATTTGTTTGTAGATGACCAATCATGTGCCACTCAATATCTTTTGGCAATTGCTCATATTTTGTTGCCAGATCCTGCACTTTATTTTCTCCAAAAATTTTATATCCGGTATTATAAACCTGTAAAATGTCTGCAATTGGTTTTGTTTTAGAAACAGCAACCAGTTTAACATTATCAGGAATACCTGAAGAAAGTTTTTTAATATTTTCAACTATTGGCATTTATTTCGTGTCATTTACTAAATATTAACGTATTGGACTCTTGATATAGGGTTATAATTATAAAACTACAGAGTAAATGCTCTGTAATGTTTTGCCTTCTAGTTCCTTCTGCTTAAGGCGGATTAGGAGTGGCTTTTACAATTAATCTAATAAATGAATAACTAATCCACTTCTTAATTTTGGTTCAAACCAAGTTGTTTTAGGTGGCATAATATTTCCGGTATCTGCAATGTTTATTAATTGGTTCATAGAAACAGGATATAAAGCAAATGCAACAGCCATTTCTCCACTATCAACTCTTTTTTGTATTTCTCCAAGACCTCTAATACCACCAACAAAATCTATTCTTTTAGATCTTCTTAAATCTTCAATTGCTAAATGTTTTTCTAAAATTAAATTTGAAAGTATAGTTACATCAAGTACTCCAATAGGGTCATTATCATTATATCTGCCTTCTTTGGTTTGCATAGAGTACCATTTTCCCCCAAGATACATGCTAAATTCATGTAATTTATTTGGTTTGTAAATTTCACTTCCTTCTAATTTTATATCAAAATCTTCACTTAATTTTTCTAAAAGTTCGCTCTCACTTAATCCATTCAAGTCCTTAATTACTCTATTGTAGTCGATAATTGTTAGTTGATTGTCAGGAAAATGTACAGCTAAAAAATAATTGAATTCTTCATCTCCATTATAATTGGGATTATTTTTGCGTTTTTCATTTCCTACTAATGCTGCAGCTGCGGTTCTGTGATGACCATCAGCAACATAAGTATAAGGTATTTTTTCAGCAAATATTTGTTCAATTTTTTTATTGATTTCAGTATCGTTAATTATCCAGAAGTGGTGACCAAAGCCATCATCTGCTGTGAAATCATATTCAGGTTCCTGGGTTTTTACAATATTTTCAACAATCTCGTCAATCTCTTTATTAGCAGGATAAGTAAAAAATACGGGTTCTATGTTTGCATTGTTTATTCTTACATGTATCATTCTGTCTTCTTCTTTGTCAGGGCGAGTGAGTTCATGTTTTTTAACGATTTCGTTCATATAATCATTAACAGAAGCACAACCAACTAAACCATATTGAGTTTTTCCATTCATGGTTTGAGCATAGATGTAAAATTTGGCTTCTTCATCTTGTACCAGCCATCTTTTTTCGTTGAATTTTTTGAAATTCTCAACTGCTTTATCATATACTTCCTGAGAGTGATTATCAATATCTTCTTCAAAATTAATTTCTGCTCGGGTAATTCTTAATAATGAACATTCTTTCCCTTCAGCCATTTTTCTGGCTTCTTCAGTATTCATTACATCATACGGAAGACATGCCAAATCCTGTACTAATTCTTTTGGAGGTCTTAATCCTTTAAATGGTTTTAATATTGCCATAATTTAATTATTTATAATGATTATTAATTTTTTTTATTATCTGTTTAGATAAAGTAATACTTATTTTTCTTGGGCTTCAATTGTAGCTTTACCAAATAATGTGATGTTACTAAAAATTTCATCACATTATTTGGTTTGTTATAGATTTAATTTACCTGAAAAGTTTTATCACCTTTTTCCAAAAAGTTGATAATTTGCGTTATAGATGCTATTCCTGCATTTATATTTGCTTCTGCGGTTTGAGCACCCATTTTTTTAGGACTAAAGAAAAATCTTCCTTCAAATTTTTCTGTAAACTCATTTGCATTATCAGGTGCAATATCTGAAACATATCTAAAATCATCTCTTTCTGCCATAAGTTTTATCATATCTTCTTCATGTATAACTTCTTTACGAGCAGTATTAACTAATACGGCACCTTTTGGCATTTTATTCAACAAATCATAGTTAATTGATTTTTTTGTATGCTCATTTGCAGGTATATGTAAAGAAACATATTGACAAGTAGAATAAAGTTCTTCTGCAGAACTTAAAACTGCTACACCATCATTTGTTATAGTTTCTTGTGGAATGAACGGATCATAAGCATAACATTTCATTCCAAATCCTTTTGCAATATCTGCTACATATTTGCCAACATTTCCATAAGCGTGAATTCCAAGTTTTTTGCCTTTTAACTCACTTCCAGATTTCCCATTAAATAAACCACGTGCAATGTGTACCATCATTCCAATCGCTAATTCTGCAACTGCATTTGAATTTTGTCCGGGTGTATTCATTGCTACTACATTATTATCTGTTGCTGCTTCAAGGTCGATATTATCAAACCCTGCACCGGCACGAACAATAATTTTTAAATTTTTTGCCGCTTCAATTACCTCGCGTGTAGCTTTATCACTTCTTATTATTATTGCATCAACATCTGCAACAGCTTTTAAAAGTTCATTTTTATCTGTGTATTTTTCTAACAATATCAATTCGTAATTTGCTTTTTCTGCAATTTCCATGATACTATCAACCGCCGCTTTTGCAAAGGGTTTTTCGGTTGCTACTAATACTTTTGCCATAATTATATTAAATTTAGATGTTTTATATTAATTTTTATTTTCAAATTCTTTCATTACACCAACTAAAGCTTCTACACTTTCTGTTGGTAAAGCATTATATGTTGATGCTCTGAAACCACCAACTGAACGATGCCCTTTGATTCCTGTCATACCTTTACTTGTAGCAAAATCAATAAATTCTTTTTCAAGTTCTTTATATTCTTCGTTCAAGCCAAAGCAAATATTCATTAATGAACGATCTTCTTCAAGTTCTACATTAGCTTTGAAAAGTTTATTTCTGTCAATTTCATTGTACAGGATTTGAGCTTTTTTGATATTGATTTTTTCAATTTCTTCAACTCCACCAAGTCCTTTTAACCATTTTAAAGTTTGCAATGCTGCAAATAAAGGTACCACAGGTGGTGTATTGAACATGGATTCTTTATCAATATGGGTTCTGTAATCTAACATTGCAGGAATATATCTTTCAACTTTTCCTAAAATATCATCTTTTACGATAATAAATGTAATACCGGCAGGAGCCAGATTTTTTTGTGCACCACCATATATTAAAGCGTATTTTGAAATATCTATTGGTCTGCTGAAAATATCTGATGACATATCTGCCACCAAAGGTACATTTACATCAAAATCTTTACGAATCTCTGTTCCGTATAGTGTATTGTTTGTTGTAATATGAAAATAATCAACATCGTTTGGTACTTCCCAGCCTTTGGGTATATAATTGTAATTTGCATCTTTTGAAGAAGCTAGTTCAATAACTTCGCCAAAACCTTTAGCTTCTTTTATCGCTTTTGCTGCCCATCCTCCGGTATTTAAGTAAGCTGCTTTTGTTTGTAGCAAGTTAAAAGGTATCATCATAAATTGAGTACTTGCACCTCCTCCAAGAAATAAAACTGAATATCCTTGAGGAATATTCAAAAGTTCTTTAAATAAAGCAGTAGCTTCGTCCATAACTGCTACAACTTCTTTACTTCTGTGAGATATTTCCATTACTGATAAACCGGTACCTGCAAAATCTTTTATAGCTTTTGCTGTTTCATCAATTGTTAATTGAGGTAAAATTGATGGACCTGCGTAAAAATTATGTTTTTTCATTTTTATTTTTTTTAAGTGTAAAATTTATTTTTAATAAGGCATAAAGATAAATATTATTAATGATTTTATCAATATGATTTACAACATAAATTTATAGTAGGCGTTCACAGTGTTTTAAGTCGTTTATCGTTTGTCATTTTGGATAATTTATCAGCAAGTTCATATCCTTTTCAAAATTCTCCATTATTAATATATACCAAACAACAAACGACAAACAAATTATTATCTGAAGATAAATTTATCATATATTTTCACAAAAATAATTCACTGTGAACGGGTACAATTTTTATACAAGCTTTTTATTTGTACTAATAATCAGAATTTAAGAATATATAATCATTAAGATTTTGATGAACAATATATTTTTTATTATTATTGTGATTGAATACTTGAGATTTTATGAAAAAATTATTTCTTACTATACTATTTGTTTTTTATTGCTTCTTTTCGGTATTATCACAAGAAGACAGCAGTATTACAATTAAAGGAAAGATTATAGAATGCGACACCTATGATCCTATTCCTTATGCAAATATTTTTGTGAAAAACTCTTCTACTGGTGTAATTGCGGATTCACTTGGTAAGTTTGAGATTGAAATTAATGATAAATATAAAAATGACACTCTTTTTATTTCATTAATTGGTTATACAAGATATGGCGAACTTATTGGTAATATTAATTTAAAGAAAGAATTTATAGTAGAATTAGACGATTCATTATTTTTATTAAGCGAAGCTATTGCATTAGCTTACGATAATTTCAAAGTTCTTTTATGGAATTCTAAAAAAGGACCGGGAACAAAGTTGCTTTTAACTTGTGCTACAAAAGACCTTTTAAATGTTGCTAATTTTATTAAAATATTAAAATCGGAATATGGAATGCCTAAAACCAATGCTAATATTCTGAAGTGGAAAAATGTAAGAATAAAAGAAATAAAAGGTAAAAAACTTAAAGTTACTTTAACATATTGCATATGTAAATATTGCCCAGGAGATAAAGACCTTAATATTACTATAGGTGTTAGAGATAAAAAAAACAGAAATGTTTTAGAGAGGAGAACAGAAGAAGAAATTCTTGAAAAATATTTTCAGGCATTTTTAGACCAAACATTTGCGCAAGGCATTGATTATTCTTTTTTAGAAAAACGAGATAAAATAGCATATTTAAAAAACGATGATACACCATATTCGGGAAAATGTTTTGGATATCATACTACTGGAGAAAGAGGATTAAAAGGAACTTATCTTGACGGGAAAAAAATAGGACATTGGGTATATTGGTATTCAAATGCTCAGAAAAAATTGGAAGTTGATTATATTAAAGGTAAAAAGCATGGAGTTTGGTATTACTGGTATAAAAATGGAAATATGAGAATTAAAGCATTATACAGTATGGGCAAATTGGATGGACACAATATGTGGTGGTACGAGAATGGAAACATAAAAAAAGAATCATATTTTAATAAAGGAATATTTTATGGCAGTATAGAATATGATAAAAATGGTAATGTTTCGGAAAGAAAAGGTGAAAAGATAAAAAGCAAGCTCTAATTGTTTTGAAAAGGATTAAAAAAATATTATTTTTCCTGTTAATTGTAATAATCGCTGTTTGCTGTAAACACAAAGCCGAAGAAGAAATAAAAACTTATGACCCGATAATTAAATTTATTGAAGGCCCTACCTTTGTTTATGAAGATACTTCTATGCCATGCAGTAACGCTTTTTATGTTAGTGTTAACATTTATAAAAATGCAAAATCTGATAAAAAGATAAAGAACTTTAAAATTTTAAGAATATTTG
>CAYTAU010000066.1:0-2940 GCA_964435855.1 uncultured Bacteroidales bacterium | reverse complement strand
AAAAATGCAAAATCTGATAAAAAGATAAAGAACTTTAAAATTTTAAGAATATTTGGAACAGATACAACAGTTGCCGTAGATTCAACAATTAATATTGAAAATGAAATATACTCATACTCATTTTTAAGCAATAGTGAAACAGGAACAGAACAATGGCTGTTTACTGCAACCGACGAGCAAGAAAAAGAATCAAACATAGGGTTTACAATAACAACACAGCATTATTATCCGCAACTAACTGTTATATTCGAACATAATTCAGTTCCTGTAGCCGGTGAAATTAAGTTTGCTATTAATGCCAAATCTAACGAAACAAGTCACGAGGTATTAAATAATATTAAAATAAAAAGAGATTTTAATAATGTGGCAACACCCCTGTTAGACTCAAACCTATTATGTCAGGAATTTATTATGTTTTCTACTTATACTGCCGAAATTGAAGAAGGCTCAGAAACTTGGGAGTTTAATTTAACTGATGCAGCAGGAGAAACAACAACTCTTGTTGCATATATCAATACAGTAATTTTTCTTGATGAAGAACATTATGGAGGAATTTGGAATTTAATGAGCCCAAACAACAATGCCTGGGATTTGGTAAACAACATAGCACGCACACAATCTGATATTGATGATGTAAAAGATATGGAAAACCTGTCTGATTCATCTATCACTTTTACGCCATACTATTTTTTAAATTCATGGACAGCAGCAAATGCCACCTTATTTAAAAGAGCAAATCAGTTAAACTACGATTATATAACTCTGGTTGATGCCGTAGATGCATACACAGGCGGCTCAATAGCAGTTGTTCCTAATGCATGTGCCACGGGTTTGGAAATGGGCGATGTTTATGTTGCAAAAATTCGTAATACAAGCAACTATGCAGTAATTCAGATTATCAATGTAGTTAGAACCGAACACGATAATTTAGATAAAATTGAGTTTAGATATAAGAAGTGAAAATTATTAATATTGTTTAAATTTAAAATTTTATACTAATGAGGACTATAATACTTTCGTATTTATTATTAATTGCTTTTTATTGCAATGCACAACAATGGAGAATAGCAAAACTTAACGAAAATAACATTATATCTGTTACAAATGTTGAAGCAGCAATACAAACATCGCATAGTAATAAAAGTTTCTCTCAACTTAGTGGCTTCCCTATTGGAGTTGTTGCAAATGCAAGTTTTAAAAATATGCGTAATGTTGCTCTTGCCGATATAAATGGAGATAGTATTAGTGATATAATTTTTGCTACAAACAATACTATTTATGCATATTCATATCAAGGTTTATTATGGCAAAAATCATTAATAGGTGTAGCTATTTACCCACCTTCAATTGGTGATGTTAATGGTGATGGTCAAGTTGAAATTGTTCAGGTAACTGGTGGATCTCCCAGCAATGGAAGAATTTATGTTTTTGATATCAATGGCAATACTCTTGCTGGTTGGCCTCTTAATTTTAATGATAACTGGATTTTAACATCTCCTGTGCTTTCTGATGTTGACAATGATGGAAGCATGGAAATAATTGTTAGTGAAAGAACATATCCTATAGGAAGAATACATATTCTTAAACACGATGCTAGCTCATATAGTAATGACTGGCCTGTTACTCTTAATGGAACGCCTGCAGTTACACCATCAGTAGCCGATGTAGATAACGATGGACAAAAGGATATAGTAGTTTGTTCTACCACCTCTCGTTATATATTTGGTTTAGATGGCCAGCCAAAACTCGGATTTCCTAATGTTACTGAACCTTTTCAGAAATATAGTTATCAGTCGCCAATTATTGCCGATCTTGATAATGATAATAACTGCGAAATTATTGGAGCTACACATGGAGACATACCTCATTTTTATGTTACAAATAACGATGGTAGTGATTATACTAACTGGCCTTTGATAGTACCAGACAACAGTTGGACATATTCAACACCTACAGTTGTGAAGATTAATGCTAGCTGGAATATTTTTATGAGTCGTCCTATTGGTGCCAGTATTGATGATATGCTATACGGATGGGATGATTTAGGTAATTTGCTTCCTAACTTTCCTATTCTTAAATCTGGTGGATTAGAAGGATACATATCAATTGCCGATGTTGATAATGATAGTGAATTTGAATTAGTTTTTGGTTCAAATATGACCGATACCAGTGGATATGGATTTATTCATGCATATAATATGGATGGTAGCGGCGAAGTTAGCGGATTTCCTATAAGACCTTATGGATGGACATTTATGAATGGTGTTTGTATTGGCGATATAAATGGAGATTCAATTATGGATATTACAGCATTATCGTACACTAATACATTTGGAGCTAGTACTGATTCTACATTTATTAATGTTTACAATTTAAACACTCCCTATTCGCCCAATAAAGTACTTTGGTCAACATATAAAGGCGACAATACAAGAGTTGGATATGTGGGAGATGTTCAAACCCAAGTATTAAATAATAATACTATTAATAAGGAACTCGTAATTTCACCAAATCCTGTAGGGAAAAATATGAATATTAAATTTAATATGCCCTATAAAGGAAATGTATATATATATGTGTATGATAATTTAGGAAAAAGTGTTATGAAAAAAAATATTGGAACTTTTTTAAAAGGAAAACAAGAATTTAAAACAAACACCAATAATATTAAACAGGGCTTTTATACATTAATTATATATTCCGATAACAAAATAATTGGTACAGCAAAGTTTGTTAAATAATTTCATGATAAACAACAGAGATAATAATTTACACCTTATTCTCAACTTTTATGTAGTCTATTACGAGTTTTTACAGGTTCAGAACCACTTTTTACTGCTTAATTTAGACCTTTTATAGGTATTTTACGAGATTTTACAGGTTCAGAACCAGTTTTTACTGCTTAATTTAGACCTTTTATAGGTATTTTACGAGTTTTTA
>CAYTAU010000065.1:0-22035 GCA_964435855.1 uncultured Bacteroidales bacterium | reverse complement strand
AAGCCCGGCTTTTGGTGAGTAAAGCCCGGCTTTTGGTGAGCAAAGCCCGGCTTTTAGTGAGTAAAGCCCGGCTTTTAATGAGTAAAAGATACTTTTTTTAAAGAAATGATATAGCACTACCCATGGCTGCAAAAACCACTATCAATAAAATTATTCCAATTAGCGAAATAATTAAACCTGCTATTGCCAAACCTCTTGGTGCTTTAAAAACCCCAATAAAGGAAAATAGAAGACCTAAAAACCACATAACCCAACCAAGAAATGGAACCCAGCCAAGAAATAATGCAATTAAAGCCAGTACAAAACCTGCTGTTCCTAATCCATTTTTTTTAGGTGCCTGTGTAATATTAACTACCTGCTTATTCATAATGTTAAAAATTTTAAATTAATATTCCTCTTCTTCTAATTCTTTTACTTCTTCTTCTAACTCTTCTAAAGCTCCATCTAAATCTTTTGTTAATTCTTCTAAAGCATCCTGTAATTCTTGGTCAGTAGGATTATATTCATTATCTTCATATTCATCAGCCCATCCCTCAAGTTCATCAATCCATTCTTCGTCATAATACTCATCATTATTCCAAAAAATATTATTAATAATTGGGAATGAAGTAAATAAAACATATGTAAATAAAATAACAGCTATTATAAAAACAGTAGAAACTGATAAACCTGCTATGCTTAAACCAATTTTACGTTTTGCTGATAGTGCAACAATAAAACCTGCGGCACTTAATAATAAACCAATAATCAACAAAATTACCCCAAATACAGGTATCCAGAAAAAGACAGCACCAACAAGGCTAACAACAAAACCTGCAACACCAAGCCCATTTTTTCTTTTTTCTTGTGTTATTATTTGATTTTCCATAACGATTAGTTTTTATAAAAAAAATACCCTGTTATTACAGAGTATTTTTTTTATTATTTATTAAAAAATTATTCTGAATCTTCTAAGTCACCAGCCATATCTTCCATTTCTTCAAACATATTTTCTATGTCTCCAACAGCGTCTTCAGCATCAGCTTTAGCACTAAAATAATAACTAATACCAAGAGCTACAACAGATATAACAATAGCTACAATAGCTGCCGTTTTTTTAATTTTTGCTTTATTTGCAAAAATTAAACCTAAAATACCTAAAATTAATGCTGGCCATGCAAAAGGTAAAGCCATCACACCAAAAAATGAGAAAATTGATGGTAAAAATGAACCAAAAGAAAATAATAATCCTAATGAACCCACAATAATGCCCGCAATACTAAAACCTTTTAAAGGTTTTTTTTGTTGTACTTGTTCTTCCATAGTAAAAATTTTTAAATTAATAATTATTAATGTGCCAAAATTAAAAAAGTTTATTTAATTAAAAAAAAAAAGCAAAAAAAACATCCAAATTGTTGATAAATTGTTAATAGCAGATTTTCGGATTTTACTGTATCAATGCAGGTGTAGTGTATGTTTATGATTTTTTTACAATAATTCTTAATCTCGAAATAAAAGATGTCGTTGTAAAAACAGATAATAAATGTATTGACATCAATCAACTACTTGAAGCGAATATAAAATAGCTTCTAATTGTCTTATGTAATTTCTTTTGTTGTATTTCATGGCATAAACATAAGTATCAACGGTTACTATCCTGTTACGTTTTTCATCAACAGTAGAAAAACTAATAAATGGTCCTCCCATAAAATCATTTTCAACTTCCCATAATCCTCTCAGTTCTGCCGTATATTTATTATTTAACATAAATTCTCTCAATTCAGGTTGTAGTTCTGTAGCTGTTATCATATATGAACCATCAGTTGGTCCGGGAACATTCTGTTTTAAAAATTTATTTCTTTGTTTTACAAGATAATCAACAGTAAATGTGTTTGTATCGGTATAATCATAATAATAAATTAAAATACCCTGACTTATCATTGGGGTTTCATGCGATATCCAGATAAAATTACTTGTGTCAATATCAACAATATAACCTGCAGGTACTACAAGTGATATGTTGTGATTTTTTCTTAATTTTTCTCCAATTTCACGTTTCTCATATTGTTTATAATTAAGAATTATTCTATCTCTTTCGGCTTTCTCTAAATTTTCAATTAAACTTATCTTGTTTTCATCTAAAAGTTTTATCATTTCTGTTTCACTTTTTGCTGTAACTGTGATAATCAACTGGGTTTCTGCCCATAAATTTTCTTGTATTGTTATTTTATTTTTTCTAACACTATCTGATATGTGTACCATTATAATATTTCTGTGTGTTTTAAATATACTTGCAAATGCCTGATTTGGAATATTTATTGGATCAAATAAAGGTTCTGCTATAGGCAGTAAAGGATATTCATCTAATAATATTTCTTGAAATTTCTCACCAACAGAGTTTTCCCACACCTGTTTATCAATAACAATAAGCACCTCTCCTGCTTTACCTGTAGCAGATGGCAGCATAACTGAACCATTATTTTCACACGAAGTAAAAAATGAAATTACCGTTGTTAATAATACACCTAATATTATATTTTTCATTTTGCAGATATTTTGGTTAAAACCAATTTAATTTTTCACGGAAAATTTTACAAATCTATAAATAAATTACATAGATTTTCTTCTGTAATTTATTTTTTTCAAAGGAAATTATCAAAAATTGCACCAAATTTATATTACTTTTTGTATCCTATCTTTAATTTTGCTCCGTATTCTATATTTTCAATACTGCTATAATTATTTAGTAATAAAACTTCATCAAGCGATAAAGTTGATAACCTGCTAATAGCATCACTTAAATTATCTCCCTCATTTAAAATATAATATATATAATTATTATTTTGATTCTCTGTTTTGTTTTTGCCAACTATGTTATGGTATCTATATGCATGTTTTTTAGGAACATAAATAATCAATTCCTGTCCAGCAAATAGATTATCTCTCTGTAAGTTGTTCCATTTTTTGATGTTCTCAATGCTACAGCTATATTCTAATGCAACAATACTTAAATATTCTCCTTTTTTCACAATATGTAAAATTTCACTTTTATCCTCATTTTCATATAATGAATTAGTTGAATTTGATGTTGCAATATTTTTTTCATTTTTTATATAGTCAGCAATCCTGTTTGCAGGCAATACTAAAGTGTATGGCAAAGACGATTGTGGTATGAAATTCTGTTTAAAAGTCGGATTCAGAAATCTCAATGTAGTTATTGGTATATTTAATTCACTTGAAATTTCACTAAACAAAATAGGTTTATTAATAACAACAGTATCAATTTGAAAATAAATAAATTTTGGTTCAACCGGTTTAATGTTATGTTCTTCTGCATAATTCATCATATAGCTCACAGCTATGAATGCAGGAACATATCCTCTTGTTTCTTCAGGCAGATATGGTCTTAAACTCCAATAATCTGTTTCTCCTCCAGATCTGATAATAGCATTTCTAACAGTAGAAGGACCTCCATTATATGCAGCAAGAGCTAATTGCCAATCATTAAAAGTATTATATAAAAATGCAAGGTAGCTGCATGCAGCTTCTGTAGATTTTATCGGATCGCGACGTTCATCAATATATGATGTAACATTTAATCCCAACATATTGCCTGTATTATACATAAATTGCCACAAACCAATAGCACCCGATTTAGATCTTGCCATAGGATTTAACGCAGATTCAACAATTGCAAGATATTTAAGTTCTAAGGGCAGGTCGTACTTATCTAATGTTTCTTCAAATAATGGAAAATATAGTTGAGATGTACCAAGCATTTTGGCAATAAGATCTTTTTTAGTGTTTAAATATAAATTGATGTATTTTTCTACTACATCGTTATATTCAAGTTCTATAGGTGTTTCATCATTTAACAATGATAACCTTTGTTCAAAAATATCAAAATTATTATTATTTGTATTTTTAATATTAATAATATCTTGCGGAAATTCCTGTATTAAATCGTTTTGGTAAATTTGATTTAAAATAAAACTATCAATTTTTGTAATATAAGAATTAGCTATATTATTATTCTCAATAGAAGTAGTATCGCCTAAATCATTGTCTGAATAGACAAATTGAGAAAAACACAACAAAATAAACAAAGTAAATAGTTCTCTTTTCATTTCCTTAAAAATATGCTTTGTAAAATCGGAAAATATACTATACGCTTTATATGGTGTTTAATAAAGTTTTCAACATATAATTGTTTATTAATTTCAACTAAAACATAATGAAATTCCGGCAAATTGCATTTAAAATTTTGTATTAAACAATAAATTATTAATTTTAAAATTACTTAAAACATTGATATGCGTTTTTTACATGTACTCATATTTATTCTTTGTATTTCTGTGATCTATACTCATTCTCAAGAGAATTATTCAATAAAAAAACTTCCTTTTAACACTGATGAATCTGGTGAAATTGGCGGTTATTTTTTTGATAATCAATTGATATATTCAACAAATGGCAGTAGTGGAAATATAATGAATTATTCATATAACCTATTTAAAATAAACCAAAATGATGATATGACATGGGATGAATCAGAATTATTAGATTTTGATTTAACAACTAACCAACATAATGCGCCAATCTTTTTAAATAAAGCTAAAGATAAAATATACATCACAAGTGCAAATGTAAAAATAGAATACTTTAACAAACAACAAGAAAAAGACATTAGTTCCGGTATTTATATGCGCAATTTTAAAGATGGACGATGGAGTTACACAGCTACAGGTTTTGTACATAATAAAGAAGGTTTATGTGTTGCTCATGCCTGCTTGAATAATGAAGAAGATCAACTTTTTTATATTGCTAATTTTGATGGTGGATATGGTGGAACTGATATTTACGTTTCATACCTGATAGATGGAATATGGTCAGAATATCAAAATTTAGGAGCAGAAATAAATTCAACAGGTAACGAGATGTATCCTTTTATGCATAAAGACGGGAAATTGTATTTTTCATCAGATGCCCATAACAGTGTCGGAAGACTGGATGTTTTCTATAGTGAAAAGGTTAAGGGAAAATGGACAAAGCCTGCTCCTGTTGGGAAACCAATAAATTCCACTTCCGATGATTTTGCATTTTTTATAGACGATAAATCAGAACGGGGCTTCTTCAGTTCCAACAGAGATGCTTCAAATGATATTTATAGTATACTATCAAATTTTCCTGAATTTAATAATTGTACAGAAACAGAGAATATAAGCCGTTGTGTTACTTTGTTTGAAACCCGCACATCAGGGCTTGACACTACTATATTCGACTTTGAATGGGAACTCGGAGACGGAAATATTCTATTTGGAGAGGAAGTTGACCATTGTTATGAAAAAAATGGAAATTATAATGTAAAATTACATGTTTACGATAAGTTAACAGGCAAAAAAAATGAAAATGTAGCAGATGCAATTGTTCATATTGGTACTTCAGAAGGAGTATTTTTTGATACACCATCTGAATGTAAAGTAAACGAAGTTATTACATGTAAAAATATAGCAATTAATATTAATGGATTTGATAATAGTAAGTTGTACTGGGATTTTGGTGATGGCTCAAAAATTGTTGGCGATAATGCTTCTTATAAATATAAGCATGAAGGGGAATATTTTGTAAAACTTGGTTTAATTTCTGATAAAGGCGTAATAAAAGAATTGGAAAAATATTGTGTATATAGAAAAATAAAAGTTATAAAATGATATTCCGATACATATACACATTATTACTAATAACAATGTTTTCATCTGTTAAAAGTCAGCCCGTTCCTACAGTTGAAGAAAATATTCCATATTTAGTAACTTTTGGAAAAAACGCAGATCAATCATGGGGCGATGATGACTTTTGTCAAACATTTTTCTTTGTTGTTCCCAAATCAACAACAATCCCATTCTATTTAAGAATTTTTGATCCTGATGTTGGTGGTGCAATTGATGAGGTAAGAGGAATATTTGATACAAAAGTAAAATTTTCTGTTTATGGTGGTAAAGAATGTTTTTCAAATAAGGATGCAAGACAAACAAACCCAATTGGGAACTATAAAAGTGGAAATTTATTATTCTCAAAAACATTTGGAGTTAGCTCTAAATATGACGAAAAATGGTACACTTTTGGACCTTTTAACCCTTCAGAAGGTGAGTACGTAAAAAAATTCGATGGATATTTGTTTAAAATTATAGCTGAAGGCGTTGAAGGCAATGATGGCAACCTTTATCAATATTTTTTCAGCACTAAATCTAATAAAAACATTGCATTAGAAGGTGGGAACGCTTTTACTTATGAATATACATTTAGATTATCCGATAAAGCAAAACATATCTCTCATATCTATCCTTTTGTTGATGATAAAGTCCTTTCAATTAAAATACATATATTCGATTGGGACAATGAAGGATATGTAAGAGTAGTTTCCAATTCAAAAAAAGGAGAAAAATGCCAACTGTCAGGAGAAGGACATTGGACTGTGAATGAATTTAATATTGTTGATGAAGAAAAAAATTCTACATTTGATGTTCAATTTATTAAACCAAGTATCAATCCAATAAAAAATAATAACGGTGTATTGTATATTACAAATCAATATAATGAGTTTTTACCATTTTACACAAGCCCTATTGGCGGTATTCCAAAGTACAGATATAATATAAACGTTATAAAACATTAACTTTAATGAAAATTGAAAAATATAAATATTTACTGATATTATTATTATTAAGTTTCAATTCGTTTTCTCAAACTTATAAATTTAATTTTTGGGGGTTAGAGCAAGATTTACCCGAACAATTTATTTATACAATAAACCAAGATTCATGCGGATTTTTATGGATTGGAACAGGTAGTGGTTTAGCTAAGTTTGATGGACATTCATTTGAAATTTTTAATGAAACCAATTATTTGCCAAACAACTTTATCAGCACAAGCTGTATTGATAAAAACAATAATATTTGGTTTGGATTTAAAAACGGGCAAATTTCTGTTTATGATGGGAAATCGTTCTCAACAATCTCAATATCAAAAAATTTCACAAGTGTGATTAATGATATTAAAGAAGATAAAAATGGCAATATAATCATTGCTTCTCAAAGTAGTGGATTGGCTGTTATTTCAAAAAACGACAAAACAACATTGTTGAAAAACAATATTGATGACAAACAGGTTTATTGCGTTGAATTATTACCCGACAATAAATTATTGCTTGGAACAAATGAAGGTTTGTTTCAATATAATATTAAAAATTCTCAACTACAGGAAATTAGTGAAATACCTATGACTGGTATTCTCGCCATATTAAAAGTAAATGATAACAAATATTATATTGGGACCGAGGATGAAGGTGTTCATACATTAATACTAAAAAACAATAATTTTATTATTGAACAATTCAATCCGGAAGATCAGCTTGATTATTATAAGATACAGAACATATATCTTGATAAAAACAATAATTTATGGATAAGTACTTTTGGGAACGGTGTTTACAAATATTTATATACTGAAAATGAAATGCAATATAAAAACCACACTATATTTAACCAATCTAATGGGCTGAATAGTGAAAATGTAAAAACAATATATGAAGATTTTGAAGGTAATATATGGATAGGAACATATGGAGAAGGATTAGCAACACTTGTTGATGATTTTTTCGCATTTTATTCAAATAAAATTAAGAATAAAACAAATAATATTTTATCTGTTTTTGCAGAGGATAAAACAGTTTTTCTCGGAGCAGAAGGCTTTTTAATAAAAATAGATGTCGATTCTATTGATGTATGGAATTATTTAGGAGCCGAAAATGGTTTACCTGACGATAACATCACAGCTATATACAAAGATGTAACAGGAATTTTATGGATAGGCACCGAAAAAAACGGTTTATTTTCTTTAAATACTATAACTAATACATTTGTTAAAACAGAGCTCTCTGAAGACATGTTAACAAATTCTATTAACTATATAGACGGCTTTGGAAAAAACTTATGGATAGCCACTAAAAACGGACTCATTACCCTTAATAAAGAAAATGGTAAACTCTATGTTTACAACACAGAAAATGGATTACCTCACAATAACATAAATCATTTGTTTATTGATATTAATGAAAATGTATGGGTTGCAACACAAAGCAATGATTTGTATGTAATAACAAAGGGAGCTATTATAAAACACAAAATTTCAAATAGTAATGAAATATTAAAAATAAATCAAATAATTAGAAGTAATGACAGTAAAATTTGGATAGCAACTTATGGAAACGGAGTTTATAGTTATGACAATAAAAAATTTACAAGATATTCAACAAATGATGGTTTAAAATCAAATTATTGCTATAGTATAATGTTTGATGAAAACCGTAATATTTGGGTAGGTCATAGACAAGGTATAAGTAAAATTGACCCATTAGGACATATTAAAACTTATGGTAAACCTGATGGAATATTAGGAGATTGTAATAAAAATGCAATTTATCAGGATTTTGACGGATGTATATGGTTTGGGACAACAAATGGTGTAGTACGATATAACTACAAAAAAGATAAAAAGAACACAATTGCTCCATTAATAAATATTACTTCTATAAAATTTTCCGACCAAAATATTTCTGATTTTAATAAAATTGAAATGCCTTATGGTGTTTATAGATTAAATATTGATTTTGTTGGCATTAGCTTTAAAGACCCTGATGGTGTTACATATAAATATAAACTTGAAGGTTATGACCTTGAATGGAATGAAACAAACAGTAAACAAATTGTTTATAGCAGAATTGAAGATGGCACATATAATTTCTTACTTAAATCGTGCAATAACGATGGTATATGTAATGAAACCCCAATAAAACTTGAAATATACGTTGCACCTCCTATTTGGAAAAGATCTTGGTTTATTGGCATTGTTGTTATTATTATATTGTATAGTATATACCTTATAATTAAAATTCGTGAAAAAAATCATAAACGCTTACAAGAATACCTGCAAAAAACACTTGACGAAAGAACTAAAGAGGTTGTTGAACAAAAAGATAAACTTGAACAAGCAAATAAAGATATTACTGACAGTATAAATTATGCCCAAAGAATTCAGGCTGCTATTTTACCATCTACACAAATATTAAATCAACATTTTCCTCAATCATTTATTTATTATCTACCCAGAGACATTGTTAGTGGTGATTTTTATTGGTTTGAAAAGATAAAAAATAAATTTGTAATTATTTGTGCAGATGCCACCGGACATGGTGTTCCTGGCGCATTTATGTCGCTAATAAGCGTTACTTTAATAAAAGATATTTTAAAAAATAATGAATACTTGCCTCCTGCCGAAATTTTAAATATTTTGGATAAAGAAATAATTAACACACTTAAACAAAAGACAAGCGATATAGGGATTAACTCAAGCGATGGATTAGATATGACTGTTTGTGAAATAGATATAAATACCAATAAACTTAAAGTAGCATCAGCAATGCGACCTATATTGTTGTATCACAATAATGAACTATTATATATTAAAGGCAACAGATATTCAATTGGCGGTTCTATACAAACTAAAAAAGTTTTTGATAACAAAGAATATGATTTAAACAAAAATGATATTTTATATTTGTTTTCAGATGGTTATGCCGATCAATTTGGAGGACCTAATGGAAAAAAAATGAAACTACAAAGATTTAAAGATATAGTTAATTCAATTATAAATAAAGATACAGAAGAACAATTTGATATTATAAGTAAATCTTTTATTGAATGGAAAGGTGAATATAAACAAATTGATGATGTTATTTTTATGGGAATAAAAATCTAAAATTATTCAAAATCTGTCATTTAGCATGTTTTTCATCTACTATCTAATCAATAATTAAAAAAAATATTGATTTTTCAAAAAAAATATTTGTAAAAAAGAAAAATGTAGTACATTTGCACTTCCAAATTTTACTTGGAAATTTGGCCCGTTCGTCTAGTGGACTAGGACGCTAGGTTTTCATCCTAGAAACAGGGGTTCGATGCCCCTACGGGCTACTTTTTTTTATAAAATAAAATATTAATATATGGCTAATCACATTTCAGCATTAAAGAGAATCAGACAAGGTGAAAAAAGAAGAGTTCACAATAAATACTATTCAAAAACAACACGTAATGTTGTTCGAAAATTGAGATCTACAACCAATAAAAAAGAAGCATTAGAGCTTTTACCAAAAGTTTCTGCTATGTTAGATAAATTAGCAAAAAAGCGTATTATTCATAAAAACAAAGCAGATAATATTAAATCAAAACTTACTTTATACGTTAATAACATAGTTTAATTAACGACAATTTTATAGAACCGTTCAATTTTTTGATCGGTTTTTTTATGCTTCAAATTCTGAAACTTTAAATTAAAAAATTCGTAAAGTCCTTTATTAAACATAATAGTAAAAATTATATGAATATTGGAATAATTATAGGAAGAATTGGTGGTGTTGATGGTGTAGCTCTTGAAACAGAGAAATGGATAGATGTATTGCAATATCTTGGACATAAGGTTTTTATAATTTCAGGACAATTTCAGGAACGAACAATAAATAGAGAATTAGAAACACTGGTTCCGGAAATGTCTTTTTTTTCACCAGAAAGTTATTGGAGTCAAAAAAAAGCATTCTTTTTCCCAGAGACCAACCCAGATGAATTAATTGAACACATTGGTTTTTATTCTGATATAATCTGCAATAAAATAATTAAATGGATAAATAACAGAAAAATTAATATTGTTATTTCAGAAAATGCTTCTGCATTACCTGCACATCTTGAAATGGGTTTTGGAATTAAAAAAGCTGCCGAAAAGACAAGTATTCCAATTATTACTCACGATCATGATTTTGCATGGGAACGTGGAGAACGCTATATTTCATCACACAAACAAATTAATAAATTTGTAGCCGATGTTTTTCCTTTAATGCTCCCAAATTCGTTTCATGCTGTTATTAATTCAAATGCTCAAGCAACTTTAAAAGAAAAATTTAACAGAAATTCAGTTGTTATACCAAATGTAATGAATTTTAATATAAAATTTGGTGAAACAAATGAGTACAATAAACTAGTAAAATATCATTTAGGTTTAAACAGCAAAGATATCCTTTTATTTCAAATAACCCGTATAGTACGCAGAAAAGGAATTGAAGTTGCAATAGAACTTATTCATAAATTAAGTGATAAAAGAATGAAACTCATCATTACAGGGAGTCATGCAGATGATGAGGGAAGTATGTATTATAACGAACTTATTGAACAAATAAATAAATTGAAGCTACAAGGTCAGATTATTTTCGCTTCACATATAATTCATAATAAGGGTTTACAAGGAGTTTCAGGCAACTCATTCTCATTATCTGATGCTTATGCTAATGCTATTGCCTGTACATATTTTAGCACTTATGAAGGCTTTGGGAATGCTTTTATAGAATCTATATTATCTAAAACTCCAATTTTTGTAAACAATTATAAACCTGTTTATATGCCTGATATCGGAAGCAAAGGTTTTAAAACAGTAATGTTGGAAAATAATGAATTAAACAATAAAGCAGTTAATGATATTAAAGAGATTCTTCTTAATGAAAATCTTAATAAAGAAATAGCAGAATATAATTTTGAATTGGGGAAAAAATACTTTTCATATAAAACATTAGAAGAAAAATTTATAACATTATTTGAAAATATCAATAAATCTTAAAAACCTCTATAAAACTACTTGATGAATTTTCAACCCTATAAAAAGTATTTTAAAGACTTTTAATGCACTCAATTTTAAACAGAGTAAATCTTCTATTTACATTAAAATTTTGTCTTAAAACAAAAAATTATTTTTTAATAAATTCACAAACAATTTCACAAATGTAACTCCTATTATTGTCAAATAATTAAATTTCACATTTGGGACAAACTTTTGTGTTATTAAATTTATTGTTTTTACACAAATGTGAATTCACATTTGTAAACAATTATAAAAACATTATTCTTATTAATATTAATTCCATTCAATCAGTATTTTATAATACATAATTGAACAGTTAATTCAATCTCTATATTACTTATGTGCAAATAATTATAAAATACAATGATTTTACATCGCTCATTCATTCATTATATACTCTGTATTAAATATTTAATAATTTTAATTAAACAATTGGTTCGTAATATTGTTAAATCGATATTTATTCACTACCTTAGCACTTTATAAGATATTCATAAAA
Organism: uncultured Bacteroidales bacterium; assembly: GCA_964435855.1. GTDB lineage: Bacteria > Bacteroidota > Bacteroidia > Bacteroidales > CAYTAU01 > CAYTAU01. Next base: position 9,821 of record CAYTAU010000065.1, on the reverse strand, counting down.
TATTGGTGTTACATTTGTGAATTATTAACATTTTATCAAAATACACATTTGTAATCATTTTTATATTTACATTTGTAACAACTGAAAAATCACAAAATGATTAGAGATAGAATCGAAAAAATAGTACGAGATGAAGGTATAACTTCTTCAAAATTTGCTGATGAAATTGGGTCACAACGTTCAAGTATTTCCCATATTCTTTCAGGCAGAAATAATCCTGGGTTTGAAATACTTCAAAATATATTAAATCGTTATAGGAATATTAACGCCGAATGGCTTATGCAGGGTATCGGAAATATGTATAAATCAGGAGGAACAACTACCAATACTAATGCTAAAGAAGAAATAAAACAAGAACAGATCATTATAGAAGCCAGCCCTACCCCACCCTTGCACGAAACAACAGAGGCAATAAATACTGTTAAAAAAGAAAATTTTATTGAAAAAGAAGAAAAAACAATAGAAAAAATTGTTGTTTTTTATTCCGATAATTCATTTAAGGAATATTTTTCTGCACATCAAAATAATATTTAACTAATTATAAAAAGGCCATCAATCAAGTGTTATGAAAATGACATTTTGAATATTAACCTGAGCTCGATTTAATGGATGTTAGTTTATATTTCAGAAAACCTGACTTTTATGTGCTTTCCCTTATGTGTATCTTAGTGGCTTTGTGGCTATATAATTTTGCCACTAAAACTCTAAATCACAAAGAATGCAATAAGAAAAAATATAAGTTATTCAAAATCAATTAGTATTATATCGAACTCGGGTTATTAAACCAGATTTCGTTCATATATGAAACTAACATTAATATTAATTGGGATCAAAATTTCTCAAAAAAATATTTTTTTATGATAATTTTATTACTTTTGTAGGTTATCTTAAATGATATTTAATATCAGGTGTTATATGAAAAAAATTTTGATTTTACTGATAATAAGTTTGTTGTTTATCGATTATGTGTCTTCGCAACGTTCTGCAAGATGGAGAAGAATGAGATATGAAATGTTTTATGGGATTGGAGCTACAAATTTTTTAGGAGAACTTGGAGGAGCAAACCGAGTAGGAACAAATTTTGTGAGAGATTTGGAATATGTTGTAACTAGACCATTAGCAAGTATTGGTATGCGATATAAGTTAAGAGAAGAACTATCGTTAAGGATTGCTTTTACTGGAGGATATCTAAAAGGAGATGACAAATTAACAACAGAAATATATAGAAGTAACAGGAACTTAAATTTTAGATCTTTGATAATTGAGTTTGGTTCTCAACTTGAATATTCTGTTATTAAAGAAAAAATAGGACATAGATATAACTTGAGAAGAGTTAGAGGAGTAAGAGGATTTAAAACAAATACTTACTTTTTTATTGGAATAGCAGGTTTTTATCATAACCCTCAAGGACAATATATTGATGGCAGTTGGCATGCATTACAACCATTGGGAACAGAAGGGCAAGGTTTGGTTCCAACCAGAAAAAAATATTCAAGATTTCAATTATCAATTCCCTATGGTATTGGATTTAAGTATGGTTTAGACAGAAAATGGAGTATTGGACTTGAATTTGGTATAAGAAAAACATTTACTGATTATATGGATGATGTTAGCACAACTTATTATGATTATGATGCGATAAAAGAAACAGATGGTGGTGATATTGCTGCGTATTTATCTGACCCCTCTATTGGCAGATGGGATGGTGTTACTAATTATCAAGATGGTTGGACAAGTGCGAATACACAAAGAGGAGACGCAAAAGATAAAGACGTTTACATGTTTGTAATTTTAAATTTAACATATAAATTAAGAACAACTAGAAAAGGGTTGCCAAAATTCTAAAATTAAAAAAAATATAATGAAAACAATTAATATAAAATTACTCGTATTAATAAGTGTTTTTACTTTTTTAATAATTGAAACATCACATTCTCAAAGATGGAAAAGAACCAGATATGAAATAATTTATGGAATAGGTACAATAAATTGTTTTACTGATTTAGGAGGAAGGAATGGAAATGGAGGTCATTTTTTAAGTGATATTGATATTCAGGGTACAAGACCAATTGGAATGATTGGAGCAAGATATAAAATTAAAGAATTACTGGCTGTTAAATTAAATTTAATTTTTGGCTTTATGAGAGCCAGTGATACATATACACAATGGGATCCTAGACAAAATAGAAATGTCATATCAAATACTATTTTATTTGAAAATTCAATGCAAGTTGAATATTCAATTCAGAAAGAAAGATTTGGAACAAGATATACTTTTTCCAATTTAAGACGTTTTAACTTTAGAAATGTAAATACATATATTTTTGCAGGTGTTGGAGGAGTTTTTGCTGCACCTAGTTTGAGAAGCGACTGGTCATCGAACAAAAATGAAGCATTTCATAAATATAATTTTAATTTTCCTTTTGGTTTTGGTTTAAAATATGGAATTAACAGGCGTTTGGCATTTGGAATTGATATAGGTCATCGTTATACTACATCCGATTATTTAGAAGGTTTTTCTGATATACATTCAAAAGGAAAAGATTCATATATTTTTATAATATTCAATTTCGCATATAAATTAAGAACAGCTAGAAGCGGTCTTCCAAAATTTTAAAATAACTTAAATATTTATTTTGCTGTTCTGATATGAAAAAAATAATAATTTTAATTTTCATTGTTTGTTCAATAAGTATTAATGCACAAAGGAGTTATGATTTAGGTCTTTGGGCTGGTGGTTCTTATTACTTAGGTGATATTAATACATCATCTCATTTTAAGAAAATACATTTTTCAGGAGGAGTGTTTTTACGATATAATTATAATTCAAGAACTGCTATTAGAGGAAGTTTATTTTATGGAACATTAAGTGGAGTTGATCAATCAAGTAGATATTTGTATCAAAAAATACGCAGTTATAGTTTTTCAACTCCAATTTTAGATTTAACAGGACAATATGAATTTAATTTCCTGCCTTATGTGATTGGAAGTGATACCAAGAATTTTTCCCCCTATGTTTCAACAGGAATTACTTTTCTTCTTGCAATGAATTCAGGGAATCCATATCAAATTACTGTTCCAATGGGTATAGGATTAAAATTTAACATATCAGAGAAAATTGGCGCTGGAATAGAATATTCTTTTAGAAAAACTTTTTCCGATCAAATAGACAATCTAGGAGGCATAGAGAATAGTGTTACTAATCATCAATCATATTTTAAGCAATTGGCATATTCTCATGATAATGACTGGTATGCTTTTATTGGATTTTTTATTTCTTACAATATAAAAATTGATGGTTTTGTTTGTAGGGCATATGATTATTAATTTATGAGCTTAAAAAATAAAATAGATAAAAATAATTTACCTGAGCATATTGCTATTATAATGGATGGCAATGGCAGGTGGGCAGAGAAAAAAGGGAAACCAAGAATATTTGGGCACAAAAATGGTGTAAAACCAATAAGAATGGTTACAGAGGCAGCTGCAGAATTGCAAATAAAATATTTAACAATATACGCTTTTTCAACAGAAAACTGGAAAAGACCAAAAGCTGAGATAGATGCATTAATGACATTGTTAGTTGCTACAATTAATTCAGAAATAAAAACACTAAATAAAAACAATGTTCGTTTACTGGCAATTGGTAATCTTGATAGTCTACCACAAAATGCAAAAAATAAATTGTTAAAAGCTGTTAAAAAAACATCAACAAATACAGGTTTATCATTAGTTTTGGCATTAAGTTATAGTTCAAGATGGGAAATTGTTGATGGAATTAAAAAAATTGCAAATGATGTTGTTAATTCAAAACTTAGTATTGACGATATTGATGAAAATTTAATTTCAAATTATTTAACAACAAAGGATATTCCAAATCCTGAACTTATGATAAGAACAAGTGGCGAATTAAGAATTAGTAATTTTTTATTGTGGCAAATGGCATATACTGAATTGTATTTTACAGATGTTCTTTGGCCGAATTATGATAAAGAACATTTCTATGAAGCTATTATTGATTACCAAAATAGAGAAAGACGTTTTGGAAAAACAAGTGAACAAATCGAAAAAAATTAAAAACAATGTTTAAAAAATATTTAATACTACACTCATTAATGTTCTTAACCCTTTTTGGTTTTTCACAAATTTCAGTTAATTCAGAATCAATTGATATAGACTATTCAAACCCACAAGAATATGAAATTGGAGGTATAACTATTTCCGGAATTAAGTATTTAGACCATGAAGTATTAATAAACCTAAGCGGATTAAGTGTTGGAGATAAAGTTTTTATTCCGGGAGAAGGTATTTCTGATGCTGTGAGAAAATTATGGAAGCAAGGATTATTTTCTGATATAAAAATATCTGTAGAAAAGATTATTGGAGAAAATGTATTTCTGAATATTTATTTACAAGAAAGACCACGTTTGTCAAGATTCTCTTTTACAGGAATAAAAAAAGGTGAGGCAGAGGATATTCGAGAAATGGTAAAATTGGTTAGAGGTAATCAAATAACAGATAATGTCGTTAATAATACAAAAAATATCATAAGAAATTATTTTATTGAAAAAGGGTTTTATAATACTGAAGTTAATATAATTAAAGAAGATGATTCTACTTTGGTTAACAATGTTTCTTTAAAAATAATTATTAATAAAAACGAAAAAATAAAAATAAATGAGATCCGTTTTGAAGGTAATCTTACAACAAAAGAATATAAAGAAAAATTACAAGCTAATGAAACTGGTTTTTGGAAAACACGCATTGTAAAATCTCCTTTTACCGACCAAAAACTTCGTCGTAAAATGAAGGAAACAAAACAAAAAACATGGTACAATGTTTTTAAAACATCAAAATATATAGAAAAAGAATATAAAAATGACAAGAAAAAAATTATTGCAAAATACAATGAATTTGGTTTTCGCGATGCAGTAATAACTAGTGATACCGTTTATATTTTTGACGATAAAACTTTGAATATAAATATTAAAATTGATGAAGGTAATAAGTATTATTTTAGAAATATTACCTGGGTTGGAAATACAAAATATAAATCAGATTACTTAAATAATTTACTTGGAATAAAAAAGGGTGATGTGTATAATCAAACCCTTCTTGATGAAAGCTTATTTATGAATCAGAATGGTGTATTCTCATTATATCAGGATAATGGTTATTTGTTTTCCTCAATTACACCTATTGAAATAAATATTGAAAACGATTCAATTGATATTGAATTAAGAATTTATGAAGGTAAACCCGCCAGAATTAGAAATGTTATAATTGTTGGAAATACTAAAACAAATGAACATGTAATAAGACGAGAAATAAGATCTAGGCCGGGACAATTGTATAACAGGTCTGATATAACAAGATCAATTAGGGAATTAGCAACATTAGGTTATTTTGACCCGGAAAAACTGAATTTAAATCCAACGCCACATCCTGAAGATGGAACCGTTGATTTAGAATACATTGTTGAAGAAAAACCTTCAGATCAGATTGAACTTTCAGGAGGTTGGGGTGCACAAATGATTGTAGGAACTCTCGGTGTTTCGTTTAATAATTTTGCAGCAAGTAAATTTTTCAAAAAAGAATCATGGAGACCTATTCCTACCGGCAACGGACAAAGATTAAGTGTAAGAGCCCAATCAAATGGCAGATGGTATCAAGCATATAATATGTCATTTGTTGAACCATGGTTGGGAGGAAAAAAACCAAACTCTTTTCACATTTCTCTATATCATACAATACTATCAAACGGGCAAGCAAGGAGAATAAAAGATACTTCTGATGTTAAAATTGATAATCCTGATTACCAGGGAATGAAAATAACCGGTATTTCTTTAGGACTTGGAACAAGATTAAAATGGCCTGATGATTTTTTTACAGCGCACGGAGAATTAAGTTATCAGCATTATAATCTAAATAATTATCAATATCGTAATTTATTTTCATTTTCTAAAGGGGTTTCAAACAATATAAGCCTTAAAGGAATTTTTGGGCGAAGTTCTGTTTCTCAACCAATTTATCCAAGAAGCGGTTCTTCATTTTCTGTTTCACTTCAAATTACTCCACCATACTCATTGGTGTCAAATAAAGATTATACCATAATGAATGATGAAGATAAATATAAATTCATAGAATATCACAAATGGAAATTTAACGTATCATGGTTTTCAAGTTTGGCAGGAAAATTGGTATTGAATACTCGCGCCGAATTTGGTTTTCTCGGAATGTTTAATAAAGATTATGGTTATTCGCCATTTGAAGGCTTTAATCTGGGTGGCGATGGACTTGTTACATACAATCTCTATGGCATGGAAACCATAGCATTACGAGGATATGAAAATGGTTCTTTGACACCGGCAAGCGGAGGAAATGTTTATGATAAATTTACAGTTGAAATAAGATACCCTTTATCATTAAATCCTTCAGCAACTTTATACGGTCTGGCATTTTTTGAAGCAGGAAAAGCATGGTATGAATTTAAAGATTTTAATCCTTTTAATATACACAGAGCAGCAGGAGTTGGTGTAAGGATATTCCTGCCAATGTTTGGTAAACTCGGTGTAGATTGGGGATATGGATTCGATGAAATACCCGGTAGCCCAACATCACACAAAAGTCAGTTTCATTTTATTATAGGTCAAAACTTTTAATTAATTATATTTGTCAATAATTTAAAATTTATAAATCATGAAAAAAATAATTTTAACCTTAAGCATTGTATTAATCACATTAATAGCATTTTCTCAAAAATTTGCTTATGTTGATTCAGATTATATTCTGAAAAATATTCCTGCCTATGAAGCAGCTCAAGCTCAATTAGACCAAATGTCTGTTGAATGGCAAAAAGAAATTGAAGCATTATATGCAGAAATTGATAAATTATATAAAAATTATCAAACAGAAAAAGTTTTGCTTACTGAAGAAATGAAAACAAAGAGAGAAGATGAAATAATTGCAAAAGAAAAAGAAGCTAAAACTATACAGAAAAAATATTTTGGTAAAGAAGGTGAGTTATACAAAAAAAGACAAGAGCTAATAAAACCAATTCAGGATGATATATTTAATGCAGTTAGAGAAATTTCAACAGAAGGCAATTATGCTGTAATTTTTGATACTTCAGGTGGACTCACAATGCTATATACCGATCCAAAATATGATAGAAGTGATGAAGTATTAGAAAAGTTGGGATATAAAAATTAATATTATATATTTCCTCTGTAAAAAAATATTTAATTTATCAGAGGGAACCCACATTTAAATTTTTTCATATATTTTATGTATATTTAAGAAAAAATTTATGTAGGTTTGCAAACGTTTAATTTAAAAAATTCTAATTAATTATGAAAAAAGTATTTATTAATGTTTTATTAATAGCTTTTATTTTTGGAAGCATAAGTTCATTTGCTCAATCAAAAGCTAAATTCGGACATATTGATTCAAATAGCCTTCTTGCACTTATGCCCGAAAGAGAAACTGCAAAAAAAGCAATTGAAGACCATGCAAAACAGCTTGAAGAACAATTGCAGACAATGCAACTTGAACTTGAAACAAAATATGCTGATTATGTTGAAAAACAAGCAGAATTAAGTGAGTTGATCAAAAAAAGTAAAGAACAAGAACTTGCCGATTTGCAAAAAAGAATGCAGGATTTTCAAGCAACAGCACAACAAGATCTTCAAAGCAAAGAAATGGAATTATTGCAGCCAATTATTGACAAAGCAAGAAAAGCTATTGAAGATGTTTCAAAAGAAAAAGGTTATACTTATGTGTTTGACACAGGTGTTGGAGCTTTAATTTACTGGCCAAAAGACAGTGATGACCTTTTGCCTTTAGTTAAAAAGAAACTTGGAATAGAGTAATATTAAAAAAGACCATTAAAAATGGTCTTTTTTTTTACAATAAATTATATGCAATTAGCAAATAAATATCCTGTAGGTATATTCGATTCGGGGATTGGCGGCTTATCTGTTTGGAAAGAAATTGTAAAACTGCTTCCGAATGAGGATATTATTTATTATGCTGATAGTGGAAATTGCCCTTACGGTAAAAAGTCGCAACAGGAAATAATTAATATTTCTGAAAAAATAGTTGATTTTTTAATTACTCAAAATTGTAAATTAATTATTGTTGCCTGTAATACTGCTACCGCTGCTGCAATAGAACATTTGCGTGCAAAATATAATATTAAATTTGTTGGTATGGAACCTGCTGTCAAACCTGCTGCACTTAATTCAATTACAGGGAAAATTGGAGTACTGGCAACTTCAGGAACTTTCAGAGGAAAACTATTTAACGAAACAAGTAAGCAGTACGCTAATGACAAAGATGTGCATATTCAAATTGGGCATGGGCTTGTTAATGCAGTTGAAAATGGTTTAATAAAATCAAAAGAAACAAGAGAATTATTGCAAAAATATTTACAACCAATGTTGGATAATAATGTAGATCAAATTGTACTGGGTTGTACTCATTATCCTTTTTTAATTGATATTATTACGCAAATTGTTGATGGTAGAGCCAAAATTATTGACCCTTCTTATGCAGTTGCAAAACAGGCAGAGAACTTGCTTAATAAAGATAATTTACAAAACTCACTAAATAAGATTGCAAACTATAAGTTTTATTCTACCGGTAATACTAAATTGCTAAAAACAGTTTTAAATCAATTAGCTTATAATGATTTGAGTGTTGAAGCTGTTTAAAGTTAAATGAGAAAACAAACTAAATATTACAATTTATTTTATAATTATTAATTTTCCATCTCTTGTAATATTATTATCAATAACAAATCTGTATATATACATACCATTATTAAGCTTATGCTTAATTGCCATAAACTTAACTCCGGATTTAAGCATTATACTATTTACTTTTTCTCCTTGCATATTGTAAATGTCTAATTGCCCTGATTGCCCTTCCGGTAATTCATAGTTTAAGTATAAGACCTCATTTGCAGGATTAGGATATATATTACAGTTTGCGCCAATAATTTCTTCTAATGATACAACAATATCAACAACTTGAGATAATGTATCAGAACCACATTCATTTTGCACAATTAATATAACAGTGTATGAATTACTAATTGCAAAATAGTCGTGTACAGGATTTTCATCTGTTGAGGTTTGTAAATCACCAAAATCCCAGTAATAAGAAGTTGCACCTGTTGAATTGTTTGTAAATGTTACACTTGCACCATTAATTGAGTATGAAAAATCTGCCGTTGGGTCTGCTAAAGCACAATCTGATATTTCAAAATCATCAATAGCAACACCTTCCATATCGGCTTGTAAGCTTGTAAAAGAAAATCTGAATTTAACATTACTTTCGCCTGCAAGATAAGGAACAGTATTAGAAACATGTATCCATCCTGTAGATTCGCCCGACCATGGATTATCCCAGTTCGATTCTGCTGAACCTGTACTAAGAGTTTGCCATGTTGTACCATTATCTATTGTATACTCAAAAGTAACAGTACTGACAATTATAGTAGTAGAATATTGTAACTCAAATTCAATAATAGGTTTGGTTAAGGATGTGAAATCAAAACAAGGGCTGATTAGCTGCGATTGTTCCAAAGCATTTGAAAATCCTGTTAGGTTGGTTACCCATGAATTTACTCCCGAAAAAGCAGAATTAATAATTGTTGCTGCAGGAGTTCCAATTTCCCATGATGGGTTTGTTCCTTGTGCCGACCACCACGATGGCAATGTTTCAAAATCGTCTAAATGAGGAAATGTGTTGATAACAGGACTTGACATTATATCAATATGAGCAGTATCATTAAGATTATCGGCATCATTAACTAC
>CAYTAU010000064.1:0-22154 GCA_964435855.1 uncultured Bacteroidales bacterium | reverse complement strand
TTCATGACCTTTAAAAACTTGTAAGAGATTTCCGTCCAAATCCCATAATCGAGATGTTTTATCCCGAGAGCCTGTTAATATGCTTTGTCCGTCAGGGGAAAAACTTACTGAATTAATCCAATCTTCATGACCTTTAAAAACTTGTAAGAGATTTCCGTCCAAATCCCATAATCGAGCTGTTTTATCCCGAGAGCCTGTTAATATGCTTTGTCCGTCAGGGGAAAAACTTACTGAATTAATCCAATCTTCATGACCTTTAAAAACTTGTAAGAGATTTCCGTCCAAATCCCATAATCGAGCTGTTTTATCCCGAGAGCCTGTTAATATGCTTTGTCCGTCAGGAGAAAAACTTACTGAAGAAACCCTATCTCCATGACCTTTAAAGACTTTTCTACAGATTGCATTATTATAATATATATTTACCATGTTTTGATAAATGGCTTTGTTTGTTGTGTCTAAAGAATATGCATATTCAGCAATGCGCAATGCTTTTGTTGGGTCTTTTGCCAATACTTCTTTAGCAATAAAATTATAATTATTTGCTTGTGATTTTATGTAAAGTTCATTTGCTTCTTTTTCTTTTTCAAAAGCTTTAGTCCTTTCATTCAAAGCCCACCAAGTAAATCCCGCAAAAACAGTAATCAGAATAATTGTAGCAGCAGAAACAATAAAGCGTTTACGTCGTTTTGCTTTTTCTACTTCTCGTTTACTTTTATTTATAAATTCCTGTAATTCATTTCCCAAATAAATTTTGTCTTCATAAGGGGCTAAATAGCTAAGGTCTGCTTTACTTAATAATACCTTTCGGCGTTTATAATTATCAAATGCATGCTCAATAAACTGCCTAATTTCCAAAAGTTCTTTTTCTACAAGGGTTATTTTTTCGTAGATTTTTGCTGCTAATGCATCATGCCTTAGTTCGTATCTATTGTTTTCATCTTTGTCTCTTAGTATTCTTAATGCAATAAACTTTTGTATTAAGTTTTTTAGTTGCTCAATTTCTATGTTTTTGCCCAGTGTTCGTGCATATTCTAGAACCTCTTCTTCAGTAATTTGTCGTTTTGTTCCTTTTGTTGAAACAAATGCTTTAAGTATTATTAAGCCTTCATCCGGGCTTTCTAATTCTGTAATTTGTTCATCAAGGAATGAGCCTAAGAGGTCTTTTACGTTTCCTAGTTGGGTGAGGATGTCTTTATTAAACGTCATTGCAAACCCGACAGAGGAGGGTGTGGCAATCTCTTCTTTAAAGTCAGATTGCTTCGTCGTTCCTCCTCGCAATGACGATTCGTTTGTGGCAACAGTGCGGAAAATCTTATCCAAATAAACCTGCAAATAGGTTAATTCTACTTCTATGCTATTAGGGGAAAGTTTTTCTAAAAGAGATTCTGAAAAACCATCCTCAACTTCAATGTTGGCATATTTACATGGTCCCTCAATTGTTTGAACAGCATTTGTTCTGTTCATCTTCTCAATTCTAATGCGATTGTGCATTATTTCTGGCAAGTGTTTTTCAAAAGCAGTAATACTAGCTAGATATTCTTCGCGTATTACAAACAAGAATTTACAATTAAGGTCGCTCTCTGTTATTTTCTTTACAGATTGAATAAATTCTTCTTGTTCTGTTTTGCTTCCAAAAATAAAGAGTTCTTCAAATTGGTCGAATATTAAATATATTGGTTTGAAATGATCGAGATATATATTTTTAAGTAATTTCTTTACTGAAGGTCTTTTTTGTTCATTCTTAACTCCTAATTCATAATTCTTAATTCCCTTAAAAAGGCTTTCATTTATATTTGCTCCTCGTCTGATGCTAATGGGTAGCCAGTCGCTTTCTTCAAATTTGTTGGCTAGTCCGCATTGAATAAGTGAGGATTTTCCTGTTCCGGAAACTCCATAAACCAAAAGTACTTTACTTTCAAAAACTTTTTGATATAGTTCTTCTGTTTCATTGTCTCTTCCAAAAAAGATATTTTTGTCTTCTTTGGTAAAGCTATCTAGGAATTTGAAAGGTGATTTCATATTAATTTCAAATTATTCATTAATTTATAATATTATTTAAATATTTACCTATAAAATCATTTAAATTACAAACTCTTATATTTTTTCTTATTAAATAATCATCGCAATCTGGTGTAATAATAAAATTATTTTCTGATTGTAAATCATTAATTGCAAGAGTAAACCCTTTTGTGATAGATGGAGCTGAAGAATACTTTATTTCAATAGCAGCTACAGGTTTCAACCCTTTTACAAACAAAAGGTCACATTCTGTTCCATGGTGAGTTCGATAATAGAACAGCTCAACTTTTCTTTCAGTTATTTGTTTTATTTGTTCAATAACATATCCTTCCCAAGAAGCACCAATAAGCACATTAACAGGATGAATTTTTTCATCAAGAGTATTTGTTAAATAGTGCAAAATACCACTGTCGCGAATATAAATTTTAGGAGACTTAACCAATCTTTTTTTTGTATTAAAAAAATAGGGTTGTAGACTATTAATTAAGAATGCTTCTTTTAGAAAATGTAAGTACTTTGTTATTGTTGGAGATGTTATACCCAATGCTCTAGCAAAGTTACTAGCATTAAAAATATTTCCATGACTATGAGCCAACATTCTCCAGAAGTTTGCAAGTATTGTTGAAGATGCTTCTAAACCAATTATACGTAAATCTCTTTCTATGTATGTTGTTACAAAATTCTCAAGCCATTGTCTTGATTTATTAATGTCATTTAATTTAAAAACATCAGGAAAGCCTCCGGCTAACCAATGTTTACGAAGATACTTAAATCCAATTTCAGTAATATTAAAAGGAGATAACTCTTTATAAGCAATTCTACCTGCCAAAGATTCAGAACTATCTCTCATAATAACAGGAGAAGCAGAGCCTAAAATAATAAAGCGTCCCGAGACTCTATGCTTATCAATAACCGACCTTAGAATAGGGAAAAGCTCTGACATACGCTGTATCTCGTCCAATATTATACATTTCTCTTTATTGTCGTTAAAAAAATATTCTGGTTCTTTAAGTTTATTTCGGTCTGTGGGTGATTCTAAATCCAAATAAATACACTCTTTTTCAATCTTTTCTGATATTATTTTTGCTAATGTAGTTTTTCCGGATTGTCTTGGTCCTATAATCCCCACAGCAGGAAAGAAAGATAACAATTCTAACAACTCTTCTTCTATTGTCCTTTTAATCATAATTTGATTTACTTTTCACAAAAGTACAATTTATTCGTGAAATATTAAAATGAAAAATAAAATATTCTCGAATAAATGCTTTGATTTGCAAATTAACAGCTTAATTTTTCTTGCACTACAACATTATTTTTCTATTATACATTATTAATGAAATATTAAAACTGCAAGGAACGATTTTCATGAATAATATAGTCATAATTATTTTAAATTTTCACTCCAATTACCAAAATATCATCAACTTGCTCTTCATCACCTTGCCAGTTTACCAAAATTTCATCAAGAATTTCACATTGTTCTGCCATTGGTCTATCCTGAACAGATAGTATAACTTCTCTTAATTGTTTATACATAAATTTTTTGCCTTTTGGACCACCAAATTGATCTGCATAACCATCAGAGAAAATATAAACTGTATCTCCCTTATCTAATTTAATAGTATGGTCTGTATAAATATCAACTACTCCATCTTCATTCACACCTATAGGTAATTTATCAGATTTTATTTCGTGTAATTCTCCTTTATGCACATAATAAAGCGGATTATATGCTCCTGCATACATTACTGTATTTGTTTTATAATCAATTGTACATACTGCCAAATCCATACTGTCTTTAACCCCACTTTCATCGGCTGTTTGGCGTAAAGTTTCATTAACTCCTTCATCAAGATAAGAAAGTAATTTACCTGGAGTATCAATTTCACCTTCTCTTACTCCCTGCACAAGCCAGTTATAACCTATAACCGACATTAATGCTCCGGGAACACCATGTCCGGTACAATCTACAGCAGCAAAAATTGCTCTATCATGAAATTTTGACACAAAATAAAAATCCCCACTTACAACATCCTTTGGCTTATATAAAATAAAGCTATCGGGAATTAATTCATCAACAAGATTTTGCGGGGGAGATATGGCATTTTGAATTCTATATGCATATTTTATACTGTCTAAAAGGTCTTTATTTTTCTCTTCAATATTTTTATATGCTTCTTTTAGTTCTACATTTCTTAATTTAAAAATCTCAGCTTCTTGTTTCGATTGTCTAATATCATATTCAATCCTTATATTATTAATTCTATTTAATGATTCCAGATTTATTACTTCTTCTTTTAAATCATGATATTGTCTAAAATATTCGAGTGATTTTTTATAATCATCTTTTGCCTCATAATATTTTGAAAGTGAACTCAGAATTGGATACAACAATGGTTTTGAATTTATTTTATCTGCAATTTGTTTTGCAGACTTGAGATGTTCATACGATTTGTCAAATTTTTGTATTTTCAAGTATACACGACCAAGTCCATGATGTGATTGTAAATCACATTGCTGATCAAAATTATCTTTATTTAATTTTAATGCCTTTGTATAATTGTTTACTGCCTCATTATATTGTTTTTCATTTTCATATAGACTAGCAATTCCCATATAAGTCCATGGAATACCTTTTGTATCGTTGATTTTCTCTCTTAAATCTAGACTTTCGGTATAATACTTAACTGCTTCGTAAGACTTTTTTAATAAAGAATATGTTCTGGCAATTAGGTTTAATGATGATGCAGCTGCATGAAATTGTTCACCTTTGAGACGTAATTCATATCCTCTTTTAAAAAGTTCTAAAGCTTTTTCATATTCATTAATTCTATTATATACCATTCCAAGAGATACACATGCATTGCTTAGTTCTTCCTCTTCCTCAATTTTTTCTGCTGATTCTACAGCATCTGTAGCATACTTAACAGCATTTTCATAATCTCCAATATGATCGTATATTCTTGCAAGTAGATATTGTGATATTATAAATCCTTTATGGTTAGTGTTCTCACTTTTATAAAATTCAAATATTTCAGTTACTTCCTGAAATAGATTATCATATTCTGTCTTTAAAAATTTGCAATATGCAATAACCAATCTGGCAAAAATTTTAATTTCATTATCTTGTTCCTTTTTAACAAAGTCCTTTGCAATATCTATTGCTTTGTCAGTTTCAAGATAACGTTGTTCCCATGCTTTTTCTATGTTTTTCATAATGTTTTCATTTTTATGCAGCGAATGCACGAAGTTAATGATTAATGATTAATCTGTAATGTTTAATGTGATAATTCTTAATTTATTGACACAGATTTCTTATTTTTTTATGTAAATTTGTATTTCATAAACTCATTATTTAAACTATTTATCATGAAAAAATTAATGCAAATTTTAAGTGTAGTTTCAATTATTTTGTTTTTTACAGGTATTATTTTTAAAACAATGCATTGGCCGGGTGCTGGTGTCTTAATGTTGACAGGTGTTTCTATAGGAGTATTATTTTTAATTTTCCTTTTAGTATCCGGATTAACCGGATTAAATAATGGAAAAGAAAAAGCAAGCATAGTAATAGGAGCAATTGCAATGATCTTTGTTTTAATTGGCTTTGCTTTTAAAATAATGCATTGGCCGGGAGCAGGTGTAATGATAATTATTGCTCATATTGGATTATTCATTTCTAGTGTTGTAATGTTTATTGATGCCCTTAGTGAAAAGGAAAGTTCAAAACAAAGTATAAAAATGATATTTTCATTTACTATTTTTATATTAATGTGTATTTTATTGTTTTTTGCTTTTTATACTAATGCTATTGTAATACCTGTGTTTTGAAGTTTTAATTAATGGAAAATATGAATATAGATAAGAAGGAAAAAAGAAGAAAAATACTCTGGGTAATTTCGGGGATATTTGGTTTTTTTGGTGTTATGTTGTTTTTATTTAGTGACTTTACAAACATAGGCGAATTAAGTTTTAAAATTGGTTCATTCTTATTATTATTCTCAATAATAGCAATAGTCATAAATATAAAATTTTATAATTCAATACTTTTTTTAGTAACATTACTATTATTAGCAATGTTTTTTAAATTTATGCATTGGCCAGGTGCTGGTCCTTTATTTACAATGACATTAGGCTTGCTAAGTATATTCTCTGTAATAGCTTTATTTAAATATTTTAAAAATAAAAATCCATTTTTAAAATGGATTGGCTTTTCTGCAAATATTATACTCCCTATAATAAATTTAACATTGTTGTTTAAAATAATGCATTGGCCAAGATTTGATACAATAGAATATATTGGCACATTTTTATTTGTGATATTAATTCTCGCAATGGTGTTTACCTTACCAAATAGTAAATATTTGGAATGGACAAAAGTTGATAAAAAAATGTTTTATAGAAGTATTATTATACCTATGACTTTTATTTTTATCATAACTTCTATGAGCTTTTTGGCCGAAGACACTTTAAAATATGTATTTGGAGGTGCTGAACCAAAACAAACCTTTAATCTCCATGAAGTTTATATTGTCCCTCACGAAGGAATAGCTGATAAATAGTTATCTATTTCCAAAAATAAAATAGCAGAATACTATACTTAGTGTCAAGCTAGTCGAACGCCGTAACTATCTTATCTGTATTTATATAGTAAAATCCTAATCTATTATTATTTGATGATAAAATATAATCATCTTTATAAAAGATATTATTATTGCTATTTAGTTTAATCGTAAATAAATATACCCATCTTTCGTTATCAGCCAGATATGATTTATCATCAACTGTATAAATTACATATTTACTGTTATTTGATATAATGAAATTATCAAAGCTTTTGTAATTTGCCATGCTTACTAGCCAACAGTCGTATGAACTTAGAACTTTCTTTTTATAAAAGATAGAATCATTTTTTTTGTCAACTGTTGTTGCAATTATTCTATTGTTGGAAAACTCTACTTGGCAAGTATTTATTTTATAATAAATAAAATGATTTACATTATAAACTAAGGTGTCGTTTATGTTAGATATAAATATGTTACTGTCGGAATCAGCTATTATTAAATGGTGATTATCAGTTAAAAAATCTAATGATATTGAATTAGTTAATGAAGTTATTTCATTATAAAAATCGTATTGCTTCTTTATATTATTATAATAAAAAACATCTACTGTTGTTTTTGGAGAAGTAAAAGCGATAAAATTATTATCCTTAGAAACATCCAAGGCAATAGCACTATTTTTATATTTATCAAAAGACTGCACCAAACTACCTTGCATATTATAAATTGCTACGCCATTTTTTTTCGAAAGTGTAATTAGTTTATCATTAGTAAATTTAAAAACTTGTTTAGTGTTATGAATATTAAATACAGTTTTAAGACTTAAAATACTATCACCCAAAATACTTTGTAAAAACAGAGTACTATCGCTATAAAGAGTTGCTAAATACTTATTATTAGGCGATATTTCAAACTCGTATAGTTCAGCGTTTTTTAGTTTTACACTATTAATAATTTCACCTTCTTTGTTCCAAAAAACAATTGTGCTATCAGCAGTTTGTGCATAAATAATATCATTATCTAATGATGTTTTTATTTTTAGAATATTAGATTCTGCTTGTTGATACTCAATTAAATATTTTTCTCTAACATCAGTGTAATTTGTATCATTAGTTTGTAGAAACAGATTAAATGAATGGATTAATGCCTTTCTAGTCAGAAAGTGATCTGGATTATATTCATAAGCATCTAAAGCTAAGTTGATTTTATTGTAAACATTATCAAATTGTAGAACAGAAGCTATTGCTTGTCTTTCTCCTTGTATTTCATTCATAATGTTCATTCCTGAATAAATAACAATAGAAATCAAGAATAAAAAAACAAAAATAGAAACAGCCATCATTCGTTTAACAACTTTTTGTTGTTTCCTAACATACTGTTTACTTGTATTATAAAATTCTGCTAAATCGCCAGACAAAGATATTCTATCTTCGAATTTAGAAATGTATTTAATATCTGCTGCACCTATAAGAATATCACGCTTTTTATATGTGTCAAATGCGTTTTCTATTAGTTGTCGTATTTCCAACAATTCCTTTTCAACAGTACTTATTTTTTCATATATCTTCGCTGCCAGAGCATCATGACGTAGTTCATAGCGATTATTTTCGTCTTTATCTCTTAATATTCTTAGAGCTACAAACTTTTGTATTAAACTTTTTAATTGTTCAATATCTATATTTTTGCCAAGTGTTCGGGCATAATCTTGTACTTCTTCTTCAGTAATTTGACGTTTTGTCCCTTTTATTGAAACAAAGGCTTTTAGTATTGTTAGTCCTTTATCTGGTGTTTCTAGTTCTGCTATTTGTTCATCAAGGAATGAGCCTAATAGGTCTTTTACGTTTCCTAGTTGGGTGAGGATGTCCTTATTAAACGTCATTGCGAACCCGACAGAGGAGGGTGTGGCAATCTCTTCTTTAAAGTCAGATTGCTTCGTCGTTCCTCCTCGCAATGACGATTCGTTTGTGGCAACAGTGCGAAATATTTTATCCAGATAAACCTGCAAATAGGTTAGTTCTACTTCTATGCTATTAGGGGAAAGTTTTTCTAAAAGAGATTCTGAAAAGCCTTCTTCTACTTTTATTTCTGCAACTTTACATGGTCCTTCAATAACTTGAACCGCATTGTTTCTTGTCATCTTTTCAATGCGAATACGGTTTTGCATTATTTGAGGTAATTGCTTTTCAAATTCTGTTATTCCTGCTAAATATTCTTCTCTTATTACAAATAAGAATTTGCAATTAAGCTCACTTTCAGTAATACTCTTTACTGTCTGAATAAAGTCTTCTCGTTCGCTTTTACTTCCAAATATAAAGAGTTCTTCAAACTGGTCAAAGATTAGATATACGGGCTTGAAATGGTCTAAATAGAGGTTCTTAAGCCCCCTCTTAATCTCCCCCGAAGGGGGAGAAATTGTATGCTTATTAATGGCATTTTGAAGACTTTCATTTATGTTGGCTCCCCTCCTAATGTTTATAGGTAACCAATCGCTTTCCTGAAATTTATTGGCAAGTCCACAATGAATAAGTGAAGATTTACCAGTACCAGAAACTCCATAAACAAGCAAAACTTTACTTTCAAAAACTTTTTGGTATAGTTCTTCTGTTTCGTTGTCTCTTCCGAAGAAAATGTTTTTGTCTTCTTTGGTGAAGGAATCTAGGAATTTGAAAGGGGATTTCATATTAATTTAAATATTATGCCATTAATTGGCCTGATTTTACCATCCGGGCCTACTGCTTTTATATTACCAAGATAAATAAACTGTCCTCTTTTTGCTTTCTTTATAATGTTAAAGGCCACATCATTAAATTTTGAACCTTTACATATTACTGACTGTGAGAATCCTCCTATATATGCAATTAATTGAAATTCTACTACTTTAAATCTAATATCAAAATCAAAATTGTCAATTAATGCATCTATCTTCCCATTTTCCAATAATTCTTCTTTAGATATTTTTCCTCCACCTTTTCCAGCGACCTTAGCTGTTGGATCAGGAACTCTTTTTACACGAAAATTCATACCTCCCATATTTTTTCTGGTTCCATTTACATCACCAGCTACACTAATTCTACAATCATTACCTGGTTTGGTACAAGTAACAATATATCCTCTATTTGTTTTTTTTATTCTTCCACCACAACCACTAATTGATGGAAATATTTTATCATTTGGGACACCTGCAACAGCAAATGAGATTGGATTATCAACCCCAATATAAAAGACATTCATTTTAGTAGCAGAGACAACAAGAGTTGGCACTACAGTTTTCATTTTTTTTAAACTATCTGCTTCTTGTTTTGCTTCACTTGCTTCTGCTTTAGCAATATTTGCTTCTTCTATAGCTCTAATAGCTTTATTCTTTTCAATTATGGCAATTTTCTCACTATCAACAGCTTTATTCCTCTCATTCAAGGCCCACCATGTAAATGTTGCAAAAACAGCAAGTAAAACAATTGCAGCAATAGAAACAACAACACGTTTTCTACGCTTTTTCTTTTCTACTTCTCGTTTACTTTTGTTTAGAAATTCATTTAAGTTATTTCCAAGATATATTTTATCTTCATAAGGAGCAATGTAGCTTAAATCTGTTTTGCTTAAGAGTATTTTTCGGCGTCTATAATTATCATAAGCATTCTCTATAAATTGTCTTATTTCCAAAAGTTCCTTTTCAACCAAAGTTATTTTCTCATATATCTTTGCAGCTAATGCATCATGACGTAACTCGTAACGATTGTTTTCGTCTTTATCACGTAATATTCTTAATGCAATAAACTTTTGTATTAAGTTTTTTAATTGGCTTATGTCTATATTTTTTCCAAGTGTTCTGGCATAATCTTGTACTTCTTCTTCGGTTATTTGTCTCTTTGTTCCTTTTGTGGAAACAAATGCTTTTAGTATTACTAGTCCTTCATCTGGTGTGTCAAGTTCTGCTATTTGTTCGTCAAGGAAAGAACCAAGCAAGTCTTTTACATCTCCAAATGATTGTAAAAGAGATATTGTAAATGCATTTGGTGATTGTTTAAAAAGCTTATCCAAATAAACCTGCAAATATGTAAGTTCTACTTCTGTACTATCAGGTGATAGTTTATTTAAAAGTGCTTCTGAAAAGCCTTCTTCTACTTCAATTTCTGCTACTTTACATGGGCCGTCAATTACATGTACTGCATTGTTTCTTGTCATTTTTTCAAGACGGATACGGTTGTGCATTATTTCAGGTAAATGCTTTTCAAATTCTGTTATTCCTGCCAGATATTCTTCGCGAATTACAAACATAAATTTGCAATTAATATCACTTTCTGTTATTGTTTTAACGGTTTGTATAAAATCTTCCCTTTCGCTTTTGCTTCCAAAAATAAAGAGTTCTTCAAATTGGTCAAAGATTAAATATATTGGTTTAAAATGGTCTAAGTACAAATTCTTCAATTGTTTTTTTAGGGATGGTTTCTTTTTAGTCGTCATTGCGAGTCCGCCTGAGGCGGACGTGGCAATCTGTTTATTATCGGCAGATTGCCGCACTTCGTTCGCAATGACGGTTTCATCATTATTCGTAATTTGTAATTGACAATTTGCAATTGATTTTAAAAGACTTTTATTAATATTTGCTCCACGTCTGATATTTATTGGTAACCAGTCACTTTCTTGAAATTTATTGGCGAGACCACAATGAACGAGTGAAGATTTTCCTGTTCCGGAAACACCATAAACCAAAAGCACCTTGCTTTCAAAAACTTTTTGATATAGTTCTTCTGTTTCGTTGTCTCTACCAAAAAAGATGTTTTTGTCTTCTTTAGTAAAACTGTCAAGGAATTTAAATGGACTTTTCATAATTCAATTTTTTTTATCATTTTATCGAAATCACTTTCAAATAACTGGTCCTGAACAATACGATATTTTTCGAATTCACTTTCGGCAAATTCTTTTACAATTTTTGCTGTAATTTTACCACTATCTTGTAATATTTTTCTATCGTCAAATTCTAAGAACAAATCAAGGCGTTTAGCCCAGTCTTCCATTGTCATTGGGATATTTCTTGCTGCACGTTCTTCGGCAAGTTCTAAATATGCGTTTACTATACGTCCTAAAGAAGTTATTTCTTTTTGCGATAAATAATTTTTAGCAATAGAAACATCTGTTTTCAATATTTTTCCTTCGGGGCTATTCTCCCAAGATGTAAGCCCCATATATTCCTTTTTGCTATCAACTCTTTTTTTAATTAATTCGGCTGCGGTATGTCCGTGAATAGCAAAATGAAGTTTATTCTGGACTTTTGCAAAAAATATTTTACTTGTAGGTGCATCTTTGTTATAATCTACACTTGTGGCATATATATCGGTAATTTTTTGGTAAAACTGACGTTCGCTAAGTCTAATTTCACGTATTTCCTGCAATAGTTGTTCAAAATAATTTTCGCCTAAGAAAGAACCATTTTCCATTCTTTTTTTATCGAGCACATAACCTTTTATTGCAAAATCTCGCAAAACCTGTGTTGCCCATTGCCTAAATTGTGTGGCTCTTATAGAATTTACTCTATAACCTACAGAAATAATTGTATCGAGATTATAAAAATCTACTTCTCTCGAAACCTCTCGTTTACCTTCGGTTTGAACTATTCGAAATTTTCGAATAGTTCGTTTCTCGTCTAACTCATTAGATTTATAAATTTCTTTTAAATGATAATTTATGGTATTAACCTCAACAGCAAATAATTCTGCAATTAATTTTTGCGACAACCAAATTGTATCGTCTTCGTAACGTGCTTCAATACTTTTTTCTTGATTTTGTGTGGTAAAAACCAAAAATTCGGTTGTGCTATTTCTTATTGACTTTTTTTTATTTGCAGTCATATTAATTACTAATATTTTGATTTCTTATCATTTAGATTCTTTAATCTGTCTAACATCTAATATCTTTAATTCTTAATTTTCAACTTCTTTCATAATTTACATAGCTAGAATGTTATTTTCATTTTTATCGGCATGAAAAGCTTTACATATAACATGAAAATCAGGATAAAGCACAGTAAATTTTTTATATTTTAATGCCTTATATTCAGATTGACTAAATTTTACTTCAATAGCTACTCCTTTTGCTTCTTCTTGGGGAATTATAAAATCAATTTCATTGCCATCAGACGTTCTCCAATATTTAATGATTTGATGATCGTATAATTGTCTTAGACGAATAAATACAAAGTTTTCTGCTACAATGCCCCTATCTAATCTTTGTGGAATGGGTGAAAACCGATTTATAATAATATTTCTAAAGCCTAGGTCATTAAAAAATACTTTTGGCATTTTTGTGAGTTCTTTTCGAATATTAGTATAAAAAGGTCTAACAAGTTTTATATGATATGTTTTTCTTAGAATGTACAAGTAATGTTCTACTGCAGTTACAGATAATTTAAGAGTATTGGAGATTTCGTTTGTGTTTAGTAATGAGCCACATTGATTTGCAAGCAGTGTAATAAGATTAAAAAATTTGTCTTGATTTTGCACACCTGCTTCAAGAACATCTCGTTTGAGATATGAAGAAAATAATTCCTTTAATTTAAACTTCTTTTCATTTATATCTTTTTCAAGAACGACTGCAGGATAGCCTCCATAAGTTAGATATTCGTCAAACAAAGACTGTATCTGGTTTCTTTTATGAGAAATATAATCTGTACTATTTCTGATTTCCTGCCATTCAATAATAAGCTCTTCCTTTTCTTTAAAAACAAGAAATTCTTCAAAATCCAAGGGATACAATTCAAATATTTGTTTTCTTCCTGTCAATGAATCTGAAAATTTAGTATCAATATAAAATGCACTGCTACCTGTTACAATTAATTTTATTTGCTGTTCGTATTTATCAAATATTAGTTTTAAAAAGTTTGAAGGATTATCAAGATATTGAATCTCGTCTAACATTAAATAGATTTTTTTATCATTTAATCTTATAAATTGGAAGATTTTTTCAGGATGTTCATTTAGGTTATTCAATAATAAGGGATCTTCCAAAGTCAATAAATAAGATGTTTCTCCTTTTTCTGACAAGAATTTTTCTATCTGCTTTAAAACAGTTGTTTTCCCTGTTTGTCTGGCTCCTGTAATTACTGTTATTTCTTTTCGGGAAAGATGTTTTTTTATGTTAGCAACAATTTTCCTTTCAAATTTGTACATATTCATATTTTTAGATAACAAAAATAATAAATTTATTTAACAAATGAAATTAATCGGATATATTGTGTTGTATAAATAAATAATATCGGATATTATTATTTTACCAAATGAATAATATCGTTTATTTTTATCCATTATCAATTTTTTAGCCACAAATTCAAAAATTTAACGAGATATTAGTAATTGATATAAAAAGGCTTTCGTTTATGCTATACCAATTGTATTTCAAAATGCCGTGTAAACAAGTTTTGAAATTACAATGGTAAATGCCGGTAGATAATCAAATATCGATAAAGAACAGAGTGAATTTATCGGTAATTTTGATTACTAATCGGTATTAGCTCCTCTACGAATATTAATTGGCAACCAATCGCTTTCTTCAAATTTATTAGCAAGACCACATTGTATAAGTGAAGATTTCCCTGTACCGGAAACACCATAAACCAAAAGCACTTTACTTTCAAATACTTTTTGGTATAATTCTTCTGTTTCATTGTCTCTGCCAAAAAAGATGTTTTTGTCTTCTTTGGTGTAACTGTCTAGGAATTTGAAAGGTGATTTCATATAGTATTATCTTTACTCAATTTTAAATATTATTCCACTAATATTTCTTATAGTACCATCTGGACCTTTTGCTTTAATATCAGCAATAAAAATATAACTGCCTTTTTTAGTTCTTTTAATTATTTTTCTTTGTTTTTCAGAAAAAGATGAACTATTTGATGATGCACTCTGAGTAAACCCGTCAATAAGAGAAATTAATGTAAAACTTGTGACATGATATTTAATATCAAAATCAAAATTTTCAATATCAGCTTGGACACCTAATTGTGCTTGCAAAGTAGTTTTTTTAATTTTTCCGCCTTTTTTCCCTGCAACCTTACCAACTGGATTAGGGACTCTTTTCACTCTAAATTTATTTGAACTAATACTTTTCCTTTTACCATCTATTTCAACAGTAACATTAATTTTGCAATTATTAGTTGGAGTGCTAACAGTAATAGTATATTCTGTTTCAGCTTTTCCTCTTCTTATTCTCCCACCACCACCACTTATAGATGGATATACTTTATTCGCAGGAATACCAGGAACCGCAATCGAAAATGGGTTTTCAACACCAACATAAAATATGTTCATTTTTGTGGCAGAAATTATTGCAGTTGGTATAATTTTCATTTTTCTTAAACTATCTGCTTCTTGCTTTGCAAGATTTGCTTCAGTTTTTGCAATACCCGCTTCTTCAATAGCTTTAATAGCTTTATTCTTTTCAATAATAGCAATTTTTTCTTTTTCAACAGCTTTCGCCCTTTCATTCAAAGCCCACCAAGTAAATCCAGCAAAAACAGCAATTAAAATAATTGCAGCAGCAGAAACAATAAAGCGTTTTCTGCGTTTAGCTTTTTCAACTTCTCGTTTGCTTTTGTCTACGAAATTCTGCAATTCATTCCCAAAATATATTTTATCCTCATAAGGAGCAATATAACTAAGGTCAGCTTTACTTAAGAGTAATTTTCTTCGTTGGTAATTGTCATGGGCATTTTCTATAAACTGGCGTATTTCTAGTAATTCTTTTTCTACAAGGGTTATTTTTTCATAGATCTTAGCTGCTAGAGCATCGTGTCTTAATTCGTAGCGTCCGCTTTCATTTTTATCACGTAATATTCTTAAAGCTACAAACTTTTGTATTAGGCTCTTTAATTGACTTATTTCAATATTCTTTCCTAGTGTTCGGGCATAATCTTGAACTTCTTCCTCAGTAATTTGTCGCTTTGTACCTTTTGTGGAAACAAAAGCCTTTAGTATTATTAGTCCTTCATCTGGAGTTTCTAATTCTGCTATTTGTTCATCAAGAAATGAGCCGAGTAAGTCTTTAACATCACCAAAAGATTGTAAGAGTGAATGTGTAAATGTATCTGGAGATTGCTTATATAGTTTGTCAAGGTAAACCTGCAAATATGTAAGTTCTACTTCGGTACTATCAGGTGATAATTTATTTAAAAGTGCTTCTGAAAAGCCTTCATCTATATTAATGCTAGCAACTTTACATGGTCCTTCAATTACCTGTACAGCATTGTTTCTTGTCATCTTTTCAATGCGAATACGATTTTGCATAATTTCAGGTAAATGCTTTTCAAATTCTGTTATTCCTGCCAGGTATTCTTCTCGTATTACAAATAAGAATTTGCAATTAAGCTCACTTTCTGTTATTGTTTTTACTGTTTCTATAAAGTCTTCTCTTTCACTTTTGCTTCCAAAAATAAAGAGTTCTTCAAATTGGTCGAAGATTAGGTAGATTGGTTTGAAATGGTCTAGGTAGATGTTTTTTAAAGCCCCTCCTAAATCCTCCCCCAAGGGGAGGACTTTTTCAGATTGGGTTTGTATGACATTTTTTTGTATTGCTTTTGCGAGGCTTTCATTTATGTTATTTCCACGCCTTATATTTATTGGCAGCCAATCGCTTTCCTCAAATTTATTAGCGAGACCACAATGAACGAGTGAAGATTTTCCTGTGCCGGAAACCCCATAAACCAAAAGCACTTTACTTTCAAAGACTTTTTGATATAGTTCTTCGGTTTCGTTATCTCTTCCGAAGAAAATATCCTTATCATTTTTGGTATAACTATCTAAAAACTTAAATGGACTTCTCATATTTATTTTTTTTGCCACTAATCAGCCAGAGGCGGACACGGTGCACGAATGTTTGTTTTATTTTTTATTCGTGCATTCGTGGCTTAATATTTTTCAACCACAAATGGATTTTATCATTTCTTTGTATTCGTTAACAAGTATGTCGTAATTACTTAATGACCTTAAATCACATTTGTCGGTTACTTCTGTTCCAATATACATTATGTGGTCGGAACGGAATTTAGTGTACATGAATATATCTTTTTTTATATCAAACTTCTCTTTATTGTCAAGTATCTCACAATTTGTATCTATTACCAGCGGTGAAAGATTCAAATATTCATCAATTGATTTTATTGTTTTCATTAATAAAACAGACTGGCTTTCGGAATAGCTTGTTTCATTAATTTCTTTTCCTTTAAAATCAGAATCAGAACTATTTAAAAGGTCAATTACATGATGAAATGTAGCTTCTTGGTTTTTAGGCTTTATCACTTTTATTTCGCGTACTGAAATAAGTTTGTACTTAGCAACAAAAGATATTGTTTGTAATATATAAGTTAATTTTTCTTCATATTCAACACAACGTTTTTCAATTTCTTCTTGTGTAAGGTTTATCTGATAATGACCAATTTCGTTTCTTTCAGGAACCCAAAAATCGAGTGCAGCAAAGAATTTCTTATCAAAATTTTCATTCATTTCATTCATAAACCATTCAACTTTCTGTTCTTCATACATTTTGCCAATAGCTCTAATCATCCATGTAAAATTTCCAAGGCTTAATACCGCAAATCTGTTTTCAAAATCTTTACTAAAGTTTTCTTGTACTTTAATACTACCTTTTGCAGAATCTTTCCATAACTGTGAAATCATTACGAAACTAACAAACTGCATTGTGCGTTCAATAGTTTTAAAAATCTGGTCGAGACGTAAACGATCTAATTGCCGCATTGAGCCTGAAAACAATCTTCGTAATTCTACACCAATAGGCCATGGGAAATTTTTAATAATTAAATCCCCGAGAATACGATAATCTACTTCATCATCTTCGTCTTCATCTTCATCAACAATAAGATATTTTGCTAATGCCTGACGGTGTTTTACCATTTCGTCAAAGACTCTTCTGATTAATTCCTCGTTCATTTGTGCCATAATATTAAATGTTTTAAATTTGTTGCAATATATATAAAATAAACTATTTAACTCAGTAAATTTAAAGATTTTCTATAAACTTTCTGTTTTTATAATTCCTAAACCAAACAACTAAAATTAATAGAATATATAAAATAATACTCATTATCCATAAAACTAAGAAATTAAACCAATATGTGTCAATTGTTGTATTACCTAATCTTTTGCTCGGTGCATAAAGATGTGATCTGCCTATTTTGGATTTAGACACGAAAAATATAGGCTCAATAAACCTAATTAGTTTATTATCTTTAGTTTCAAGTATTCTACATAATTCGTTTTTGTTTGTAAGGAAGTCTGACAATCTTTCATTATAGTATTTATTTTTATTTTTAATAAATTCATTTTTCATGTAATCATTTTGTTGTCGTTGAGAAATATTTTTATCTTTGAATCTGTTTGCAGTATTATAATTCTTTTTGAATAAGGCATTTAATTTATTACATAGATTCTTTGTTTCATTTTGTATCTCTTCATTGAAATTAAAACTTCTTAATTCATCAGGAATACTTGTTTCAATATCATATTCGTTTTGCAATTTTTCAAATTCATTAGCGAGTATTTGTAAATTTCTTATTACTTCTATTTTTAAAGAATCTGTGCTAATATTTTCAATACAATATTTTACTTTTGCTTTAAGAGTAGCCAAATAGTAGTCTTTATTATAATTAGCATTTGACATTACAAAATCTTCTTCATAAAACTCTTTTTCATATTTATTATCTTTAAATTGTTTTACAGCTAAAGCTTCATAAGTCCATCTGGCAGGCATTAAATCTGCAACAATTGGGGTATATTCATAAGAACTTATTAAAGGATTTAAGTCTTGAAATTTCATAAGATATCCACTTAAAAATATTTGTGGCACTAATAATAATGGTATTATTGTATTTACAAGTGTTTGTGATTTTATAATAAAACTAATCAAAAATCCAGCAATATTTGCAGTAATTACAGATGAAAAAAGAATAAGCCAATAATAAAATGACATATCTTTTATTTTAAGTATAAAATTACCAACAATGACAATAAGAAAAACTTGTAGTGCAGAGAAAATAAATAACATTCCAATTTTTTTATTAAAAAACAATAATTTATTATTGCTTATTCCTGATGATAGTTTCCTTTCCCTGATTAATTCTTTTGAACCCGCTATCAATCCTAAAAACTGAACAATAATAGAGATGGAAAACAAATAAAAAGGGATATTTATATTTTCAGAAAAAGTATATCCTTTTTCATTATAATAATCTATGCTTTCATATTTTAAAATAAAAGCAAGAATAAAAACAATAAAAAGAGTTTGCAAAAGATTAATTAAAAGGTATGATTTGTTTTGTTTTTTCTTTTCAATTAGTTCTTGTTCTTCGTTCTTACGATTTTCTTTGGCTTGTTCAATGGGTGAAACAAGTGTATCATGACTTAATTCATAACTAAAGCCTCCTGTAGAATTATGTTCTGCACGTAAGAGATATGTATTAACTAATGTTGCAAGAGTTTCTTTGTTTACATAATCAAGACAAATTATTTCATCTAAAGAAATTCTTTGACCATTACGAATTAATTGTTCTTCTATAAAAATTCTTGCTCTTTCCTGTTCCTTGTCTTTTTTACTGCTTTTAATCTTATTTATTGAATCCTTATAGAAACTTAGAAAAACATCTTCAAACTTTGGTAAATCGCTTTCAATAATTGTTACATGTTCCTGATTTGGTTTATTATTTTGCTTTTTCAGGACAATTTCTTCAATCTTCTGACAAACTATTTGTAATTGCGTTGTCTCAACATTTTGAGTGCCATTTTCTGTTAAATCATTAATTATTTTATTTACAGCTTTATCATCATATTCAAAAGCTTGAGTTTCAAAATCTGCATTATTTTGGGCAGGTTTTATTATTGCTTGTTTTGCTTGTGTATTATCTAGAGGTTTAAGTTCGTAGAACACTTCCTGGATATCGTGCAATTTATCAGAAAGTTCATTTAACAAACTCAATCTATCAGAACGTATTGCATAAACAGTTTTTACTTCCAAGTCATCATATAAAACATCCGTATCCTCATTTTCTACAATACTCTGGTTTTCTGCAATTAATTCTAAAATATTATCGGGAATATCTACTTTTGTTAGTTCATAAAGTTGTTCTTTAAATTGGTTTATTTGTTTTGTTGGATACGAGAATAGTTCTTCGAATTGATCAAATACTAAAATAAATTTCTGATTATTATCATTTAATAATTGTAATTGCTTAAAATAATACCATAATGTTTTTTCATAGTTTCCTTTTTCGGAAATCTTGTCTAATATTGTGTTACTGTTTTTTTTATTGTCGTTTTTTAAATTAACTATATTTTGCAAAATTGTTTTAATCGGGCTAACGGATTTTTCGTTGTCATACGCAAAAAACCTTATTTTGATAATAATAAACTCTTTTTCAAGTTTAGGTAATACACCGGCATTTAATAATGATGTTTTACCAATTCCTGACTTTGCATAAAGTAAAACCTGATTTCTTAAAAGTATAAGTTTTTGCAGTTTATTAATATCGTTTTCTCTGCCAAAAAAGATTTCTTTTTGATCGCTTGTAAAAGGAGAAATTCCGGGATATCTTTTATTTAACATATTATAATATTTTAGCCATTCAATATATTTTCAATTTTCTTTTCAATTTCATTGAGTTGAACAATATGTTTCTCAGATGAAGGTTTGGATTTTATTATTTCTAATTGTTCTGTAGTGTTTTTAATAAATGTGTCAATTAAGGGTTCATAAATATTTTTCTCTTTGCATTTTTGAATTAAAGCATCGGTAAAACTCTCATAATTGCTATTTACTGCTGATACATTAAATTGCTCATAAATAAAGCCATGATTCATTTCTTCAATATCTTTTTTATTTAAAGAATATCCTTCAGCATCAAGATTTAAACTAAATAAGAGCAATCTATTAAGCCATTTGTCAAAATCAATACCAATAAATAAATAATGAACTGCGTTTCTTATTTTTGTTTCAATTTCTGTTGGTATCTTCACGTCTTTTTTCGAATTAATATATTCATAAAACTGTTGGTGAGTGAAAATATAATTTCCATTTTTAGAAGCGTTCCCCAAAAGATTATATACAATTGGGTTTTCTTTAGTAGGCTCATACGATTCTTGTTTTTGACCATTAAAAAATAAGAATTGGTGATTTTTATTATATTGTTTCCAAATTCTGTGTATTGTATCATCAGGGCAAGTTGAAACAATCAGGCTAAAAGGGATTTTAGATAATTTTTGTAAAATATTATTGCCTTGAATATTTGATTCTATGAATTCTTTGTTATAATAATTAATTGCTTTTATTTTTAATTGCTTATCTGCTCCGGGCATAAAAAAACTGTCTATATTGTTGTATGTAATTTTTCTTCCTTCAATATTGCTAGAAAAAATCTCATGAAGAGATTTTCCGTTATTATCAATTGAAATATCTTGTCCTATGAATAATATGCAACTTTCTGTATCAATAGCCTCAACTAAATCATCCCAATATATTTCATCAAATTCATCAGTTGTTGAATCTACTTCAGGAGTAATATAATTTTGTTTATTAGCTGCAATTTCCGAAATTTTAGTTTGTAGAGATTCTATTCTATTAACAATATCATCGTTATTATTTTGATTATTACTAGTTACCTGAGGATTTATAGGGCATTCAACTTTAAAGTGATTATAAAACCACTTTGTAACAATATACATAGAATTTCTTGCATTTATTATAGTCTCCTTTTTTATCTCAGTATTATTTGTTATCAAGTCTTTCTGAGCATGAGAACCAAGATTGCCAAGAATCCAAATTGAACCAATGTGAGTGCCAACTTCTTTGCTCCACGATAAATTATTTTCTTTAAAATATTTTTCAATTATAGATGTCAAGTCAGATAAAGTAGGATTTTCATTTTCTATTATTTCTCCATCTTTATTCTTCTTTGTTATTTTTATGTTATAATAATGACATGTATAAAAGCATAAGTATTCCAAACCTTGCCTAATAGAATTCAAACAACTGCCGCATAATGATTTATTGCAATTATCACAATTAGTTGATTCATAAATATTCTTTATTTTAATAGATAAATTATCTATTAAATTTAAATTAGAGTTTTGAAATTCAGTATTTATATTTTCCATATTTATTTAATAAATCAAATACAATTATTTCTCAACAGAGAACCTCTAAAATTAATAATTAATTTCAAAAAAATAAATTTATAAAATATTACTTATAATTAACTTAATGCATTTTAACCTAAAAATTCCTTAATTCTCTTTATTTGCTTTGGCATCAAAATTCTCAATCTACTTTTATGAGTGGGATTCATTTCAAATATTTCCTCAAAGCAAGCAAGTTTGTATAAGATCATTTCTAATATAATATTGTAAAAACCTTTTACAAAAAAAAACGTTTAATAATAGTGTTTAAATATAGGATGCAGAAAAATTTGAATTATGAAAAAAGCTATTGTATTTATTTTTCTATTAATTATTTCTTTAAATGTTTGTTTTAGTCAAGAATTAAAACAAAAAATAGAAAATATCAATAAAGAAATAAATGGAT
>CAYTAU010000063.1:0-22781 GCA_964435855.1 uncultured Bacteroidales bacterium | reverse complement strand
CTGAAATGACTTTGGGTGCACCAGAAATGACTTTGGGTGCACCAGAAATGACTTTAGGTGCACAAGAAATGACTTTGGGTGCACTAGAAATCATTTTTAGGGCATAAAGCACACAATAAAATAACATTAGCTGCGTTTTATAAGTATCATTATCGTGTTATGTTCTGTTATAACGTTTCTTAATAAACCGCAATGTGTATTGCGGTTTATTTTTTTGTGGAGTGTAAAGAAAAAATAGTTTAAATTTCTACTTTAAATTCACAGTATATACATCGGGCATTTCCCACCATTTACAAGACTTAGGAAGTCTTTCAATTAGATCGGGAGTGTATTTTAAATAAATTACAACATCATATTTAGCAATATAGTTTCTTGTAGAATTTCTTATATAAATTGGTATTGCACGCCCCTTATAACCAGTATCAGTATAGTTATTTGAACCACCTACAAATGTTACCTGCACAATATAATAATCTACATTAAACATATCAAAATTTTTGTTTTTTGGATACATTTCTTTTAATCCACCACCAGAAACCATAGAAGATCCACATTCTGTTTTATTATTAGACCATGATACCACGTATTCTTTTTTAGGCACATAAGTATTTAGACATATCTCATCATCATTTATTATAAAACCAATTTTTTTAAGTTCTACCTCATCTAACTCTAATGCAACATCTGATGTAATATTAGAATCATTGGTATATTCCCTTATTATTTTATAGCGTTTTGGTACAGCCTTACAAAACGATTTTGTTGGTGTAAACCAATAAAGCAGATCATCGCCCCATTTGTCTGAATCGTTAGACTGCTTCATGCATACTGGCACAAGATAATTGAGCAACATTTTTCTCATGTATAATGGGTCGCCTTTCAATTCATTTTCTTTATCAGATATCCATGTAAAACCACTTAAGCTATCCATATTGGTAATATAGTAGGGATAAAAATCAAATTCGGTAAGTGGGTACTTTCCTTCTTCTATAAAAGGAGAATAAGAATTTCCTTCAACACTTAATTCATATTTTTCAAACCCGGGAATATTGTTGTTAATAATTATATGTTGTCCTTTCATTAAAACACCAATGTTTTCGAGTTCTGAATTTGTAAGTTCAAGAATTTCTTGTTTTGCAATCTCTTCTTGCGATTGCAAGTTGAAAACTATTCCGAATATAAATAATACAATTAATAACTTTTTCATGATTTTAGTTTAAAAAATTTGCATTATAAAAGTAATCATAATCTCCAAATAAACAAAATAAGTTCATTTTTTCATATTCGAGAAGAACGGGCAGCCGTAATTTGTTTTTTGTAATTTATTTTAAGTATTTTGCAATTTTAATTATTTTAGTCATTTTAATATAAAGTATCAATATTGTTGAAAAGCATGAACTACAACCTAATTGTAATAGAAGGAAATATTGGTGCAGGCAAAACAAGTCTTGTAAAAAGCATTACAAAGAAGTACAACTCTAAAATTATATTAGAGCAATATGCCGATAATCCTTTTTTGCCAAAATTTTATAAAAATCCCGATAGGTATGCTTTTCCCTTAGAACTTTCGTTTTTGGCAGAACGTTACAATCAGTTGAAAAACGAGCTTGCCACATTTGAGCTTTTTACAACATTTACCATTGCCGATTACTTTTTTATGAAATCGCTGATATTTGCAAAGCAAACTCTTCCGCCCGACGAATATAATCTTTATCGCAAACTATTCGACCTTATATATAAATCGTTGCCAAAACCCGATCTGTATGTTTATTTGCATGTAGATGTTGAAAAACTACTTGCCAATATTGCAAAACGCGGCAGAGATTATGAGCAGGAAATAAGCTATGAATACCTGCAAAAAATACAAGAAGGCTATTTCGATTTTTTTAAAAAACACACCGATATTAAAGTCCTTATTATTGATATAAATAATATTGATTTTATAAACAATAAAAAAGATTACCAAAAGATTACAGATATTATTCTAAATAAAGAATATGCAAATGGTATTAATAGGGTGATTATGTAAATACTAAAAAATGGCTCAATTATAATTATAAAACAGCCCAAAGGATATTACATAATCATGTTATTACTTAAAGTTACACCGTGGCTAAAAAGACTTGTCCCTACTTTTTGAATTCAATACACTGCAATGCTTTTAAACTATACCAATACGAAATAAATTCTATTTACAATCGTGATTCTACCAATGGCAAACATGGTTTTATTCTTTGTTAATGTTTGTTAATGAGTGTTATTAAATAGTATAAACGGTTTAAATTTGTATTCTATTAAAATCTACAAAATGAAGAATAATGTAATTATAACATTGCTAATAATCCTTTTTACATTCAGTATAACAAGTTTTTCTCAATCAAAAAAAGCAACAATATCGTTTAAAAATGAAGTTCACCAGTTTGGCACAATTAAAGAAGAAGATGGTCCTGTTACCTGTTCATTTGAAATTACAAATACTGGTGGCGAGCCATTAATAATAAGCAATGTAAAAGCATCATGTGGGTGTACTTCGCCCGAATGGACAAAAACACCAATTGCACCCGGCAAAATCGGTTCGGTAAAAGCAACTTATAATCCTAAAAACAGACCCGGAAAATTTAATAAATCATTAACTGTTTTGTCAAATTCCGAAACACCTACCAAGGTTTTAAGAATTCAAGGAGTTGTTGTTCCCAAACCAAAAACTATTGCTGATCTATTTCCACATCAGATGGGAGATTTACGTTTAAAATCAAATCATCTGGCTTTTGTTAAAATTAAAAGTAACGAAAAGAAAACAGATTCATTACTTGTTATAAATGATGGTTTTGTTGATATGAAAATAACATTTGACAGAGTTCCTAACCATATTACTATTAAAGCAAAACCTGAAATTATTAAACCTAAACAAAAAGCTTTAATTGTTGCAAGTTATGATGCAAGTTTAAACAAAAATGCAAAAGGGGAGCAAGAATGGGGATTTATGATCAACAGAGTAAATCTTATTATTAATGATGATAATAATCAACGAAACCGATTATCGATAAGTGCTTCTATTAAAGAAGATTTTTCCGTATTAACAGAAAAAGAAATTGCTGATGCAGCTATAATTAAATTTGATAATACTGTTTTTAATTTTGGGAAAATTAAACAAGGAGAAAGTGTTACACATGAATATACTTTTAAAAATGAAGGAAAAAATGATTTAATAATACGAAAAATTAAAGCAAGTTGTGGTTGCACGGCAACTAGCCCTGCCGATAAAATTATTAAAGGAGGCAAAACAAGTAGTATAAAAACTATTTTTAATTCAAGAGGAAAAAAAGGAAAACAAAATAAAACAATTACAGTAATAACTAATGACCCTAAAAATAGCACAATAATACTGAAAATTACCGGCGAAGTTGAAATACCTGGTTCATTACCAAAAGAAAACTAATTCTAATTTAATTTTTTTTCATTTTTTTAAAACCGCGTCATGTTTGGCGTGGTTTTTTTATTACTTTTACTTTTTATTCTTGATACGAATCAAGCCTACATGTGGTGGGCAGGGGTTGAAAATTATTGCTGAAAATCAGACGAGTGAAGTACTTGTTGCTTGTTTCTGGTTACTTGTTAAAAGTATAATGTTAAAAACAAGTAACAAGTAACCAGCAACAATACCAGATAGTTCTCTGATTTCATGATGATTTTCATATAAAATCAACTCTTGATTAACATTTTTATATAAAATAACATGCTTCAGTTTCTTAACAAAAAAGATATAAGCCAAAGTGATATTCTAAAACTTATAGAATACAGAATTGATGAAAATTTGGATATAGAATTTAAGCGCTCCGATGAAATATCGGTTGTTAATGACAGAATGCTTGATAAACTTTCTGTAATGATTTCATCTTTTGCAAACACAATTGGCGGGATTTTAGTTTTTGGTATTGAAACAAAGAAAAGAAGAGCAAGAGAAATTTCTTTTATCAATGGAAATGAAATAACTGTTGAAAAATTACAAAGTCTTTTAAACAGTCGTATTCAAAAAAATATTGAAAGTCTTGAAATTCATAAAATTGTTTTTGATAATGACGAAAGCAAATCGATAATATTATTTAAAATTCCCGAAAGCTCTAAAGCTCCACACATGGCTTACGATAAAAAGTTTTACAAAAGGTCGAATTTTAAAGAAGTTGTGATGGACGAATATGAAGTTAGAATGGCCTATAACAAAACAAATATTGCCGATATTGAATTTTTTGGATTAATAAACACAGGAGGAGTTCCGGTTTTACACAATGGATTATATACCGAAATGAACTTTTTTCCTAAATTTTTAATTAGAAACATTAGCAGCGCAATAGAACATACATATAAATTTGAGTTGTATATTCCATCGGCATTGCACGACCCAACTTTTTCGGCTTTGCAAAACAAATTTTCAAAACACGATGGCATACACAGTGTTTTTGCAATTGCTAACAAAAGCCCATTATTTCAGGAAGAACTTACAACTGTTATAGAAGCTAAATTGATAGTAAATCAGGAGAATTTTGAGGTTTATAATACCGAAAATATTATTATTAAACTTTACTATTCAAATGGTATTAAAAAACACGAATATTCTATAAAAGATACTTTCCGCTACAAGCAGTTTGAACTTAAACAAGCCGATTTTACCACAAAGCTTACTAACAATAATGATGTTATTCAAATAGAAGGTTGATTAGTTTATAGGTTTAACTTTTATTTTTTCACTTGCGTGATATTGTTTTTTATCTGTAGGAATTATCACACTTTAAAGTTAACTATTAAATAATATGTTTGCATTATTTTTCCATAAGAATATCGGAACTCAGGTACAATAGTAAAATGTTTAAACTGTTTTTCAAATCCGATACCAAAATCACCAAAATACAGCATTTTTTATGACCGCCATATATGACTATTTATCTGCAACATACAACTCCCCGCCAAGCATGTTTTTTTCATTATATTTTATTTAGAATAATAAAAAAATCCCATTTCGTTTTGAAAATCAGTTTTTTTTATTATATTTAACAAAATTTTTATTCTGAAAATATAATTATTTAGTTTTTAAAAATATTTCAAATGGAACAGTCTAAACTTGATAAAACAGATTTTGATATTATTGATATTTTATTGAAAAAAGCAAAAACACCTTATAAACAAATATCAAAACAATTAAATATTTCTTTGGGAACTGTTCATGTTAGACTTAAAAAGCTAGAAGCTCTTAAGGTTATACGTGGCTTTAATGTTGATATTGATTTTGAAGTGCTCGGATATAGTTTATTGGTTTTTATCGGGTTAATAATTAATGGGAAAAAACATGAAAATGTAGTTTCTGAACTTGAAAAAATTGAAGAATTAGTTGAGCTTCACCATACAACCGGAAAATATCACATGTT
Source organism: uncultured Bacteroidales bacterium (assembly GCA_964435855.1). Lineage (GTDB taxonomy): Bacteria > Bacteroidota > Bacteroidia > Bacteroidales > CAYTAU01 > CAYTAU01. The sequence goes on along the minus strand of CAYTAU010000063.1, from coordinate 17,361 downwards.
TGCTAAACTTTTATGTAAGAACACAAAACAATTACGTAAAATACTTATTAATCAAATAAATTCTATTGATGGCATAGAAAAAACAGAAACAACAATTTCTCTTGCAAGAATAATTTCTAAACCGGGTGTCTGTTCTTAAAAATAGCATGAAAAAGGGATTAATATAAGTTAATCCCTTTTTTAATTTAGAAATTCAATTTTATATTACTCCAAAACAATTTTCTCAACAACAACACCTTTATCTGTTGTTAATTTTATAAAGTAAATTCCTTTTGGATTATCACTTAAATTAACTGTACATTGTGTATTGTTAATTGTAAATTGATTAACAGTTCTTCCCTGCATATCCATAATTTCAACTCTCTCTATGCCTTCTGCCTGTATTAAAAATTTTCCATTTGTGGGATTTGGATAAATACTAATATTTTCAGCATTTATTTCCGGAACTGATATTGCAATATTTTCTAAAAATTCCACTTCGCCATCAACAGACATGCTATCTATATCCCAACTAAATGAAGCTAATGGGAATTTCATAGCAACATCATCTGTCCACCACTCATAATTATATGAAGTATCAGCACTTGTATGATATAACACCCAATTACCCAGTGAATCAAAATAAATTTCCTGAGTTTCAATTCTTGTTGAAAATATACGTAATACTTCATAAGTACCCAGTGGAGTAGTCATACTTCCCCATGCATCTGCTTCAACAAATTTATCAAGGATTTGAATCATTTTAATAGTATCAATTACTATTTCCCATTGAGAGTTATCATTAAAACTATTCAAATATGTAAATGGAAATTGTATAATTGTTTCACCAGGATTAAATTCAATTGCAACCATCCCTGTTTCAAAAAGATCTCCGACTATACCCATCATTTCCAAATTTGAGGTAGATTTATTCAAATATGCCCAAGCATTTTCTTCAGACATAAACATAGCAACATTGTCTCCTACAAATGCTGTGTCATAAGGTGTAGAAGCAGGACTAACAAAAGCCATAGTATCACGTGTATAAATTACTAAAGCTGAAAAGTCCCAAACCTGGCTTGCTCCGGCACTACCGGGAACTATTGTAGCATCAGGAATTGTATCAAATGCCTGATACACTTCATCTCCAACATCAACAATATTGTTAGAGTTAATTGTAATTTGTGCATTTAATGAAAATCCAATAAATACAGCAATAATTAAATGTAAAAAATTTCTCATAATAAATTAGTTTTTAAGATTAAATTTAAAATTAGTTATTTATAAAAAAAGCGTAGATTATATTAAGCTACGCTTTTTGGATTAAAAGTTTTTTATTAAAATTAATTAAGCAATAGCTTTTTTGTTATTACTTTACTATCTGTCTTTATTTTGATTAGATATACCCCCACTTCTTTATCACTTAAATTAATTTTAACATTATTAACATTATTTTTATATGATGAATAATAAATAACTTTTCCTGTAATATCAATTACTTCAACAGATTTAATATTTGAAATCGTAATATTAAATATATCTTTTGAAGGGTTAGGATAAATAGTTAATTCCTCACTACCATTAATTTTATTAAGTCCAACAGGAACAAGACCTACAAAGTACAGGTTGTCAACATCTAACACACTACCAATAACAGGTGTAGTTCCAGATGATGAAATAATAATGTTCATTGTATCCGGTGCAATCGCAAGTTGATAATCAATTAAAATATCAAACATAATCCAAGATGCTGTAGAAACATCTGAATAGAAAGCTCCTGTTGCAACAGTATCTGCAGAAGTTCCATTCCATTTTGTAAAATAACATCCTATTCCACATAAATCACCAGTAGAATTATAGTTATAATATCCTCTAAAATACTCAGGTCTGTCAGTATATGGTACACCTCCTGTTAAAGTTTGATTAGCAATATTAATTATTCCGAATGTCAATATTCCTGGTAATATATAAATACCCGAAGCATCTATAGTAGTTAATCTTGCAAAAGAAGCACCATCCTGAGCACCTGTAGTTTGCTCAGTTGTAGTCTCAAAAACAAGTCCAATGTCTGCATTAGTTGATTTCCAACCATCCGGGTTTGAATATGTTCCTGCAGAAGTCCAGTTTTCAAAACTGGCATTTGTTGGTTGTACTTGGGCAAACAAAATACTCCCAATAAATAACACAGCACAAAAAGAAAGTATAAATTTTTTCATAATTAATAAATTTTAGTTAGACAATATAATGTTCAAATATATTATTATTATTATTTAAAAACAAAAAATCTTTTATATTTTTATTTTATAATCATTATAGTTTCTGCCAATATATCCATTTAACCCTATTGAAAATATAAATGGTTGATAAGAGAATTCGCGAGTTTTAGAGTTTAAAGGAAAAGATAATCCTAACTGAAATACAAGTTTTACATATTTATAACCTACTTTTGTTGTCATAACCGGTTCTAAAAATAATCCTGTATTTTTGGCAGAACTTTGTTTCATATTTACCATTACAAAACGAGCAGCTAAACTAGCATCAAAAATTTCTGTGGCAGCTCCAATTGCAGGTTGAATAAAAATTCTGTTACTGGTAACATCCTCATACGACATCCATAAGTTATTATCCAATTTTGCTTTAAGTTTTCCTAAACCAAAACCACCAAATACTTCAAACCTTCCACTATTACCAAGTTTTGTGAAATATCCTGAACCTATTTCAACAAATTGATGCTTATGAAAATCATCGGTAGAATCAGATGTTCTGTTTGCAAAACTACCATTTAACATCACTCCAATATTGTCGGTAATTGCATAAGCAAATTGCGGGTCATTACCCGCAGTTCCTGTATGTATTGCACACTGAAACTCCCCTTTATTACTAAGTAGCGGAGTATTAATTACATTAGGAACATAAGCAGGGGTACAAGCATTAAAAACTAATGCAAAGAATAATCCTGCATATAACAATTTTAGAATTGCTTTAAAACTTCTATTTTTCATAATTCAAGTTATAGATTAGCAAACAAATGTAAAAATACTTTTTAAAATAAAAACAAATTAAATTATAAAATTATTGATATTGCTTCAAAAAGTCCAATAAATACGAATTCCATCTGGATAAACTATATTTTTCTAATACAGTTTGATTATATTTGCAAAAATAAATTTTAGAGTAAATTTAAAATAAATTTCTTTGATTAAAATAGAAAAACATATAATCAATAAACTTGACACAATATTTTCAGGAAAAAAAAACATTGTTATAATATTTCATTCCAATCCTGATGGCGACGCAATAGGATCAGGTTTAGCTTTATATATAATATTGAAAAATTTAGGTAATCAGGTTAAAGTTATTTCTCCTGACACATATCCAAAATTTCTTGAATGGCTGCCTGAAAATAAAAATATCATTATTTTCAATAAATCTAAAAATGACGCTATTCAATTTATAAATGATGCTGATGCCATTGTTTGTCTCGACTTCAATAATCTTGACAGGGTAAAGGATATGGCAACTTATGTAGCAAATTCAAAAGCAATAAAAATATTGATAGATCATCATCCAAATCCTGATAACTTTCCTGATATTGCTATCTCAAAAACAAGTGTTTCTTCAACTGCTGAACTTTTATATCAAATCATAAGACATTTAAATTATCAAAAATACATTACAAAAGAAGTTGCAGAATGTTTATTTACCGGCATCATGACAGATACAGGATCATTTAATTACGGCTTTAACCCTGCAACTCTTATTATTGCTTCTGAACTTTTATCTTATAGAATAAATAAAGATGAAATTTTTAATAATATATATAACAATTTTTCTTCAGACAGAATGCGACTAATGGGATACTGCCTTAATAGCAAATTAGAAGTTGTTCCTAAATTCAAAACAGCATTTATAAGTTTAACACAAAATGAATTCAGAAAATTCAATTATCAAACAGGCGATACAGAAGGCTTTGTAAATCTCCCTTTATCAATAGAGAACATCGTTTTTTCAGTTTTATTTACAGAACAAAGAGATCATGTTAAAATATCATTTCGTTCAAAAGGGGATTTTAATGCAAACGTATTTGCAAAAAAACATTTTAACGGTGGTGGTCATAAAAATGCTGCAGGAGGTCAACAATATAATTTATCAATAAATGAAACCATAAGTAAATTCAAAAAATTACTTGAAAAATATTCTAAAGAACTATCTTAAAATGAGATTTCTTAAAAACCTTCAAAAAGATTTGAATATGAGGCTCAATTCTATCATATAAAATTATTTATTATAAATGCCTAAAATTTAAAATGAGCTAAAATACTTAAAATTACAATCGTTTGAATTTATGCATTTTAGCTCATTTTAGTCACTTTAGTCACTTTAGTCATTTGTATTTTTACAGATAAAATGTGTAATTTTAGCACAAAATTTTATCCCGAGTTTTTGGGAAAAAATCTATAGATGATTATTAATAATTCTAAAACATATTATTTTTCAATTTTTATCATGTTAATTTTTGCTTTTTTTTCATGTAATAGTGATGTGGAAAAAATAACAGATAATGATTATTACAAATTCAAAAAACCTCTTGAAAACGTAAATAAAACACTTGTTGAAAAAGATAAAGTAAGAATTGAAAATTATTACAAAAGACGAAAATGGAATATGCAAGTATCAGGAACAGGATTATATTATAATATTTATCATAAAGGCAAGGGAGAAAAAGCTGAAAATGAAAAATATGCAACAATTAACTATGAAGTTAAATTACTTAACGGAAAACTTTGTTATACATCAGATTCACTTGGTCCAAAAACTTTTAAAGTTGGACATGGTGGCGTGGAAATCGGTCTTGAAGAGGGTGTTTTATTGATGAATGAAGGAGATAAAGCTCGCTTTATTATACCGCCATATTTAGCACACGGTTTAATTGGTGATGAAAATCGAATTCCTGCCCGTTCAATAATAGTTTATAATGTTGAATTATTAAAAGTTACAGACTAACAAAATTACAATTTGAATACAGCATTTAAACATATCAAAATTAATTTTATTAGTTTATCTATAATAGTTTTATTCATGCAATTTATTTCTTGCAACAGATCTGAATATCCGGGGTATGAACTTACTGATACAGGTATTGATTATAAATTACATACTACAAACGAAGGAAACCAAAAAGTAGATATTGGTGATTACTTGACTGTTGACATCATTTATCAAACTATTAATGATTCCATTTTTTTTAAAGCACATCGAAAAATTCAAATAACAAAATCGGAATTTGACGGATCGATCGATGAATGTTTTTCTATGCTTTCAGAAGGAGATAGTGCAACTTTTATTATTAGTGCCGAAGATTTTTTTGAAAAAACCGTTAATACATTTCTACCTTCTTTTTTTAAACATAAAGATGTAATGAAAGTATCGGTAAAAGTAATAAATGTAAAAACTACGGAACAATTCAAAAAAGAGAAAGATGAATTTCTTTCGTGGATCGAAGATTTTAGCGAATATGAACAAGTATTATTAAAACATTTTATAGAAGATGAGCAAATTAGTGTTGACCCTACAAATTCAGGACTTTTTCACTTAATAATTAAAGAAGGTAATGGCTTACCTGTACATCTCGGCGATACTATCTTTGTAAATTATGAAGGACGATTTTTAAACGGGAATATTTTTGATTCTACATGGAAACGAAATAAAGCTTTTGATTTTATTTATGGTCAGGAATGGCAAGTAATTCATGGGTTAGAAGAAGCTATTGGCAGAATGACCGAACAAGAAGAAGCTTTTTTTATTATGCCATCATATTTGGCTTTTGGCAATAAGGGTTCTTCAACAGGAATAATTCCACCATTTACTTCAGTAATATTTAAAGTAAAATTAGAAAGTATTAATAATAATATTTTTGATTCTTTAATTGTAAAACCATAAACTTGCAAAATAAAATTTAGAATAATCAAATGAAAAAAAATTACTTAATAATTATCGTATTCTTATTTGCTATATTTATTGTTTCATGCAAAAATTCCGATGATTTTAAAACTCATGAAACCGGATTGGAATACAAAATAATTACAGAAAACACTGACTCTGTTATACCACAAATTGGCGATATTCTAGTTTTAAAATTAAAATATACAAGAGAAAATGATTCCATTCTATTTGACACTAAAGAAATTCAAAGTTCTTTTAGAATGAAAATGGATGAGCCATCACACAACGGAGGATGTATTGAAGATGCATTTGGAATGATGCATATTGGAGATAGTGCAATTTTCAAGATCAATGCAAAGGATTTTTTCGAACAAACCAAAGAAAGGGAAACACCGGATTTTATTAAACTAGATGAAAAACTTATATTTTATATCAAATTAATTAAAATTTTCAATTATAAAGAATGGAAAGTTGAACGAGAAAAAATGCTAATAGCCAACGAAGAGCAAGAAATGGATCTTTTAAAGGGTTATTTACAAAGAACAAGCACAAAAGTTGAACCAACAGAAAGCGGATTATATTTTGTTAGCAATGTTGAAGGAAAAGGCAAACAACCCAAAAAAGGAGACAATGTAAGTGTGCATTACACAGGGGCTTTTATTAGTGGTAAACCGTTTAGTTCTTCTTATGAACTAAACGAACCAATGAAGTTCAGGCTTGGTATTAATGAAGTAATTGAAGGTTGGGACGAAGGAATTGCCTTAATGAAAGAAGGAGGCTCCGCCACATTAATAATTCCATCTAAACTTGCCTATAAAGATGTAGAAAAAGGACCAATACCTCCATATTCTACTTTAGTTTTTGAAATTGAATTATTGTCGGTTACATCATATTAAAAATTTAAAATTAATAATATTATAAAATGCAAAAATTTAAATTATGAAAAAATTACTTTTTACAACACTAATTGGCTTATTTGCTTTAAGTTTTAGTTTTTCTCAAAAAGCTGAGCAAGATGATGGTTTTATAACTACTCCATCAGGTTTAAAATATAAAATTACTGAAAAAGGAAGAGGTATTAAAGCCGAAGCCGGTGATAAAGTTTCCTTACATTATACAGGAAAACTAACTAACGATACTGTTTTTGACAGTTCATATCCCAGAAAACAACCATTCACTTTTACTTTAGGAAAGGATCCGGTAATTAAAGGTTGGGTCGAAGGTGTTGCCCTTTTACATCAAGGCGACAAAGCTACTTTTATTATACCACCTGAATTGGGTTATGAAGCTCGTTCAACCGGCAAAATTCCTGCAAATTCAACTTTAATATTTGATGTTGACCTTATTAATGTTCAGAAAGCAGTTAAAATTACAGCTTATGATACTACAGGAATTGAGTATAAAACTACTGAAACAGGTTTAAAATATTTTGAAATTAATAATGAAAAAGGAAAACAAGCAAAAAAAGGTTATAGAGTTTCAGTACATTATACCGGTTATTTAAAAGATGGCAAAATATTCGATTCTTCGGTACAAAAAGGTGAACCAATAAAAATAGAATTAGGTGCAAATCAGGTTATAAAAGGTTGGGATGAGGGTTTATCACTAATGAGTAAAGGAGATAAATTTCGTTTAATAATTCCTTACCAACTTGCTTTTGGCGAAAAAGGCAGACCACCTGTAATACCGGAAAAAGCTGAACTTACATTTGATATTGAACTTATTGATGTACTTCCACCAATTATTGTTGAACCTTTTAAGATTAAAGGCAAAAAGCAATACACAACAGAATCTGGTCTTAAATATATTATTGTTAAAGAAACAAAAGGTGAAAAAGTTCCTGAAAATGCAACAGTTACTGTACATTATACTGGTTATCTTGACGATGGAACAATATTCGATTCTTCAATAAAAAGAGAACAAGTTTTTTCGTTCCCCTTGGGCAAAAGCAGAGTTATAAAAGGTTGGGATGAAGGTATTGCACTGATGAAAAAAGGAGAAAAATTCCATTTTACAATACCTTACAACTTAGCTTATGGTGAAAAAGGCTATCCACCGGTAATTCCGGCTAAAGCTGAATTAACTTTTGATATTGAATTAATAGATTTTTAATAAATTTAGTCAGGCAATAAGCTATCTATTTCTTCAATATTGATCGTGGGTGGCATAACGCCATTCTCTATTTTTCGGGAAACATATTCTGCTGTTTTCATTGCCTGTTCTTCGGTTTCAAATCCACGAAGACCTTGTACTGCTGGAACATGTGGTTGGTTGATATATATGTTGCCGTTTACATAGATCTGATAGCCCCAACCAATACTATCGTTATATAAAGTTTTTATTTCCAGATTCATTTCTGTTTTGTCAACAATACCTATATCAACATTTTCAATCTTTTCAGTATTAGTTTGACATGCACAAAACAACATAAACAATATAAATATTGGATAATATACTTTCATTACTTTATAATACAAATTGAACTATAATAGATATTTATTTCGTTTTCACTTATTTGTAAATAATAAATTCCATCGGGAATCTGAGTTGATTTTATTTTTAATTTAAGATTATATGCACCAAATTTCTCAATTTCAAAATGTTTAGTTACCACACTCCCATTACTGTTATAAATCTGTATATCTGCTTTCTGTGAACATTCAGGTGCATTTATATAAAATTCATTACTGGAAGGATTAGGGTAAACCATACATTCAACTCTCTTTTTAATTTCCAGTATTCCAACTGCCGGAATAAACTCATAAAAATCATCAAGATAATTACCATTATAGCCTGTTCCTAAATAGGCTTTACCGTTAACTACAAATGCAGTTGCATTAGATCTTGCAGGTCCGGGGAAATCGTCTTTTTGTTCCCATGTCTGGTTCCAATAATTAAATACCCATACATCTTTTTTATAATTCAAAGTACTATCATAACCAGTGGCTATATAAGCATCCGGATAAATACTGAAACCGACAGCACCATAACGAGGACTTCCCGGAAAAGGTGCTTTTTCTGTCCATGTATCTGTAATTGTGTTGTATTCCCAAAAATCTCTTGTAAATACACCATCATCACCAGTCCCAACATATGCGATATCTCCCATACTAAAACCAACTGCCTGTTTTCTCGGTGTCCCGGGAAACTCGGCAATAGTATCCCAGGTATTTGTAAGCGGATTATATTTCCAGAAATCATTTGTCAGTCCATATTGATCTTGTCCTGTACCCACATAGCCAAAAGAATCTACACTAAAGGCAACTGCCTGTCGCCGAGCTGTACCACCAAAATCAGCAACCTGAGTCCATGAATCAGTTAAGGGATCATATTCCCAAAAATCTCTAAAAAAAGGATTATCTCCATTACCTAAACCTACATAGGCTTTTTCGTTTACAACAAATGCAACTGCAGAACCTCTGTTTAAACCCGAGCCTATTGCTCCTCCAAGACTTTCTTTTTTATTCCATTCTTCCGAAAATACACTATAGGCAAACAAACTTCTTTTGTACCCTTCTGCGTCTAATCCTAAGCCAATATATCCGGTACTATAGATTGAAAATCCGATGCATGCTCCTTTTGGGGGTCCATCTACCGAAATCTTATTAATCCAGACATCTTGTGCACAAACTGTACTAATAAATAAAAATAGTATGATAATTATTTTTAATTGCTTGCTATGCATTTTATAATATAATTATTTTTTTAATCCAAACAATATCATCACCATAAGCAATAAGCTGATATACCCCTTGAGAAAATTCATTCTTTAATATTATATTTTCAGAATTATTAATATTTGTTCCCCAAACTTTAATTCCATTAATATTATAGAGTGAAATCTTTTTTATTTTACTTGCTCCATTCCCTAATATAATAACAGATTTGTCTATTAATGGATTGGGAAAAACATTAAACTGTATATCATTTGATAAGTCTTCAACCAGCAAAGCCTCGTATGGTATATAAACATAAAAACTACGGCGCAAACCCGAATAACCTTTTCCTGTTCCAACATAGGCTTTATTATCTATTACAAAAGACCCTGCATATTTTCTGCCATCACCGGGGTAATTATCCCTGAGCGTCCACGAATCTGTTGTAAAATTATATTCCCAAAGATCATCTTTAAAACCGCCATCTGCACCAAGACATATATATCCTTTATCATTAATAAAAAATGCACTTACCCCTGCCCTTTCGTAGCCTGGGAAATCTGATTTTTGCAACCATGTATCTTTAGCCGGATCATATTCCCACATATCTTTTCTATATGCTTCATTATCGGTACCCAAACCAATATATGCTTTATTGTTTACGGTAAAACTTGTAAGTTGATATCTTACACCCCCCGGAAATGGTTCTCGTATTACCCACTGATCGTTATAAGGCTTATATTCCCAAAGTTGATCTGTATAATCATTTGGTCCTTTTTTGCCACAACAAACGTATCCTTTGCCATTAATTGAAAAAGCTGTTGCAAAGTAAATCCCTAATCCGTTCCCTCCCGGATAATCTGAAAGTTGCACCCACGAATTTGTTACAGGGCTATACTTCCACATATCGCTCAATATATTTCCATTTGGAGCTATTGCACTATCAGCACCCAAACCAACATAGGCATAATTATCGATTGTAAAGCTGATTGCATTTCTTCGTACCGATCCCGACAAATTTGCTTTTTGTGTCCAAGAATCAGTTACCGGATCATATTCCCATAAATCATTTTTAACTGTATCGCTTGTATCTTGACCTGTGGCAAAATAGCCTTTATTTCCTATTGAAAAACTAACACATCTTTCTCTCTTGTCTCCTCCAAATGATGATTTCTTTATCCATATATTACCTGTCTGAGCTATTACAGAAAGTGTAATCAATAAAATAAATAATATGATGGTCAACCTCATCATTTATTGAAAGATAAATTTACCCGATTTTATTTTTTGATCCTTATACAGTATTACGAAGAAATAAATCCCACTTGCTAATTGTTTCCTTTTAAATACTATTTCTCTATTAGTAAATGGATTTACAAATATCATTTTCCCCGATTCGTTTACAATAACAATTTTCAATTCTTTATTTTCCATTCCCTGTGGTGCATCAGATAATGAAATTCTTACTTGAGTTTTGGCAGGTACAGGATAAACATCAACTTTAATAAGTTTATTGTATCTATTGATAACAGATAATACCTGATCGAAACACCAGAAATCGTTAAAATTAATGCCGTTTGTTCCTGTACCAACATAGGCTCTGTTTTCTATAACCATTGAAACCATAAATCGCCTTTTTGAACCCGGAAAATCTTCTATCTGTGTCCATATATCGGTTCCCGGGTTGTATTCCCAAACATCTCTGAAATCTATTCCTGTACCAAAATTATTACCTGTTAAAATGTATCCTCTTCCGTTTAGGGCAAAACCTGTAGCTCCTTCTCTTATAGTTGGACCAACATTTGCTCTTTGTACCCATTGGTCGGCACTGGGTTTATATTCCCAAAAATCTTTACCAGAACCATAACTGCCGTTACCTGTTCCAAGATAACCTTTACCATCTACAGAAAAAGCTACTCCTGTATTACGTGGATTACCGGGAAATTCTGCTATTGTATCCCAAGTATTTGTAATCGGATTATAAGAATAAAATTTATTTTGTTCAACAGCTGCATCTCCCGACCCTACATAGCCAATATCATTAATTACAAATGCCGCGGCTCCTGCACGTGGGTCTCCCGGAATGTTACTAATTTCCGTCCAAACATTTGTTGTGGGATCATATTCCCAGAAATCTGTATAGAAACCACTATATCTGCCCGATCCCACATAAGCTTTATTCTCAATTGTAAATGCTACTGCATGATATCTCTTCCCTCCTCCAAAATCTGCTTTTTGTGTCCATGTATTAGTTACAGGATCAAATTCCCATATATCACTATAAGAATCAGCATTTGTATGTCCTAATCCCATATATCCTTTTTTGCCTATAGAAAATGCTGTTGCTCTATGTCTGCCTTCTGCCGGTAAAGTAGCTTTTTGTTGCCAAACATTTATTGCAAGCAAATTACCTGATATAAACAATATTAATAAATATATTACAAGATTATTTTTCATTGTTCAATACTATTGAATAATAAGTTTCTTATGATATACTTTCTCTTTATTATAAATTGCAAGAATATATATCCCTGAATTTAATTCACTTAAATCAATTTTACCAGAATATTTATTTTTCTTAAAAACTGTTTTCCCATGCATATCAATTATCTCAACACTATTAATTTGGGTAATAGTTCCCTCTCCTTTGGATAGGGTTAGGGTGAGGCTTTCAGTTGCAGGATTAGGATATATAATCAAATAACCTTTCTCTATTTCGTTCACAAATGAGGAAATATAAGAATGTACCGAAATATCTATTGTAAAATTTCCTGTATCAAGATTCCAGCCTTGTACAACTGCATATAAAGTATCTAAACCTTGTACAGGAAAAATAATCTCTGAATGAGGACTGCAATTTGCATTATCATCGTTATAGAAAACTACACTATCATTTTTATTAACTATTGAGAGATAAGTGTCGAAATTTGATTCGCATAATGATATTTTTAATGAATCAATTGTTGTATCTTGTATTGCAACTCTATAGTATATGTCGGGAGAATCATATAATGTCATTTGATTTGTATAACATATTGAATTGCTGTTATTATCGGAATATGGAATAGCAGGGACATCAATTGGGTCGGTTATTTTGTCGCCAATATAACCGGAACAATTTAAGCCATTAGGAATAGTTATTTTAAAATCCATAACAGAACCCCAAACAAATGAATCACAGGGATTAATATTAAGTGAACCACCTTCGTAATGTACAATTCGCATTCTTGTTTCTCCGGCAACAGCATATGCCGGTACTGTAAATATAAATGTATCTATAGGAACAGGAGGTATTCCTACCCAAGTACCAATCGTTTCAAATAAGTCGAAAGATTCGCTCTGGTCGAAATCTATCCACACTTGCCCAACTCCGGTATAATTGTTTCCGCATGTTCCGAAATGTACGTAAAGGCTATAAGTAGAATCTACACTTAAATCTGCCCAATTTGTTGGTAGTGTTGTTAAATCTTGAACACCAACAACACCAGGACAACCGATAAAATCAATGCTATTTGTTTCGCCCACAAGCAAAACTGTATCAACGTTAGAATCTATTGTTGAACTTGGTCCACCATCCATGCAATACTGTGAGTAAGCTGACGATAAAAGCAGTATCGACAACAAGCTTATAAATATATATTTTCCCATTTGTGTAATTGCTTTTTACAAATTTAAGAATATATATTGAACTTCTGCAGAAAAATTAAACTTTTTTAGTTGTGGCAAAAAAAATCAAACAAGGGAAACTATCAATTAATAGCCGGCATGTATGAGCTTACAATAACTAATAATAGGAATGATTGAATAAAGCAAATTGCTCATCCAGAATCACCAATTAGCCTTTTAGAATTACATTTTGATAATTTTATTAAAAAGATATGTTAAATTTTATTAAATTTGATTTTGATTATTATTTTAAATCTTTTAAAAAACAACACTATGAAAAAAAACAATATTAAAATTACTTTTAATAGAGTTATGCTATGTGCAATTTTTATTGGAATTTTTACAATATGCCAATTTGAAAACATTTTTTCACAAATTAAAAATGATTATTCAATTACCAATAAATTTACTCAAAATAAAATACAAGTTGATGATAATATAGTGGCTGTCGAAACCAAAAATCAGGATTTTATTGATTCACAAGAAATGCCTCAAGTAAATACTGCTTGCTTTATACAGAATAAAGGACAGATTGGAGATGCTGAAGGCCAGTTACACCCTGAAGTATTATATAAATCGAGTTTCAATGATGTGACCATGTTTTTTAAAAACAATGGTATTGTTTATCTTTTCAACAAATATGAAAAGGTTCCTACTGAAGAATCACAAAAAGCAAGAAATCAAGGAGAGATGGTACTGGCAAATGTTCTTGAAACAAAACCCATGATGTTCAGAATGGATTTACAATTTCTTAATACTAATCCGGATGTTAAAGTCATGACTTCAGATGAAAGGTCGGAAGTGTCGAATTATTATCTGGCTCATTGTCCTGAAGGAGTCCTTAATGTTAAAAATTTCAACAAGATAACCTATAAAAACTTATATCATAATATTGATCTGGTTTATTATTTCACTAATAATGGATTAAAATATGATATAATTGTGAATCCCGGTGGTAATATTTCTGATATCAAATTCAAATATGAAGGTGCAGAAGATATATCTGTTTCACCCGATGATGAACTTATTATAATATATGCTGGTGACCAAAAACTAACTGAAAAAAAGCCAATTGCTTTTTTCCAAGATGAAGAAGGAATATTTCAAAATATCTCATTCTCTTTAGATAATACTTCTGACATTATTGGTTTCACAGGTGAAAATGAAATTTTTCAGAATACTCTGATAATTGACCCTGCAATTACATGGGCTACTTATTTTCACAATACAAATTCCTCAAATTCAGGCTGGTCAAACCCGGAATATGATGCCAGTGGTAATTTTTTCTTCGCAAATCAGACATATGATAATGCTTTTCCATTGGCAAATCCTGGCGGGGGTGCATATTATGATGCTATAAAAACAACTATGATAAAAGTAGCAATACTAAAGTTTAATGCAAACAGAACGCTTATTTGGTCAACTTATTATGGAGGTGATGATTATGATTGTCTTGCAGGTTGCACAGACTATGGGAAATCTCTTGCTTTGGATAATTCGGGAAATGTTTACGTGGGTGGTTATACAGATGTCGGCACAACTATTTTCCCAACATATAATCCTGGAGGAGGAGCATTTTACCAAGATCAGAGCAGGTGTTATGGAACAACATCCTTTTTTCTTAAATTTAATAATGATGGAGTTCGCCAGTGGGCTACTATTTTTACTCATGAAAATGCTTCAACAAGCGGAACAATGATTCGAGTAAACGGAATAACATGCGATGGTACCAACCTTTATTTTACAGGACAGCAATACGATTGGACGCCAGCTAATACAATCCCACTAAGAAATCCTGGTGGCGGTGCTCATTATCAATCTTCAATTCTGGGTGATCAGGATGTTTTTGTCGGGCGTTTTATTGGTTCTTCCTGTGTTCTGAACTGGTGTACTTATCTACATAGTACAAATCCTGCAAATACCGCTTATGGACAAGGTCTTGATCTACATTGCGATCCAAGTGGAAATTTATTTCTTACTGGACGAGAATCTGGCGCAAACAGCCATCATTATTTGGTTAATCCTGGTGGTGGAGCCTATTATCAAAGCACAAAAGGTGCCAATGGAGACCTGTTTATTACAAAATTCAATACTTCATTAACTGCCGTTTGGGGTACATATTATGGTGGTGATGGAATGGATATTCCTTCTACTGTAGAACCTGATGGACTGGGTAATATTTACATTATTGGAAGATATACTGCAAGCACTGATTTCCCAGTACAAAACCCAGGTGGTGGTGCATTATACCAAGCAGCGAAATCCAATGCTGCCTGTGATGGCTTTCTTTTAAAATTCAATACTTCATGTGTCAGACAATGGGCTACATATCTGGGAGCAAATGTTCCCTCTGCAGGAAGCGACGAAAATCATTTTTCAGGTATCGCATTTAATTCAAGTAATGATAATATATTTCTTTCAGGTTATACAAAAAGCACAGTAATGACAACTTTATTTCAGGCAGGATCCTATAATCAAGCAGCAAATGCAGGAGATTATGATATGTTTTTTTATGAATTAAACAGTTCTGGTGTTGTACAATGGGCATCCTATTATGGAAAATCACTTAGAGAGACGATATATAATGGTCGTTTAGGATATTATAGCAATTCCTGTGGTGTAAGAATTATCACACCTATTACTTCTACTTCAACAAATTTGACTGGTGTAGATCCAGGAAATGGTGCATGGTATCAGGGAACTACGACTTTTTCCAATAATGATTTTCTGATGGATTTTGGTACTATGACTGCACCTTTATCGGTTAGTGTTTCAATTACTGCTTCT
This sequence comes from uncultured Bacteroidales bacterium, assembly GCA_964435855.1. Classification (GTDB taxonomy): domain Bacteria; phylum Bacteroidota; class Bacteroidia; order Bacteroidales; family CAYTAU01; genus CAYTAU01. Next base: position 1,330 of record CAYTAU010000063.1, on the reverse strand, counting down.
GCAAGTACAATCTGTGCTGGAACTAATGTTATTTTTACTGCAACACCTGTAAATGGAGGAACCCCAACATATCAATGGTATTTAAACGGATCAACGGTTGGTTCAAATAGCCCTACTTATTCAAATTCATCTTTGTCTGGAAGTGATCAGGTATATTGTATAATGACGTCTTCCTTATCTTGTACAACTGGAAGTCCTGCTACTTCAATTACAATTACAATGACAGTCAATCCTCTTCCTGTTACTCCAACAAGTGTATCAGCTTCTCCAACTACAATATGTGCAGGAAACTCAACATCTCTAACTTATTCAGGTGGTTCAGGTACTACATTTAATTGGTATACTGGTTCATGTGGTGGAACGTTAATAGGTACAGGAAATAGTTTTTCTGTATCACCTACAACAAATACAACTTATTATGGCGCATGGCAAAACAGCTGTGGCTTGTCTACATGTCAGACTGTTGCAATAACTGTTAATCCTTTACCTGTTGCCCCAACAAGTGTTTCAGCATCTTCAACAACTATATGCTCAGGTAACTCTACATCATTAACTTATTCAGGTGGTTCAGGTACAACTTTTAACTGGTATACAAGTTCATGTGGAGGAACACTAGTTGGAACAGGAAATAGTTTTTCTGTATCACCTACAACAAATACAACTTATTATGGCTCATGGCAGAATAGCTGTGGTTTGTCTACATGTCAGACTGTTGCAATAACTGTTAATCCTTTACCTGTTGCCCCAACAAGTGTTTCAGCATCTTCAACAACTATATGTTCAGGTAACTCCACATCTTTAACTTACTCAGGTGGTTCAGGGACTACATTTAATTGGTATACTGGCTCATGCGGTGGAACCTTAGTAGGTACAGGAAATAGTTTTTCTGTATCACCTACAACAAATACAACTTATTATGGTGCATGGCAGAATAGCTGTGGTTTGTCTACATGTCAGACAGTTACAATAACTGTTAATCCTTTACCAGATGCTGCAGGCACAATTACTGGTCCTATTGCAGTTTGCCAAGATCAGAATGGAATTACTTATACAGTTCCAGTAATAGCAAATGCTACTTCTTATGTTTGGACTTTTCCATCAGGATTTACAGGAAGCAGTTCGACAAATTCAATTAGTTTAAATATTGGAGTTACAGCAGTATCTGGGAATATTACAGTTTATGGAACTAATGCTTGTGGAGATGGAATATCTTCAACTCTTGCTGTAATTGTAAGCACTGCTTCAATTGACCCAACAAGTGCATCAGCAACAAACTCTACTATTTGCGAAGGTACTTCAACAGATATTACTGTAAATGGTGGAAGTTTGG
>CAYTAU010000062.1:0-23156 GCA_964435855.1 uncultured Bacteroidales bacterium | reverse complement strand
TTTGCAAACACATGTCTGTTATATTGTAAATTAACAGACTTTGTGCAGGTGATGCTATGGCATCCCGTTGGACTATTGTCATACGTGGTATAAGCAAGCCCCTTTCGTTTGAGGTCATTTCCAATAATGCAGAATTATCGGGATTTGGTTCGTTTATGCCTATGTTTTGGGCAAAACAATTGACAATTGACAATTGACAATTGACAATTAAAAAAGCTATTACGAGTAAGTTTTTTAAGATTTTCATTGTTTTTGTTTTTAAAATTATAAAAGATAAAGATACTATAAAAGATATGAAATATTGATGTGGAATACAAGTAAAAAACATCCGTACTGGTACGTATAAATAAATGTTTTTTTAATATATTTCTGCTAATACTTTTACTACATCCGATTCTAATCCTATTGGTTTATCATTTTTAATATCTCGTAATTTATAATAAATGTAAACAAAAATATTTGGGTTACCTTTTTATAAATTCCTTTTGTGTTTTATGCAAACCGCTTTCTGTTATTATATGTAATATATAAGAGGCGGCACATAAATTACTAATATCAATTTTTAATATATTACTACCTTTATATATATTACTTTTCTTGTGAATTATTTTTCTTCCCAGATTATCTATTATATAAATATTAACTTTTGTATCTTGTGTAGAAATAAGTTCAAATGTTATTTCTTTATCGGCAGGATTTGGATATATGGATATAATTTCAATTACATCGACAGAAGGATATACACATTTTATATCACTGTATGTATAATTTCCATTAAAGTCAACTTGTTTAAGACGATAATATGATGTAGTATTTTTATATGGAGCATTGTCATATTCTAAATATGAAATTGTTTGATTAGTGTTTCCGTTGCCATTAACTGTTGCGATGATTTCCCAATTTAATGGATTATATGTAGAGACGTAGCATGCTGCATCTCTACTGCGTTGTATTTCAAAATAATCATTATTTATTTCAGATGCTGTTTGCCATTCTAATTCTACATTTGTATAAGTATTATCTTTCCATTGTGCATCAAAATTTAATAATTCGACAGGTAAAGGAGCATTATCAGAACTTAATGTAAATCTGTCGTTAAAAACGATAAATGGGTGTGCTATACCATAAATATATGTTCCATAAGGATTATTTGCAGGTGTTGATAAATTTGTGGCAGTATTTATTGCGCCCGCCAATGGTGTCCACCACGTAGTTCCCGACTGTGTTACAGAATGATATTCAATTAGGTTAGCTTCAGAGGGATGGTCTGTTGGGTCTAATTCCGCATCCCAGTAATACATTTTAAGATTCACATTAGAGCCATCAAGTTCACTTATTCCCGGAATATCAACATATCTGGCTATACTATAATTAGCTGTATATGTGCCTGTACCTTGTTGTCTTTGATGTCCTCTTATGATGGTAATTGAGCCGAGATTCTGGTCTGTAGTAATTTCTACTCCAATATTAGCGGGGTTATAATTTGTAACATTATTAATTGTTTTTGTTGTCTGTATTGTTCCTGTATTGGTCATAACATTGCCAACTTTTATTCTGTTAGCTTCTATTTCGGTTAATATAGTACCAGTAATACTTAAGTCAACAATACTGTTTAGCAAGTCTAGGTCGCCATTAGTCATTGTCAGATTATTTATTACATCTGCATTTTGCTCCATTATTACTCCAACACCGGAATTATTAATAGTTAAATTATAAAAGCTTGTTTTTTGAGTTCCTGTAATATATTGCGATTCGCCTGAATTTAAAGTAACTGTTCCTGTTCCGTCGAGAAAGCTTGTAGAGGCATTATTTGTCCAGTTTTCTGAACCTGTTGTTGAATGTTGCTGTATATATATATCGCCATTATTTGTAATTTGTCCACTTCCACTGCCTTCTAGCCCACCTTTAATGTATAAAGAAGCTGATAATTTAATATCAAAATTACCCTTAACTGCCAATAAATCTTGCGAAAATGATGTTTTTGTAATAATACAACAAAAAACAATAATGAATATCTTATTTACTTTTATCATTCATTAACAAAAATAATGTATATCTGTAATTTTGTTAATGTAGCTGTGAGGTATTTTGTATCCGTATTGGTACGGATTTATTTTCAAAGTTCTTTTGTTTAGGTATATGGTATTTAATTTATTTTTGAAATTGCTATTTTAATTGGCAATATTATTATATCGTATTTTATTAAACCTAATTTTTTATCATTTGTTGTTATTATGAGTTTTTATTGACAGATCGAAAACTTGGGAACCTACTAATAATCTTCACAACTATGAATTGGTTATTCAACCACTATTTTTTCAACTACTACACCTTTGTCTGTTGTTACTTTTATAATATATATTCCTTTTGAGTTATTGCTTAGGTCTATTTCTTTTTCTATTCCATTATAGATTACTTTACCTTGCAAATTAAATACTTCAATATTCTCTAAATTCATAGCTTTTATAGTTATTATTCCGTTTGTTGGGTTTGGATATACATTAATTGCATCAATAATAGGAATTTTTGAGTTTGAAGAATTATTTACACTTACACCATCGTAAACAGGAAGAATAATTTGCGATGAATTTGATGGAGAAAAATATATTTTTTGTTCTGCAATTCTTGGCCAATAAAGGATTCCATTAAAAGAATACGTTTTGCCATCGTTAGGGGTACGTCTAAAAAAATCGTTTTCTTCAATAGGTATACAAGGATTTGATTGGTATTTTGGATAATTACTACTAGATACCAATACTTTTAATTTATGATTTTTCCCAAATGTATATGCTATGGGTAACATATTAAAATAATATTCATAAATCTTTCCACTATAAATATTAGTTAATTTCAAATTGTATTCTTGTCCATTTGCTAATGATTTGGCATATTCTCTGGCGCGTGCGCTTACTGCTCCTTCAAATACAAAATATTCGCCACTATCGGGATAAACATCAATAACTTTGACAAAAAAATCAATATCGGTAGAATCAGGGCTCCCAGCCGGATTTGTTTCGGCATAGAGTTTAACTTGAGATATTCCTAAAATGCAAAGAGAATCTACAATATAATCAGTTTCAAATGAAATTACATCAGTATGTGTTAAAGTGTAATTACTATGAGATGGATCTGCTAAATTTATTTGCGCATGACTTCTAACACCTGATGGAGTTGTGAATGTGAAATTATTGCCACCTATAGAATAAACCGGATTATTTGGGTTATGTGTATATTGTTTATACCCTTCATCAGAAGCAGGTATTATAGTATCTAATATACCACTGGAATGCATATAATAAGGTGTATTCACAACACCTGAGTCTAAAGGAAATTTATCAGAATTAAACCAGTAATTCCCAACACTATCATTTTCTGGCACATTATCGTTAATAGGTCCAACAACATATAATCTTACATTTGGAATGTCTACAAAATCCAGGTACATACTGTCTTCCGGAGGGATGTAATTTCCCTGCAATATTGCATTACTTGTATCTGTGTCAATACTTGTGCTATATTCATCAATTGTACCATCATTATCTATTTCAAATTTTAAATTCTCAAAATTCTCATGTCCTGTAAGAAAATTAAGGAAATTATTAAAATTGGCATAGTAATCTTCAGATGGTATTCTTACAAAAATTGCTGTATCTAATTGTTGCCATTTATTACTCTCGGGTATAAAAAACTTTGGTTGACCTGTATAAAAATCAGAATTATAATTTAAGTTATACCTATACCATAAAAGCATTTCACTTTTTACTATTTCCGATAAATTTAAACCAATATTATCAATTGAAAGTTTTGTGAAATCTTTTACATTTTCTTTATATGTCATATCTGCAACCTGAGTTTCTCCAATTGTAGTATGAGACCATGGTCCAATTATTATTTTTTGTTTTTGTTTGTTACCATGAGTATTACTTAAATTATCCATGCAATTATTATAAGTATCTATTTGTCCATTTATAAAAATATCCCACCATCCTGTTAAATGATAAATTGGTACTTCTAGGTTTGAATATCTATTAATGGATGATGTAGATGATGAATTACCACTAATATCAATTGGTGCATAGTTTGCATCCATATCTGTTCTTATAAATGAATTCGGACTACATGCAGATATTCCATTAATTTTATAATTTGTTACAAAATCTAAACTTAAATCTAGTATCTCTGACTTAGAATAACCACCATAATCAAAATTTGAATGTAAAGAATTTAATAAACTTGTGTCTGCACTAATTGTATCTGTAACATCATCAAGTTGGTCTCCCATCCAATTGGATACTAAAGCTTGTCTAAAAACCCCATTATTATATAGTGTAGTATTGTAGTGTTCGTTTGTTGCCACACATGGCATTAATGCTTTTAATCCTTTATTATTTGGATTTATTTTAATTGCAGATGCTGCCTGATATTGTGCGTAGCCTGTAGCAGATGCTCCAACCATTCCAATACAACCATTATAAACAAAATCAATCGTATCTATATTGCCATCATAATCTAAATCATATGGCTGTTTTAAGCTGTCTGTAATAAAGCTAATACAATCTTTTCCATCTTCGTGGAATATGCTATTATGAGGATCTGTAGTTTGAGTAATATCAATGTTTATTGAAGAATTTGGATGATAAGCATCTTTTCTCCATGCATCGCTATAGAGAGGATAATATACTCCTTCAGATGAATATCTGCCTCTATTATCTTGATTTGCATAACAAAATCCAAAAAGATTAAAAAACCATTGTAGTTCTTTTCCTCCGGAGTTTATATTATATGGAGTTCTTGAGAGTATTAATGGTAATTGGTATTTGTTTGGATTTATATCTCCATTTATTGAATCGTAAACCAAATACTGCACTCCTTTGGGAATAATTTCTATATTAACAGGACCAAAGCCTAAATCAATCGGAATAATCAATGAATCTGATGTGATAGGTAAATAAATATCTGTCATCAATTTAGTACCATCCGGCATTGTAAATGGAACGGTATAAACTGTTGATAAATCTGAAATTTCATCAATTTGTCCATTTGGTTGTGCAAAACAGTTTAATAACATTGTTACAATAAATAAAGAAAGAAGTAATGTTTTACTCATATAGCAATGTATTCGTTAATTATTTATCAAAAATAAATATAATATTCTGCAATATATATATAATTTGAATGTAATAAGTAGATGTTGTCAACCTTTGGCAGATTTAACATCTTATATGTATGATTTTTTACAGTTTAAATTTTCTTATTTAAAAAAAATATACAGTCATACCTTTGTTTGTTTCTAATTTATATATACCTTTTGGATTTTGGCTTAGGTCAATTTAGCACTTCTATAATGTCCCATATAATACTATTGATATTTATCTTCTGATAACTTCAATATATAATGGTGAAAAGGTAATTTGTGTTCTTTACAATACAGATTTATCTTAAGTCTTTTCTATTTAGAATAACTAGATTTACTTACTATAGAGTTCTCTTCTCAATATTCCAGAATTAGATTTTTTTATCTTAAATTTATTTATTTTTGAAATAATTGAATATTCAATTGTAAAGAAAACATACCCAATATCAAATAAGAGTAAAACTAGTTTTGCAATTATCGAAAAAAGTATATCTAATATGAAATTGTACATTTAATGATTATATGTTTTTTTTAATAATAGAAAAAAGAACAAGTTTACAACCAAACTACTATTAAATGGAAATACAAATAAATTGTATAAAAGCAAGATTGTTGTTGTGGCTGATAGGTATTTTGTATAAGTATTGGTACTGAATTATTCGTTTTTTTGTATTCCTGATGAAACACAAGAAATGAACATCATTGCGAGGAAGCATGACGAAGCAATCTGATAGTATCGGGGAGATTTCCACACTTCCCGATATTTCGGGACAGGCTGTTACTCGTTCTCAATTACGACAAAACCCCTACAAGTTTCAAATTACACCAATTTATTTTCTATTGCATATTTTATAAGACCAACAATTGATTTTGTATTTGTTTTGCGAAATATATTTTTTCTGTGCGATTCTACTGTACGTTCACTAATAAAAAGTGTTTTGGCTATTTGTTTGTTTGAATATTCTTTTGCAATTAATTTTAACACTTCATGTTCACGCTGGCTTAAAATTCTATTGCTTGCTTTACTCTGGATTTTTTCAATTAAAAGATGTGAAATTTCCTCGCTGATATAAAATTTATCTGCTCTTACTAATTGTAATGCTCTTATAAATTGCTGTTGTGTAACATTTTTCAAAAGGTAAGCATTAACTTTTAACTGAATTGCATCAAGTACTATGCTTCTTTCTTCGTGCATGCTTAATACTACAATTTTTAAATCGGGATATTGTTCTTTCACTTTTTTTATCAACACTAATCCATCATCGCCGGGCATATTAATATCTGTAATCATAATATCAATATTATGTGTTTCTAAAGCTTTCAGGGCTGATGGTGTATTCTCAGCTTTAGCTACAATTGTAAATTCTTTATTGTTTAACATATTTTTTATACCATCTAAAAGAATTTGATGGTCATCAACTATTAGTAGTTTTGTTGTTTCCATATTTATTATTTTTTAAATATTTTATTCTTTTCGAATTTTAGTCATTCTTTTTAATGGAATATTAATAACAACTGTTGTCCCTTTTCTTCCAACTTTAGAGTCTATATCAATTTTGCCATTTATCATTTCAAGTCTTGAATTTATATTATTCCAACCATGTCCTTTTGAATTCTCTAATAGTTTAATATTATATCCTTTTCCATCATCTTCTATCATTATATTTAATTCATCTTCATGTCTTGTAAACTGTATATTTATATGCGATGCATTAGAGTGTTTAAGAATATTGTTTGTTATTTCCTGTATAACTCTGTAAAGAGCTACTTCCATTTGGGAAATTAATCTTAAATGAAATGCAAAAGAATCTAAATCAATTTTTATTTCCTCTAACTTATTTATTTTATCTATTAGTCCTTCCAAGGCAGGTATTAAGCCTTTATAATATAATATTGATGGCATAATTGCAAAGGAAATATTTCGTATTTCCTGCTGCAAATCATCAATAATTTTCATTGTTTTTTTATATGTTTCTATCTTCTGCTCATTACTGATATTTTCATCATCTAGTTGGCTGATATTAAGTTTTAGTGCGAAAAAAAACTGTCCTATGCCATCATGAACATCACGAGCAAATCTTATTCGTTCTTCTTCCTGAGCATCAATTATAGCTTTTAGTTGTTTTTTCTGAAATTTAAGTTTTTGTTTGTTTTGTCTTGCTATAAATATTAATAATAGAATTAATAAAATTAATAAAGCACCAATAACAAGTAAGCTTATTATAATTCTTTGTGTCTTTATTTTTTCAGTTTTTTTAGATAGTTCGGCTTTTCTAAGTTTAATTTCAGTATTTAATAATTTTATGTTTTGTTCTTTTATTTTATTTTCTAACAACTGTTTTTCATATTTATCTTGCAATACAATCAATTTTAATTCTTTTGCCTGGTTTTCAAAACTTAGTTTCTCAATTTCTTCAAGCGATTTTAAATTGCTTCTTTTTACTTCAAGATTTTCTTCAGTTATAGATGAGATATATTGTTCTTGTAATTCTTCTTTTTCGTCTTCATATTCTGTTTTTACAATGTTTTTGTTATCAATATTAAATTCTATATTCTTTATGTTTTCAGTAATAGAGGTATGCAATTGTGTATATTTATTTACTTCTGCAATTTCTTGAGCTTTTTTAAGATATTTTAAGGCTTCTTTATAATTTCCCCAATTTCCATAGCATGATCCAATTTTGTTAAGAACAATTACTTTTTCCTTATTATCATTTCTATTTTCAATTATTTTAAAAGCTAATAGGTAATATTCTCCTGCTTTTTTATGTTTTTTTTCTTTAAATTTTAAATAAGTGCCGGCAATATTATTCAGCATTCGATATTCATTTTTTGTATCCTTTGTTTCATTATATATTTTCTTTGCATTCTTATATTCTTCTAAAGCTTTTTCATATTTTCCCCAGTCTTTATAAATACCTCCTGTTTCATTGTAATAATAAGCTAAACCTGCTTTGTTATTGATTTCTGTATATATATCAAATATTATTTTGAAATATGTTATACTTTTTGAATATTGTTTTTGTTTTTTCAATGCTTTTCCTGCATTAATTGCTGAGTTAAGTTTTCCGTTTGTATTATTGATTTCATTTGATATTTCCAGTGCAAGATTAGCATATTCAAAACTATTTTGAACAAAGCTTTTAATATTCTGTTCTGATAATTTGTTAAGAATATTTATTTTTTCAATTTTGCTTTTATTTTCTAATAACTTATTAAGGCTATCCTGCTGAATTTGTCCATATCCAAAATATGAATATAATATGAAAAGTAATAATATTTTAATGAGTTTATATGACATATTATAGTTTTAAAATTTTTATTTCTATTCTTCTGTTAACTGCATGCTCTTCTTCATTACACATAACACCATCATTACAATGATTTAGCAATTTTGTTTCTCCATATCCTTTTGCAATTACCTGTTCTGAATTTATATATTTTGAAAGAATATAATCCATTGCATTTTCTGCTCTTTTTTTTGAAAGTTCAATATTAAAATCTGCATCAGCTCTACTGTCTGTATGAGCACTTAATTCAATTTGTATTCCTTTGTTTTCTTTTAACATTAAAATTACCTTATCTAATATTATTTTTGATTTTGTATTTAATTCGGCACTTCCATATTCAAAATATATATTATGAAATTCCAGTACTTTTTCTTCCTCAATTTCCACTTTTAGCTCCACTTTAATATCCTGTATTAAAGGCTTATCCGTTTCAAAATAATCTTCATCAATATCAATCACTTTTCTTTCGTATCCTTTTTTCTCTACTGTAAGAAATAAATTCCTTTCATCAATTGATTCGTCTTTCTTAGGAACTACAATTGAGAATTCTCCTCTATTATTAGAAACAGCTCTTGCAATTGTATCACCAGTAATAGAATCAACAAGTAAAAATATTAAAGATTTATCTAATAACTTTTCAGTTAAAGCATCAGAAATTTTACCTTTTATTGTATCAGGAGGCAAGTCTTTTTTAATGGCTCTATACACTTGGTCATTGTTTCCATTACTACCTCTATTACTAGAAAACAGTAATACTTTATTATTAGATGGATTAACAACAATTGCAAAATCATCACCTGAAGAGTTCAATGGTTTCTTTTTATTTTTAATATTTATCCATTTATTATCTTTATAAACAGCTGAAAAAATATCTAATCCACCATACCCAGGATATCCATCTGAAGAAAAATATAAAACTCCGTTTTTATTTATAAATGGGAACATTTCATCTCCTGCTGTATTAACGTTTTTTCCTAAATTTTGTGGTTTTCCCCATATGTCTCCTTCTTTAATCGAAACATACAAATCTTTTCCTCCATTTCCACCAGGCATGTCTGATGTAAAAAACAATTGTTTTCCATCATAAGAAATAGAAGGATGAGCACATGAATACACATCGCTATTTATTGATGACAATTTTTTATTTTGCCATTTATTATTGATGTATTCAACCTGAAAAATCTGTAATATTATTTTCTTTTTTTTTCTAATAGTTTCTGTAAAATACATTGTTTTATTATCTGATGAAAAACAAACTGTTCCTTCATGGTAGCTATACATTAGATTATCAGAAAACAACTCAGGTTTTTCAAACATATCGTTTTTATATTTTGAAAAGCATAAATTTTTAAATTGATAACCATTTTTATCAACTTCATTATAAGCACTAATATAATCTTTTTCTTTATCTAATTGTGTTGCATATACAACTCCATTTTTATAGAACTGAACACCAAATGATTCTCCGTAAGTGTTAAGACTTGTTTTTTCAACTTTATATTCAATAGAATTTTCGGTATGTGTTATAGCATATTTGCAACTTTGTATATATGTACTGACTAAAGGATTTTTAATTACCTTACTAAACAAATTTTCTGCTTGTCCGTATTGTTGATTAAATTGCAATATTTTAGCATAATTAATAAGTTGAGTTGTCGAAATTTTATCAATTGTAACCTGATTAAAATATTGAATAGCGTTAACATAATCTGATACGTGATAATATGAGTCTGCTATTTTAATTAAAGTTTTTTCTGATAGCATTGATTTTTTTGATAATGCTTCCTTATAATAGTTCAAAGCATTATAATAATGTTCTTTGTTATATTCTTTGTCTCCTTTTTTTATATCAGAATTTTGTGAATATCCGATTTTTATAAATATTAAAAGTATCATGATTAGAAAATACCTGCCTATATTGTTATTATTTTCTTTCATTTAAAAACTTCGAGGAGAGTTAAACATAGGAGTATTAGCTTTATTAGAAATGTTAAATAATAACATTATTTCATGTGAACCTGAATTGTATTTATTTAGCTTATTTAATACCCAATCATAAGAATAGATTATGCTAAACTGATCATTAATTTTATAATCAAGTAAAAAAATAAGAGCTTCTCCTGTTCTATAACCAATTCCGAGCCATAAAAATTCTTGTACTAATAAAGAAGAATTGACATTAAATTGTAATGGAGCACCATAAATATATTTCCCTATAACTGACGATTTTATCAATAATTTATCATTTAAATTAAATACATAACCTGAATATAGATATAAATGCTGTTGCTTTAATGAAAAACTATTTGTTTTTAATGTTGTTGAATTTATATCTAAGCCATTAGTAAGCATATTTGGTAATGTTAAGCCTGCAAAAAATCTTTTAGTGTAGTAATAAGTCCCAAAACCAAAGTCGGGGAATAAAAATGATTCATTTCCATTAGAAAAAAAGGGATCATCAATATCTATTAATTGTGCTTTTGATTTATCGAAATTATAATTTTTAATCCCAACACGTAAACCAAACGACAAACTTCTTTTTGAGTTGATTTTAGTAATATATGAATATGCTATATTTATATCGGTTTGATTTCTCATTCCAATTTTCTCATTTATGGCAGATATGCCAATGCCCATTTTTTTTGTTTTGATTGGAGCATGAATGTTAAAAGCAAAAGCAACAGGAGCACCATCAATGTTTAGCCATTGATTTCTATAAATCAACAACCCACTTGGCAATGATTTAGTCCCAGAATAAGCCGGATTTAACAAACCCTGTGTATTGATATATTGACTAAATTGAATATAATTTTGTGAAAACAAATTATTTGTAATTAGAAAAATAATTAATAGAAATATGGCTTTCCTTATATGCATAATTTTATTTTATCCAATCTTATTTAACAAGTTCAATATATCCTGTATGCGAGTTATTGTTTTCATCGTTTAGTTTTAAAATATAGTAATATGTTCCATTAGGTAATATTTCTCCTGTTATTTGAGATTCTCCGTTCCAATTATTCTGATACGATGTTGATTCGTATATTTTATTTCCCCAACGATTATAAATAATCAATTGGTTTTTAGGAAAATTTTCTATTCCACGTATAAAAAAGCAATCATTTCTTCCATCTCCATTAGGTGTTATTGCATTAGGAATAAAAATTTCTACAAATTCAACAACTTTTACAACAACAGAGTCTTTGTTGCTACACTCATAAATATTTGTAACACTTACAACATACACAGTATTTTGAATAGGAGAAACAATAATATCAGAAGTATTTTCACCATTGTTCCACAAATACGATATTCCTCCTTCAGCACTTAACACGCAGTTGCTTCCCAAATCAATTGTAGTATCTTCACTAATTATTATTACTGGCAATAAATTAATCGTTAAATCAGTTATCAAAATACTATCACAACCTAATACAGAAAATAATGTATCATGATAGGTTCCTGCAATATTTTGCCAAATTCCACCAAGAAATATGCTGTCTCCATTACAAATACTTTGATATTCATTAATTATGTATGCAGGATTAATGCTTAGTTCTGTAGATATTATACTGTCGCAACCTAATACAGAAAATAATGTGTCATTATAAGTGCCTGCAATATTTTGCCATAAGCCACCAAGAAATATACTATCTCCATTACAGATACTCAAATTACTGTTAATCAAATATTCTTGCAAAATAATAACATTTATAGTATCATAACCTATACAGCCAAGAGTATCTGATATTGTAACATGATAATTACCAGTAGTATCAACAACTATTGTTTGATTAGATGAACTATCATTCCATAAATATGTTAATCCTGAATCTGCTGATAAAGTTAATGTTTCACCATAACAAAGCATAGTGTCATTACCAAGATCTATATTAATATTACAAACCATTTTACCTATTCCAAATTGTGAAAAGGAATTTAAATTTTTACGTAACGCATAGCCATCAGTTATTAACCGACCATCTCCATTATCGGGATTTAATCCAAATCCAATACCGCAATTATTGCAATCCCAGTCAGCAGCAGTCAGGGAAGTATCTGGTCTTTTTATTATTGCAAAATGATTATCCATTAAATTACAATTTGTAAAGTTTCCAATATAAGACCTGCAATCATAAGTAATACTGCTTGGTTGCTGATTTGGTGTAAGATACCATATTCCTTCATTGCAAACAGAATAATATTGTTTTCCGTCCTCTGAAACTGATAAATCTACATCAAGGTGATTTACAAGTGAATCAAAACGTGAATCAAAATAATTTATATTTCCACTAATTGAATTAATTTTTATTTCCTGAAGACAGTATATTCCATTTTTGCCAACAGGAAAACCATAGTTATTATTAAGAGTATCAATATATCTCCTTAAATTCCCATTTATAAAAGAGGAAGTAATTGCTCCTTGTTGGTATCCAGAAATTGAAGCAGAATCTGTATTTGTTATAATTACTTTGTTTGTGTCTGTGTTTATAATTCCATCAATTAAAAACAATGTATCTTGTATAATTATGCTTTTTTCAAGAACAATTCCGTTTGTTGATGTATTGGCAATTTCAAGGTCGAAAAATTTTGTGGTATCAGTACCACTAATTAATTGTTGATTAGAAGACATAAATGTTACTTTTCCAGTACCACTCATCAAGTTTGGACTAACATTGTTAATCCAGTTTTCTCCGCCAAAAGCTGTGTCGGTTTTAATATAAATGTTGCCATTGTTTTGTAGAGCTGCACTCCCTTCTGATTTAATTCCTCCTTTTACATAAAGTTCAAATCCTGAATTTAAGGTTAAACTATCTTTAATGAACAACAAGTCTTGTGCAATACTATAATTGCTAAATAATAATATAATGAATACTAATAATGATATAACAAATCTTATTAAGTCTTTCATTTTTAGGGTCTTTCTTATTTTTAAATTATATGATCAAAAATACAAAATATAATTATATTATTCAATTTTAACCAAATGAATAATACAATAAATGCAATTAATTACAATTGTGGCTACAGGGTATATATTATACGTGCTAGTACGGACTTTAAAGAAATAATTTCTACAAATTTTAATGTATTTGAAAAGTTTCTGTTAGAAATTAAAAATAATATGAAGAATAATTATTTTAAATAATTACCGTCCTGTTTCTTTATCGTTCATTAATTCTTCTAATAGTTTTAATATTCTATCATTTTGCTTAGTTAATTTTAATATGTCTTTTTGTTGCTGTTCTATTACTTTTTGTTGTTCTTGTATTGCTTTAACAGCAATAACACTTATTTTTGAATAATCTATTGACCAAAAATCTTTATCAGAATTTTCTGGTTTAAAAACTACTTCAGGTATAATTTCATATAAGTCTTGTGCTATAAATCCTAAATTTTGAACTCCTTTTTCTTCTAAAATCACCTTTCCTTTAATAATACTTTTTGCAATATGCTTTTTATATGAAACTGGTTTTATTTTCATTACTGTTGATAATCCATAATTTATATCCTTAACATCAGTTTTTAATCTTTTATCAGAAGTTATACTAGTTCCATTCATAGTACAAGCAGTTTGTGTTATCTTTAATGCAGGAGAAGCTGTATTATATACTCCCCAGTCAGTAGAACAAGCAAAAATAAGTTCTGACTGTGTCCATCCACCAGACATTGTAGAATACATTAAATATCCGGAATGTTCATCAAATGTTCCCCCATAAACACTATCTGTATTTATTTGTATTGAATTTCTAACTCCATGGGTGGTTGATATTCCATTACCATTGCCTATTCCAACACCTCCTGCTACATCTAGTTTACTTCTAACATTAGTTGTTCCTATACCAACATTTGTATTACTCGTAGCACCATTAACTCCATCAATTTGACCTAAAATTAATGTATTGGCAGTATTGGCATAAGCTCTATATCCTATTGCGGTTGCATAATCAGCATCTGCACTACTAAAAGCACCTAAAGCTACAGCAAAACTAGTAGTATGATCACTATCTACATCAGCATAACGACCAATAAAAACATTATCTGATCCTGTATTTACTAAAGAATATGTGCTATATCCAACAGCAACATTATAATCTCCAGATATAGGATTAAACATAGCCCATTTACCTATTGCTACATTACCAGAACCTCCTGGATGCACACCTGAACCACTACCTCCATAATTATATAAAGCATTGTAACCCAATGCTGTATTGGATGCTCCTGTTTGCATATAATAACCAACTCGATGTCCTAAAAAAACATTTTCATCCCCTGTTGTAATACTATAACCGGCGTCATCACCATTAAAAACATTATTAATACCTGATGTTATTGAATTGCCTGATAAATGACCATAAAAGGTATTCTCCGTAGTAATTCTTCCTGCTTTTTCATCATTAATTCTAAAATTAAAAGGAATGTTGTCTGTAGTACCAATAAAGTTAGTACCATCAACAGTACCCGCATTTCCTGTCAAATCCCAGCCACTTCCACTAGCAGCAGCAGTTGAACGCATAATCTGACCATTGGCATCAACGTACATGTTTGGGGAATTAGCCGAAGTAGCAGCATAAGCACCCTGACAATAAAAAGAAGTTACAGCACTGTTTCCTAATATTACTTGATTGCTTACAGTTGATTCTGCACCATTACCTATTGCAGTAGTGTTTGTAAGTCCTGTGATACCTGATGGTGGACCTGCCATGTTTCCTAAAGCTGAATTATAAGTTCCAGTTGTATTATATAATAGTGCGTTTGCTCCAACGCCTGTATTGTAATCGCCATCTGTGGTTGCTCCTAAAGCACTTTTTCCTATTGCTGTGTTAAATGTTCCAGAACTTGTTGTTGCATCAAGAGACTCCCATCCCATAGCCGTATTATAATCCCCACAATTATTTACTAATGAATTATATCCAACAGCTGTATTGTTATTTCCACTTGTATTGCCAAACATAGCACCAGAACCAATAGCAGTATTTGCTTGATCATTATTATTATTATGAAGAGCTTGATATCCAACAGCTGTGTTGTATAGTCCTGAACTAAACCCGTCTCCAACCATAGTGCCCCAACCAATAGCAGTATTATAATCTCCTGTAGTATTAGTATGTAAAGCTTCATATCCTATAGCTACAGTACCATTTGCATTTTCACTATATCTTCCAGCTTCGTGACCAATAAAAACAGTTCCATAACTTCCTATCCCTGTTTGAACTTCTCCTGCTCCTTGTCCAATAAGAATATAACCTGTTTGAGCTGTTCCATACATTTCTAACTGTCCTTTTTCTGTAACCATGAGTTTAAGGTCATTGTTTACTCTAATGTCTAAATCATTAGCATCGGTAGTACCCAAAAAATTAGTTCCTGAAGTTGTGCCGGCATTTCCTAATAATTCCCAGCCACTTCCTCCAGATAATGATGATAAATCGACAGTTTCGCTAGATCCTCCTTCTATGCCAATAGTTAATGTTGTGCCTGATAATCCTGAACCTGATATGTTTTGGTCGTCAGTACCTATTCCATCTTGCAAAAAACTTAAGTCAACTGTTGTTGATGCACCATTCTCAATATCAATTTGCAAACTAGTTCCTGTAAGTGTTGCTCCTGTTAAATTTTGGTCATCAGTTCCTGTTCCATCCTGTAATGGTGCTAAATTAATAGTGGTTGAGTTACCATTTTCAATATCAATTTGCAAACTAGTTCCCGTAAGTGTTGCTCCTGTTAAATTTTGGTCATCAGTTCCTGTTCCATCCTGTAATGGTGCTAAATTAACAGTGGTTGAATTACCATTTTCAATATCAATTTGCAAACTAGTTCCCGTAAGTGTTGCTCCTATCAAGTTTTGGTCATCTGTTCCTGTGCTACCTGTTGAAAGTTGAACCCAAATGCTTCCATTCCAATAATAAAATCCATGTGGTTCTGTTCCTGTTTCATTGTATATTAATAATCCTTCTGCTGGTGCTGTAATGGGAACAGCGGTATTTATATCATCCAGGGTAACCCTAGGAATTAACAAGCCCATATCTGTAGCTGTTATATCTAATAATGCACTTGGGTCTGGATTAAGTTGGTTTATTCCTACGTTCTGGGAAAAAACAGTTGTCCCAAATAGAAAAGTTAAGAATATAAAAATTGCAATTTTTATTTTTAGATTTTTCATGTTAATTATTTTTTATTTAAAAAAATTAAAAATAATAAAATATTTTCTATAAAAAAGAGAAAAAAGAAATGTAAGAAGATCTTTACCTCGGGTTTTGAAGAATATATTCATTTAATTCATCAATTGTGCTTTCAAAATCAAAAGCGTCATTTACAATGTAATAATTGCCTAAGTCATAGGTATAACCATAACAATATTTGGCTAAGTCTAACTTTGTGTCTTCAAAATCAAATTGATTCAATAAATCTCTAACCTGTGCTGAAGTATGGCAATTGCTGTTTACTATTTGTTTTGCAATAGCAAGTTTTGTATCGTCAAATGATTTAGATGCAATTGTGTTTCTGGCGTTTTCAAAATCCTGAGGCATCATTGGCACAGGGCAACCAACAGGACCTGAGTAACCTGGCACATAAATAACTGGTTGATTTGTTACAACTGCAGTATTTCCAGTTGTAGTTGTAGTTGTTTCGCTATATGTAACGTTTCCCGTATTACCTCCTCCGGTATTAATGTCCATGTTAAAATTTACACCTAAATCGGGATCATTTACATGAACACCCATAGAAACACCTGCTGCATTAGTTCCCACATTTGTAGTAGTTGTGGTGGTAGTAGTAGTGGCTACTGGAGGAGTTGTGCTATAAACAATAACTGTTTGAGTTGGTAATGGCGGTGGTGCTTGCGCCAATGGAACTTCACTAATAAAACGCATTACATAAATCCCTTTTTTGTTTTGTTTAACATTAAAAGTATATTGATTTCCTCTTGATTGAAAATAAATATTTTTGTCAAGCTGGGGAATATTTTGATTTTCAAAAATAATTTTTGCCTTATATGAATCGGCATTAAGGTCTGTAACTTTCACATTTGTTTCGGGAGAAACATTTTGTTTAATGCCATTTAAAACAAGGTAAAAAGGTTCGCCTTGCTCTGTGAAAATTATTAAATCTGTATTTTGAGCATTAATAAAATAAAAGCTTATAAATGCAATTAAAAAAAGTGTGATTGTTTTCATATCTAAGAATTTAAATTTATTTATTTATCAAAAATAACACAAAATATAATTAAAAAAAAATTGAAATTGATAATCGGTATTACTTGAAAACTAAACTTCAATTTCTTCTCCGTTTTGGTTTAAAAACCCATATTCAAGTAGTGTAAAGGATGTAACAGCCTGAATATCTATTTTTATTTTATATTTTTTCTTCCATTTCTTTTTAACAGATTTATAACCCTTTTCAATAAAAGCAGCAATATATGGATGAACTTTTAAAATTATAGAATTGGTTTTTGTTTTTCCAATACAGTATTGAAGTTTATTTTCAAGTTCATCTATAAAAACTATACTTGAAGTTATTTTCCCGGACCCGTGGCAGGTTGGACATGTTTCAAGAGTTTGAATCTGCATTTCCGGTCTTACTCTTTGTCGGGTAATTTGCATAAGACCAAATTTGCTTAATGGCAGAATATTATGTTTTGCACGATCCTCACTCATACAATCAATCATTTTTTGAAATACTTCTTTTTTGTTTTGAGCGGTGTGAAGGTCAATAAAATCAATAACAATTATTCCCCCCATATCTCTTAACTTTAATTGTTTTGCAATTTCTTCTGCTGCAATTAAATTTACTTCCAAAGCATTTTTTTCCTGATTGTCGCCTCCCGACCTGTTCCCACTATTAACATCAATTGTGTGAAGGGCCTCAGTATGTTCAATAACCAAATATACACCGTTTTTACATGAAACTGTTCTTCCAAATGATGATTTAATTTGTTTTTCAATTCCAAATTCATCAAAAATGGGGAGCAATCCTTCATAATGTTTTACAATTTTTTCTTTTTCGGGTGCGATTTCTTTAATGAAATTCTTAATTTCTTGATATACTTCAGCATTATTAACATGAATGCTATTAAATGAGGCATTTAGAATATCGCGTAAAATTGCAGATGTTCTACCTAATTCCCCAATAACAAGTTTTGGCGGTTTTATATTTACGATTCCTTTTAATGCATGTTCCCATTTTTTAACCAAAGATTTTAACTCATTATCAAAATCAATTACCTTTTTGGTTTCAGCAACAGTTCTAACAATAACCCCATAATTATTAGGCTTAATACTTCTAAGCAAATTCTTAAGCCTTTCTTTTTCTTCTCGCACAGTAACTCTTTGAGAAACAGAAACTCCGTTTGAAAAGGGTAATAATATTAAATTACGTCCTGCTATTGATATTTCTGCACTTAATCTATGGCCTTTGGTTGAAATAGGTTCTTTTGCTATTTGCACAAGAATATATTGTCCGGATACTAAAACTTCTGATATTTTACCATCTTTTTTAATATCGGGTAGTAAGTTAAATTTACTTAATGCAGGCGCATTTTTCCCTGACGATAAAGCTATTTTTAAATATTTATTTAATGATGCAAATTGAGAACCCAAATCTAAATAATGTAAGAAAGCATCTTTTTCATATCCAATATCTATAAATGCAGCATTTAACCCGGGTAGTATTTTTTTTACCCGACCTAAATAAATATCCCCCACAGAGTAATGTATACTCGTCTTTTCCTTGTTTAATTCAATTAACTTTTTTTCCTCAAGGAGGGCTATATTTATTTCAGACGAAGTTACGTCAACAATTAGTTCTCTACTCAAAATACCGTTTTTTCTGATTAATTTGTATAATCATTAGAATACACGACAAAAGCTTGTCTAAATAAATAATAGAAAGGCAAAAAGACTATTTTCTTTTTTTATGTCTATTTTTTCTTAATCTTTTCTTCCTTTTGTGGGTGGCCATCTTGTGCCTTTTTCTTTTTTTTCCGCTTGGCATATTAAAATATTTTTTAAAGTTTTATAATCAATGTATTATGATTTTCTGTAAAATGGACTGCAAATATATACCTTTCTTTTTAATAAATAAAAATTAAATAATAATTTTTACAATTCGATTAATATAGAAGTATCGAATTATTTGTTATAAATTATTTTTTGATATCTTATTAATACAATCAGTGCAGAAACATATATTGTTAATAATGCTTTTTAATTTTTGCAAAGTATCTGGAGCTAAATGAATATTATTATTCCAATAATTATCATTATTTGGATATTCAAATTTTTTCCCACATTTCGAGCAAATCTTTTGCATTGTTAAGTATAAGAGAACTATTGTTTTATTGATAATTTATTTACAATATTTTCAGGCAAGGCATCTTTATGTATCATAATAGCAATAGTTTTTAGCTTTACATACGATTCTGACATATATAAATAGCCATTAAATAAGTTGCTGCTTTTTCCCCACGAATTTTTTGTAATATAATATTTGTTTCCGTTTTGGTCTTTAGCAATTCCTATAATATGCATTAAATGATCGTCGGTAGTTGTATAGTTATCATACGTTTTTTGCCTTGATTCTTGTGTGATTTCTTTTTCTGCAACAATTGATTGAAATAAATCTTTTCTTTCTTTTTCCGATAAATCATTCCAACTTTTTTCAGGAACTATAGCAACACCATTCTTAAAAGAAAAACATTTTTCACTAACATCACCATCCCAACATATAGAATAGCCATTTTCTAAAGCATTATCTATAGTTTGCATAAAATCATTAATAGGTAAATTATAATACAAATCTTTTGACCAATTATCAGGAATTTTAAGAATAAATTGTTGGTAATATGGATTAAGATTGAGCGAAGTAAGTTCAATATAATCATCTTTTTTTATGTTAAGATGTTTTGAAAAAGATAATGGGGAATAATCAATATTATTGTATTTGAATTTCTCAGGTATTTTGCCCATATATATATTTAAAACAGATGCAATTGCGTCGAACCAAACCGTTGAAAGTTTATTGTTTGGATTGCTAACATAGATGTTTAGCATTGCTTTCATTACTGCTTCCATTTCAGTATGGATGTGTATTTTTCCGCCGTATTCTAATCCATGATAAACATCTTCAGAAACAGCACCATATTTTTCAATTAAATTAGTTACATCATGAGCTTGCCCCCCCTCTGAGAAATTGCTTTTGCCATGTAATTGCACATAATCTTTTGCTTTTTGCTGGTATGCAAGGTGAACAAAAAACATTTCAGAAAGGTCAAACTCTTCATCTTTTGTTCGAAGTAATTCAGTTTCAAGAAATGATATTGCTGCAAAACTCCAACATGTACCAGAGCGTTGTTGATTTTTAACGGGAGTATCTTTAATACGTATGGTTTCTGTAAATTTGTATGCTGATTTTTTATCTTTTTGTGAAAAAACACTTAAAGGAATTATAAGTAATACAAATATTGCAATATTAATCTTCATCGTTTTTATTTTATCATTTTTTCTTTTTCTTGAATTGCTTCCAATACTTTTTGTTGTGCCTCAATTTCTTTCACTTTATCTTCTTGGTTTTTTTCATTTGTTTTAATATCCTCTTTTGCTTTTTCAATATCTTTTTCCCATCCCTCTATTTTTTTATGAAAATTTTCATTTTCTTTAATAAGTGCATCTTTTTCAGACCCCATTTTTTTCATAACTTTCTCAGCATCCTTAAGCTGCTCATTCACGGCATCTTTAGCCGTTTGTACGCCAAATTCTTTCATGATTTTTTTTGCAGATTTAAATTTATCAGAATGTTGTGATGACGAAAGAAAAGCACCACCAAGGTCAAATGCAACAAATAATTCAACATCGCCATCTTTGTTTTTTTCAGTTTTTGCATAAACATCTATTGAATTTACTGAAATTTCGTTTATTTGAGCATCATCAGCAAAAATTTCTTTTTTAACGTTAACTTTTGCTTTGTAATCTTTCATGAGTTTTTTCCATGATTTTTCAACTTCTTTATCATCTGCTTCAAATATTACAACAGACAGGCAATTGTTATTCCCATCAGCTATGTTTTCGTTAGACTCATTTACTTTTATTTCTTTTTGAGAAAATACATTTAAAGTAAAAATTGATAATAATGTTATTAAAATAATTTTGTTCATAATGTAAAATTTAATATGTGAAAAAAATTGTTACCTAACAAGTTACAGGTTTTTAATTAAACAACTGTAACGCTATAATATCTTATAAAGATATATATTATTTTATAATTTCTAATTCTTGCTGTTTAATTTTTGACATTTTGCTTACAACAAGTGCGTAAGAATCATCAATCCATGATTTAATTAAATTATCGTCTATAGTTCCATCAATTTCAATTGTGTTCCAATGGTTTTTATTCATGTGATATCCCGGCTTAACAGCAT
This sequence comes from uncultured Bacteroidales bacterium, assembly GCA_964435855.1. Taxonomy (GTDB): domain Bacteria; phylum Bacteroidota; class Bacteroidia; order Bacteroidales; family CAYTAU01; genus CAYTAU01. The sequence goes on along the minus strand of CAYTAU010000062.1, from coordinate 1,315 downwards.
TCTGTTTTTCTCTAAGTTCAACAACTTTATCTGGACTGCATTTAAGGTTTATACTTAAATCCCCATCTAAATTTGTTAGAGCAAACATTTTGTCAAGCACCTTAAAAACAAGTGTTACATTATCAAACGGAAAACTTTCTGTAACTTTATTTTTTGACAAACAATATTTTCGCAGTTTTTCTATATTCACAAAGCATATTAAATTAATGAGTTAAAAGCATCGGGGATATGTTCAATTTTATATGTTTTGCCATGTTGAATAATTGCAATAACATCAAAACGGGATTCGGTATTAATATCATGTTTCATAATATAGGCCTCGGCTGCTTCAAGAATAAATCGTATTTTAGATTTTGTAATGGCATCTTGTGGGTTTTCAAAAAAGTCTGTAGAACGACTTTTCACCTCAACAAAAACTAAAAAATCATCAATTTCTGCAATAATGTCAATTTCTTTATGTTTAAATCGCCAATTTTTATTTTTTATTTTAAATCCCTTATTCCTAAGATATTCAACTGCTATTTGTTCTCCTTTTACTCCAAGTTGATAATTCATACAACTTTTTATATGTTAATAATTATTAGTATAATATATGAAAATTTGCATTTTGTTGAAAAAAAAAGTGTTTTATATATAACTTTTTTAATTAACGACACGTATAAGCAATATTAATAAGTGTATTTTTGCAAAAAATTTTATAAAATTACAAATTATTTTTTAAATGATTAAGCGGGCATTTTTATTTTTTATTTTTTTTGGAATCTATTCTTTATCAATAATTGCTCAGCCAAGCAATATTGACCAAAACAATAAAGGTTCTATAGACAATAATCAAATTAAGCCATTTGAAGGAAGTATAAAATTTATTCAGAAAACGTTCAATGATACCAATTATTATACATATCATATAAAAAACAGGAAGGTTAGATTAGATGTTCATGAAAATTGTGAAAACTGCGAAGTATTAGAAAACAGTATGTTGTTTGACCTTAACAGGAAAACTATTATAGCACTCAATCCTTCCCGAAGATTATATATTAATGTTCCTCCAAAAACATTTGTAGACCCATTAGGTAAAAATTTTAAGATTATTAAATCAAAAAACAATAAAAAAATTCAAGGTTATAAATGTTATCAATGGAGAGTTAAAAATATTTCAGAAAATACAGAAATTGCATACTGGGTAACAGAAGATAATTTTGATTTTTTTGAGGACTTATTGTATTTATGGAACAGGTCAGAGAAACATTCTGTTTATTTTCTTCAAATTCCGGATATAAAAGGGTTTTTCCCTTTAATATCTGTTGAAAGAACT
>CAYTAU010000061.1:0-23461 GCA_964435855.1 uncultured Bacteroidales bacterium | reverse complement strand
GACTATCAATTGTTAATTTACTATCTGGAACATTACCCGAGCTCATTACAATTAATAAAGTATCTGGAGTACTTGGCAAAGAAACAGCTTGTGACCATAAGGTATATGTTGCTGCTGTTTGTGTAATGTGACCTCCATGGTATGCAATAGTTGCTCCAAGACTTTTAAATTGAAATGATAAAAACGCTGTGTCAGTTCCTGCAGGTACATATTTATAATGAAGCTCAATAGCATGAGGTTCATCGGTATATGGAACACCTCCTTCAGGACCATTGTTACCCCATTCGCCATTATTAATCATACCTGGCATTGTATCATTATACATTGAAACCATTGTTGTGAGTTCTGCTGCATAAGTTCCATTATAACTATCTGTAGTTTTTACAACAGGCAAAGTTGGGCTACCCAGCAACCATCTATTTGATGTAACCCATCCGGCAAGATCTTCTGTTATAGCATCAGTCCAATTCTCAAAATCGAAATTAACAATTGGTTCTGTTATTAAACTATATTTTAAATGAACATCATCTAGCATTAACCACGATCCCGGAATACAATGCTCTATCATTGCATTACTACTTGCTGCAGCTATAATTACTGTATCAGCGGAAGCTGCATCAATTGCAAACGAAAATCTTTTCCATGTACTTTGAGTACCTGTAATTTGCATAATACCTCCTCCTGTAGGAGTTCCCATGAATTTTGGAACACAAACAATAAGAGCAGAATCATTTGCTTGGATATCATATTTATAATATCCTATAATACTATCAACTCCTGCTAAAGCTGTTGGTTCACCTCCAGTAAAAGATTCTGGGTCTCCGTTCATAAAATACCCAAAAACTGTATCGCCCATAAAATCTATAGTCTTTAGTTTAAGAGAATAGCTGTTTAAATAACTGTCTGTTGACCTAATAACTACTGAGTCGCCTATAGCAGGATACTCATTTGATGTAGTATTATACCCATCAAGCATAAGAACTGTGTCTTGTGTCCAAATCTCGAAATCTAAGTTTTGTGCAAATACTCCGTAAAATGGTAGTATTACAATTAAAATAAGTAAGTGTTTTTTCATAATATTTAAATTTTTGATTTATAATTAAAAGCAAAAATAAAAAAATTTATTAAACTACCTATATTCTTCTTTTAATGTTTCCTATATTAGTGTTTGCAAATACGCGACAGACTTACAAACTCCGCAGAGCAGAGAGATTATTTTTTATTTGAAGCGGAGTTACAAACTCCGCTTAGCAGGTGCAGGTAAGCGGGTTATAAATCTTTTAAAATATTTTCTATTTCTTCTTTGGTTTCGCTTAATTCTAATTTTTCTATTGCATGATTTACAGATGAGCAATAAATATATTGATTGCTTTTTTTAAATTCTTCAGTATACAGATGTACCATTGCTGTTGACATTGGTTTGTTAACCAACAATACATCATGGGGCATTTCCTGCATAAATTCCTTTCTAATGTTAGCTATGGTTATAATATTATTAATATCTACTTGTTCAAAGTTTACTTCTCTTAAATCGGTTAATCCTATTTTTACAAACTTCCAATCAGGGTCATTTACCAATCTTTTTAATAAATCCTCAAAATCCTTATTAGACCAATTTCCTTTGAATTTTTGAATAAAAAAATTACGGTCTTTAAATATTCGAAAGTTAATTTCCATTATTTTTGGTTTTACAATTCACAATAAATTTAATGATTTGGGTTAAGAATCAATTTGTAAATATAATTAAAAAAATTAAATACCAAAAAAAGACTGTTTCAATATTTTGAAACAGCCTACTTTTTTAAATTATATTAGTACCTTAATTGTTAATTCTTAATTCTTAATTTATTTTTAAATACTACACAATAATATAACAGTACTTGCGTTATATATAATGTACTATGATTTTTAGTTAATATATGTTTCTTAGATCTTTTAAGGTCGGAATAAACCGTATAATGCAATGCGGTTTATTTTTTTTGTTTAAACTCCACCAAACTATACAATTCCCGAAAAACGTGACAAGCTGTGCGGTAGCGGGGCCAATTTTATCATTCCTCATTTTCATAATATATTTTATAAAACTTTCTACCATCACTTTCAATTCCTTTTTCAATTAAGCTTTTATCGCCATGAATATATACGTGAAAATTTTTGTCTAATTTTAAAACACTTTTGAATATACGAGATTGTTTTTTTACTGCTTGTGATGATATTTCAAAACTATCATTCAATTCAATTTCATTTTCGGTTCTAAAAGAATTGTCAAATTCCCTAAATGAATTAATTACATTTTCATCCTGAAAAACATCTTGTTCAAATTCTGCTTTATCAAAAGATTCATTTACTTTAAAATATTCAATACTACGATTCAATAGGTCAATTTTATCAGTTCTACTAATATCATATTCTTCTGGAAGTTGTTTAGTAACAAAGTTTTTTGTAATATTTAAAAATTCTTTTGTGTGGTGGAAATTATCGCTACAAGGTTTTAATTGCAGAAAAAAAAATTTCCAATATTGTGCTTCAATAGATTTATTTGATTTATCGACAATACAAATCTTTAAGCCTTCATTTTTGCCTGTATCAAAAATTAAACATCCTTTATCTAATTTGTCAATATTTATTCCGTCATCATATTTAAGAAAAAAGTTTTCTGTTTCATTATCTAACTTTAAAAAATCTTGTCTGTTTTCAGATTTAAATAATCCAACAACATTGGTGAGTTCTTCACCAATCTGAATATCGGAAAATTGAACAACAAACAAATCGCCCGATTTAATATTAGGATGTACTGAAGTTTCAAATAAATGTTTGGCAACATTTATTGAATTGATATGAAAAGAATCTGAATCTTCAAAAATATTTGTAGCAAAATTGAATATTGGATTTAATTTGAAATCATTGTTTGAAAATGTAAAATTATAGAATTCTATATTGGTGAATGATTGCAAAAAATATTTGATTAGCAAGTCTCTTAGTTTAGAATCTGAAATATCAAGTATTGTTTTTGATAAACAAAGTTCTTCATCATTGGTTTTATTTCCAACTTTATGAACAGATAGCTGTTCAATCTTACAATTTGTATAATCTATCATAATTATTAATATATTATTTTTCCCAAATCCACACTATACAATTCCTCAGCTAGTGCGAGCTCGCACCAGCATGGGCATTGCGGTTTATTTTTTTAATAATCGCGTTTATATTCGTTTTTTTCAATAAGAAATTCTGCTTTTTCACCTTTTCCTGTTAAAAATTTAGTTTCAAGAGTTTTTCTATTCTCAATTTTTTGTAAGAAAACAACTAAATGTAAATGTGGTCCGGTTGACCAACCCACATTACCACTATAAGCAATTAGTTCTCCAATCTTTATTTTATCTCCTTTTTTAACTTTAGAGCCATTTTTTTTAATGTGTGTATATTCAGCAAAAGTTCCATCAGAATGATAAATAATTATATAATTATTGTACTTCATACATTCTTTTTGGGCACATGCTTTATTGTTGTTTTGTACTACTTTTACAACAATTCCATCTCTAATAGAATATATTTCTGTACCTATTGGCATTGTGAAATCCAAAGCATTTTCATTTTGATGAGAAAAAGAACCATTATAGCCTTGATAAATAGTATAAGATTCCTCTTTTTTAAATGGCAAATAATATTCAAAATTATTTTCATAATCAGTTTTATTATGATTGCCATAATTTGTTTTTGTAGTATAATCAAAATTGCTGTCTTTGTTAATTTTAGTTATTTCTAAATTGGTAATTCTATTTTTTTTACTTCTGGCAGGTATAACAAAAACTATATTATTTCCTTTGCTTGACTTAATGTTTGTTAGGTTAAAATTAATTTCTACCGAAACCGGGCAATATTCTTCGTTATCTGCTAATATTTTATAGCCATTATTGCTTTGTTCAAAGTAAACTTTAACATTGGGCTGTGCAAATACTGATATAGATAGCATTAATAAAATCAATGTTGTTAGCGTTTTCATATTGTTGTTTTATTAATTATTTATTTCCCAAATATACTAAAAATAAAGCAGATTGATTCCTTCGAATTTACATTTGACTTACCCGAGAAAATAGGGGCAGACTGTTGAATTTCATTTCTGGTAGCGGTGAGCGGTGTTGTCACGGATTGCGCGATTGGGGTGATAATTGCCAAAATGTATATTAATAATTATTATTATTTGGTTTTCAAAAAGAGGATAACAAAATTAAAAGAGCAACAACATCAACAAAACCAATACAAATACCAGCAATTGCAAAGCCTTTTCCCTTCCACTTATCCGGGTTTTTTAAAATAATATTTAGTCCTACTATGCCCAAAATCACAGAAACAGTGCCAAATATAATACCAAAAATAAAAAATCCTAAAATACTTAATAAAAAACTAACAATAGCGGTTCCTTCTGTTTTTCTTTTAATTAAATAGGGTTCTGATTGACTTACGAATTTTGTTATAACAGTTTTTGTTCCGTTTGGATATTTAACAAAAAACACGTCAGATTTTCTAACTGCTATTGTTGGGCCATTAAGGTTTTTACAATCTTTATATTTTATCAAATCAATTCCTATTTCAGAAACTTTTGCTGATATTTCACTCCCATCTATCATAATTAATATGTCACAAGAATCAGGATTGTCTTTAATTGAAATATTATTATATAAAACAGCATCTTTTGTTTTGTTAAAAGATTGAAATGAGTTAACTGCTGATGCAGTTATTTCATATTCTGATAAATCAAAATTATTTGTGGAAATATCATTTAATTTATATTCTTTTTGTTTTAATTCTTTTTGTTTCTCTGTAATATCAAATTGTTTGCTTTTTTTATCTCTTTTACTTACATAAAACCCTTTTTTATATTTTCGTTTTTGAATAAAATTTTCACTTACAACTTTATTGGTAATACATGAGGAAAAAGTAAAAACGATAATCATTAGCCATAAAAAACAGTTAATTTGTTTCATCTGTTTCAAATTTAATTTTTATTTATTTACATGTTTAAGATAATTAATGCCTGAATGCCAAATATAAACAAAAAAATAGAGAAATCACTTTTTTAGATATTTTATTTTAAAATATCTAAAAACAAGGCTAGTGCCAATAGTTATTGGTATGGACTAAAATTATTAAAAATTATCATTGATGTAGTAGAGAGCTAAAGTTATTATTTCTGTTTCTAAACTTTAAACCACACGAAAGATTCGTGCGGTAACGGGGTCTCTGCTTTTTCCTTTAACCACCAGTTGCAAACTGGCGGCAGTTGGGGGTCTTTATATGGGTTTTCTGTATACACTAATTTTATTTAATTTTCCAGTTGTTGCATTTATTGTTACTGATTTCATTAATTTCTTTTTATTAAATTCACAAGTCCATTTATACTCAAACCTGTCGTCAATTCTATTGTATGTCAATTCGATATAATTATACTTTTTAAAGATTGAAAGTGTCAAGAAGCGAGCTTTGAATAACGCAGCTTTGGGTTTGATAATTTTCAATTTTTCTTTCTGTTTCATTCTTGGTAAGTCCAAGGAAGAAATAATATTATATTTTTTATCGAATGCAATTCCAAATTTATAAATTTTATTTTTCTTATAGTTTAAAATATACCTGATGAAATATTTTGTAGTAGAACATTTTGTCGAGTCAATATCTTTTAAATTAAAATTAGAGAGACTGTCCCAATAAACTATGTCTAAGTCATAGAATTGAACTTTAGAATATAAGTCATCACCACATGAGTCAATGATTATTTTTTTAGCAATGTTATGAACATTGTTATATTCTTTCTGTATTAACGAAATGCTATTTTCGCCTGTAGCATTAAATATAAAATTTGGTTTGGCTCTTTCGCTGAATGTGTATTTGGGAGAGAAAAAAGAATAATTACAGCCATGCCAGTCACCACCTGTTTTTATATTTTTTTCAGTCGCACAACTGGTCGAAATTACAATTAATATGAAAAGGATTGTTTTATTCATTACAATTGCCTATAACACGCGTATATCATAATTGATGATATATCTACTATAGCTATACCTTGTTAATTTATTCCCCAAATATACTAAAAATAAACCAATTTCCCGCATAAGTGGGAAACTGTTTTATATTGCCTACTCTATTTTAGCTTTTCGGATTGCACTTGCTACCGCACGCTTTGTAGCGTGTGGTTTTATTTTATTTTATTTAACAATAATTATATCATTTAATATTCCTTTTTCACCACTATAATCTTTTGCACTACTATAAACATAATCTTCAGGTCTAAAAACCAAGCCTTCTTCAACAGGGTTATTATGAATATAATTAATCTTCTCATCAATAACTTTATTGCTCCACAATTCTATTGGTTTATTATCATGCCTCCAAAATTGATATTTACTCACATTTGATGATTTTTTTCCTGCTTTTAAAAACTGTTCTAGTAAAAATTCCTTTCTACTCTATTTTGGGTTGTCAATAATACTTTTTACTACTGCCTTACTTGTAAATCGCTTGAAATCTCTTAAAATTAATTCTGGCTTTTGTTGTTTTGTACTCGTGAAAATAAGATGAATATGACTAGTCATTATACACCATGCAAAAATTTCCATCCCTTTTTCTTTTTGACAATGATGTAAACTTTCAATTAAAATATTTTTATATTCGTTTCTTGTAAAAACATCTAACCATTCTACAACAGCAAAACTTACAAAATAAACTCCTTCTGGATTATGAAATTTGTAATTACGACTCATTAGTCAAATATAATGAAATAATTTATGATTAGGACTGCTTGATTAAAATAAATGACTATTCTTAAGTATTAGTTTTATACCACACGCTACAAAGCGTGCGGTAGCGGGGCTTTGCAAAAGACACGAGCTATTAAAGCTCGCGCCAGCATGCGGTATTAGTAGTTAAAAACTGCTTTTTATTTACGACGTAGTTACAAACTACGCCGAGCGGGGTATTAGTAGTTAAAAACTACTTTTTATTTACGACGTAGTTACAAACTACGCCGAGCGGGATAAATTTGAGACAGAGGTTTATTAAAATACATATCCTATACCTAAGCATAAGTCTCCTATTGCATCAGTTTTGCTTCCACTCAGCAAATTGCCTGTCAAATTGAACATAAAGTGTTTCATTTTTATCAAGAGTCCAGCCTCTATTTCATATCCTGATTTTGTCCAACCTACCCTTCTAGAATCCCACCATTCACCACAACCTAGACCTAGTTGAGCGACAAGAGAAAAATCATTCTTAATTATTAATGGCTTAGTTATTCCACCAACAATTGAAAATAAAATAGTTGATGTTGTCTCTTGTCCATATTCCCATTCTACACCTTGCCCATATCGCAATCCTAAGTATATACCAGGATTACATATATAGCCAATTTTTATCCCAATAGGGGTTGTTAAAATTCCTGAATTAGTAGAAATAAAATATTGTTTAGGCATATTTGTAGGATTAAAAATACTGTATTCAATGTCTGAATTATCTTGTGCAAAATTGATATGCGGAAAGATTATAATTACTAAAAGAAAAATTGTTTTAATTAGACTTGTTTTCATAATTGTACTTCTAAAATTATTTTACTCTGTTTTATTTACTTTTAAGGAACGCGAAAGGATTCGCGCACCAGCAGGGGTCTTTTTACTTATAATTCTTAATTCTACATTCTTCATTCTTAATTCCTTTTGCCTACTCTTTTTTAGCTTTTCTGCTTGCGCTTTTTAATTTTGCTTTACAAAAGACACGAGCTATTAAAGCTCGCGCCAGCATGGGCAATAATTTCTACCCAGCTAGGATGATATAGAGAGAATACCTTGCCTACTCTTCATTGGATTATATTCCTCTTTATTTAATAATGTTGCTAAAGTGCCCAAACCTGGGAAAAGTGTAAACTGATTAATGCCTAACATATTTAAATAATCTAAAGATTTTCTTATAGCTTCTTCATTATTTTGTAAAGTATATTTCTTACATGCCCCATTTATGTCAATTTTTCTTGGATTGTTTTCATATCTATCATGTTTTGAAAACCACGCAGATTGAATATCAATTCTATTATCTATAGATTTTGGTTTAAAAAACTTTACTTCTTTTTTATTTGCAAAAAGCATAATCTCTTTTGCATAAGGATTGATAATATCATTTTCTGAAATTTTCATTTTAAATAACACTGGTATCTCCTCATCCTTTGCACCAGCCATTGCGAAAAATATTGCAACTAATGGGTTTTCTGTCCAATCTAAAAGACGAGTTTTTAAACCATAATGCTGTGCTGTGGTGAGTATATCAAAATCATTTGAAATGTCTATAGCTGTATTCAGATATGGAATTGATCTTAACTTAAAATCATTGAATAATTCTTCATCATTAAATTTTTTGTCTTCTCTAAATGCTTTTGGTAATAAATCCTTATCTACATTTTGTCCTCTAAATAGTAATTTTTCTCCAGTATTAAGAGATAATTTCTCAGTATTAAATTCTTTAAGTAAAGTTTCAATATTATTAATTCCCATGTTTAATTAACTTTTATTAGTTTTTATTAATTTTCCTCTTTACCACCAGAAAGGATTCTGGCGGTAGCGGTGATTTTTTTATGGATTAAGAATTGAATTAAGCTTTTTTATAAAGTCATTTAAAAAGCATTCTACTTCTTCTTCATTTGCTTCTTTCCACCTTGTAAACAATTTTGAACAACCTTTACCCCAATGAACTTTATTAGTATTAAACCAATTCTTCATGGAATTTCTATCATCATTTAATCCAATTATACTTTGAGTAAATGCTCTTTTATTGTATCCTCCAATGTTTGTATCCCAAAATTTGTCATTTTCGTCTATACTTTGCAAAAATTCTTTAATGACATTTTCAGGTCTTACAACTCCTGGAAGAAAAACTACTCTTTTTTTGTATTTATTTTCCAGAACGCTTTTATAGTCTCCATCAAGTACTACTATACTATTATTAAACTCAGGGAATCTAGCCTTAATTAGATTCGCATAATTTCCGCAACCTAAACTAACATTTTGGGATTTCACCTTATCAGCAAGGCTCTTGTTTTTTATAATATTATTGAAAAATATTTTACCTTCATTGTCTTCAAAATACAAATTTACTCTTTTAGGTTTAGTTGTGGTCAAAGCCTCATGATTTAAGTCTGCTAAGACACTCTGAAGGTCTAATTTGTCTTGTAAAACCCTTATTTTAGGGATAGAGTTATCTAAATATACAAACTCTGTAAAATGTTTAAAAAATGATGTTTTTCTTGAAAATATATAGTTTAAAATATCAGAAGAATGAGTTGTAAATATTATCTGTAAATCTAAATCTTTTGCCTGATTAAGCAGTAAATCCAACAAATTTTTCTGAGCAGCAGGATAAAGTGTTGCATCAATTTCATCAATTAATATTACTCCACCTGAATATGCGTCATCAATATCTTTCAATTTTCTAAATGAAATTAGTGCTAGAATTATTTGACCAATATTATCTTGACCTGCAGATACTCCATAAGAATCATATGTATCTGTAATAGGGGTATAATTATCTTTATTTGTTGATTTTGCATGCTCAGGTTTAACATTAATACTTGTGGCAAAAATCTGTTGATAAAGTGAATTAAATGCATGTTTTTCCGTATCTGTCAAATTATCTTCTGTGTTAAATTTAACAGAACTTTCTTTTTCTTCAGCTAGGGGTATTAATCTTTTTAAACCAAAGTACTGTACTGGTTTTTCAATTTTACCTTTATCAGTTGTTCTTTCACCAACATCTATTCTAAATCTTTTTTTTCCTTTTTCTGTTGTTTCTCTAGATACTGCTTTTTTTGTTGTTTTATCTTTGAAAAGAATAGAGTATTTATGGGTTCCACCCAAGTCATATTTGTCTGAAAACCTGAATATCTCTGAAAATTGTGTTTCAAAAGGTCTATTATAAATTGTATTATGTTTTTTGTAAGTAAAAACATGGCCAATAAGTCCTAGTAAAGAGGTTTTTCCTGTACCATTACAACCAGAAATAATCGTAATATGCTTTCCAAGTTTAAATTCAACATTTTCCAAATGTCTGAATTTTTCAACAATTACCTTATCAATACATTTACCTGCCATTTTATTTTATTTTATTATCGCCAACACGCGTATATCATCATTAATGATATATCTACTATTGCTATAAGTGTTTATTTTTAAAATTCATTCCCCAAACATACAAAAAATAAAACAGATTCCCGCAAAAGTGGTAAACTGTTTTATATTGCCTACTCTATTTTAGCTTTTCGGCTTGCGCTTTTTAGAAGCCCCACCCAGCCTCCCCAAAGGGGAGGAGAAGTCCCCCTTTGGGGGATTAGGGGGCTGTTTATTTTATTTTACTCCGTTTTTCTAATTTCCACATCCAGCCTAACGCCTTTGCTTTCATAAATTCTTATTTTTTTGTCGAGCCTGTCGCAATCGGGGCTTTCAAATCTTACTATTACCATACCGGGCTCAATACTTTTGCATCGGTAGTTGCCTTTGTTGCCTGTTTGCACTTGTAGTACTATTACTTCTTTGCCGTCAACTATTCTAATAATAGTAACTGCACCTTCTAGTACAGGCAATTTTGTATCTTCGTAAAGCACTGTTCCGTATACTGAAAGATGGTCGGTTTGGCTATCGTCAATTTCGCGTAATCTAAAATATTTATCATAGGCTACTACCTGCGTTTTTTGGTACTGCAACATATCGTTGTCAATACTTTCGCTTAATAGTGTAAGAATTTCTGTTATAGTTTCTTTTATTTTTTCTGTTGCTATTTTTACTTCTTTACGCATTTCGGCGGGCAATGCCAACAGATTGTTAAAAGCTATGGTGTTTGCTTCTAATGCTTTTGTATCATTTTCGGCAACTCCGTAGGGTTTTAATTCATCTTTATATTTGTTTAAACAATCGCTTACAAGTTGTGAGTAGCTAACAACATCAACATCTTTTGAGTATTTAATATCTGATGTTGACGAATCAAATTTCTCGAAAAGTTCTTTGTTGTTATTGTCGCTTGCAAACGAACGTACTGCTCCTGTGAGTGTAAAATTTTCTTTTGCAAGTCCGGCTTTTGCTTTATTTTTATCTTTTGTTATTCCTTTAAAATCGGTTTCTTGAATTTTTTTAGCTTTTACCAGATAATTGTAAAGAGATTGTAAATCTTCGTAGTGTTTTTTTAATACCGGATTGTCCTTAATTAAATCGGGATTGTCTTTGAAAAATTTTAAAATTTCAATTAACATTTTCTGTACTGCATTTTGATAATCATACATAATAATTAGTTTTTTTAAGTTAATAATTAATTAATAATTTGCCTATATTGTAGTATTTCAGCCTATTAGTGCTTGATAGCTTACCTTAATCAAGCATTTGCTTGTCCTCATCGGGCATTTGGAAGACCTAAGCGGACATTTGGAAGTCCTAAGCGGGCATTTGGAAGTCCTAAGCGGACATTTGGAAGTCCTAAGCGGGCATTTGGAAGTCCTAAGCGGGCATTTGGAAGACCTAAGCGGGCATTTGGAAGTCCTAATCGTGCATTTGGAAGTCCTAAGCGGGCATTTGGAAGACCTAAGCGTCCACTTGGAAGTCCTCGGCGTTCACTTGGAAGTCATCCTTGCTTATTACATAATTTTCTTTTGTTGCCACACTTTCGTACTTTGCCTCAAAATATTTTTAATTTGCTTTTCAAAGAACTTTAAATTGAGTTGTTATTTTTACCGATAAAAAAACTCTCCCCTCTATATATAAGACTGGAAATTTGAAAAATGTTATCAGTAAAAAAGTTGATTGCTTGTTAATTGTGATTGTAAGCTATTGAATATGTGCCAGAAAAAAGTTTGTAAATATTTGAGTTTTTTTATTTTTTTTGGGTGTATTTAAGCCCAAAAATTGATTTTGTTGCTTTTCAAAGAACTTTAAATTGTATTGCTTTTTATGCCGATAAAAAAACTCTCTCCCCTTCATATATAAGATGCAGAATTGTGGAAAATGTTATCAGTAAAAAACAGTTATTTTTAAATAAGGCTTGTAAGTTGCTGAATGTGTGTGTGAAAAATTTTATAAATATTTGAGGTTTTTTTTAAAAAATGAAGGGGTTTTGTCTTGCGCTTTTGTTTTATGACCTCTCCTAAATCCTCTCCTAAAAGGAGAGGACTTTTAAGCTCATTCTCCTTTTAGGAAAATGGGTTTCAGGGGTCTAACTTTTCAAAAGTTTCAAACTTTTGAAAAGTTTTAGATTATGCGGCTTAAAAATTATCTGTCCAGCTTTTACGTCTGTTTATTTTCAAATCTTGCAACACGGTAGATTTAACTTTAATGGTAAAGTTATAACTTTGATAATTGCCAAATGGTATCCAGTTAAAACGCATTTCCCAGCAATGCAGGTCTCGGTATATATCAACAGTGGTATAAGTAATTTGTTTTGTTTCCCAATCGTAGCCGGTTGCCATTGAAATTTTCCACTTTTTAGTGATATTTAAATCTCCGGCAATTCTTATTGTTTGAGTTATTTTGGGGTCAAACTCATAGGTTTCGGTATTAAATGCAGCGCTGGTGTAATTGTAATTGTAATCAATTCTTACGTTCCATGGGATATCAAAATCCACGTAATCTTCAAAATAATCGCCTATCAGTCCTGCTGCCCTTGCAGCCTGCAATTTGGTATCTTCTAAACCTTTTTGTTTTTTGTTTAGATTAGACGAACGTAAGGAAAATCCTGCTGTAAAGTTGGCTGATTTAAGGCGGGCTATTCCTTTGTCTTGTTCATAAAGAAATACATTGTATGAAATTCCTGTTGTATCGTTATAAGCATAAGGGTCGAACCTTGCATTAAAATTTAAATTTAAAACACTAACTCTTGTGCGTGCTTGTAATGTAAAATCGCTCCAGTTTAAAGAGTCGGCTGCAATATTATAGTTTGTGCTAAGCGATAAATCGTCAATAAGTTTTATTGGTGGTTTTGGTTTGGCTTTTCCTGTGGTATCGGTTTTCTGTCTTACTTTTAATTCAAGATTATTTCCTAATCGCATATTTACCGAGCCGTATTTTCCCGGCGGCGGCGAGCCGTAAATTCCTCTCCATGCATTTGAACCGCCGTTAAATATCGAATATTTGTTATCATAGCTGTTTGTTCGCGGGTCTTTTTTATAATATCCCCAGTAGTTTAAACTGTAATCGGGTCTGTAGCTAAATCCAATTGTTGGTGATACAACATGCCTTAATGCCTGAAAATATGCATCGGGGTTTTTGTTCATAAAAAAGCCATACATTTTTGTTGAAAATGGAATATTTACAATATAATCGCCGGATCTTTCAAACTGATTTAATGTGTCAATCACATAATATCCCGATGTTGCGCTGGTATCAACCCAATCTTTTTCTATAGATCTTTGGTACCATCTTTCGGTATACGAAAACGAAGGATTTAATGTAAAAACTTTCAATACTTTTAAAGAAGTACTTACAGGAACTTTATGAATAATACCATTGTTAAAACGCGATAATGCTTCTTCGGTAAATAATGTATCCTCATGAATTTTTATGGTATTTTTCATATTTGTAGAATATGTTATTCCTATTTTTTCGTACCATTGTGTTTTACCTACTTTGTTTTTTCTTTTTAATGGATATATCCTGCTCATATTAAATCCCAGATCGGGCAAACTTAATGTTACTGTACTATCGTTACTGTTTTGCGAATGTCTAATATTTGCCGTAAAACTAAATGGAGTATTTGCAAATCTTTTATTATACGATATACTTGAACTCATTTCGTTTTGTAATCTGTTTCTTGCACTGTAAGTATTGTATTTATTGTAAGTGCTTGACCCAAAATCAACGTTTGCGCTAAATCTGCTGTTTGGTCTGGCTTTAGAATCCTGAGTGTGTTTCCAGTTTATTTTATATAATCTGTCGGGAACAGAATCTTCAAATATTTTAAAACTCGAATATTTTAAGTTTAAATTACCGTTATACCTATATTTCTTCTTGTAACGAGTTACTGTATTTAAGCCCCAGGTTCCTTTTGAATATATATTTCCGCGTACCTGTGCATCAATATAATCGTTAATAGCAAAATAATAACCTCCATTTTTAAGAAAAAATCCTCTATTCTTTTCTTCACCATATTCAGGTATCAAAATACCTGATTTATGCCCGCTTTGATTTGGAAAAAATCCAAATGGGATAAGTAAAGGTGTGGGCACGTCTTCAATAACAAGGTAAGCCGGACCAGAAATAATTTTATCGTCAGGAATAACTTTTGCTTTTGTAAGCTTAATATAAAAGTGAGGATGCTCTAAATTACAGGTTGTGTATTTGCCGCCTTTTAAATGAACCTCTTTGTTTGCCTGTATTTTAGTTCTTTTACTATGCAGGAATCCTCCGTTTTGTTCTGTAATTACTTCCTTTATAATTCCCTTTTTGGTTTTAAAATTATAGAGCATTTCCCTGGAAGTAAATTCATCTTTTCCATCTATAAATTCAGGCTTGCCAATATTTGTTCCTGTGCTGTCTTCAACTCCAATAGCAAATACCATATTGCTATCGAGGTTTAATTCAATATATTCTGCTTTTAATTCAATACTTTGATAATTGATCTGGGCTTTGCCATATAAATAAACCTTATGTTCTTTAACGTCAAATAATATTGAATCTTTTGCCTTATAATCAATCGGTTCTTCTATAGCATCATCAGATATTTCAAGTACTTCAACTTTTAAGCTGTCATTACCTAAAGTATCAACAATTAAAACTGAAGAATCTATCGGCACAAAAATTGAGGTGTCAGGATATGTTTCAATATTAACGGCAACAGTATCCTGAGCATTACAAACTGTAATACTGAATAATACAAAAGCAGTTGATAAAAATATATATATAAATTTATTAATCAATTCTATTTATTAATTTTGTACAATATTGTATTTTTTTAAAAGTCAAAACTAAATAAAATTCATCACTTTAAACATGTATAAACGCTATATTCATAAAATATTTTGTTCCAATAAGGTAATAACCATCTTAATAGTGTTAAATTTTGTTAATATAAGTTTTTTATTAGCAGATGGCGATAAAGGATATAAAATAAAAGTTGTTGTTATTGATGCTGGTCATGGAGGCAAAGATCCCGGTGCAGTCTGCCCTACAGGATATGAAAAAGATGTTGCTTTATCAATAGCATTAAAAACAGGGAAGTATATTGAAGAAAATATTGAGGGGGTTAAAGTTATCTATACCCGCGATGATGATACTTTTGTAGAACTACACAAACGTGCAAAAATTGCAAATGATAATAAAGCAGATCTGTTTATTTCTATACATGCAAATGCAAACACCAGCTCAAAACCATTTGGAAGTGAAACTTATGTTATGGGATTAAGCAAATCGGCCAGCAATTTAGAGGTTGCAAAAGCAGAGAATTCTGTTATTCTTATAGAAGATGATTATGCCACACAATACGAAGGATTTGACCCAAATTCTCCTGAATCGATTATTATTTTTTCCCTTTATCAGAACGCATACCTTGATCAGAGTTTAGATCTTGCATCTAAAATTCAGCAACAATTCAAAGAAAAAGTTCAAAGGCATGACAGAGGAGTTAAACAAGAACGATTTCTTGTTCTTTGGAAAACAACTATGCCAAGTATTTTAATTGAACTTGGTTTTATTAGTAATCCAACAGAAGCTAAATTTCTTTTTAGTGAAGAAGGTCAGGATTATATGGCATCGGCTATATACAGGGCTTTTAAAACTTACAAACACGAAATTGAAGAAAATTCTGAAGAAACAGAACCAGAGAAAGTGGAAACTCCAATTAAAATTGATTCGACAAATAGTGAAAATAAGATCATATTTACTATTCAAATTTTATCATCAACAACAAAAATCCCCTTAAAACCTAAAAATTTCAAAGGACTTAAAGATGTTAAAGAATTTGAATTAAATGGGATATACAAATATATTGTTGGTGAAGAAAGCGAATTTGGCAAAATCATTGAATACCAAAAAACTATAAGGGAAAAATATAGAGATGCTTTTGTTATTGCATTAGAAAACGGGAAAAAAATATCAGTTAAACAAGCATTAGAAGAAATAAAAAACTAATTTTATCGTTTTAAATTAGCATTAATTCTTAATCTAAATTGAAGAAATTCAAATACATATTAATAGGATTTTTCTCAATACTGGCAATTGGAATGTTAGTTTGGGGAATAAACTATTTAAATGGCAATAATTTTTTTGTTAATGAGAATAAATATTATGCTGTTTATGATAGAATTGATGGATTAGTTGAATCAAATCCTGTTTTGATTAAAGGATTAAAAGTTGGCAAAGTAAATAATATTAGTTTTGTAAAAGACACTTCTGATAATTTAAAAATATTAGTTTCATTTGTGGTTGGAACAGAAATTGTTATTCCCGATTCTTCAATTGCTCAAATTGTTAGTATCGACCTGATGGGGAGTAAAGCAATAAACTTACAATTGACTTTAAATGAAAAAAATCATAAAATTGGAGATACACTTATTTCTGATATTGAACAGGGTCTTAAAGATCAGGTAAGTCAACAAATGCTTCCGTTAAAATTAAAAGCAGAAGACCTTATTCTGTCAATTGATTCTGTAATGACAGTTATTCAATATATATTTAATGATGCTACTCGCGATAATCTTTCGAAAACATTTACCAGTATTAAAAAAACAATTCAAAATCTTGAAAGTGCCTCAATTACATTAGATACATTAATGAAGAATGAAAAAGGTAAATTATCGAGAATATTCTCAAATATTGAGTCAATCACTACCAATCTTGATAATAACAGCACAAAATTAACTAACATTATCAGCAATTTTTCTGCATTAAGCGATACTCTTGCTAAAGCCGAAATAGCAAGTACAATAAATAAAGCAAATCAGGCATTAACACAAACAAATGAAATAATTTCAAAAATTAATAGAGGAGAAGGTACTGTTGGAGCTTTGATCAATAATGATTCTCTTTATAATAATCTTGAAAGAGCTGCTAAAGATCTTGATATTCTCCTTAAAGATATTGAAGCAAATCCTAAAAAATATATGCACTTCTCAATATTCGATTTTGGAAAAACATATATTTTAGATGAAGATGGAAATGTTGTTAAAAAGACTAGAAGAAGAGATAGGAAAAAAGAGAAGGAAAAAGAGAAAGATGAGGCAAACGAAGATATCTCTGACAATATAATATTTTTTAAAGTGCAAGTTAAATCATCAGTAAAACCTATTGATGATAACGCAAGAGAGCTAAAAGGAGTAACAAATATTGATGAATTTTATTATAATGGCAGATATAAATATACAATTGGTAATGAAACGGATTTTAATAATGTAAAAGTATTACAAAAAGAAATTCGTTCCATATTCCCCGATGCTTTTGTAATTGCTGTAAAAAATGGCAAACCTATTCCATTGCATAAAGCCTTAAATCAAATTTAATTAGTGTCTGCAAGAAAACGCCAATAACTTCGTTACGCTTGGCTTTAAATTTAGCCGATTACTTCAGTAAACTCCTAAATTTAAAGCCTTCGCAAGCCTCGTTCTTGTCGCTTTCTTATCAGACATTTTTATAATTTATAGTTTTCGTGCAAGCACTAATTAGTAAGTATCCACAAAGTTGATAAAATTGAAAAACTAAAAATCAGGATTTACCCCAAACCATAAAGGGAGTCCTAATTTTTAGTATTTTTACCCTTTAATGTTGGAGTGAAAAAAGCACTAAAAATTAAATATCCTGACTTTATGGATAAACACTTAATTAATTCACAATTTTTGTAAACATCTAAAAATAATTTAAAAATAAAACATTTAATTTTTGACAGAATATAATTTTATTTACATTTGCACTCCAAATTTTATGAAAACCTTGGTACCATAGCTCAGTTGGTAGAGCAACGGACTGAAAATCCGTGTGTCCCTGGTTCAATTCCAGGTGGTACCACAAATTTATAAAATCTGTAAAACTTTTTTACAGGGGTTTTTTTAAATTAATATAAAAAAATTACTTTTGAATGTTTAACTAATTAAAAAATTAAAAATCATGAAAATTATTACAAAAATTAGCTGTTTATTTGTTGCAGGATTATTTTTCCTTGCAAGCTGCGGCGGACCTGATGTATCAAGTTTACAAGATGCATTGGATGACTTAGATGAAAATTTAGAAAATCTTGACATTGACGAAGCTCTTGATGATGTTGTAGAAGAAGATGTATCAACTGATGCATATATTTCGGAAGATGGAAGTTTCTCAATTAATTTCCCGGGGACCCCAACAGTTGAGTCACAAAACGAGGCAACAGATGTTGGTGACGTTGAAATAGTTACTTTTATGTATGAAAAAAGTTCTACTGAATATTATATGGTTGCATATTCTGATTTCCCATCTGCACTTATTGAAATTAGTAACATAGAAGATCTTCTTAATGGTGCAAAAAGTGGTGTTCTCGACTCACAACCAGGAATAGTTATTACGGAAGAAAAAGATGTTGAATTAGACGGAAATCCCGGAATGACTTTCAAAGCAAGTACAGACAGCTATTATTTCTCATATGAAATATACATGGTTAGTAACAGATTATATCAAATAGCTATTTTAAGAGATGGAAGCTACCCATCAGAAGAAGCTTACAACTCATTTATCAAAACATTTAAGTTAACGGAAGAATAAATTTATTATACTCATCATAAGAGCCTCGAAATTATTTCGGGGCTTTTTTGTTTTATATCCTTACTAATGCCGTTTATCAAATAAAATAAACTTTCTCTCTTTTTTAAAAAAACAAAACAGATCTATCTTGTTCATTTATATTGTTTTATTAAATATTAGTTATTTTGTGAAAAAATATAATTATCATTAGTCAAAATATTTGAAAATTACATAGCAAATCTAATGTATTAGCTTGACAACAGTAACAAAATGTTGTAACTTTGTATTTTTAAATTAAAAATACAATAAAAACTTACTGCTATGAAAAAATTGCTTGTAATCTTAACAATCTTATTTGCCTCACTATTATTTAACAATTCGTTAATTGCTCAAACAAGTGAAGGAGGAACTCCTCCAAGTTTTGAAAATGAATTAATTCCTGATGACATTGATATACTGACTATACCAATGCCAGATATGAATCAAGTCATTATTCAAGATAAAGCAAGTGAAAAAAATGGTGATTTCCTTCGTGCTGGTGTTTCCTTACCCGTTGATGCAGGTATTACAAATGCAGGAACATGGACAACATTAAGAAATGGAAGCAAAGTATGGAAATTGAAAATACATTGTAAAGATGCACAGGCAATAAGTGTAATATATGATGAATTTTATATTCCAAACGGAGCAAAATTATTTTTATATAATAAGCACAAAACACAAGTGATTGGAGCATATACAAATGCGAATAATCCAATGCGCACTATCTTTTCAACTGAGCTTATTCAAGGTGATGAAGTTACTTTAGAATATGTTGAGCCAAAATATGTTACAGGGAAAGTAAAGCTGCAAATCTCTGAAATTTCATATGCATATAAAAGTGTTGAGTTTTTAAACAGGTATGATCCTGCAAAAACTACAGGATGGGGCTCTTCAGATGCTTGCGAAGTAAATATTAATTGTTCACCAGTAGGTGATTCATGGCAAGATCAAAAAAGAGGAGTTGCTGAAATTTGGTTAAGAGTTGGTGCAGGATGGGGATGGTGCTCAGGTGATTTAGTAAATAATACAGCTGAAGATGGCACACCCTATTTCCTAACAGCAGATCATTGTGGTGGAACCGATGCATCAGTTGCTGACTTACTTGTATGGGAATTTTATTTTAATTATGAAGCTGTTGATTGTACAACACCGGGAACAGAACCTGGTTATAATACAATAAGTGGATGTGTTAGAAGAGCAGTAGGCCCAATTGATGGTGGTTCAGACTTTTTCCTAACTGAACTTAATACTGCACCACCGGCACCATATACACCTTACTATAACGGATGGGACAGAACTAATACTGCTGCAGGTAGTGGAGCAAGTATTCATCATCCTGCCGGAGATATTAAGAAAATTTCAACTTTTACAACTACGCTTATTTCCTCAAGTCCAAATATTGGAGGTAGTCAAACAGGCCCAGACTCAGAATGGCAAGTAACTTGGTCAGCAAATGCTAATGGTTGGGGTGTAACAGAAGGGGGTTCTTCAGGTTCTCCAATATTTAATAGTGTAGGAAGACAAGTAGGGACACTTTCAGGAGGAAGTTCATATTGTACTGCACAAAGTAGTTCTGACTATTATGGTAAATTCTGGTATCATTGGGATCAAAATGGTGGTACTGCAGCAGATCAACTGGAACCTTGGTTAGATCCCTCAACAACTGGACAGACAACATTAAATGGTTATGATCCATTTAGTTCTGCGCCCCCAACTGTTTATTTTTCAGCAACTTCACCAAATACTCTATTGTATCCAATTCCTTTACTTGAAGGTGAAAGTGCAGATTTTCAGGATGACTCATGGGGTTCACCTACTTCATGGTCGTGGACGTTTAATGGTGGAACACCAAACTCTTCAACAAATCAAAACCCTACAAATATTGTTTATAATACAGCCGGCGATTATGATGTAACACTTCAAGCAACGAATGTAAATGGACCTGCTTCTCTTACAAAAACTGATATGATTCATGTCATAGACCCTACAATTCAAACTTGCGACACGTTAATGCAATTTTATGGAACACCAACAATGTATACATCTGCTAATGGATATGTAGGTGGAACAAATGAATATGGCTGTAGTGCTATTGCAGAAAAGTTTGACAATTTTCATCCATATAATAAAGTAACAGGTGGTAGATTTTATTGGGCTGATGCAGATAATGCAACATCACCTGACGTTACATTTGTTATTTGGGGTGATAATGGAGGTGGTTCACCTGGTGCTCAATTAGCAACCAAAACAATCCCATTAGCAACAATAGTAAGTGATTTTGGAACAAATGGTTATACAGATGTAACTTTTGATGCTGATGTAATTTTGCCTAACGGAGCTTTCTTTATAGGCTTTGAAATACCTGGCACTCCAGCTTCTGGAGATACATTAGCAGTTGTTACGAATAATGATTCCGATGGAAATGATGATACAGGATATAGTTTATATGGCAGCTGGGAAACTTATGCTGCATGGGGAATGTCATTAATGGATGCAATTTTCCCAATTGCTTGTTATGATCCTGGTTTACCACCAATTGCAGAATTTTCAGGAACTCCAACTTCTGTAAATGAGGGGAATACAGTTGATTTTACAGATTTATCTTATGGCGGAACTCCAACATCATGGTTATGGGATTTTCCCGGTGGAACACCAAATTCATCCATTGCTCAAAACCCAACCATAACATACAATACTATAGGAATATACGACGTTACTTTAACCGCTACAAATGCTAATGGAAGTGATGCAGAAACAAAAACATCTTATATTACAGTAATGAATCCAAATACCTGTGCATGTGCTGAATTAGATCATGTTCCGGGAACAGCAGGACTATCTACAACTGCTGCTGGATATGTTTCAGGAAATAATGAATATGAAGATATTGCCAAGGCAGAGTTTTTTGATGATTATGCTCCTTATGCCAACCTTGAATCAGCATACATACACTTTGGACATGTTTATGTGAGCAATACGGCAACCAATATTACTATTAATGTATGGGATGATACAGGAGGAGCTTCTGGTGGAGCGGCTCATACATATTCTCCCGGTACAGTTATTGGAACAGTAAATATTCCTATTACACAAATACAAACGGATATTGGTCTTGGAGTTGCGACTTATGTTAAATTCGATCCGTCAATAGTTATACCAGGTAATTTCTTTATAGGCTTTATGATTCCTAATCCTACCGGCGGTGGTGATTCACTTGCTTTGTTAACCGAAAGTGGCATAGGCTTAAGTGGAGTTTCTTCAGCCTGGGAACAATGGGATACTAATAACTGGTATGATTATACCGAAGCAGGATGGGGAGGCACTGATTATGCCAATGCTATTTATCCCACAGTATGTAATGCAGGCGCTCCACAGGTTGACTTTGTTGCTGATAATACTTCTATTTACGAAACCGATTTTGTTAACTTTACAGATGCCAGCACATGCGGACCAACCGCATGGTCATGGGTTTTCGATGGAGGAACTCCTGGAACATCAAACGCCCAGAATCCTTCAGTGCAATATAATACTGCCGGCGTTTATACAGTTTCATTAACTGCATCAAATATAGACGGTGGCAATCCTATGGTTAAGACAGGTTATATTACAGTATCTGTTGCTCCTACAACTATTGTAAACTGGGATTTCCCAAATAATCCTGATAATGCATTATCTGATGGTGGAATTCCTGCAAATGATGGAACAAAATCTATAACGCCATTTGGTGGAGTAAATGATATACTTTATAATGCAGCTGGTGTAACAACCCAATGTATTGGTGGGGAGACTTGGGCATTAGGAGCAAATTCAAAAGGATGGCAAATTGACTTTTTAACAACAGGATATGGAACCCTAAAATTATCATATGCACAAATGTCTAACAATGCTGATTCTCCAAGAGACTTTAAAATCCAATATAGTTTAAATGGAACTGTTTGGAATGATTTAGGTGTAAATATTACTCTTGTTGAAAATACATGGAACACCCAGACCGACTTTCCTCTCCCTTTAGCTTGTGAAGATCAGGCAAATGTATATATTCGATGGATTATGACTAGTAATACAAGTTGTGATGGCACAACTGTGACCAGTAACAGCAGCACAAGAAGAAATTTTATGGACAATATATTAGTTGTTGGATTGCCATTAAATGCTCCTCCTGTTGCAGATTTCTCTGGTACGCCAACCACTTTATGTGAGGGTGAAACAGTTAATTTTAACGATGCTTCAACTAATACTCCAACTTCATGGTCATGGACATTTTCAGGAGGAACCCCTGCAACAAGTTCAGTTCAAGACCCTTCCGTAACATATAATACTGCTGGAACATATACTGTTGAGTTAATTGCTACTAATGCTTACGGTAGTGATACCGAAACTAAAGTTAGCTATATTACAGTAAATGTACTTCCAACACCAACAATTACAGGTACATTAACATACTGTGCTGGAAATACTGCGACTTTAGATGCTGGAGCTGGATATTCATCTTATAACTGGTCAAGTGTAGGAAACACACAAACAGAAGCAGTAACTATTGCTGATAACCCAATTACTGTAACTGTAGAAGATGCTAATGGTTGTTTTGGAACAAGTCCGGCTGTGAATGTAATAGAGAATGTACTTCCAACACCAACTATTACAGGAACATTAACATACTGTGCAGGAAATAATACAAACTTAGATGCAGGTGCAGGATATTCAAGCTA
>CAYTAU010000060.1:0-23591 GCA_964435855.1 uncultured Bacteroidales bacterium | reverse complement strand
TGTTTAAAGGGCTTTTGAGCATTTTTGCTAGTTATTCAAGCGGAGAAAGAGGGAAATGAACATCCCAACTTAACCGCTGTATATCATAAAGTTAAAAATCATTTTAAAGTCTGTCAACACTCTGTCAACGATTGACCAAAAAAAGCATGTTTTTCAAAAAACATTCCAGATTGCACTCATTCGCAATCACCCGACAAATGTACAAAATAAAGAATTAAAATGCAAATTAGTACCGGGGGTTCGAAAGATTTTGCGGAGACGATTTGACCCTTTTTGTTGAATTTTAGACAAAAATGCTGTTGATAAAAACTGTATTTTTTTATACAAAACTCCATTTCTGCTTTCAACCTTCAACCTTTGCACATAATCTAAAGAATATTAATATATTATAAGGTTGAAGGTGGAATTATTCTGCTTTCAACAGCTTTCAACATTTTATAGAAAGTTGAAGGTGTTGAAGGCTAATTTTCTCAAAAAAGCATCTCTTTCAACCTCTGAAAGCATTGATAGGTTTGCGATATAGGAGATTGGTTGAAGGTTGAAAGCAGAAATTGAGAAAAAAAGTTTTTATTTAAAAAATTATAATGAAAAATATAAAAATTATTGTAATATTTGTGCAGACATCTTGCACAATTAAAATATGGCTACAAATAAAAATGCAATTATTCGTTATCAGGCTTTAGACAGGTGCTTTCGCAACTCAGGCAGAAAATACTTTATTGAAAATTTGATAGAAAAATGTAATGAAGCACTACTTGACATTGACCCTTTATCAACAGGAGTAAAACGAAGACAGATATTTGATGATATAAAATTCATGAGAGATTCAAGGGGTTATGATGCCCCTATTGAATCATATAAAGATGGTAAAAGAGCATTTTACAGGTATGAAGATTTGAAATTTTCAATTAATAATAGTCCATTAAACACAACTGAAGCTGAACAACTGAAAAATGCCATTTCTATCTTACAAAGATTTGATGGTGCTCCTCAATTTGAATGGGTTAATGAAATTGCACCAATGTTATCTACTCATTTTGGATTGAATGATAGTGAGCAAAAAGTAATGGCCTATGATTCTAATATTGATTATTCTGGTTATGATAAGATAATGCCACTATTTAATGCAATTGTAAATAAACAGGTAATTGAAATAGAATATGAACCATTTAATAAGGATTCTTATATAATGAAGTTTCATCCTTATTATTTAAAACAATATAATAACAGATGGTTTGTTTTCGGTTTTAATGAAAAGTTTAGTGTTGATAAATGGAACATGGCTCTAGATAGAATAAAAAATATTAAAGAATGTTCTAGTACATATATTGAAACAGATATTGACTGGGAAGATCATTTTTTCGATATTATTGGGGTTACTACTCCAGAGAATGGCAGCCTTGAAACTATTGAGTTAATATTTTCTGCCGAACAAGCAAATTATATTAATACAAAACCATTGCATCCAACTCAGAGATCAATAATACTTGATTCTGGAGAACTACAGGTTTTTTTAAAGCTTATACCAAATTATGAACTTGAAATGAAATTATTATCATTTGGAGAAAAAGTAAAAGTTATAAATCCAAGTACTCTTAAACTATCAATGATAAGGCGATTGAGAAAAAATATAGAAAATTATTTATAAACTATGCATAAAGGTTGCACACATAAGATTGACATTTGTATCAACAAAGAAAATAAAAGTATTAACCTTTTTAAATTTTATTGTTATGCAAAGTAGTTCTAGTGTTTTTAATCAAGAAAATAAGTTCTTTATTCTTGTGAAAAATTTAAGAGATATTGTTGAAATTACAAAAATTCAAGAACTATACCTTTCATTGTTATTTTTAAAACACCTAAATGAAGTAAATCAAAATGTAAAAAACAATATAATTGTTTTACCTGATTGTGCAAAATGGTCTAATATTATTTCAATAAATGATAATATTGGAAATGAGTTATATAAAATATTTTTCGATCTGGAAGACAAGAATGAAATTTTAAATGGTATTTTTTCAACTTTTAATTTTGAAAGACTGCCTTCAGACAAAGCAGCCGATAATGATTTACTGGCAGTTATACAACACATTAGTGAATTAAATTTGATTGATTCTAATATGTCATTAGGAAATATTTTTGATAAAACATTGATTCAACATACAATTATTTCTGGTAAAAAAGGAGTCGGCTATATGCAACCACTAGAGCTTACTTGTTTGATGAATTCATTTTTGCCTCAAAAGAGGGGGTTGTCTATTTATAATCCTTTTGCTGGTTTAGCTTCTTTGGCAATGAATTTACCAGATGATGCTAAGTACTATGGACAAGAGATAAATAGAAATGTTTGGGCAATTGGCAAGCTTAGAATTTTAGCACATAATTTAAATGATAGATTTCAATTATTGTGTGAAGACTCAGTCGATAATTGGTTGCCAGAAAAAAATAATCAGAAATTTGATATTATTATAGCAAATCCACCTTTTGGTCAAAGAAGAGACCATGGCACTGAAGACAGACCATTTAAAGATGTTGCTTCTGATTTTATATATAATGCTATTAATTCTTTAACTCCAAATGGTAAAGTAATTGCAGTTGTGTCTAATAGTTTCTTATTTAATTCAATAAATTCAAGCTTACGAAAGGAGTTTATAGATAGAGATTTAATTGAATATATAATTTCTTTTCCTGGAGGATTATTTCAGCATACAGGTATATCATTCTCTTTAGTTGTTTTGAATAATAATAAAAAATCATCTAATAAAGTTACTTTTGTTAATGCAGAAAAATTTGTTAAAAAAATCTCCAAAAGAGAAAATAAAATTAAGGTGAATGCCTTAGTAAAAAGCATAGAGGAAGGAACAGAATCAGATTGCAAAATTATTTTTAATCTAAAAGAAATTTGCAATTCAGGTTCAAATTATAATCTTAGTGCTAATAGATTTTTTATCTCAGATTCTCTTGTCGGTATAGAGAATATGACTAGCTTAAAGAATATATTAGCTCCTGCCTTTGCACATTCTCTTGCAAGTATTGTAGAGGGTAAGTTTATTAGAATTAGGGATTTGTCGGATGATATTCACAAATTTCAAAAAGATTTTGATGACCTTGAAGATATTGAAATTCTGACGCGTCCATCTATGGTTCCAAATAATAAATTGCTAATTGCAAAAAAAGGAGCTTCATTGAAGCCTACGTTTTATAAAAGTTCTGGCAATACAACAATCTATTATTCACAATCTGACATTTTGGCCTTATCCGTTGATGAAGATAAGGTTAATATAGAATATTTGGTAAATGAGCTATATTCCGATTATGTGCAGGAACAGATTAAAAAATACAGAACAGGAATAACTGTGACGCAAATTTCAATAAATGATTTGTTTAATGTAAAGATAAAGTTACCAACACTTGAAGAACAAAAAGCCAAAGTTCGTGGGTTTAAAGAAGCTTTAATCTTAGAAAAAAAACGTGAATTAGATTATTTAAAAAAAATTCATGGATTGGAGAATGAGATTTTTGAGCAAAATAGTTTTCTACGACATTCTATTGCAGGTCCATTAAGTAATCTACAAGGATCAATTGATGATATTAAAGCAATATTAAATGAAAAAGTTGCTCCATTTGTTGATGGATTAATGGATATAAAAGAAACTCCAGAGTCAGAAATAACTTTAGGCAATTATTTAGATATTTTAAAACACAATATAGAAGTTGTAATACAGAAGACCAAAAGTATTTCACATACTGACAATAAAGAATCTGAAATTGATTTTAAATCAATTGGGTTAATTTCATTCCTTGAACATTATATTTCTGAAACAAAAGTAAGAAGTAATTTAAATTTTAGTATAGTACTCCAACTGGATCAAGATAGTATTATTGATGGTGAGATTGATATCAATGATATTTGTATTTTGGGGAACGAACTTCTTCTAAAAGAGCTTTTGGATAATTTAATTGAAAATGCAGATATTCATGCTTTTGATAAATATGATTCAAGTAAAAATAGAATTGAACTGTATTTGTCTTTTAATGAATTAAACAATAGTGAGGTATGGTTGTTGGTTTCTAATACTGGGAAAAGTTTTCCTAAACAATTTAGCTTAGATATGTACATTAAAAAAGGTGCAAAGACTGGATATAATTCAGGTGATGGAAACGGGGGTTATCGCATATATGAAATAATAAAATTGCATGGAGGTTCTCTTGATATTATTGACGAAAGAGGCTCTGAAGGTGTAGGAGTTGATCTTGCAACAAGTTTTGAAATTATTTTCCCATTTTTAATTGATTAAAAACAATGAAAGAATACAGAGTACTTTGGTTTGATGATGAATTTGAGATATTGCATTTAATTAAAAATAAAGCATCGAAGAATGGTATAAAATTATTTGGATATACCAATAAAGTTGAAGGGCTAAAAGCTCTTGATAAGAATATTCATTTTTTTGATGCAATAATTGTTGATGGCTTATTCTATAACGATCCAGACCAATCGGGTGATGCAGTTGATGATTCTGCCTTATTCTCTGTAGCAAGAGAAATTGATAAACGTACTCATATTAAGGCACTCCCTTGGTTTATATTATCTGGTAAAGATAAAATTACGAAAGAAAAAAATAGATGTGCAGAAGGTTTTGATAAAAAAGTATATGATAAAATTAATGTTGACCATTTATTATCATTATGGGAAGATATAAAGTTAGCTGCCGATCAGCAAAAAGACACTCAAATACGACATGCTTATCATTCTGTTTTTGAGGTTTGTGATGATAAATACATTGGAACTAACACCCAAGCGTCAATTTTGCAAATTTTAAAAAGTGTTAATGAACCAACAAATACATTTGACGATAAGTTATATTTCACACAAATAAGAATTATACTTGAAGCAATGTTCAGGGCAGCAAATAAGTTTGGATTTTTACATGATAAATGTATAGATGGAAAAGGAAAAGTAAATCTTACAGAATCAAGTCTGTTTCTTTCGGGAGAGAAAACAAAATATCTTGGTGTATCTTGCAAAAAACGACATTTTAATAAATTAATTTCTGAATCCGTTAAATCCATATTGTTTATTACAGGTGCAGCCTCTCATACAGTTGATGCAAACACAAATAACAATATTAATTTAGTTGAGTATAGAAATAGCATAAACACACCATATCTACTCTATAGCTTAACTTTCCAATTAATGGATGTATTAATTTGGTTTAAAAATTATGTTGATGAAAACACCGATAAATCAAAAAATGTTGAATTATGGGAAGAAGTAACATGTATGGATAAAAGAAAGGGAATTGTTATAAAAATCGCTGAAAATGGCTGGGGAACTTTTCAAACAGATGAAAATGGAAGCACTATTAGCATTATCCCACAAATGGTAAGTGAAAACAATTTGAAAGAAGGTCAACAAATTGAGGTTAGCACAGAACCAAGTCCTGACGGTAAGAAAACATTTATTAAGAAAATTAGAAAATTATGAAATACAGAGAAAAGGAAAGAGTAAAAGTAATAAGCATCAGAAATGATTTTTTTAAAGATCCAGGTGGGGGAATGTACAACAAAGCAAAACGTAATTTTGTGCTTATAAAACCAGACAAAAATCTTTGGCATAAAATAAGAAGTAATGCAAAAAAGTATTTCAAAGATAATAGTATTGTATGGTGGTCTGGTGGAACTGAGCCAAGTGGACATTTATTATCATCTCAAATTTCATGTGTAAATCATCTTTTCTTTTTAAGAGACGATAAACAAGCTGCTTTAAGATTTTTGCAAAATATTGATGAAAATTTTGTTGAAGTTTGTGCTGATTTTGAAGATGGTTATATTGGTTTTGAAGTTGTAAGCAAAAAAAGTCATATAGGGGAAGGTGAGAATCAAACTAGGGGTGCAAACTGTACATCAGTTGATGCAATGATGTCTGGAATATTAAAAAATGGCAAAAAGATACAAGTGCTAATTGAATGGAAATACACAGAATATTATAATAAAGAATGTAAAGCTGATGGCTCTTCAGGGAAAACAAGACAAAACAGATATAATAAGTTAATTGAAGCTAAAGACTCGCCTATTGATTGCAAAATACCAATTGAAAATTTATATTACGAGCCTGTTTATCAGATCATGAGACAAACATTGCTTGCTTGGCAAATGGTAAAACATAAAAAGGATGAATTACAAGCTGATGATTGGCTGCATATTGATGTAATTCCAGAAACTAATCTTCATATTAGGTATCATGTAAATTCTCCTGATATGTTACAAACAGGAATTGAAGATGCTTGGAAAGATTTATTAAAGAAACCAGAAAAGTACATGGTAATAAATCCACAAAAATTATTGAAGCCATTTTTATTTGATAAAAAATACACAAGTTTGATTAATTATTTAAACAAAAGATATTGGTAGTATGATTACAGGAGAATTAAAAAACAAAATAGACTTGATTTGGAATACTTTCTGGAACGGAGGTGTAACTAATACAATTACTATTGTTGAGCAGTTGACTTATTTAATATTCATAAAAGATTTAGATGAGATTGAAACTAATAATGAACGTAAAGCAAAACGTATTTCTTCATTTAATTATAAGCCTGTTTTTAGTAAGGAACAGCAAAATTTTAGATGGAAAAATCTTAAAGAAATGGATGTAAACGAACGACATGCTATATTCTCTAATACAGTAGATGGTATTTTTCCATTTATACGAACATTAGGAAAAGAAAAAAGTTTGTTCAGTATATATATGCGTGGAGCAACATTTGGAATTTCAAAGCCAGTGGTTTTGGATCAGGTAATGGATCAGCTCGAAGATATTGACATGAGCGACCAAGATACAAAAGGCGATGTATATGAATATCTCCTTTCACAACTAGAAGGTGGAGGAACTGCAGGGCAATTTCGTACACCACGTCATATAATAAAAATGATGGTGGAAATGTTGAAGCCATCATTAAGCGATACTATTTGTGACCCGGCATGTGGTACAGCAGGTTTTTTAGTAACTGCAAAGCAATATATCGATAAGCACAATGATGTAATTGAATTATCAAGTGAAAGAAATCGTGAACATATCAATCAAAAAATGTTTAGTGGTATGGAGTTCGATGCAACTATGTTGCGTATTGCATCTATGAACCTTTATTTACATGGAGTTGAAGAACCTAATATTATTGATATTGATGCTGTTTCTACAGACAATACAGTTTCAGAAGAATACACTATGATATTGGCTAATCCACCTTTTAAAGGAACAATTGATAAATCTACAATATCTACTAGTTTGAAAAATATGACAAACACATCTAAAACAGAATTGTTGTTTTTGGCTTTAATGTTGCGACAATTAAAAACAGGTGGACGATGTGCAGTTATTGTACCTGATGGTGTTTTGTTTGGCAGTAGTAAAGGGCATAAGTCTATAAGACAAGAAATTATTGAAAATAACAAGCTCGATGTTGTAATTTCAATGCCATCTGGTGTTTTTAAACCTTATGCAGGAGTAAGTACAGCAATTTTATTTTTTACAAAAACCGGAACTGGTGGAACAAAAAATGTATGGTTTTACGATATGAAAGCTGATGGTAAAACATTAGACGATAAAAGAACTTTGTTGGTTAACGAAGAAATATTTAATGATTATAGACAGTTTTTTGACTTGAATGAAGCAGAACAAAAAGAGCAGCATGAAAAATTTAATATCCCTGATATAATAAAGCGTTTTGAAAATATTGAAGATGAGACAAGTCGTAAACGAGTTGAGCAGTCTTTCTTGGTTCCTTTTAAAGAAATAAAAGAAAACGACTGGGATTTATCGATTAATAAATACAAAGAAATTGTTTACGAAGAAGTTAAATACGATGCTCCAAAAGATATTATTGCTGATATTAAAGATATTGATAAGGAAAGAGCTGATGCACTAAAAGTTTTGGAGGAGTTACTAGGATGATAGAAATGATTGAAATAGGAAAATGCTGTGAGGTTATTAATGGCTCAACACCATCTAGAGTAAAGGATGAATATTGGGGCGGAGAAATAGATTGGTTTACACCTAAAGATTTAAGTAAACTAACTGATAAATATGTGGATGAAGCTCCTGAAAAGATAACACAGTTAGGTTACAATAGTTGTTCTACTACAATGATACCTGCAAACTCTTTAATGTTTACATCAAGAGCACCTATTGGTCATTTAGCAATAAATAAAAGACCTGTTTGTACAAATCAAGGATTTAAAAATTTAGTTCCTAAAGAAAATATTTACATAGTATATTTGTACTATGTAATTAAAAAATATACTCCGAATTTACAAGATTTGGGAAACGGAGCAACTTTTAAAGAATTATCAAAAGCATCAATTTCTGCATTCAAAATCCCCCTTCCTCCACTAGACCAACAAAAAAAGATAGCAGCAATACTTGACGAGGCTGACAAAGTTCGCCAACTCAACAAACAGCTTATTAAAAAATACGATGCACTTACACAATCCCTGTTTTGGGATATGTTTGGGGATCCGGTTACTAATCCTATGGGGTGGGTGAAAAAACCAATGGAAAATCTAATGACCATTGTAAGAGGCGGTTCTCCTAGACCTATAAATGATTATTTAGGCGGTAGAAATCCTTGGATAAAGATTGGTGATGCCACAAAAGGAGATGATATTTATTTACATTCAACCAAAGAACATATTATTGATGAAGGTTTATCAAAAACGAGATTATTACCTGAAGGGAGTTTAATTTTTGCTAATTGTGGAGTAAGTCTTGGATTTGCTAGAATTATTAAGTTTAATGGATGCATACATGATGGATGGTTAGCATTTTCAGATTTTGATGAAAATATTATTGACAAAGTATTTCTTTTAAAATCACTTAATTCTGTCACACAATATTTTAGAGATACAGCTCCTGATGGGACACAGCCAAACTTGAATACTTCAATCATGAAGAAATATGAAATTATTCTACCTCCAATAGAATTACAGAAAGATTTTGTGGAATATCTTAATTCTATATATGCTCAAAAAGCACAGGTACAACAAAACCTTGAAAAAGCAGAAGAATTATTTAATAGTTTATTGCAAAAAGCATTTAAGGTGGAGTTGGTATGAGGATAACTATAAATTTAAAAGTATGGTACAATGATTAAAATGCTTGACTTATTTTCAGCTTTAAAAATATCTTTGAATAAAGATAATTACAAAATACATATAGCTTCTTATAGTGAAAACTCACCCTTAGAAGCATATTATGATAATAGCTTTAAAGAATGGCAAGAATGGCAATCAAAACGTAATTTTAAGTGCGAAATGGTCATTAGTTTAATCCAATACTCTCATGATGTATGGATGTTTGCAGGTGTTTATAAAATTCTTGGTAACGAATGGATTGAAGATCATTATGAGTATGATACAATTATATTACCAAATCAGGAAGAATTTATTGGGAGGATTTTTATAAAGCATAAACGAACTGGTCGTGCTTCATATTTATGGGGAACTGAAAAAATTGAAGACCAGTTTGTTTTACATGAAATTCGCCCCAAAGCTTTAACTATACAAGATTATCCTGGCCATAATAATGTTCTAATTAGTCATAGAGAACTGAAAATAATTATTAATCAACAAGTTGAAACTTGGTATGGAGCATTATCAAATATTAAAGGCATATATCTAATTACCGACACACATAATGGTAAACATTATGTTGGCTCAGCAAAAGGAGAAGAAGGTATTTGGCAACGTTGGTGTAATTATGCAAATGATGGTCATGGTGGAAATAAAGAATTAAAACTTATTTTAAAGGAGAAAGGTGATGACTATATGAATAATTTTCAATATGCAATATTGGAAATTGCAGATTTTCAAATACATGATGACAATATTATTGAAAGAGAAAGCTATTGGAAGAATATCTTAAAATCAAGAGAATTTGGATATAACGAAAATTAAATAATAATATAAAATGAGAACATTTAATAAAATCGAAAAAGAAATTATTGGTAGGATATTAGATAATCAGATATTTCTAGCCAATTTTATTGATCCTTATTTAAAAGGATTGAGAATAGAGGTAAGGAATCCGAATCAAAAAAGAACTCCTTTAGTAAAGTTTTTATTTGAGATGCAAGGAGAAGTTCCAACTGATAATGAGAGCAAATATATAATTAATAGGTTGGGAGAAATTTCTAATCTTGTTATTACTGTTACAAAACTTATTCAATATTTAGAGAATAATGAGTTAATAACAGTATATCAAGGTGGAGGATTTGATCGTATAATAAGATTTGGACAGGGTGTTGTGAATCTAAAATCTATAAAATATTCATTCCCTGATAAAACAATTTCTGACATTTTTGTAAGATATTCAATGTTGAACATTGCTCCAGTGTCTGAACTTGAGGAATTTATAAGGAATGGGTATAAAACCAAAGATGATATTAGGAAGGAAAATGAGACTTTGTTTTTTAAAGATCAAAAACTAACATTGGATAGACAGAGAGATATTGATAAAAATAATATTGAAAACACCAATAGGAATATTAAAATTGCAGCAAAACAAGCAAGCACTTCAAGATTACAACTGTATGTTTCAATTGCATTAGCCACATTTGCTTTAGTAAGTTTATTCTATAATATTTTTAGTTCAAATAAGCTAGATGAAACTCAATTTAATAATTTGTTAGAGAAATATGATAATGTTACAAGTGTAATTGATACTTTGGGAAATACTATTAATAAAGATACTATTAATGCCCATGTATTTAGTGTAGAAGATTCAATAAATATTCATATAAATGATTCATTGCCATAACTTTTAGTATTATAATATAAAAATAAGATGGATAATTTTGTCTATGATTAATATTAACCATTTAAGAAAAATATTTTGTTAGATGAAATATACATATCAGCACATTTACCAATCGACACAAACAAAGGTGTACTATATGGTAAAAAAGTGTATGACAAATTTTTAGAAATTGATGATTTAGAGATAATTGAAATCAAGAATCATTATAAAAACATATGGTGTAGAGATTATATGCCTGTAAAATCATCTTCTGGCAAATATGTTCAGTTTAAATATTCTCCATCCTATATGACTGATTCACAAAAATGGAAAGAAAGACTACCAATTGCAAATGAAATACATAATGAACTAAAAATTGAATGCATAAGTTCTGATATAATACTAGATGGGGGTGCAATAGAAATATTTAATAAAACAGCAATAATTTCTGATAGGGTATTTCGTGATAATCCAGATATGAAGAATGATGAAATTCTTGAAGAAATTAAAACAAAATTAGAGCTATACAAGATAATTGTAATTCCACAGCATCCTTATGATTTCACTGGTCATGTTGATGGATTAGTTAGGTTTGTAGATGAGAATACAGTACTTATTAATGATATGAAATATGAAAAATGTATTCTTAAGAATAAACAAAAAACATATCGTAATAAGCTGATTGAAAATTGGCATTATTCATTTATGAGTGTATTCTTAAATGCAGGGCTTAAGATGGAAGAGCTACCTACTTTTGTGCCTGAAAATGGTAATGATAAATCTGGTGAGGGTATTTATATTAATTTTCTTTTGCTTGAAAATTGTATTCTCATGCCAGCTTATAGAAATGATATAGACAATGATGCATCGAAAATATTGGAACATTTATATGAACGAAACGTTAAAATGATATACGCAAATGAATTAGCAAAAGAAGGGGGAATGATAAACTGTGTAACATGGACTAAATAGATATTAAATGAATAATAAAGCCATTAAAGAAGTAATAGATGTTATTGATAAATACTCAGAAGTATATGGAGCTTTTGAAGGAATTCAAAAAAGGGATAAACAAGTACTTCTGCCTGAATTTGGAGACCAAAAAACAGGTTTGATTGGGGAATTTTATTCAAGATTATATTTGCTTAATAAGGGGTTTAAAGATGTTAAATATGCACCTCAAGGTTCTAAATATGATATTATTGTTGGAGACAATAATATGAAAATTCAAGTAAAAACAGCAAATACTTTTTATTCAAAAACAAATACCTTGTCCCCAATAAAAAAGGGCTGGGATTTCCTGTATCTTATATCATTGAATGCAGAATTTAAACCAAATGGTTTTTGGATTCAAAAATATTCCAAAAGCATATTTAAAGGGAAAGAGCATATCCCTAGTGCAAAAATTAGAGATCCTCGACCAGAAAAGATAAAATGTATTGGGTCAAAAATATTTGATTTTAGCAATAATCTATCGAATGAGTTAAATGAGGCAATAAACAAATTTTTATGAAAACAAATTTTTATTTTCTCGAAAACGAGTGGGAAGTTTTTTATAATAGAGCAATAAAAGCAGAACAGTTAGTAATAACCGACCCACGAACATCGCTTACTTATGCACGAATGGCACTAGAATTAGCCATAAACTGGATGTATAACAATGATGATGATTTAAAAAAACCATACGATACTTCACTAAATTCTTTAATGAAAGATTATGATTTTAAATGCCAACTTAATCATAAACTTTTTAATGATATTGACATAATACGAAAGGCTGGAAATCTTGCAATTCATAATAAGCCTGTTTCACTAGTTGATTCAGAAAAGGTAATTCAAAATCTATTTTTCTTTAGTAAGTGGTTTGCAAAATCATATACTGAAAACGATATAGGAATATTAGGTTTATTCGATTATAATTTAATACCAAAAGAAGGAGAAGCTGTACTTTCAAAAAAACAAATTACACTATTACAAAAAAAACAGATAAAAGAAATTGATAAGTTTAAGGAAGACCTTAAAACCGCCAATGAGAATAAAAAACAGCTATTAGATGAAAATCTCTTGCTTCGCAACCAACTAAAAAAAATACAAGAGCAATTAAAAAAGAAGAAAGTTATTGCTGCTGAAGAGGATGAAATACATCATCCAAGAAATGAGAAAGAAACAAGGAAGTATTTTATTGATATTTCTTTACGTGAGGCTGGATGGGATTTAATGGGAGTAAATGACAAAGAGTTTAAAGTTGATTATATGCCAAAATCAACAAATGTTTCAGAAACAGGGTCAGTTGATTATGTTTTATGGGATGACGATGGAAAACCTCTTGCTCTTGTTGAAGCAAAGAAAGCTATGGTAAGTGCAACTAAAGGAGAAAACCAAGCCCAATTATATGCAGATTCACTTGAGAAAATGTTTGGGCAACGTCCTGTTATGTATTACAGTAATGGTTTTGAAACTTTTTTGTGGGATGATTGTTTTTACAAACAAGCCAGGAAGGTGTATGGTTTTTATACAAAAAGTGAACTTCAAACTATTATTTATAGGAGAAAAAATAGAAAAGACATAAGAAAACATGATACTGATACTCATATTGTTGAAAGAACATATCAGTTTAGATCTATCAAGAGTATTTCAGAATATATTTCTGGGAACGATAAACAGACAGGTAATCTAATAGGTACTAATAGAGGTTCATTATTAGTACTGGCAACAGGAACAGGTAAAACAAGGGTTTCAATAGCTTTTTCAAAAATTTTATTTGAAGCGAATTGGGCTAAACGTATCTTATTTTTAGCAGATAGAAGAAGCTTAGTTAGTCAGGCTATGCGAAACTTTGTAAAGTTCCTGCCTGATTATTCAGCAGTTAATTTATTAAAAGATAAAGAGAAAAAGAAAACAAGGCTGGTTTTCTCAACATACAATACAATGATGAATCTGATAGATGGAGTTAGAAATGGAGGAGAAAGATTCTATGGTGTTGGACATTTTGACCTTATTATAATTGATGAAGCTCATCGTTCAATTTACATGAAATATAAAGCATTATTTGAATATTTTGATGCCATTTTTTTAGGTCTAACAGCCACACCTAAAAGTCATGTTGATAAAAATACTTATGAAGTATTTGGACTTCCGGATAAATCACCTACTGATAATTATAGTTTTAATGAAGCCGTAGAAAACAAACATCTTGTACCATACAGATCCATAAATGTTCCAACAAAATTCAGAACAGAAGGGATAAAATATAAAGATTTGTCTGATGAAGAGAAATTAGAATTTGAAGAAGAAATATTAGAAGGAGCAGAACCAACAGGAGAAGAAAGAGTAAATCCTCAAGAGTTAAATTCTTGGCTTTTTAATATTGATACAGCCAATAAAACACTCCGTTATATAATAAACAACGGTATTAAGATTAAAGGTGGAGATGAGATTGGAAAAACAATAATTTTTGCAAGAAATATAAAACATGCACGTTTTTTAAAAGAAAGATTTCTTGAACTTGACAAAGAACTATATGGCAATGATTATGCAAAAATTATTGTGCATGGTGAACCAAAATCGGAAGAATTTTTAGAAAGATTTTGTGATGATGAGAAAGATCTTTTACCTCAAATTGTCATATCTGTAGATATGATGGATACTGGGATAGATGCTCCAAAAGTAGTTAATCTGGTTTTTTATAAACCTGTTAAATCATATACTAAGTTTTGGCAAATGATTGGACGTGGTTCCCGATTACGACCTAATCTATTTGGTCCGGGTATTGATAAAGATAAATTCCTGATTTTTGACCTATGTGGTAATTTTAAATTTTTCGAGGAAAATCCAGAGGGGATTGAATCTTCACAGCACTTAAGTCTTACTTCATTAGTCTTTAATACAAGATTGCATTTAGCACAATATATTAAAGATAAAAAGTTTAAAAACGATTCCGAGCTTCAGAAATACAGAATTGAGCTATTAGACAATTTACACAAGGAAGTTTTGACTCTTGATAAAGATAGATTCGATGTTAAAATGAAAATTGAATTTGTTCTTAAATATGGAAACGAAAATCGAGAACTATGGAATCATCTTGAAAGAAATAATATTAAAGAAATTAAAGATAATATTTCCCCAATTATTAAACCTCCAATAGGCGAAGATGATTTAGCTAGGTTTTATGATAAGTTGCTTTATACATTAATTATAAAAAGACTTGAAGTAAATTCAACAGAGATATTTATAGGTTCCCATTCGAATCAGATAAAAAGAGTAATAATTACATCTAAAAAATTACTTCATAAGATGTCTATTCCTGAAGTAAAGGAGCAAGAAAATATAATAAAGAAAACACTTGAAGAAATATTTTGGAAACAAGATGGTATCAATCATTTAGAAATTCTTAGAAAGAATATTCGAAATCTTATAAAATACATAGATAAAGATGACACCAGATTTGTTACAACAAATTTTGAAGACACATTATATGTTGATGATATTATTGAAGAAGAAAATAAAAGTGAGGAAAAAGCAATAAAATATGGAGCTAAATCCATTTTTCAAAATAATATCTTCCGACTAGAAAAGAAGATTAGAGAAAATGAATATCATATTACTATTAACAGAATAAAAAACAGAGAAAAAATAACGGCAGAAGAACTTAAAATGTTGGAGCAAATTTTGTTTGATGAAAAAATAGAGAAAGAAGCACTTGAAAAAGAACTAGGCAAATCAGTTGATTTAGTTAGTTTTATTTCAAATTTAATTGGATTAAGTCAGGATTTAGTGGATAAAGCATTTGTTGATTTTATAAATCAATATCAATTAAGTTCCATACAGATTGAATTTCTTGATACAATAAAGAAATTTTTCACAAGAAACGGGAAGATTAATCCCGAGATGTTATATGACGCCCCATTTATCAAGTATCATAGTCAGGGAGTTGAGGGTGTATTTAATGAAGAACAAGCAGACAAAATTTTTGAGATAATAAGTGTAATTAATGATAAGACTCAAGGGGTTGGATAAATATTTTTTAAAAATATAATTAAAATGTTCGACGAAGTAAATAAATATAAAAATAACGGTCATTTTTTCTACGAAAAAGGAATGAATTTAAAAGAGCTAAGTAGAGATGTACCAAATCTACCGGGAGTATATTATATTTTAAGATTAGCTGAAGACAAAGTCTCTCTTGTGTATATTGGAAAATCGGGAACTATTTTAAATAATGGAAAGTTTAAAGAACAAGGTCTAAATGGAAGATTAAACAACAAGCAAGAAAGCATGAAACGTGAGGATTTTTTCAATAAAAAATGCGAGGATGAAAATATTGACGCTTTGGATATTTATTGGTTTGTTACAGTTGATAAAGAAAATAATGATTTACCCGGATTTGTTGAAGGAACATTGATCCAAAGATTTTATGAAGTTCATGGTAAGTTGCCTGAATGGAATAAGGAATACTAGCTTTTTTAAAGAAAAAATTAAGATGAAAATAATAATACAAACTTAATCGCACAGATTGTCAGACATATAAGGATGATGTTAATAATTACAATTAAATATAAGAATTTTCAGGCAACCATTTTGTGAAAAATAACGTCATAACAATATCGAACAAATTAAATTAAAATTTGTATTAATTTCAAACAATTATCTTTTTTGTTAAAAAACAAAACTAAGACAATTATGTTAAATAGTATGAAGGTTGCAAATAGAATAAGAGATTACCGCAATAAAAACAATCTTTCACAAGAAGATCTTGCTGAGATAATAGGTAAACCACGTTCTTCCATTGCTCAAATAGAACTTGGCAATCGCAAGGTTAATATTGAGGAATTAGTTGCGATTGCAAATGCTCTTAAAATAGAAGTGACACATTTATTATTTGGAGTATCGACTAAAAAAAATACTTCTGAAGTTTTAAAAGAAGATTTATCTGATAATAAAGTATTTTTTTACGAAAAATTTAAGAATACTCTATTATACATTCTAGAAAGATGTGGAGGAAGGGCAAATATTGGAGAAACTGTTTTATACAAGTTATTATATTTTGCAGACTTTAATTATTTTGAGAGATATAATAATTATTTAACCGGGGCAACTTATAGAAAACTTCCACATGGGCCAGTTCCATATGAATTTTACGATATTGTAAATAACATGATAGAAAACAAAGAACTTAAAATTATTCAGTCACAATATCATGGTTATAAGCAAACAAGATATTTCCCTTTAATAAATGCTAACCTTGAGTTATTAAAAGCAAGTGAAAAAAATGTAATAGATAAAGTTATAAATCAACTTTCAGAGTACTCAGCCAGCGAGATAAGTGATTACTCACATGGAGACATGCCATGGAAACAAACAAAGGAATATGATGATATTGATTATAACTTAGTTTCTAAAAGAAAAGCACCATATAAGAACATTAATTAACTAAAAGAGGAGGAAAAGAAACAGAAATATAAAAACATTATATAAAAACAAACCCCGATAATAATTACCGAGGCTTGAAATAAGTACCTGATAAACAGGCATTATTTTGAATACGTTATTTCAAAGATAATACTTTTCGGTATAAAAGTCAAATTTCAAAGTTTTTTTTTCGGGGAAGGAATCTGGTCTGCGATAGGAAACAGCTAGGCTGTGAATTATTGGGAACAATCCTTAAATGCAACGATTAACCTAAATAAGTTATGAAGTTGGTAATGTAATTCTCTCTTTACATTAAAGGGAGACAATATAAATTATTAAATATTAAGTAACATGATTACAAAAAATAAAAATAATGCCCATGGGCACGAAAAAGAATTTACTATATATGTAAATGGAACTCCTGAAATATGGAATAGTAAAACTATCTCATTTGAAGAGGTTGTGAAATTAGCATTTGAAACTCCACCTTACGGTGTAAATACCGAGTATCAGGTAGTGTATTCAGAAGCTCAAGGACACAAAGAAGGAACCTTAGCTGAAGGTCAAAGTATAAAAATTAAAGAAGGGACAGAATTCGATGTCAGCGCAACTGATAAGTCATAGTGAAGACTTGCAACGCCTTCTGGACGAAGGTGTTGTGATGGAGGTCAAGAATAATTTTTTGATTATTCATCGAATTCCTTATTTGAATTCAAAGAAAGAGATTCAGTATGGGGCATTGGTGTCTAATCTTCAAGTTTCAGGTCAAAGTACCATTAAAAACCCAGAGCATTCCGTGTATTTTGCGGGGGAATTGCCTTGTCGTATTAATGGTACTCCATTTACTTCAATTTTAGCTGGCAGTAAAACTCATGTAATAGCAGGTGATTTCGAAGTAAATCATCATTTTTCGAGTAAACCCAAACCTCATGGTTATACAGATTACTATCATAAAATGAAAACCTATATTACTATGATTACTGCTCCAGCTAAAGCAGTTGATGAAACAGTAACCGAGAAAGGACAACAAATTCTCCAAACAAGCGATGAATCAATTTTCAAATATATGGATACCAACTCAAGTAAACCTGAATTGGGAGTATTAAGTGAAGTTTTTAAGAAACAGAAAATTGGGATTATTGGTTTAGGCGGTACAGGTTCTTATATTTTAGACTTAGTTAGTAAGTGTCCAGTAAAGGAAATTCATATTTATGATGGGGATTGGTTTTATAATAATAATTCATTTCGTGCACCTGGTGCAGCTTCAATAGAAGATCTTATTGTTCCTCAAAGGAAGGTTGACTACTTAAAAAAAATATACTCTAATATGCATAAAGGTATTGAAGCTCATCCAGTGTATATTACATCAGAGAATATTAATGAACTTATTAACTATAATTTTGTCTTTATAAGCATAGATAAAGGAAGTGTTAAAAAGGCTATTATCCAATTTTTGGAGAAGAATAAGATATCCTTTATTGATGTCGGAATGGGAGTAAATAATAATAAAGGTGCCCTTACTGGATTATTAAGAGTAACAACAGGTACACCGGGCAAAACTAATCATATTTGGGATAAAGGATATATGTCTTTTTCTGAAGACCTTGAGAATGATTATGATTCTAATATTCAAATTGCTGAACTTAATTCATTAAATGCAGCTCTTGCTGTAATAAAATGGAAAAAGTTACTTGGGTATTATCATGATAGAACTGGGGAGTATAATATGTTCTATAGGATTAATGCAAACAAAATACAAAATGATGATAATTAATCCAGAATTTGTAGAATTTATACCAAAGGAATTAGAAGAAAGGGTACTATATATTTCTATGAGATTTCGTACAGCGGTTCATAAATGTGCCTGTGGATGTGGCAATAAGGCAGTTACGCGTTTTTCTCCCACAGACTGGAAGTTAATATTTAATGGCA
This sequence comes from uncultured Bacteroidales bacterium, assembly GCA_964435855.1. Classification (GTDB taxonomy): domain Bacteria; phylum Bacteroidota; class Bacteroidia; order Bacteroidales; family CAYTAU01; genus CAYTAU01. The sequence continues at coordinate 4,456 of CAYTAU010000060.1, read as the reverse complement.
AAACAGTATCGTTGTACCCATCAATCGGAAATTGGGGGTTTCCATGTCAGTCACATTATTGGATAAAAAACAATAAAATAGTATGGGACAAAAAAAGGTCAAAAGAAGAAATAAATTCTATAAGACGGCAAGACTATTTAGAAAAGAAGAATTATTACAAAGAAGAAGTTAAAACAAGTAATAACAGATTTATTAAATTAATTAAATTTATAGGAGGATTATTCAATGGCAAAAGTTAGAAAAGTAGCACGAAGTGCTAAAACAGGAAAATTTGTAACTAAAAAGTATGCAAAAAGTCATCCAAGTACAACAGTAGTAGAAAAAGTGAAAAAATAAAATATTTTTCTCAGAAATTCTTTATTGTAAAACGCCTAAAGCTTCAGGCTGAGATGAAGCAAAGTTATTTATTTTAAAATAATTTTATATGAAAAAAGATATACGTAAAAATAAAGATAATATTAAGCTGTGCAAAAAGGATGTTTGCATTACAGCTACTGGTAAATATGCAGATATTATTAGTTTAGTTATAGTGTTCTCAATTATTTTTGTAGGAATTACTAGTTTCGTAAAGGCAGTAGGCTAATAAAATCTTAAAAGATGGATTCGATTAATATCGAATCCATCTTTAGATTTCTTTGCCCCTCTTTGCTTCCCTTTGCATAACACACAAAGGTTTTACATATAGTATCTTTACAAAATGAAAAATATTACTTATCCCCGATATTACGATGAGAATTTTATAGAATTTGTAAAAACAGATGTTTTTCCTATTTTCGATTTGTGGAGTATTAGACCCTCAAAAAATCCAATAAAAGAATTAATTTCTGGTAATTGTAAAGAATTTGAGAAATTCTCTAATTACATTGAACAACATTCCAATAAGGATTACCCTGATGATCTAATTATTTTTGTTGGAAATGGAGAGAAGAATTATCCAACAATCATGTATAATAAATCAAAACAACATTTCGCAGTAAGTTTTACGCAGTATTCTAAGGATTATATAGGTACACCTCTAATTTTGCCAAAAATTTATCCAAAACAATAGTTTGCTATAAATAAGCAAATCTTTCTTTCAATTGATTAATATTTTTAGCTTTCATATGAAGATTCATTCTAACAGGAGGTTTAATGCTTCTTTTCAACTTATAAAGAAGATTGTACCGACATTTGGGTTTACAAGCAAAAGAATTATGCTTATAACTTTCATATGCCTGTCCGCAGTTCCAGCAAATTTTCAAATAACGAATCCTTTCAATATCTTTAGATATATAATCCTGAACTCCGGCTACTCCTCCACAAGTGGGATAATCTCGTTTTTCCTTAACGTATTTTGCTGCAATTGTATTATCCTCATACATACTCTTTTTAGTGGTAATTTCTGCCATAACAACTTTCTTTTAATATTAATAATTGCTGCAAGATATTTCAATAAAAAATATCACTTTCCTTTAACTCGACTAAGTGGAATTAATTTCTCGTATTTTCTTGTAAAAGTTTTGCATAAGATAAAACAGAGCAAACTTAAAGCTGAATACAAGATAGAATTAAGAAAATTTTCAGATAAAAATCAGTTAAGAATAAGTTGAGATTGAGTGAAGACAGAATGACGAAAATTCATAGTGACATCAAGGTTTACACCACTATTAATAGTGTTTTTTTTAGTATTGAAATAAATGAGAAATTAATAATAAAAATTTTAGTTCTTTATTTTTTAAAGAAAATTAATAATTTTTAACTGCCGATAGGCATGTATTCATTCATAATTCATAATTCTTTTCGCATCCCCCACCTTACTTGTTTTATGAGTGTTTTGGCTATTTGTAGGGTGTTTTGTTTGTGTGTGGGTAACAGAGAGTAGCTTGAATTGGTAATTTTATTAATTGATTGGATTTCAATACTTTTTTTACAATATGTATTATATTCGCATATTATTGATTTGGATTAATTAGAATATCAGAGATAATTATTTCAAATTAGAGCTGTTTAGAAGTATGAGAAAATTAAATAAAATATGCCAATGTTAAAAGTTTACAATAGAAATGTTGTTTTACCAAATTACGATTATGGTGATAAATATTGGCCAATTGTTACCGAAATAGTGTCTAAAAAGATTGGGGATGTTGAGATTACTGAATCAGAATATGTGCAGAAATTATTAAAAGAGTGTTTTGTAAAATTATGTGCTGTATTTGAAAAAAAAATTGAAGAGCAAAGAAAAGTATCGTTTTATATATTTTGTCAAAATTTGCATGAAGATTCTATTGAAATATGGCAAAAACAAATTCCAGGAAGCTCATTAGGTGATATTGAAGAAGATTTTGCAGCTTCAAGAAGAGTTTTAAAAATAATATTAGAACAAAGTTGCAAATTAAAACTAATAGGAACTCCTAATTATTATTCTGAAATAGAATCAAATATAGGAACATATATTGAATACTTGGAAGAGCTTCTTTATATAGGAACATGGTGTTACACATTGAGCGAATATATATCGAGAAGTCAACTCTTTCCAACTTCTATTGGTGTTAAAATAGAAAGTAATGAGTTAAATATATTAACTTATCAGCCATATCAAGGATTATTTGATTTTTTGTTTCATGAAATTAAAAAGCATAATGCTGATGTTGTTGTTTCTGATTCGATAATAGGACTTAAAGAATTATTGACTAAAGAGTTTCAAGTAGATTACAATATATTATCATCATTTATTAATTTACAATTGGAAGATCAAAGATATAGGTTTGGACTTCACAATATTGGTAATATAATTGAAGAAATTCATGACCAATATAATTATGATATAAATTTTATAAAAAGCTTTTATGAAGGTCTTACAGTTAATAAAGCTAATTCTTTAAGTATTGAGGATTGTTTTTTAAAAAATCAGCATGAAAATAGACATGTGTTTCGACCAATATTAGAATTGGAAGTTGAAGATGAAAAATATCATATGATTGGTTATAACAAATGGCTTGAAAGCATTACTTTATTAACAACAAATTCATTTCCATTTGGACATTATCCATATGAATGGAAGAGATATAAGGCAATAAAGAATTTCGTGTGTGAAGTAGATAATTCGCATGATAAATTACTAGAGAATCCAATAAAAGAACTATTAAGTAAAGATAATAGAATATTTGATTCTAACATCGATTCATTTGAACAATTTACAGGAAACAATATTAACATAAAGAAAGATGTTGGAGATATTGACATATTATTTCTTGACAAAAAGTACAAAGTAATTTATATTTGTGAATGCAAGCATAATAGGTCAAGATTTGATTTGAATAATTGGAAAAGAGATTATTCAAATTTCAAGAATAAATATGAAAGCCAATTAGAAAGGAAAGTAAATTGGGTAAGCAAGAACATTAAAGTAGTTCAAAATCATTTAAAAATTAGATATCCGCAAAAATTAGATTTTGAAATTGATGAATTTGAGACAAGAGGAATCTTTATTATAAATGCACCAACAGTATATATGTTTAATGGGAATTATCGAGCATTTACAATTTCAGATATAAAAAATCTTTTAAATGAACAGTATGTTGATATTAAAATTGAATTTACAAATGAAGATTCTGGCGAGAAAATATTAGTAGAACATCCATATTTTGATAATCTCGAAAAATTTTATTCTTAAGGGAAGAAATGGCTCAAGGTTCGGGGGTAAGAGCCAGCGGGGTCTGGGTGGAGCGGATTTCTTCCCTGCAAAAGCAAGAAAGAAAACTCATAAATATTATACTGCTACTTTTTCAGCTTTAGAAAACTCCAATATATAATCTGCAGATTTTTGAGCTTGTGATGAAGCTTGAATAACAAATTGCTTATCATTTTTCATAACAGATAACCAATTGTCAATATAATCTACATTATCAGTAATACGGTTTTCAAAACCAAGATAAGCACAAACAAAAGCAGTATTAATTTCTGCAATCAATTCTTCAAAAGCATATTCTTTAGATCCAAATTTGTTTCCCTTTGGTCTGTCTAATCTTGAATTGTGCCCTGTCCAGTGTCCAACTTCATGAAAAGCGACACTATAAAATGCTTCTTTTGAAACAAATTGTTTTCGTTCCGGTAAATATATTTTATCCTCACTATGTCTATAAAAAGCAGAATTTTGCGGAGAATGAACAATATTTGCTCCTGTGCTATTTAAAACGTGTTCGGCTCTTTCATCTTTCTCAAATTCTGTCAAATTTTCCAAATCATTTAGTTTGTAATATTCATCAGGTAATTTTTCAATTTGTGATATATTAAAAACTGAATATTGTTTGAGGTAGCCAATTTTTTTATAATCCAAATGGTCAATACTTTGATTATTCTTGATAAGATATTCAACTTGTTTAGTAATATTTCTGCCTGTTTTTTTGTCAAGATATAAAACGGACTTATAAACTACCATAGAGGCTTTACTGCCTTTTTTTATTCTGCCTTCAAGTTT
>CAYTAU010000059.1:0-24169 GCA_964435855.1 uncultured Bacteroidales bacterium | reverse complement strand
TTTAGTCAAGAATTAAAACAAAAAATAGAAAATATCAATAAAGAAATAAATGGATATAATTTTAAAATTAAAAGTCTCAAAAAAGTAAAAGAAGAAATACAATTAGAATATATTCGTGAGCAATTAAAAGAATTTGCTTTACCTAAATTAGAAGAAGGTGAAGAACTGATAGAACATCAAGCTATGATGCTTGTATATTCCGAAAATCATGAACAGGCAAAATGGGTAGCTCATATAATTTCAACAGAAATAATAGAAGGCAGTGCTGGTAGAAGCAATGATTTTAGACCTGATACAAACATTAAAACAGGTACTGCAGTTGAAAAAGATTATTTCTTAAAATATAAAAAAAATGGTAAAACCGTTTATGATGGTTTTGGTTATGACAGAGGACATCTTGCACCTTCAGCAGATTTTAAATGGTCAAAAACGGCTCTTTCAGAATCTTATTTTTATTCAAATATGAGTCCACAACTTGCTGAGTTTAACAGAGAAGGTTGGGCAAAACTGGAAGGAATGTTAAGGAGTTATGTGTATGAAAATGAAATACAGCTTTTTATTTTAACAGGTCCGGTACTTACTGATAAATTATTACCTGTTTTTCGTAGTATTAATAAAGTAAGTGTTCCTGAATATTTCTATAAAATTGCTTTTGATAAAGAGAATAATAGAGCAATAGGTTTTCTTGTTCCACATAAAGAACTTGAATATCCAATAGAGTATTATGCTGTAAATATAGATAGTATTGAGGCATTAACAGGAATAGACTTTTTTGCAAATTTAAATGATAGTCTTGAATTAATTATTGAAACACAAATGGATTACAAACCTTTCTTGCCAAAAAAATCAAAATTTAATGTTGCTCCTCTAAAAGAATTACCAAAAAACTGTGTGAATTCAGTTCAAGCCAGACAACATATTAATTCAAATAAAAAAATCATTGTTTGCGGGACCGTAGTAAGCACTCACAAATCAAGGAATAATCATGTTTTTATTAACCTTGATAAAGCTTTTCCTAATCAAATATTTTCTATTACTATTTGGTCTTCTAATATTGTTAATTTTAGTTACAAACCGGAACAAGAACTAACAGGTAAAAAGATTTGTGTTACCGGAAAAATTATTGAATATGAAGGTACTCCCGCAATGTATATTGATAATGAAAAACGTATTGAAATTTTGGATTGATAAAAAGCTATATAGTCAAACCGGATAAATATTATATATTTAGTCGGAGTGCGACTAATAGTCGCGCCCCGACTACTAAAACTCCCAACTCCAATCTACGTCTTCAATTTTTTCTTTTTAGCAGCAGGAAACAATACATTATTAAGTATTAATCTGTATCCCGGAGAATTGGTGTGTAAGTCTAATTCTGTTGGCGGGTCGTAAACATAATGTCGGTAATCTTCGGGGTCGTGTCCGCTGTAGAATGTCCATGTTCCTTTTCCAAATTCGCCATGTATGTATCTGGCTTCGTTTGCCGATTTGTTTTCGCCCATTATTAGTACTTCCGATTTTATATATTTTTTATTAAAGGCTGTTGTTTGCCCATAAAATCCTTTAATCATATTTTCATGATTTTGGCAAAGCATTGTAGGCACAGGGTCCCATTTTGCCGAAAAATCGAACAAGGTAAAATAATCCTGTTCTTTAGGCACTTTTCGTGATGCAGACACATCAATATTAGAATGTTCATACTCATAAGGATTTTTACTTACCGTAAAATCTTTAAAAGCAAATGTATTTGAAAAATTCAGTTTACTTTGCATGTCGGCATTTGAAGCATCGCCGTCAAACATACTTTCAACAATATCCACACCATCGGCAGCAAGGGCAATATCGTAGGTATCGGTTGCCGAACACATAGCAAATAAAAATCCGCCATTGGCAACATACTCTTTAATAGTTTTGGCAACAAATAATTTTAGTTCCGACACTTTCTTAAATCCATATTTTGATGCCATTTCCTCATTTTTGTGTTGTTGCTCTTTATACCACGACATGTGGCGATATGCACCGTAAAATTTACCGTATTGCCCGGTAAAATCTTCGTGATGCAAATGCAACCAATCGTACTTAGATAAAACACCGTCAATTATTTCGCCATCGTAAATAATATCGTAAGGTATTTCGGCATAGGTTAAAGCAAGAGTAACGGCATCGTCCCATGGCAATTTGTTTTTTGGCGAATAAACAGCAATTTTTGGAGCTTTTTCAAGTTTTACGGCATCCATATTAATTTCGTCGCGCGAAATTTCGTTTAATATGTTATTTGCCTGTACATCGGCAATTATATTGTAACTAACACCTCTAATTATACATTCGTTTTCTATATCTTTTAATGCCTGAACCATAAAACTGCCACCTTTGTAATTTAAAAGCCATTTTATTTCTATTCCGTTTTGCAAAGTCCAGTAAACAACACCATAAGCCTTTAAATGATTTTTTTGAGTATCATCCATTGGTATTATTATACTTGACGATAAACCAAGCTTGGCAAAACAAATTAATAATATTATTGATAGATATACTTTCATAGTTCTGTGCAAAGGTAACAATACTCATACGAATAATAATTGTTCACAAAAATAATTTGCTTTTAACTGATGATATTTATATTTTTATCAAAAATTACAACTTATTTATTATGATAAAACATTTTAAACAATTCTTAATTATCCTTATAGTATCTGCTTTATTTAGTAGCTGTACACAGAAAAAGACTAATTATTATAGGATAGTCGACATTGGCAGCAGTTATGAACTTATAGGAAGGTATCCTGTTGATGATGATATGGCAAACAGTGTAAATTGTTACCATTTTATTTATAATAAAGAAGGGAAACTAATTAAAGTAGAATATCTTGTTAACGGTAAGCTGCAAAATGATTCTTATTTTGGCGTAGCACAAATTATTATTGAGTATACCGCTGATTCTGAAAAACGAATTTTCCAGGATGCTAATTCTAAGCCGATGGCAAATAAAAAAGGAGCATATTCAGTCCATTATAATTATAATTATAATAAGAAAAACGAACCTGTTTCAATTTTTTGCTATGATAAAAAAGGGGAATTAATTAAAGAAAAGAAAATATTTTATCCTAATTATTGGATGCTAAATGAAACTGCAGAAGGGGTACAACATAGTAGCAGTAGTTTTTTTATCTCTAAATATATAAAAAATGGGACTTATGATTTAGAATGGGAAATTGATGATTTTGGAAATAAAATAGAAACAAAGTATTTTGGTACTAAAGACAATTTGAACGAAAATGTTTTTTTTGGAATTGCTATAATACGTTCTATATATGATAAGAATAACAATAAAATGGAAATACAATATTTAGATTCCGATAAGAAATTGAAAAAATTAAAAAATTATGGTTATGCAAAAATAAAATGTAAACATGATGAGCATAACAACATTATAGAAACAAAATTCTTTGGCGCAGACAACAAATTAAAAGAAATTAAAAATATAGGAATTGCTATCTTTCGTTCTAAGTATAATGAGCATGGGGAAATTATTGAGCAAAAATTCTTTGATATTAATAATAAATTGAAAAACATGCAGGATTTAGGGATTGCCATATTAAGATTTGAATATGATGAGCATGGTAACGTGATAGAGGAAAGACACTACGGAGAAGATGAAAAACTAAAGGAGTGTAAAGATTATGGTGTAATATTTCGTCGGAAATGTAATAAGAATGGTAAGGTGGTTGAAGAAAGAATTTTGGGAGTTAATAAACAAGCCATTGAAGATGAACACGGAATTTATATGACCACTTATGAATATGATGAAAAAAATAGGCTGATAGAGAAAAGACATTTTGATGTAGATGAAAAGTTAAAAGAGGATAAATTTTTTGGCTATGATATAATACAATGGAAATATGATGAAAAAGGGAAGCAAATTGAGGAAAGATATTTAGATACAAATGAAAAGTTGAAAGAAAATAAAACTAATGGTATTGCTATTGTGCAATGGAAATATGATAAACAAGGAAACCGGATAGAAGAAAGATATTTAGGCAAAGATGAAAAATTGAAAGAGAATAAATATATGGGTATTGCTATATATGGTCGTAAATATGATGAAAATGATAATATTGTTGAAGAAAGTTTTTTTGGACCTGATGAAAAACGGAAAGAATATAAAAATTGGGGTTATGCCATGCTTCGCTATGTATACGATGAAAACGGTAATAAAATAGAAACCGGATATTATGGAACTGATGAACAATTGAAAAACCGAAAGAAGTCGGGTGTTGCTATAACTCGTAATAAATATAATAAAAATGGAAAATTAACAGAGATACGTTATTTTGACAATAATGAAAAACTGAAAAATAGTAAATATTGGAAAGCAGCAATTATTCAATATGAATATGATGAAAATGGGGAAATTAACAAAATAACTCTCTTTAATGAAAATGAGGAAATAATTAACAAATAAGCCTTGTAAACAGTTGTTCTCACTAAAAAAAAACCAAAAATACAATGAAAAGAATTACAGTATTTTGTGGTTCCAGTCTTGGAACAGATAAGATTTTTGAAAAACAGGCTTATATACTTGGACAAACTTTAGCGAAACAAAACATAGAACTTGTGTATGGTGGAGCAAAAATAGGCTTGATGGGTACTGTTGCAAATGGAGCTTTGAGCGAAAATGGAAAAGTAATTGGTGTTATTCCTCATTTTTTAAAAGGAAAGGAAATTGTTCATGAAAATTTAACAGAATTGATATTAGTAGAAACAATGCATGAGCGAAAAATAAAAATGGATGAATTGTCGGATGGAGTTATTGCATTACCGGGAGGATTTGGAACAATGGAAGAATTTTTTGAAATGCTTACATGGGCACAACTCGGACTTCATAAAAAGCCGGTAGCAATTTTAAACACAGATGGATTTTATGACAATTTAAAATTCTTAATACAGATAATGGTCAACAAAGGTTTTCTTAAAGAAGTAAATCAAAAAATGCTTTTAATAAGCGATAATATTGACGAATTATTAAAGCAAATGAATGATTATGTTGCTCCGATTGTTGAAAAATGGATAAATAATGATAGAGTGTAAATTTCGATTTTTGTTTCTGTTTAGTATATTAAAAAGGCGAATTATTTCCAATTTGCTTTTCGTTGCCAAAGTCTGTATTTTCTTTAATATCTTTATTCATATCATTAGGTTCGTTGTTAATTTTAGATGACATAATTAAGCTACCATCAGTATCTATATTATTTCCAAAATCATCAAATTCGACAAATTGAACAAATTTTTCAATAAATTTTAATTTTATATCGCCAAGTGCACCGTTTCTATGTTTTGAAATAATTAATTCTGCTACACCTTTAGTGCTTACACTTTCTCCATCTTCATCTTCGTACTCAGACAAGCCATATTTTTCAGGTCTGTGAATAAACATAACTATATCGGAATCTTGTTCAATAGCACCCGATTCTCTAAGGTCAGACAATTGTGGTCTTTTATTTCCCGAACGCATCTCTACCGACCTGTTTAACTGCGATAATGCAATAACCGGTACATCAAGGTCCTTTGCCATAGCTTTTAATGACCTTGAAATATTACTAACTTCTTGCTCTCTATTGCCAAATTTATCGCCAAAACCGGTTGTCATCAATTGTAAGTAGTCAATTATTATAATATCAATATTATGTTTTAGTTTTAATCTTCGGCATTTTGCACGAAGTTCAAAAATTGAAATGCCGGGTGTATCATCAATAAAAATTTTAGAGTTTGATAAAGTTTCAATTTTGCTTTCTAATTGTACCCATTCATAATCATCTAATTTTCCACTTCTTATTTTGTCACTCGGTAATTGAGTCTCGCTAATTATTAATCTGTTTACCAATTGTAATGATGACATTTCAAGGGAAAAAAATGCAACTGATTTTTTATGATCAATAGCCATGTTTCTTGCCATTGATAACACAAAAGCTGTTTTACCCATAGATGGTCTTGCAGCAATGATTACAAGGTCGGAATTTTGCCATCCTGAAGTTATTCTGTCAATTCCGGTAAACCCGGAAGGAATACCACTAAAATCGGTTTCTTTTTTAGATACTTCTTCAATTTTCTCAAGAGCTAATTTTAAAAGAGCATTTATTGGTGCTGCTTCTCTTCTGATAATACCTTGTCCAATAGAAAAAAGCATGTTCTCAGATGAATCCAGTAAGCTGTCAATATCTTCATTTTCATCAAATGCCATTTTTTGAATATTCGAAGATATTCTTATCAATTCTCTTTGAATAAATTTTTGAACAATAATTAAAGCATGTGATTCAATATGTGCAGCAGAAGCAATTTTACTGGTTAACTGTGTGATATATGCATAACCACCAACTTCGTCTAATTTTTTTTTCTTTTGTAATTGTTGAGTAACAGTAAGAATATCTATAGCTTCATGTTTTTCATACAACTCAAGTATTGATTCGTATATTATCCTATGAGCTTCTTTATAAAAATTTTGCGGTTTCAACATATCGGATATTGAAATTAGCGCATCTTTTTCTATCATTGCAGCACCCAGTACTACTTCTTCTAAATCTACCGCTTGTGGTGGTATTTTACCGGCTTGAATGCTGATATCTTTAATTGAAGAAGGTTTTATATCACTTTTTTTCGGACTCATTTACTTTTATTATATTAGGTAAAAATTATTTTTTGTAAAAAGGATGTCAAAGTTACAAAAATGAGGCACTGATTTTACACTAAATTTATTATTCTTATCAACTAATGATTTGTTAATATTTTGTTGAAAAATATTGTCTGAAATTAATAGGATTAAAAATTAATTGATAATTGGTCTGATTTTAAATGAAATGACTTGCGATGATAGTCTGAATAAGCATGTTCTCTTATTGCATCAATGTGATATTGAGTAGCATACCCCTTGTTTTTGTTCCAGCCATAGACAGGGTGTTGTTTATGGATTTTTTTCATAAAATCATCACGATAAGTTTTAGCCAATATTGAAGCAGCAGCAATTGATGCAAACTTTGAATCGCCATTTACAATACAATAATGTTCAATATTTTTATACGGTTTAAAACGATTTCCATCTATTAGTAATAAGTTTGGCTTTATTAATAATTTATTTATTGCCTTGTGCATAGCTAAGATAGAAGCATTAAGAATATTAATTCTATCAATTTCTTTATTACTTACTCTGCCAATTGCCCAACATGTTGCTTCTTTTTCAATAATAGCCCGAAGTTCATATCTACGTTTTTCTGTAAGTTTTTTCGAATCATTTAAATACGGGATATTTGCATTTGCAGGCAAAATAACAGCAGCAGCAAAAACAGGTCCGGCAAGGCTTCCTCTACCGGCTTCATCGCATCCGGCTTCAATAGAATTATTTTTATATGCAGATATCAGCATTAAAAAAAAATTATAGAAAATGTTGAAATACATGACAAAAATAATAATTAATTTTGTAATTAATTATCGAATTTACTTTTTGTAAAAAATGATTATTCAAATACTCAAGCATACATTAATGATTACGGGATTTGTAATGGTAATGATGCTTATAATTGAGTATGTAAATGTGAGGAGTAGAGGAAACTGGAGTAAGCCCTTGCAAAAGAATAAGTACTTACAAATACTTGCTGCAGGGGTTCTTGGAATGATACCGGGTTGTTTGGGAACATATACAGTAGTTTCGTTATATACTCATAATATTGTTGGTTTTGGAGCACTTGTAACCTCAATGATCGCTACTTCGGGTGATGAAGCTTTTGTGATGTTTAGTATGATACCGGCACTTGCATTAAAACTCACATTAATAATTTTTGTAATTGCCATAGTAACAGGAGTTATTATTACTTTGTTTCCTGTGAAAAAGCGTAAGAAAAGGAAAAAAGAATTTCATTTTGAAATACATGAGCATGAAGATACTTGCAAATGCTACGATGCAAAAGATATTACAGCACATTTTAAGAATATTACTTTTCATCGTGCAATATTATTGTTTGTAACTATTGTTTTTATTTTTGGTTTGGTAATTGGTGAATTAGGACACAAGCATTCTCCGGAACCCGAAAAAATAGAAATACATGATAATACTGAAGTTGTTAACGAAAATTATGAAAAAGAAACAGGAGGTCAAGAAAATGATTGGGGCTGGATCAGGATTACCTTTTTAATAATTTCGGCGCTTGCATTATTTATTATTGCAACTGTACCCGATCATTTTTTACAGGAGCATCTTTGGGGGCATATCATTAAAGTACATTTTTTGAAAATACTATTATGGACATTTGCAGCATTGCTTTTTATTGCAATCTTAAAAAATTATATTGATATTGAATACTGGCTTGAAACAAAACATATATATATAATATTTATTGCTGTTTTAATTGGCATTATTCCCGAGTCAGGACCGCATTTGGTTTTTGTAACATTGTTTTTTAGTGGCGCTATTCCTTTGAGTGTTTTGCTTGCAAATTCTATTGTGCAGGATGGACATGGTGCTTTGCCGCTTTTTGCCGAATCGAAAAAAAGTTTTGTGAAGATGAAATTGATTAATGTAATTGTGGGATTAATAGTTGGGTTTTCAGGATATTTCTTTAATTTTTAACTTATCGATTATGAATAAAGTAAACAATAGTTTAAAACAATATTTGATATTGCCAATATTGATTGTGATTTTTTCAAATTGTGGGAATACAAACTCAGCAAATAATAATACAATAAAAAAAGATAATATTGCCGATACTGTTGTTGTTAAAAAAGAGATTATTGTTGCAGCCGAAAAAACTCAGGAATATTTGCCATTATTAGAAAACAATTTAACTACCGATAGGCATGTAAATATTGCAGTAGTAGCAAATCAATCATCATTAATAAAAAATACTCATCTTGTTGATAGTTTGCTTGCAAGCGGATTAAATATATTAAAAATATTTAGTCCTGAGCATGGTTTTCGCGGCAATGCTGATGCAGGCGAACATGTTGGCAATTATACCGATGAAAAAACAGGATTACCGGTAATATCATTATATGGAAATAATAAAAAACCTACTATTGACAATTTAGATGGAATTGATTTTGTAATTTTTGACATACAAGATGTAGGAGTGAGGTTTTTCACATATATTTCTACAATGCACTATGTTATGGAGGCTTGTGCCGAATTAAGTCTGCCTCTCTTGATTTTAGACCGCCCAAACCCTAATGGATATTATGTTGACGGTCCTGTACTTGATACTGCATACAGCTCGTTTATTGGAATGCATGCTGTACCTGTTGTACATGGTATGACAATTGGTGAATATGCAAAAATGATAAATGGCGAAGGATGGTTAAAAAATAATGTGAAATGTGAACTTACTGTTATTTCTTGCGATAATTATAATCACAATATGCGATATAATCTGCCCGTTAAGCCTTCGCCAAATTTGCCAAATGCAAGGTCAATAGAGCTTTATCCTTCATTGTGCTTTTTTGAAGGCACAAATTTAAGCCTTGGGCGAGGAACAAATATGCAATTTCAGGTAATAGGACACCCCGACCTAAAAGAAAAGGGTGAGGAAGGTTTTTCATATATTCCTGAAGCAAATGAAGGCTCAAAATATCCAAAATTAAAGGGTAAAACATGTTATGGTTTTGATTTTAGAACTAAAGAAGAAGTGTTTGAAAACGAGGATAAATTGATTAATATAAATTATCTTTTATATACCTACGAATTGTTTCCTGATAAAAAGAAATTCTTCCTAAAAAATAATTTGTTTGAGAAACTTGCTGGTAATAATTCATTTAAACAACAAATAATTGACGGCAAAACAGATGAAGAGATAAGGGCTACATGGCAAGAAGACTTGGATAAATTTAAAAATATTCGCAAAAAGTATTTGTTGTATAAGGATTTTGAGTGAAAAGCCTCTCCTTTCCTATAACTACTGGAACTTCAAAGGAGAGGAGTGTCTGGTTATAAAATAGGTTTACACAAAAAGTAAACAAATGTCTTTTCAGTTGCCCCGTCCTTTAGGGCGGGGTATAGATTTAAATAACATCCACCTCTGCGAAATTTTGACCCCGAGTACTCGGGGTCAAAATTTCGCAGAGGGCATCGTGCTTCTATCCTTGTCCCCGCCTTAAAAGACGGGGCTACTGACTTTTTATTCTGTTTAAGTTTTTGAAATCAGGTTGAATTTACAGAAGTTCTAATGCAAAACAATCTCTTTTACATGCTCGTTTTCAAGAACTTCGTTTACTTTGACAAGAAGAGCTGTTTTAATATACATTAGTTCGTTCCTAATAATTGAAGAACGAATATATATGTGTAGTATATGATCTTTAATGTAAATTTTGGTGGTGCTTCTAGCTATAGTTTTACCAATAATATCTTCCCATTTGTTAATTAATTTAACCTCGTTTAATTTGCCCGCATACTTTAATGTTTTTACATAATCTTTTAAAACTTCCCCTAATGGTTGAATATTACTTTTTTTCATTTGTTAGTATTTTTTTTCTACTTTATATTCCCCTCATTATCAATTTTAAATATCTTATAATCAATATTTATTGTTTTTAATACTTTGTTTAATCTTTCTTTGTTTGTATCTGTGATAAATATCTGACCAAAATAATTTTCACTGACAAGTTTAATTATTTGTTTAACTCTATCGACATCAAATTTATCAAAAATATCATCAAGCAGTAAAACAGGTTTAAAGCCATTAACATTTTTAATAAAATCGAATTGTGCAAGTTTTAAAGCCATTAAGTAAGTTTTCTTTTGCCCCTGTGAGCCAACTTTTTTTATAGGATGATCCATAAGTAATAAGTCAAGGTCGTCTTTATGAATTCCCACAGTAGTGTATTGTAATATTCTGTCTTTTTGCAGGCTTTGCTCAAAAAGTTCTCTTAAATTGGCATCGTGTAGTTGAGAGTTGTATTTCAGCTTTACTTTTTCATTGCCTTTTGAAATAAACTCATAATACTTGCTAAAAACAGGAATTAGTTCTTCAATAAATTTCACTCTTTTTGCATATATTGTTTTGCTAAGAATTATTAATTGTTCTGTCCATATATCAAGCGAATCTTTATCAAATGTATTTTTTTTAACAAATTGTTTTAATAATGTATTGCGTTGATTTAAAGCCTTGTTGTATTTTATAACATCAGTAAGATATTTTTTGTCGAATTGCGAAAGAACAAAGTTCATATACTTTCTTCGTTCATCGCTGCCTCCAACAATAATGCTAATATCAGCAGGAGATACCATTACTAAAGGAAAAAGACCAATATGTTCCGAAAGTTTTCTGTATACCTTTTTATTTTTTTTAAAGAGTTTTTTATGATTTCTTTTTACACTACAATTTATATTTTCGTTTTTATCATTCTTATTGTAGTTACCTTGAATTACAAAAAAATTAGTATCGTGTTTTATGTTTTGACTGTCAATAGGGTTGAAAAAGCTTTTGCAAAATGATAAATAGAATATTGCATCAAGTAAATTAGTTTTGCCAACACCATTATTTCCGACAAAACAATTAATTTTTGGTATTAACTCAATTTCTGCCTGATCGTAATTTTTAAAATTAATTAATGCAATATCTTTTAAGTACATATTAAATATATTTGTCTGAAATGGAGTAAAATATAATTACAGTTTTAAAATTATAATTATAACATGAAATTACTAATAATTTTTGATAGGATGAAATAAAATATCTATATTTACAAAAATAAATTAATCAGCTTATGATAAAAGCCATAACATATAAATTGTTGTTTATTGCTTTAATAGCAACGTTATTTTTAGGATGTAAAATACAGGAAGTAGAAATAGGAAATGTTCAGGGTCTAAAAATTGGCGATATAAAAAAAGACCATGTAAGTATTGAATTTATGATACCAATTAAGAACCCTAATAATTTCAAGTTTAAGTTATCTAAAGTTGACATTGATATTTCAATGAATAAAACCGATCTTGGTAAAATCAAAAAGATAAGAAAGATTGTTGTACCTGCTAATTCTGAAGGTATTCATGAATTTTATGTAGAAATTGAATATAAAAAATTAATGTTGGGTACGGCAGCACTAATTGGAGGTTTGCTTACCAAAAAGGCAGACATAAAGCTAAACGGATATATAAAGGTTAAAGCATTTTGTATAATTAGCAAGAAAATTGAAATACATGAAAATAGCCCTGTAAAACTATTTGATAAAAAAAAGAAATAAATAATGAAAACTATTCTTGTTCCTATTGATTTTTCTGCCGATTCGATAAATGCCCTTGAGCATGCAGTAAAGTTTGCAAATGTAGTTAAGGCAAGTATTAGAATGATTCATGTTCAAAAATCAAAAAACTTTAAAGTACCAAAGTATTTTATTGATTTTGAAAGAATGTACAGCAACAATTTAGATGATTATTTTAAAATTTTAATTGAAAAATATAAATCAAAAATAGACTTTGGGTTTGATTATATAACCAGAAGTGGAAAAGTATATAGCGAAATTGTGGATCAAGCTGTAAAAGACAATGCATATCTTATAATGATTGGTACTCATGGTATATCAGGTTTTGAGGAATTTTGGATTGGAAGTAATTCATACAGAGTTGTTAGTAATGCAAAATGTCCTGTTATAACTATAAGAAATGGTTATTTAAGGAAAAATATAAAAAAGATTGTTCTTCCTATAGATATGACAAGAGAATCTCGTCAAAAGACTAATTTTACAGTAGATATAGCAAAATATTTTAATTCCGAAATACATATTGTTTCAGTAAAAGAGACAAATACACCTGCTGTTGTTGAGAAAATAGAAAGATATGTGGTTCAAACAACAGAGTATATAAAGAAAAAAGGGATTAAGTGTGTTAATGATTCTTTATTAGGTAGTAATATTACAGAATCAACAATAGAGTATGCCATAAGTGTTGATGCAGAATTAATATCAATTATGACAGAACAAGTATCAAGTACTAAAAATCTATGGTTGGGCAAATATGCACAACAAATGGTAAATCATTCGCCTATACCAGTATTATGTAATCATCCCAAAAATAAAAAATCATGATAAGAGTATTTTGTACAACAATATTGATATTGCTAATAGTTGGTATTTCTTTTTCACAAACAGACAATACCGAAAAGGATAAAACCATTTTTCAGATAATTGAAAAAAATAATTCTACTACAAATAATGTTGTAATAAATCAGGAATATAGGCTAAAGCTTTTGATAGAAAAGCATGTAAAAGTTAACGAAAAGCAAGATGGTTGTGAAGGATATCGTTTAAGAATATTTTCAGCTAAGGGTAATAATGCGAGAAAAAAAGCATTAGGGGAAAAAGCCAAGTTTATGAAGGCACACCTTTACACCAATAGTTATTTAGATTATGTAACACCAAATTTTAAAATAATTGTTGGTGATTTTCGTACTAAAAACGAAGCAGAGCAGTTTCGTCGCGAGATTGAAAAAAACTTTCCCGATGCATTTATAATTAAAGATATTATTAAGTTTCCTAAACTTTAATCTTATATGCAAAAGATATCAGAAATTAGTAAATTAGAGCAAATTGCAAAGCAAATACGTATTGATGTAGTTAAAAGCATTGCCGAGGCAGGTTCCGGACATACAGGTGGTTCGCTTGGACTTGCTGATGTTTTTACTGTATTATATTTTAATATACTTAATCATAAGCCGGAAAATCCTGAATGGAAAAATCGCGATAAGCTAATCCTTTCAATAGGGCATGTTGCACCTGTACAATATGCTGCACTTGCACATTCGGGTTATTTTCCTGTTGAAGAACTTTTAACATTACGCAAATTGGGTTCTCGTTTACAGGGGCATCCGGGAAAAGACAAAGGATTGCCAGGTATTGAAATATCATCAGGATCTCTTGGACAAGGCTTGTCTGTTGCTGTTGGGTTGGCTATTGCAGCAAAAACCGATAAAAAAACAATAGGAATTTATTCAATACATGGCGATGGCGAACTGCAGGAAGGCTCTATTTGGGAAGCTGCTATGAGTGCTGCACATTATAAGCTTGACAATCTTATTGCTTTGGTTGACAGAAATTTTGTTCAGATAGATGGAAAGACAAAAGATGTGATGAATATTGAGCCTCTTGAAGATAAATGGAAAGCCTTTGGATGGTATGTAATAAATTGTAATGGCAACAGCATTGGTAAATTATTAGATGCTTTTGAAAAAGCAAAGGCGTTAAAAGGAAAACCAACGGTAATAATTGCCGAAACAAAGATGGGAGCCGGAATAAAGAGTATTGAGGACAATTATAAATGGCATGGCAGAGCACCAACTAAGGAGGAAGTTTTTAGATTTATCAACGAAATTAAATCATCAGTTTAGAAATATGTTTGAGCTTAAAGAATATAAATCAACTAAGCTTGGTTTTGGTGAAGGTCTTAAAGTATTAGGCGAGAAATATCAAAACATAGTAGCTCTTGGCGCAGATATAACGAGTTCTGTAGGTATGGATATCTTTGCAAAAGCATATCCGCAAAGATTTTACTCTATGGGAATTGCCGAGCAAAATATTGCAGGAGTTGCAGCAGGCATGGCTCTTTCTGATAAAATTCCATTTTTTTCTACATATGGTGTTTTTGCAGCACTTAGAGCAACAGATCAGGTACGAATATCCATTTGTTATAATAATTTACCTGTAAAAATTGGTGGAGCACATGCAGGAATATCGGTTGGTCCGGACGGAGCAACACATCAGGCACTTGAAGATATTTCAATTATGCGTTCATTACCAAATATGACAGTACTTTCGCCATGTGATGCAACACAAACCAAACTTGCCACAATTGCAGCAGTAGAGCAAGCCGATGGTCCAGTGTATATACGTTTTGGCAGAGATGCTGTGCCGGATTTTACATCTGATAAACTTAAATTTGAACTTGGCAAAGCTCAAATATTGCGAAAGGGTACTGATGTGGCTATAATTGCTACAGGACACATGACATGGGAAGCCTTGCAGGCAGCAATTGAACTTGAAAAACAAGGAGTTGATGCTTGTGTTGTAAATCTGCATACTATAAAACCTATTGATAAAGATACTTTAATAGATGTAGCCAAAGTTACCGGAGCTATTGTTACTGTTGAAGAACATCAGATAATGGGTGGAATGGGAAGTGCCGTTGCCGAGGTGCTCGCCGGTAATTATCCTGTGCCAATAGAATTTATTGGAATGAACGATTGCTTTGGTGAATCGGGGACTCCTGCAGAACTTTTAAGTAAGTTCGGCATGAAAGCAATTAATATTATTGATGCAGTAAAAAAGCTAATCAATAAATAAAAAGCAAATAATTGGCAGTAATAATTCAAAAATCTTAAATAAGCATATAAGATATGAAAATATTCTGTATTGGGCGAAATTACATGGATCATGTAAAAGAAATGAAAAGCAATATCCCCGATACACCTGTTGTATTTATGAAACCCGATACTTCATTATTAAAAAATAATCAAGCGTTTTTTTATCCCGATTTTACAAGTAATCTGCATTATGGTGTAGAAATAGTTGTAAAGATTAATAGAGTTGGCAAAAACATAACTACAAAGTTTGCACATCGTTATTATTCACAAATAGCAATTGGTATTAATCTTATTGCGAATGATATACAGACATTGCATGTTGAAAAAGGCTTACCATGGGAAATTGCAAACTCATTCGACAATTCTGCACCAATAAGCAAGTTTTATAATATTAATGAATTTGGTGAAATAAATAATATCAATTTTTCATTAAATCAAAATAATAATATGGTACAGCAAGGCAATACATCAGATATGATCTTTGATATTGATAATTTAATAGCATATATCTCTAAAATTTTTACCGTAAAAATTGGAGACCTCATATACACCGGTACACCTGCCGGAGTTGGCGCAGTTTCTGTTGGCGATAAATTTGAGGCATATATAGAAAATGAAAAATTACTTATTTGTAGTATTAAATAACAAATTATTGCATTTTTTATCTTTGAAAGGGAAACTGTCGCACTTACTAATTGAATTTTCAATATGTTCTTATTTTTGTCCAAAATACTTATACGCATAAAAACTTATCATTACGTTCAAGCACTTATTTTTAAAATTGTACATATAATCAAGAAGAACCAATTGAATAATCAAGAGCAAAGTATGTTAAAATCCTTCTGTTCATTAGTAGCTTAAAAGTGAATTAATTTAGTATTTTTGTATATATATTTAATAGATGCGACAGGACCTAAAATGTCCCTTATAAAAAACCTTTACCTTAGTTTTTGGTTGGGCAGTTGCCGGGATAATCTTAATCGCTATCGTAAATTGATATTTTCCTTATTTTACTTACAGAATATAAGCCCAATAATTTCTTAAAAATGAACACAAATTGAAATATGTCCTACCGGTCCAAGTTTGCTGTTTATTCCGCTATCTTTTGATGAACTTTCGTCATCATCAAGAGATGAGCCATATTGACCAATCTGTTGAGATTTATATTCGTTTTTATGTTTTCCTGTGTAGTATTCAAAATTTAAATGTGTTTCAGTTGAAAGCGATATATGTGGGGTAATATAATATTTTACACCAAGTAGAGGAGCAATACCGTACCCTGTTCTTTTATAACTGTTTTTAGATTCGGTTAAATATAAATATATAGGATCATCTAAATGTGTTGTTTCTCTTTCAGACTTGTAATCGAAAGAATATAGTTTGTATGAAACATCTATTCCGAAAAATATTTGTGTACGTTTAAAATTTTTATGTGACTCATAACCAATGGAAAAAATGCCGGTTAAATATTCATATTCCGATTCATATTCTGTTAAATCATAAATATCGTCAGTATCTTCATAACTATGTTTGTCGGAATCAAAGCTTGCTAAAATTGAAGCCCTAATAGCACTATTTTTAAAATGCATTTTATATCCAAAACCATATCCAATATTATTATTATTGATATTTTGCAGAAAATAATAATCATAATAGTCATAAATGTCATAATAATAATAATACGGAAATGGATTATTTGTACCACCAAAAACATTGAAGTTTAACTCATGTTTGCTGGAAAAATAGTCTTTTTCTTCAGTTTCTTCTTGAGAAAATAAAGTAATTGAAAAACAAAATAATACGAGATACAGAATATAATTTTTCATACGAATAAAATTTAATTATTTTTATTTTTCCCAAAGTTAAACAAAATATTTAATAATTCAATATAAATTGTAAGAGTGTGTTATTATGAGAAATAGTGTAAATTATTTCCTTAATAAAGGATTTAATTGATAAGCTTTGTTAAGGGCTATTTCTGCATTTTTTTCATCACCTATACTTTGATATGTAATACCAAGGAAATAATGTGCTTGTGATTTAGAAGGATTATATTTTATACAAAGCTTAAAGTTTTCAATTGCTTTTTCAAATTGTTGTAAGGTCCCATAAACGCTACCAAGATTATAGTAAGCGTCTGCATACCGGGGGTTGAGTTCAACAGCTTTATGGTAAACCTCTAAAGCCTTTTCATAATTTCCTGTTTCGAAATATATAATTCCCATATTGTTGAAAGCAATGGGTTTATTTGGGTTTAATTTAATAGCTTGATCATAAAATTCCAATGCTTCTTTTTTTAATCCTTTCCGAAAATGAGCAAGTCCCAACTGGTCATAAGCATCGGCGTATTGCGGGTATATTTTAGCTGCTGCTTTAAACTCATTAATTGACATATCAAGAAATTTAATTCTTTCCTGTTCATTTTTAGCTTCTAAAGATTTATCTTTCATAAGTGATAATCCATAATAATATCGCATATGGGCACTATTTGGAGAGTTTGCAACATCTGCTTCATAAAGAGAAAAATTACTTTGCCAGTCTTTATTCCTGTTAATAGTTTTAAAAGAATAAAATATTGTAATAAATACAACAATTAAAAGAATAATTGAATTTGATCTAAAAAACTCGGAAAGTTTACCAAAACCTTTATAACTAATATCTTTTTTAAATAATTTAACAATAATAAAACTTATTACTATAATAAATCCAAGTGAAGAAAAATATAAAAATCTTTCTGCAAATGAAGAACCAATTGTAATAAACAGATTACTATATATTGACATGGATATTAAATAAAATAATATTCCAAAAGCAATAATATTTTTCTTTTTAAATTTGATAACAGCAAATGCTCCAGCTCCTATATATATTAATAATGAGATTATAGCTTTTAAACTTGAAAACGAAACTATAGGAATTTGATTATATGAATAATCGGCAACTAAAGTGTTTGGATAAATTAACTTTAAAAGATATTTGCCAAGAATAACAAGCGAAGTAGCGGCTTTACTTTGTGTATCTTTAGCCGCAACCAGCAAATTGTCAATAACTGAAACATCTTCAGCACCAACCTGACCTATTATCTTTTTTCTTAATAGTAGATAAGCAATAGCAGGTATTAGAAAAAAAAGTGAAATTTTCAAGTTCTTTTTTAACGAAACATCTGTAAAAAAATAGATCAATAAAGGAATTACAGCTAATATTGTAATAACTCCTTCTTTTGATATAAAGGCAAGAAAATATAGGAATAGCGAAACCACTAAATATGAAATTTTATTATTTTTCAAATAAGTCCACATTAGGTTTATTGAAAGCAGGATAAAGAAAAAAGACATTATTTCATCTCTGCTTTTAATATTAGCAACTACTTCGGTGTGAATTGGGTGAGCTATAAACAGCAAACTAATAATAAAAGGTAAAATAATATTATACTTTTTAAATATTTTTGATAATGTAAAAAAGAGCAATAATCCTGTTAAAGCATAAAACAGCACATTTATAAAATGCCCGAGAAAAGGGTTGTCTTCCGATAATTGCCACTCAACAGCAAACATTATCAGAGATAAAGGTCTGTAAACACTACCCTGTTTATTCCAATATCCATACCGGTATGATGTTTTTAAAATTGTTGGAATTCCTTCAGTTCCCTGTTTTACAACCCAATTTTCTTTTATCACCGAATAATCATCCAAAACATATTCATGTTTAAGAGTATTGGAATATAACAGAAAGCCTATTATGGCAATTAAAATACCTAATATAAGTTTGTGCTTTTTACTTATAATAACAGGTTTTTCAACTTTTTTATGAGTTTTATACTTTTTCATTACGTGAACAAAAATAGCAAAACATTTTATTATTTTAGATGTTCCCTTAAAATTTTAAAAACACTATTTGTATCTTTGGTGTTTTATTCGTTTTTAGGTTTAATACATCGAGGCTTGCCCCGAGGATTTTTTACTTATATGATTTTGAAATAAGAAAACAAATGAAACTATATAGCATTGAAACAGGAAATTTTAAGTTAGATGGTGGGGCAATGTTTGGAGTTGTTCCTAAATCAATATGGAATAAAATGTATCCTGCCGATGAAAATAATATGATAAAAATTGCATTACGTTCATTACTTATTATTGACAGAGACAGAAGAATATTAATAGATAGCGGACTTGGAGATAAACACGGTGAAAAGTTTTTAAGTCATTATTATCTTGATAACAATACAAGTTTAGAAAAATCATTAAATGCAGTTGGTTATTCTACTGATGATATTACCGATAATATTTTATCTCATTTACATTTTGACCATTGTGGCGGAAGTGTTAAATATAATGAAGATAAAACGAAACTTGTTCCTGCTTTTAAAAATGCAACATATTGGGTAAGCAGAAAGCAGTGGGATTCGGCACTTAACCCTAACAGAAGAGAGGCTGCTTCTTATTTTAATGATAATTATGTGCCATTAAAAGAACATGGGCAATTACAATTAATTGATAAAGATGGTGAGCTATTCCCAAATTTATCTGTAAAAATTTATAGCGGACATACTGAGGGGCAAATTATTCCGTTTATAAAAACTGACGAATTTAAACAAGGTAGAAATACTGTAGTTTTTATGGCAGATCTAATCCCGTTTACAACGCATTTACATTTGCCATTTATAATGAGTTATGATATAAATCCAATTTTGTCGTTAAAAGAGAATGAAACATTTTTGGAGGAAGCAGTTGCTGGAAACTATATTTTATTTTTTCAGCATGACATTTTTAATGAATGTTGTACTGTTCATAAAACCGAGAAAGGCTACAGAGTAAAAGAAACTTTTAAATTAAGTGATAAATTTAATTAGGCAATTAAATTATGATAAAGAGATTTTCCATAATTATTTTAATTCTATTTGTCTCCTTTTTGGGATGTGAAAAAGATCAATTAGGAATTTTTACTAAAAAGAATAGGCTAACTCAAAGTAAATGGAGAATTAAAACACTTATTAATAATTCATCAAACAATGTTTTAAATGCGGGTAATCTTCAATATAAATTTGAAGATAACGGAGATTATATTGTTATTGACGAAGATTTCAAACAGCATTATTCTACCTGGGAATTTGTTGATAATGGTAAATATATTAGAATAGGTAATAACACTTTTAAAGTAAAGATTATAAGCAACAGATTACTTGGTTTAAGGTATGGTAATGTTGAAATTTTTTATGTGCCGGCAGATTAATTTGCCTAAAACATAATAATTTTATTGTGTTTCAATACTTATTGCTTTTCCGGTTTCATTCCATTCAATTTTTCTAACAACTTCTCCATTTTTATAATATCCTTCAAATCTTTTGTCTCCGTTTTTATACCATGCAGTAAAAATTCCTTCTTCAATTCCATTGATAAATGTACGTTGAAGCATTTTTTCACCATTATTGTACCACCATGTTTCTATTCCGTTTTTTAAGCCTTTTTTGTAGTTTTTAGTAATATAAATATAGCCGTTTTCGTTCCAGTAATTCCATTTTCCTTCTTCCAGATCGTTTATAACTTCACCTTTGCGGTCTTTTTTGCCACTTTCTTTCCAATATGCCCATGTGCCATAAGCTGCTCCATCTTTATAGTTGCCTTTTGCATGCAGTTTACCTGTTTTATGCCACCATTTCCATTCGTTTTCCAAAACTCCTTCATAGTAATTACCCTTACATTCTAATTGTCCGTTTTTGTGCCATTTTTTAAATAGTCCGTTTTCCATACCGTCAAGAATGGTTTTTTCATACATTTTTTTACCGTTGTTATGGTATTCTACACATTTTCCTGAAAACGGACTTGTATCATTAGGCAAATAATACAGATAATTGGTTTTTTCAATAAGGTCAATGCAATTTACTTCTTGACCATAGCAGAATAATGGTGCTGTGAAAATTAATATTATTGATATTTTAATTATTCTTATCATTGAAATATTTGCAAAGATTATTTATTCCACATTCGTCACACTTTGGTTTTCTGGCAGTACAAACATATCTGCCATGTAATATTAGCCAATGATGTGCAATATGCAACAATTCTTTGGGAATATGTTTTACTAATTGCATTTCTGTTGCCAAAGGTGTTTTTGCATTTTTAGTTAAGCCAATTCTTGCAGAAACTCTAAAAACATGAGTGTCAACAGCAAGAGCAGGTTTGTTGTATGCTACCGAAACAACTACATTTGCTGTTTTACGTCCAACTCCAGGAAGTTTTTGCAGTTGGTCAATATCATCGGGAACGCGACTGTTAAAATCCGACACAAGCATTTTTGCCATGCCCGAAAGATGTTTTGCTTTATTGTTTGGATAAGAGCAACTTTTAATAAATTCATAAATATCTTCAATTTTAGCCTTCGATAATTTAATGGCAGCAGGATATTTTTTAAAAAAAGGCGGTGTTATAATATTTACACGTTTATCGGTACATTGTGCAGAAAGTATTACGGCAACAATTAATTGATATGGATCTTTGTAATGTAACTCTGTTTCGGCAATTGCTTGGTGTTGCTGAAAATATGAAATTACTTTTTCGAAACGTTCTTTTAAATCCATGTTTAATTAATAATCTGGGTTAAAATTAATATATTCATTTTAACTTTGAAGAAAATAAATAAACATTTTTTAAACCATGATAAGTTACCTTCAGGCTGAAAATATTTCCAAATCGTTTGGTAATTTATTATTGTTTGAAAATATTTCTTTTAGCATTCATAAAAATCAAAAACTTGCATTGATAGCTAAAAATGGTGCAGGCAAAACTTCTCTTTTAAATATACTGGCAGGAAAAGATACTGCCGACAATGGCAAAATAACTTTAAAGAACGATATTACTATTGGGTATTTAGAGCAAGATCCGTATGTTGATGATAACAAAACTGTTTTGGAAGAGGTTTTTACATCATCAAATAAAATTGTAAATACTATAAAGGACTATAATAATGCAATAAAAAACGATGATAAAGAATTGCTGCAAACTGTAATGGAACAGATGGACAGTTTAAATGCATGGGATTATGAGGTGAAAGTAAAACAAATACTTGCCGAGCTTAAAATAACAGAATACGATGTAAAGATAGGGCAGTTATCGGGTGGGCAGAAAAAGAGGGTTGCGCTTGCAAATGTTCTTATTAATAAACCCGATATTTTAATACTCGATGAGCCTACAAATCATCTTGACCTTGATATGATAGAGTGGCTTGAGAATTTTCTTATGAATATGAAAAGCTCACTTCTAATGGTTACTCACGACAGATATTTTCTTGATTGTGTGTGTAGCGATATTATCGAGCTTGACGATAAAAAAATGTATCATTATAAAGGAAACTATTCTTATTTTTTGGAAAAGCGCGATGCAAGAATTCATAATTTTAATTCTGAAGTTGATAAGGCACGAAATATATTAAAAAGAGAGCTTGTATGGATGAATACTTCGCCAAGGGCGCGTACTACAAAATCGAAATCTAGAATTGAGGCATTTTATGATATAGAATCAGCAGCAGCTTTTAAAAAGCGTGATGTGAAAGTGAAAATTGATGTGCGATCTGCCAGACTTGGAAAAAAAGTGCTGGTTCTGAATTATATTAATAAGAGCTTTGGCGATAATGTAATTCTAAAAGATTTTAACTATACTTTTAGCAAAAACGAAAAAATTGGAATAATTGGCAAAAACGGAACGGGTAAAACTACTTTGCTAAATATTATTAATCAGGACCTAAAATACGATAGTGGCAAATATGACCTTGGCGAAACGGTGGTATTTGGTTATTACAGGCAGGAAATAATGAAATTTAAACCGGAGCATAGGGTTATTGATGTTATTAAAGAAATTGCCGAAGTGGTTACACTGGGCGATGGAAAAAAGTTTTCGGCTTCGCAGTTTTTGCAGTATTTTCTTTTTACTCCTGAAATGCAATATACCAAAGTTGAAAAACTTAGCGGGGGCGAAAAACGCAGGCTGTATCTTATGACCGTGCTTATGCAGAATCCCAATTTCTTGATACTTGACGAGCCAACAAACGATCTCGATATTTTAACTCTTAATGTGCTTGAAGATTATTTAATAAATTTTCCGGGTTGTTTGCTAATAGTTTCGCACGATCGCTATTTTATGGATAAGATAGTAGAACATGTTTTTGTTTTTGATGGCAATGGTGTGGTAAAAGATTTTCCGGGCAATTATTCTATTTACAGAAATAAAAAGAATAAGATGCTAAAAAGCAATGCTGCAAGCAAAATTAAGACAAACAAACCCGAAAAAGCAAAACCGATAAGCGAAAGATTATCGTACAATGAAAAGTACGAAATGGAACAAATAGAAAAAGAACTTAAAACTCTGGAAAAGCAAAAAACCGAACAGGAACAGCTTATAAACTCAGGAACTTTAAACTCTAAACAACTTATTGAAAAATCGAAGGAGTTTGGCAACACAATTAATAGTATTGAGACTAAGGAACTGCGATGGTTGGAGCTTAGCGAAAAGGAGTAAAAGACTGAAACAGGGAGTTGGAAGTTAGAAGACTGGAGTAAGAAGTCTATTCCCCGCTGAGCGGTTTGAAACCGCTTAGCGGATAACACAAACAGTTCTAAAGTTACTTGGGGAGTTCCAAGGTTTAATTTAAGGGGCTTCTATTAATTCCTTTCTTTCAAAGAGATAATAAATTACACCTTATTTCCGACTTTTAAGTAGTCCTGATACTACTTTTTACTACTTATTTCCGATTTTTACTAGTATCTAAGTACTTTTAAGTAGTCCTAATACTGCTTTTTACTACTTATTTCCGACTTTTACTAGTATCTAAGTACCTTTTACTAGTAT
>CAYTAU010000058.1:23032-24513 GCA_964435855.1 uncultured Bacteroidales bacterium | reverse complement strand
CATATTTAATGGATATTCTCAAACAGTAACTATTGGAACAGGAACATCATCTCAATCATATATTCCTCTTTATGGAAATTATGACTATGGTTGGTCCACGATGATATATGACCAATCAGAGATTAATTTGGCAGGAAATATTACTGCAATTGCCTTTTATGTATATAATTCACCCTCATCTTATACTACTAATAGTCAGACTGTATATATGACTCATACAACAGATGCAACATTTGCAGATGGAGTACAACCAAATTCTGCAGCAATGACTCAAGTATTTTCCGGAAATATTACATGGAATGGAACAGGTTGGGCAACAATTACACTCGATGTTCCTTTTGTTTACAATAATTCCGATAATCTTCAAATATATTGGGAAAATAATGATGGTACTTATGTTAGTGGATATCCGACATTCAATTATACCTCTACATCTACAAATTATAAAGCAATTTACAAATATCAGGATAGTTCGTTTCCCATAACTGATGGAACAAGGACTTATAATAGACCAAATATTCAGTTTGTATTTCCTGTTGTTTATGATATGACAGATGGAGCTACAATTACCACATGCGAAGGTATTTTTTATGATCCTCAAGGAACTTCAGGATATACTGATAATGGTGGAACCATAACTGAAACATTTTGTTCAGGATCTAGTGATCGAATTAAATTTGATTTTACAGTTTTTGAAACAAATGAAAGTGCTGATAATTTAATAATATATGATGGACCAAATACTGGTTCTCCAGTTATTGGAACTTATTCAACTACAACAAGCCCTGGTGTAGTGATATCATCTGGAACATGTTTAACTTTTGATTGGAATACTGATAGTAACCAAGATGGAGATCCTGGCTGGGAAGCAACAATCTCATGTGTCCCTCCTGTTTGCCTTACAACTATTTCTTCCTTTCCACATACCGAAAGCTTTGAAACAGGCTTTGGAGATTGGGATCAATCATCTTTGTTAATAGTAGATAATTATGACTGGACACGCGATGCAAGTGGTACCCCAACAACAAGTACAGGCCCAACAACCGGCTCAGATGGAACTTATTATTTATTTACAGAATCATCTTCACAATATAATTCAGATTTTATTATTCATAGCCCTTGCTATGATCTTACATCATGTGCCGAGCCACATTTTTACTTTGATTATCATATGTATGGATCAGGAACTGGTAGTCTTGCTTTAGAAGTTGAAGCAACACCTGGTTCAGATACATGGACTTCTGTTTGGAGTATGTCAGGCGATCAGGGCAATATTTGGCATAGTACATATGTTGATTTAACAGCATATGCTGGAACAACAATTAAATTAAGGTTTAAAGGAGTTACAAGTACCACTGGTTATGGAGATATGGCTATTGATGATCTAGAACTTTCATGTTCACCTCCTGCTATTTGTCCTACAACAATTTCTTCCTTTCCACATACCGAAAGCTTTGAAACAGGCTTTGGAGATTGGGATC
>CAYTAU010000058.1:14852-22932 GCA_964435855.1 uncultured Bacteroidales bacterium | reverse complement strand
AACAAGTACAGGCCCAACAACCGGCTCAGATGGAACTTATTATTTATTTACAGAAGCTTCAAGTCAGATAAATTCAACATTTATTATTCATGGTCCATGTTATGATTTTTCATCATGTGCAGCACCACATTTTTATTTTGATTATCACATGTATGGGATAAATACGGGTAGTCTTGCTTTGGAAGTTGAAGCAACTCCCGGTTCAGACACATGGACTTCTGTTTGGAGTATGTCAGGCGATCAGGGAAATGCATGGCATAGTACTTATGTCGATTTAACAGCATATGCCGGAACAACAATAAAATTAAGATTTAAAGGAATCACAGGGAATGGTATTGCAAGTGATATGGCTATTGATAATTTAGAACTAGCTTGTTCTTCACCTGCTGTATGTCCTACAACTATTTCTTTCTTCCCACATACTGAAAGTTTTGAAACAGGCTTTGGAGATTGGGTTCAGGTATCTTTTTTTATAACTGATGATTTTGACTGGACACGCGATGCAAGTGGTACTCCAACAGCAAGTACAGGCCCAACAACAGGCTCAGATGGAACTTATTATTTATTTACAGAAGCTTCAAGTCAGACAAATTCAACATTTATTATTCATAGCCCCTGTTATGATCTTACATCATGTGCCGAGCCACATTTTTACTTTGACTATCACATGTATGGCATAAATATGGGTAGCCTTGCTTTGGAAGTTGAAGCAACACCTGGTTCAGACACATGGACTACTGTTTGGAGTATGTCAGGTGATCAGGGAAATGCCTGGCATAGTACATACGTCGATTTATCAGCATATACAGGAACAACAATAAAATTAAGATTTAAAGGAATTACAGGTAATGGTCTTGAAAGCGATATGGCTATTGATAATTTAGAATTTTCTTGTTCTCCTCCTGCAGTATGTCTTGCAACGATTTCTTCCTTTCCTTATTCAGAAAGTTTTGAAACAGGATTTGGAGATTGGGTTCAAACATCTTATTTTATAACAGATGATTATGACTGGACACGTGATGCAAGTGGTACTCCGACCACAAGTACAGGCCCAACGACTGGTTCAGATGGAACTTGGTATTTATTTACAGAAGCTTCAAGTCAAACAAATTCAGATTTTATAATAAATGGTCCTTGTTTTGACCTTGTTTGCCCAAATCCAGAGCTTACTTTTGATTATCACATGTATGGTATAAATATGGGTAGTCTTGCATTAGATATTGAAGCAACTCCGGGTTCAGGAACTTGGACCACTGTTTGGAGTTTGTCGGGTGATCAGGGAAATGCTTGGAACTCTGTTACAATTAATCTTAGTGCATATTCCGGAACAACAATAAAAATTAGATTCAAAGGAGTTACAGGTAATGGTCTTGAAAGTGATATGGCTATTGATAATATTGAAATTAATTGTATATGTATTCCTCCCGCTGATCCTGCGAACCCAACGGCATCTGTTAATATATGTGGAGATAAAACTTTAAGTTTTACAGGTTCTTCCGGAGCAGGAATTATATGGTATTGGCAAACAACTTGTGATGGTACAGATATGTCCAATTCATCCGATCCTTATGTGGTTTCTACATCAGGAACATATTATTTAACAGCTTATCAGGCTTCAAATACATGTTGGTCTACCGGATGTGGAAGTGTTACAGTTACGGTTGAGCAAATACCTGCAACACCAACAATAAATGACACAACTGTGTGTTCCGGTGACAATACATTTTATGCTTATGGTTCTGGAAGTTGCGTTGAATATAATTGGTATGATGCATCTTCTGGAGGAACACTATTAAATACAGGAATAATATATAATGATAATAATATAGCAAATACAAGCTATTACGTCGAAGCAGTAAATCGTGGAACTTTTGAAGTTACACCTGCAGCAGCAAACTCTTATGTAGTTAACCATGTAACAGCTACCGGTGATGATAGGGCAGGTATAGCTATTACACAAGATTATTTATATGTTACTGGTGATGCTAATACTGCAAGAATGGATTTACCTTTATCATTATTAACTGCTACTTTGTTTCCTATAAAAGATGGATTATTTAGTGATCTTTCTAATGGAGATCTTTGGGTTTTGTATGATGGTTCTGCTGAGATATCAGGAACTGTTTTAACTGGCTATGTAGTAAACTCATTAAGACTGCTTAATACAGATCTTGCTTATATAGGAACAACGCTTACTTTATCTTCCTCATTTACTCTTGGTGACGAGGGTGGAATATATGCAGGAAAAGGATTTGTTATTATTCAGGACGGAGATACAGATAACTTCTATCATATTGATTTATCTACAGGAACAGTTACCAGCCTTGGGATTTTTACTGCAACAGGAAGATCAACAAGTACTGAAGCATGGGCCACATGGGGTATTGCTGAATATAATGGATGTGACTATAGTGTGCTTTATGTTGATAATGTTAATGATGATATTATAAGACTTAATCTTTCTGATGGAGTAACTACTATTGCTTCATCATTTACAAACTTGATTGATATGTCTAATATTACCCTTTCCACTTGGGAAGATAGATGGTATTTTCATAATGAGGGTACAAGTGAATTTGGAGGGAGTGATGAAGTCGCTGGTTATGCTGACGCCACTATTACAGAAACAACTGGAAATTGTTCAAGTGCAAGAGACCAAATAAATGTTACAGTAACTCCTGCTCCACTGGCACCTGATGGTGCTGCATACCCTCCGGCTATTTTTCCTGGTGATGATGTTATTTTATCAGCAACAGGTTCCGGAACTTTAACATGGTATGATGATAAATGTGAAGGTAATGTAATTGGAACAGGAGCCTCTATTACTGTTACGCCACCATATTCTACAAATTATTTTGTTTCATCATTTAATGGTTGTTACTCCGAATGCGATACAGTTCCCGTTCAGGTTGTTCAGCCATGTGGAACTATTGCCTATGCAAACGGTATTGTAGACACAATTCAGATTTGTGCCGGTGATATTGTTGATTTGTCAGCAATTGCCGGATGTGATTATATGATGATGAATGATTTTAATGATGGAACAATTGGTGTAGGATGGACTTCAAGTTGTTCACCTATGTTTAATAATCCTTGCGATCCTAGTCCAAATGGAACAATTTATTTATGGATTGGTAATGATACCGATTTTCCAAGAGAATTAGTAACACAAGAATATATTGTAACTGATCTGTGTCAGATTTGTTTTGATATGGATTATGCAACACAAGCAGGCACATCTCCTTGTGAAGGTATTGACTTGCCAAATGAGGGAGTTCATCTTCAATGGTCAACAGATGGTGGTGCAACATGGACTGATATTAATTATTGGGATCCATTGGGTGGATATGACCCACAAATGATAACATGGAATAATTACTGTGAATTTGTTCCTACTGCCGCAGCAAGTTCAAATACGCAATTCAGGTTTTTTCAGGATGTAACTTCCGGTTTTGATTATGACCACTGGGGATTGGATAATGTGGAAATTTCATGTCCCGGAAATGGTTTAGTTGTACAATGGTCTCATGGTCCAACAGATTTAGATCCACCTGTTGATGTTTTCCCAACAACTAATATAACATACACCGTTATTGTTGATGATGGTTTTAATATGGGTAATGCAGATACAGCTTCTGTATTTATTGAAGTAATTGGTACACCAATAGCAATTGATGATCAAATTTGTACGGTTGGAGGATCTGCCATATTAACAGCAAGTGGAGGAACCAATTATGCATGGTATGATGCTCCTACAGGAGGAAATTTGGTAGGCATCGGTTCAACATTAACAATTAATCCATTAATGGGTAATGAAACATATTGGGTTGAATATGATATACCAACGTGGGGCCCTGTTGTTTACGACTTCAATAATAACTTTGATGGATGGACAGCTTCTGCTCCATGTGCCCCTGTTACAACATGGGTTACATATAATGATGGTACAGAAATAGGAATTTATGCTGAAGATCTTATTTCACAAACTTCTCAGTTAGTATTATCTCCTGTACATGATGTTTCTATGTATGATGGAAATATATTATTTAGTGTAAATCATAGATTTGATACTGAGAGTGGCTGTGATGAGGGTTATATAGCATATAAACTTGATGGAGGTCCAATTCAAAGACTTACACTTACTACCGGCTCTTATACAGGCACTTCTGCCTTGTCATTAGATCCTTCTACTTGTGCAAATAGTCCATCTGGTGAAATTTATAGTGGTTTACAAGCTGCTTATGTAACCCACAGCGGAGTTGTAAATGTAACAGGTATTAATAATTTAGAATTCGCATTTTTATTCTCTACCGATGCATCAGTTGCAGGTGATGGATGGTATGTCAATGAAGTAACTGTCGAAAGCACAGGCGGTTCCGGATCATGTCCAAATGCCAGAGCTGAAGTTCATGCTACAGTTGGTGATTTAAATGCAGACTATTCTGCTATAGATGTTTCATGTTATGGAAATACTGATGGAGAAGCAACTGCAATTGCTGTTGATGGAGTGGGTACTCCTATCCCCGGAATATTTTCTTATAATTGGCCAACAGGAGCTACTGTTGGAACAGTAACAGGATTATTGGCAGGCACCTATAATGTTACAATTACAGATAGTTATGGTTGTACAGCGGAAGTAGCAGCAATTGTAAATGGACCTCCTTTACCAATTACAATTGTAGATGTAACAGCTATTTCAGGAAGTTGTAACATTGTTAGTCCAAATAACTGGGTACATATTCCAAATTCTGCAGATAACACAGAGGTAATTGCTTCTGCTTTTGATGCAACCGGAGGAAATGACTTATTCCTGACTGAAGCAGAAGTAACAATTTTTGGAACTGTTCAATATCATAATGGGGAGCCATATTTGCAAAGAGTTGTTAGAGTTTCACCAATTAGCAGTGGACCCGCAATTGTTAGAATATATTTTACAAATACAGAATTTCTTGCACTTCAAGCTATTGATCCCACAATACTTTCAATTAATGATCTTGGTGTAACAAAATGTGATGACGCAGGTTCTTGGACTAATTGTATGGTTGTTCCTGCATCATTTTCAGTTTCTCCAATCGGAGTAAGTTGTTATTATGCAGAAGTTACAGTTACTTCATTCTCTAAATTCTATATTCATAAATTTACAGGATCCCCATTACCTGTAGAATTGATTGGATTCAGGGCATTCTGTAAAAATGGAGATGTAACATTGAACTGGTCAACTTCAGTTGAAATTGATAATGATTATTTTTCGGTTGAGAAAAGCTATGATTTAATTAATTTTATAGAAATTGCTGATATAAGTGGTGCAGGAAACAGTAATCATGTAATTCATTATTCGCACATTGATAAAGATGTTCACAGTTCAGATAAAATGTATTATAGAATTAAGCAAACAGACTTTGATGGAAAAACCAAATACTCTGAAATTCTTAGTGTTACCTGTAAAGATAATAATATAAATGTTTATGCTTTTGTTGACGCAAGTAGTGGTAATATTGTTCTTAAAACATTTGGTATTGTTGAAGATGATTGTATTGTATATATGATAGATTATACAGGAAGAACAGTAATTCAAAAATCACTTAGTTTGAAAAATCTTGAAAATAACATAATATTTACAAACAAAGGTATAAGTGCCGGTTTGTACAATATTGTTCTACAAACAAGTAATAATATAATTACTAAACAAATTGTAATACCGAGATAGTATTTATATTTCATCTGAAAAAACAATAAAAATAGCCAACGATTTTCGTTGACTATTTTTTCCATTATTGCTTCTAAAAATAACAGAATGGTATTATATCAAATGAGTTTAAAAATAAGCCTTTAGCATTTGAATTATTTTAAATTTGTTACCTTAGCATTTCAATATTTTTTCATATGACTAAAAGTCCACTTATAAATATTAAAACTTTGTTGATTTTTAGGCAACCAATTCTATATTATAAACGTCTAACCATTGAAAATGGTTTTTGAAAATATATTTTATCGATAAACGATAAAAATATATTTGTTTATCAATAATTTTTTTTATATTTTTGAATTTAAATAAGTAACCATAGTTTAACCAAATACTATTTTATGAAAAAGACATGGATTTTTCTAATATATTTTCTTTTTGCAAGTATATTAGTATTTTCACAAGAGAATAGCCAGAAAGATAAAGAGCTTTTGAAAAAGTATAATGAATTACTTTTAAATAATGAAACAAATTCTGTAATTATAAAATATTGCGATCCAGTTTTTCCAAAATTTATTGAAGGTGAACAAAATCTAGATATGCAAAAATATGCTAAAATGCATCCACCTATACCAATTAGAGATATAGAAGGTAATGAAAATTTTGATGAGGATTTTTATAAAACAAAACTTGATGAATGGATAAAGAAATACACTTATTACCCTCAATTTATCCCATATCATTTATATAAAGGTGGTTTTACAATTGAAGACGATTTTATATTTTATAAAACCGCTAAAGAAATTTGGATTAAAACTTATCGTGATAAGTATGAAGAAATAAAAAATGAGAAATAATGAAAAAATTTATACTTACCTTATTTTTAACCTTTACTATTATATTTGGGTTTGGACAATGTTACAATACATCTTTTTACGGTAGTTTAACGCCTACTTGTACAGGTGCTCCAGAAACAGTAACATCAGCTGGATATGCTACCGAATATTCGGATATTACTGTTACTGCTGGGGTAACTTATACTTTCACTACTTCAATTTCAACAGATTATATTACAATTAGTGATATCACAAATACAATTCCATACGCTTTTGGAACAACACCTGTTGTATGGACTGCTACTGTTAGTGGGGTTGTAAGATTTCACAATCATGTAGATGCGGCATGTGCAACTAATACTATTATTAGAAGTAGATATGTTCAATGTGCATCAGGAGGTGGTGGACCATCCAATGATTTATGTGCCAATGCAACAGCGTTACCTTGTGGTACAACAAATCTCGCTGGAACAACAGTAAATTCAACAGATGTTATTGATCCATTAGGCTGTGCTAGCCATTATGGTGTTTGGTATACTTTTGTTGGTGATGGTAATAGTACTACAATCTCTTCAACAGCAACTTTTGATCATGAAATGGTAATTTCATATGGCAGTTGTGGATCTTTAACAAGCGTTATATGTGATGATGGTTCAACCGGCGCAGAATCACATACTTTTACACCAACAAATGGAGTAACATATTATGTTTATATTGCGCATTATTCTACCAGTTCTACAACTACCGGAACTTTTACCATTTCTAGAACTTGTGTTGCCGCTCCTGTACCCCCACCTAATGACTTATGTGCCAATGCAACAGCTTTACCTTGTGGTACAACAAATCTCGCTGGAACAACAGTAAATTCAACAGATGTTATTGATCCATTAGGCTGTGCTAGCCATTATGGTGTTTGGTATACTTTTGTTGGTGATGGTAATAGTACTACAATCTCTTCAACAGCAACTTTTGATCATGAAATGGTAATTTCATATGGCAGTTGTGGATCTTTAACAAGCGTTATATGTGATGATGGTTCAACCGGCGCAGAATCACATACTTTTACACCAACAAATGGAGTAACATATTATGTTTATATTGCGCATTATTCTACCAGTTCTACAACTACCGGAACTTTTACCATTTCTAGAACTTGTGTTGCCGCGCCTGTACCCCCACCTAACGACTTATGTGCCAATGCAACAGCTTTACCTTGTGGAACAACAAATCTCGTTGGAACAACTGTTAATACAACAAATGTTGTACATGGAACGGGTTGTACTATGGCAGATTATGGTGTTTGGTACACTTTTGTAGGTGATGGTCAAAACACAACAATATCAACAAATCCTGCTTTTGATATAAAATTATCTATTGCAACTGGATCTTGTGGTTCATTATCAAATATTGTTTGTACAGATGTTTCACCGGAAACAGCTACTTTTTTAACTACTCTAGGTACTACTTACTATGTATATGTTGCTTATTGGTCTTCTGGAGGTTCAACTACTGGGACTTTTACCATTTCTAGAACTTGTGTTGCCGCGCCTGTACCCCCACC
>CAYTAU010000058.1:1614-14752 GCA_964435855.1 uncultured Bacteroidales bacterium | reverse complement strand
CTACTGGGACTTTTACCATTTCTAGAACTTGTGTTGCCGCGCCTGTACCCCCACCTAACGACTTATGTGCCAATGCAACAGCTTTACCTTGTGGAACAACAAATCTCGTTGGAACAACTGTTAATACAACAAATGTTGTACATGGAACGGGTTGTACTATGGCAGATTATGGTGTTTGGTACACTTTTGTAGGTGATGGTCAAAACACAACAATATCAACAAATCCTGCTTTTGATATAAAATTATCTATTGCAACTGGATCTTGTGGTTCATTATCAAATATTGTTTGTACAGATGTTTCACCGGAAACAGCTACTTTTTTAACTACTCTAGGTACTACTTACTATGTATATGTTGCTTATTGGTCTTCTGGAGGTTCAACTACTGGGACTTTTACCATTTCTAGAACTTGTGTTGCCGCGCCTGTACCCCCACCAAATGACTTATGTGCTAATGCTACAACTTTGAATTGTGGTGATGTTTTAGTTGGCGAAACAACTGTAAACACTACCAATGTGGCTCATGGAACTGCATGTAGCATGTCTGATTATGGCGTCTGGTATACTTTTGTTGGTGATGGACAAAGTACTACAATAACAGTATCTAATGAATCATATGATGTTGAATTATCAATATCATCTGGCTCTTGCGGTTCATTTGCACCAATTGGCTGTTTAGATGACCCTGAAACTTATACATTCACAACTGTAAATGGTGTAACTTATTATGTATATGTCGCATATTATTCAACAAGTTCAACCACTGGGACTTTTGATATTTCTAGAACTTGTACTGCTCCGCCAGCAGATCCATG
Organism: uncultured Bacteroidales bacterium; assembly: GCA_964435855.1. GTDB lineage: Bacteria > Bacteroidota > Bacteroidia > Bacteroidales > CAYTAU01 > CAYTAU01. The sequence goes on along the minus strand of CAYTAU010000058.1, from coordinate 13,938 downwards.
TAGTTCTGTAATATCTATAGCCGATTGTGGAGTAGTTAATTCTCAAACTTATACTGGTGGTGGTGCCGGTCAATGGAGTTCCAGTTATTGTGGATTTGGAACTCCAGGAATAGAACAAGTTTATAGTTTTGTAGCACCCACAACTGGAACCTATTCAATTGAGGTTACAGCAGCAAGTGGATATGTTGATTATGGTTGGCAAGCGACTTCTTGCGCAGAAACAGGTTGGACATGTATTGGAGATTTAATATCTACTGGGACTTATGGTTCATTGTTAATGACAGCAGGTACTACTTATTATTTTTTATTGGACGATGAAAATAGTATAACAGGGACTCACACATTTTATATTGGCTGTCCTCCATGTGGAGTTTCAACAGGAACTGTTTCAGCATCACCAAATACATTTTGCCCAGCAGTATCTGGTAATACAACTTTAAGTTTATCGGGTGAAGACCCTGCTGCTACCATACAATGGCAAATTTCAACTGATGGAGGTGCAACTTGGGCAGATATTCCTGGGGCAACTACTGATCCATGGGTGCAAGCTGTTTCTACAACTTCTATGTTTCAAGCATTAGTAACAAATGGGTGTACGTCAACTTCACAACCTTTTACAGTTAACTTTGGATGTAGTATTATTCAGCCAACATCAGGTTTTGCTTCTACAGTTATAGGTTGTGGTAGTAGTTATAATTATTATGATAGTGGTGGATCAGGAAGTGCATATACTATTAATGAAAATGGTTTAATAACTATTTTACCTGATATTGCTGGACAGTATGTTAGTGTATCTGTAAACTCATTTAATATTGAAAGTACTTTTGATTATTTGTATGTTTTCGATGGAGATAATGCATCTGCAACAATTATAGGCATATATACAGGAACTCTAGGTGTCGGCACAACTTTTACCGCAAGTTCTGCCAATATATCAGGGGCATTATCTTTTAGATTTACATCTGATAGTTTTACAAATAATGCTGGTTGGGATTTAACCTGTTCATGCACTGGAACAGCCGCTGCACCTTATGTAAATAATATTGAAGATTGTACAGGTGGTACAGTTATTTGTTCTGATTCTCCTCTAATTGGAGGTACAACTGGATATGGTTTAAATGAAATTCCTGATGGTTGGAATGCTTGTCTTGATGTTCCAGGAGAAGACCAATCACAATGGTATATATTCTCAGCAGCATCAGATGGAACTATAGGTTTTGAAATAACTCCAAATGCTCCCACAGATTACGATTGGGCAATATGGGGCCCATATACTTCATTGCAGTGTCCTGCTTTTACTAATGATTTTCCTATTAGATGTAATGCTACTCAATTATTAGGAAATGGAAATACTGGTTTAGTAGCAGGTTCTACAGATATTATTGAAGAAAATGGAACATGGCCTGGAGAAGTAACAGATGCAGATTGTAGGCCACTAACAGTTAGTGCTGGTGAAGTTTATGTTATGTTGTTGGACAATTGGGAAGGATCAAGTATTGGGTTTCAATTAGATTGGAATTTAACTGATGGTGCAAGTCTTGATTGTGATCCACCTTTATTGCCTGTAAGCTTATCAAGTTTTTCTGCAAAATGTGATAATGGTAAAACTATTTTGAATTGGACAACACAATCAGAAGTTAACAACAATTTCTTTGTTTTAGAAAAAAGTAAAGATGGTAGAAATTTTAGGGAAATAGGAAAAGTTTTTGGCAATGGAACTATCAATACTGTTAGTAACTATGAATTTAAAGATTATGAAAAAAATGAACATACAGTATACTATAGACTTCTACAAGTAGACTACGATGGATCAGTTACATATCATAATATAATATCCTCAGTATGTGAAGATATTTTTGATGAAGATGATTTGATTATTATTAATAATCCTGATAATTTCGAATTAGTAATAACTAATAGTAAAAGTGCTGAAATTAATGTATATATGATTGATTATTCTGGAAGGTTGGTCTATTCTGAAAATGAAAGACTAAGTGAGTCTGATAATAGAATTATTATTCCAAAGAAAGGTTTGAGTGCCGGTTTGTACAATATTGTTCTACAAACAAGTAATAATATAATTACTAAACAAATTGTAATACCGAGATAGTATTTTGTTCCTGATAGATTCCAAGCAATTCGATTAAAAAAAACTCAATAGCAAAATAATTTAAATTTTAATAGCAACAGTTATTTCAAAAAAAGAGGGTTTAATCCTTCTATTATTGTACTGTTATTTTCTACAAATTTTACCACTTAATTTTCAGGGATCATTTGTCCATCTATTTTTATTCTTTCTCTAAAATCTTTAAGATGCGGAGAAGTGTATAATCCTACTTTATAGTTTTGCTCGTGCAAAACAGAGGCTAATATATGAGCAACAGAACCTTTCCCGTTTGTTCCTGCAATATGTATGGATTTGAAATTTTTATGTGGGAAGTTGGAATGTTAATCAAGTGATAGTGAGTTGTTTTAAGTTGTTCTTATAAGCTGTTTTGCCCACTCTTTAATACATGGGTAATTGCTCAAATAAAAAATCTAAAGTTTGCTTATAATTCATCATGCGAAAATAAATAATATTTTAAGGCAAAATAGTTTTAAATGTTCTTTATAAATTTTTTTTAGTGTAAAAAATAATTGTGTTTATCAATGAAAAACATTTTTTTATCACAAAATGATTTTTTTTTTTTGAAATGTTCGTATTTACATAAAAAATAAGGCAACCTTTTACATATATTGTACGTCTTATATTAAAAAAGAATTGCTAACTAATTAAACATTGACATGCGAAAAGCTATTATCTTTATTCTAGGATTATGCATTATAGGTATTTATAGTGTATATGCTCAGGAGGAATCATCACCCACATTAAAGTTGGAAATATTAAAGATTGATGCTTCAAAACAATATGAAAACAATACAAGGACTTCATATGTGACATTAAACAAATCAGTTGACATCAATAGTTCAATATGGATGAATAAAAAAATGGAGCAATATCCAGAAATCCATCGTTTTTCATTTTGGAATAAATCAGATTATAGAAAGTTTATGTTTACTTCTGATGTTTCTATAACTGAAGAAGAAGTTGTAAAGATTTTAAATAGAGAGTTGGCTTCTTTACCATTTAAGGCGAAATCAAAAACAGATGATCAAACATCTCAGCAGGGATTTGAGAAAAAGGAAAGGATTTCTGTTGATCCAAGTGAATTGAAGCAGCTTAAACCAACTATTGAAACGAATAAATAATGCACCTTAACCATAAATACAACAAAAAATGAAAAAGTTTTTACTAACATATATCTTTGTGGCAATTGCAACTTTTGTGTTTTCTCAAACAGCAGATCAATATTCTTTTTCTGCAAGTTCTGGGAGCTTCCTCGCAGTTAATGGAACAGATGTGGATGTAATTGAAGTAGATGAAGCAATTTCAGCAGCAATCCCAATTGGATTCACATTTAATTATTGTGGAACGGATTACACACAAGTTAAAGCTTCATCAAATGGTTGGTTAACATTTGATATAACAGAGACTTCTTCTCAATTAACCAATGATCTGGATGGTAGTTCATATACACCTCAAGATTTACTAGCTCCTTTATGGGATGATTTAGAGGGTAATAGTTCCAGTCCTTTTAAAAGTGTTGCTCAATATAAAACAGATGGAGTTGCCCCCAATCGTACATTCACAATGAGTTGGGTTAAATGGATTTGGGATTATGCTGCTTCTGATGATGTAATTTCTTTTGAAATAATACTTTATGAAAGTGATAATCATATAGAATTTCGCTATGATCAAGAAACAGATCCCCCATATAGTGCAGATGCTTCTATTGGAATACAAGATGCTGCAGGAAATTTCCAATCATTAAATGGTACAGGTACAAGTCCAACACCAAGTTCTATTACTGAAACAACAACGCTCAGTACTAGACCTGCAAATGGACAGATATATTCATGGACACCCCCTATTAGTTGTACTGCACCTACTACTCAAGCTAGTTCATTTACTTCATCTGCAATAACAGATAATACAATGACAGTAGGTTGGACACGTGGAAATGGTAATAATGTAATGGTGGTAGCTAGAGCAGGAAGTGCTCCTACCGATCCAACCAGTGGAACAAGCTATACTGCAAATGCTGCTTATGGCTCAGGAGATGCTTGCGGAGGTGGATTTGTAGTTTATAATGGACCAGGAACCTCAGTGAATTTAACAGCTCTATCAATGGGAACAACTTATTATTTTGCTATTTATGAATATTATACTACAGACGTATGTTATTTTCTAACTGAATTAACAGGTTCTGCAACCACAACAGGTGCGTCGCCTTATTGTATCCCTTCTAATACATATTCTACAAGTTATTATGTCGATGATTTCTCTACAACTGGGGGATCTACTAACATAACTAATAATAATTCTGGATTTTCTACAAATGGATACGGAGACTTTACTTCTATGACGGTTACTCAAATTATAGGAAATACTGTGAATTTTTCAATTACATCAGGAAATGGTACTATGGGGTATGCAATCTGGGTTGACTGGAATCAAGATGGAGATTTTTCTGACACAGGTGAACAAGTTTTTGTTACAAGTAGTGGAATATATCTACAACTGGTAGTTTTACTGTACCAGCAGGAGCATCAGTTGGAAGTACAAGAATGAGAGTTATTGGAGATTGGATGAATTCTTATCCTTCCTCTCCTTGTACGCCTGGAGATTATGCTGAAACAGAAGATTATACATTTATTGTAAGTGTTGGATGTACTGCTCCTACTACTCAAGCTAGTTCATTTACTTCTTCGGCAATAACAGATAATACAATGACTGTTGGTTGGACAAGAGGTAATGGAGATAATGTAATGGTGGTAGCCCGAGCAGGAAGTGCTCCTACCAATCCTTCCAGTGGCATCAGCTATACTGCAAATGCAGCTTATGGCTCAGGAGATGCATGCGGAGGTGGATTTGTAGTTTACAATGGCCCAGCAACTTCTGTGAATTTAACAGCTCTATCAATGGGAACAACTTATTATTTTGCTATTTATGAATATTATACTACAGACGTATGTTATTTTCTAACTGAATTAACAGGTTCTGCAACCACAACAGGTGCGTCGCCTTATTGCATACCGTCCATGATAACTGCCTCTGCTGGTGGAGATTATATAGGTAATTTTACGTTTGCAGGGATTAATAATACTACAGGTGATGAAGCTACTGATTATACATATTATAGTTCTCTAACTGCAAATGTTATTGCTGGTGACAGCTACCCTGTATCGTTAATGGCTGGTGGATCTACTTCCTTGTATGAACAACAATTTGGGGTTTGGATAGATTATAATCAAAATGGAGTTTTCACAGATGTAGGCGAATTTGTTTTTGCTACAACTACTGCAACCTATAGCCCAACTGTGGCTACAGGAACAATTGCTATTCCTGCATTATCAGGAACTGTTTTGTCAGGAACTACCCGTTTACGTGTTGGATCAAGATATAGTACTGCAGTTGCTTCCACAAATTCATGTTTAGGTGGTTCAGATTATGGTGAATATGAAGATTATAATGTTACAATTATAGCACCTACTCCTTGCTCAGGAACACCAGCAGCCGGGACAGTTACACCAACATCAGCTTCTATTTGCACTGGAGGAAGTGAAACAATCGATTTAACGGGTTATACAACAGATGGAGGTATGTCTTTTCAATGGCAATCTGCAACATCTATTGGGGGTCCATATTCAAATATATCAGGTGCAACCTCCACAACTTATGATGCTTCACCTGCTGTAACAACATATTATCAATGTGTGTCCACATGTTCAAACAGTACATTATCAAACACATCAGATATTGCAACAATAACAGTAGTTATACCTGTTGTTACAAGTACAACACCTGGTTCAGTTTGTGGTATGGGAACTGTAGATCTAGGTGCAACAGGAAGTGCAGGTTCTACACTTAATTGGTATGATGTAGCTTCTGGTGGTAGCAGTATTGGTACAGGAACATCTTTCACAACACCTGTAATATCTACAACAACAGATTACTATGTAAGCGCAAATGTAGGAGGTGCTGGAACTACTGTTGGAGGATTAGCTTCGCCATTAGGAACTGCTACTACTTCCTCATCAGATTGGGGATTAGTATTTGATGCATATCAAGCATTTACTCTATTAAGTGTGGATGTATATTCAACTGGAGTTGGAAATGTTGTTGTCGAATTACAAAATAGTTCGGGAACAATGCTTCAAACAACAACTGTTGCAGTCACTGCTGCAGGAACAGGTACACCCCAAACTATTCCCATAAACTTTAATGTCCCAGTTGGTACAGATTTGAGATTAATAGCAGTATCTTCTCCAATTATGGTTAGAGATTATTCAGCTAGTTTCCCTTATTCTTTAGGTGCAAATGGAGATATTACAAGTGGCTATATTTCAGGCGTGTCAACGACTTATTACTATTTTTATAATTGGATAATGTCAGGTGGAGGATGTGAATCTGCAATGACTATGGTTACTGCTACAGTAACAGCACCACCCGCTTTAGCTTTAAGTTCAACAGCAGAAGAAATTTGCGACGGAAATAGTGTTGCAATAAATGTTACTCCAGCTACTGTTGGAAATTATCCTTCTTATTCATGGAGTCCAGCTACTGGTGCTACAGAAAGCGGATCGCCGCTTGGATCAATAGTTACATTTGACCCAACAACAACAACAACTTATACAGTTACAGCTACAGATGGAACTTGTACAACTATTGCAACAGTTGATGTTACTGTTAATCAACTTTCTCCTGCAGCAGGCTCACCCGATCCTTATGATGGTGAAACAGATGTCTGTTATGATGGAACAAGTCCTGTTTCTTCTATTTCTTGGGGTCATGTTATAGGTGCAACATCATATGATGTATATTTTGGTGCAGGAAGTCTTCCTGGAACTCTTACAGCGAATGTTGGTACGAATTCCTATTCAACTGGAGCATTAGCTGCTAATACCACATATTATTGGCAAATAGTACCTAAAAATGCCTGTGGCGATGCCTTATCGCCTGTAACCTGGACATTTACCACAGCAATCGTTCCTTGTATATACGATTGTGAGTGGATACTATCATTAGAAGATTATACTGGTGACGGCTGGGATGGTGGTTCTGTTGAAATTTTTGTAAACGGTAGTTCCATAGGTTTTGCTTGGTTAGCCAGTGGTGCTGGCCCGGAATATTATGCCATACCTGTAGTTATTGGAGATGAAATCTTTATTGAATATACTAGTGGGGGAGTCGACTCAGATGATGACGATTTTCATGTATATGATTCGGATGGATGGTTAAATGCTAGTTCAAGTGACTATCCATATAATACACCAACTGATATAACTATCAGTAATGTATATTGTGGTTCCGCTTGTTCTAATGGTATAGCTTTTTGTAATGATGATGGATATCTTTTTCCTGCTTCTGTTGATGCTCCTGGTTATGGAGATATTGGGTGTTTAGGATCTACACCAAATCCAGCATGGTATTATATGGAGATTGATAATCCGGGAGATCTTGTGATTGATATTACTTCTGATGGTGATGTTGATTTTATTGCATGGGGACCATATACTTCTGTTGGAGATGCTTGTTCAACTATACCTATGGTTACTTGTGCAGCATGTCCAAATAATACTGATGATGCTTTATATTATCCTGATGGGGAGATTGTTGATTGTAGTTATGATATTGCCGCATTTGAAACTGTTCATATAAACGGTGCACAGGCAGGTGAAATATATGTATTGTTAATTACAAATTATGCAGATATTATTACCGATATTGAATTTTCAGCAACTGTAGCATCAACTGCTACCACTAATTGTGGAATTGTAGCACCTCCTATTAATAATAATGGTCCTCTTTGTATGGGTGAAAGCTTACAGTTATCCCCAACTTATCCTATAAGTGGTGCTTCATATAGCTGGACAGGTCCTGGAGGTTGGACTTCTTCTCTTGAGAACCCTATTATTACAAATGTAACTGCAGCAGATTTAGGAGATTATTCATTGGTTGTTACCTTGGTTCCATATACCAGCGCTACAGTTACTACTACAGTATCAGTTTTAATACCTGATGATACTGGCTTGGCAAATGGTGATTATGTCTGGTATGGCTTCAATAGTACTGATTGGTTGACAAGCTCAAACTGGTTAGAGTATGATGGTACAAGTGATTATACCTTTGCAACAGCTGCTCCTGACAATTCAACAAATGTATACTTAAGAGATTATGCTACTTGCATAACAAATATTGCAACAATTGGAGATGGATTAACTGGAAATTGCACTGATTTAATAAATGAAACTAATTTGATAATGGGTAATAATTCCCTTATTAATGTTTCTGGAGATTGGACATGTACAGGTGTCTTCACTTCTGGAACTGGAACAACTCTATTTAATCTGGGTTTTGCTCAAACTGTTTCTCCTGGTGGAAATCCGTTTTATAATCTTACAATTAATAAAACAGCGGGCAATGTTACGGCACTTCAAGATATTGAATGCCAGAGCAATTTCTTAAGCACTAGTGCTGCAAGTATATTTAATCTTAATAATTTAACATTTACCTTAGGAGGTAATTTTACTAATAACTCTGCAGCAACAACTTTCACAAATACAGCAAATAGTACATTTATTTTTAATGGAAGTGGTTCACAAGATTATTCACCTGGTGGTACTTTAAATTTAAATGATGTAACAATAAATAATACAGGAACAGGTATTAATTTATTAGGTAATTTGATTTCTGATGCAGATGGCATAATGACATTTACAAACGGAATAGTGCACGGAGGTTCTAATATAGCTGAAGTTTTAAATTCTACAGTTGCTGGAGTTAATGTTGGAAATACAGATAGCTATGTTAATGGAATTATACGTAGGCATATTTCTAGTAATGGAACATTTTATATGCCAGTTGGAAATTCTATACAATATGCATTAGCTGAGGTAAATAATTCTGGTCTTAATGGAGTTAGCTATCTAGATGCACAATTTTTAGGCACATTTACTAATACTGGTGCCCTAGATCCTCTTTTAGCTATTGATTTTGGAACACCTTATCAGGATATCTGCACAGAAGGGATATGGCAGATTGATGCTGATGCTGTACCATCTGCAGGTACATATGATATCATGCTTACTTTTGATGATGGTGGTGGAGGGAATCCATTCTCCGGTTTAATTGATAACCAGTTTGGTATATTAAAACGTTCAACATCTTCCACTTTAGCTGCAGACTGGGCTGGAGCATCTATTGGAACATTACCTGCAGCAGGTAACCCTGGTAGACTGGTAACAGATGGCTTTGCTAAACGTACTGGCATTGACTCTTTTAGTCATTTTGCAATTGGTAGGTCAGGATTTCCTCTTCCTGTGGAGCTAGTTAACTTCAGCGCCTTCTGTGATAAAAATAAAATAACTTTTGATTGGGCTACAGCTGCAGAAATCAATAATGACTATTTTACATTAGAAAATAGCTCTGATTTATTAACATTCATACCTATTAAGACTATTGAGGGTGCTGGAAATTCTAATGAAATAAAATATTATTCAGTTAATGATTTCAATAATAATGATGATGTAACATATTACAGGTTAAAGCAAACTGACTTTGATGGTAATTTCAAATACTCTGAAATCCTTAGTGTTACTTGTAAAGATAATAATGTAAGCGCTTATGCTTTTGTTGATGCAGGTACCGGTAATATCGTTCTTAAAACATTTGGTATTGTTGAAGATGATTGTATTGTATATATGATAGATTATACAGGAAGAACAGTAATTCAAAAATCACTTAGTTTGAAAAATCTTGAAAATAACATAATATTTACAAACAAAGGTATAAGTGCCGGTTTGTATAATATTGTTTTACAAACAAGTAACAATATAATTACTAAGCAAATTGTAATATCAAGATAATTTCGAAAAGACAAAATCTTATTCGGAATCTCAGGAGTTTATATCCTAAGTTTCTTGAGGTTCTAAAAATGTAAAATTAAATTGAGAAATCCCGAATTAGAAATAGTTCGGGTTTTTTTATTTTATTTCAGTATTTTTGAAATTAAAATATTTTCAATATTGTCAAGAAAGAAAATAATATATAGTAGTTTAATAATAATTGTAATTTCAGTATTAAGTTTCTCAAATTCAATTAAAAATAATTTTGTTAATTGGGATGATGATATTCTTGTTTTAAACAATGATGACATTAAAAGCTTAAAAAAAGATAATTTTTCTGCTTTTTTTTCAAACTACTATGTTGGGCATTATCATCCGCTTACAATGATATCTTATGCAATTGATTATGGAATTGGAGAACTTAAACCAAAAGTCTATCATATTCACAATTTAATATTACACATCTTAAATTCAATATTACTCTTATTAATCTTTTTCCACTTTTTTAAAAGAATTGATATTGCACTATTACTTGTATTGTTGTTTGCTGTTCATCCGCTAAAAGTGGAATCTGTTTCATGGATTTCTGAGCGAAAAGATTTACTTTATTCATTTTATTATCTCGGAGGAATACTGTCTTATCTTTATTACTTAAAAAATGACAGAAAAATTAAATATATTATTTTATGTTTTATTTTGTTCATACTTGCACTACTCTCAAAAACATCAGCAGTTACTTTGCCGGTAATTCTATTATTAATTGATTATTATTATAAACCAAAAGCTTTTTTAAAATCTATTTTAGAAAAAATACCATTTTTTATAGTTTCAATAGCATTTGGAATTTTTACAATCTATATTCTAAAAGAAAGTGATGCTATCTATGATATAAGTGACAAATATAATTTTGTTGACAGGTTATTTTTGCCTTTTTATGCGATTGCTTTTTATATTGTAAAACTATTTGTCCCATTTGATTTATCGGCATCTTACTTCTTTACAGAGAAAATTAACGGTTTATTGCCATGGTATTATTATGCTTCACCAATAGTTATTGTAATAGCAATTTTCCTAATAAAGAAGACGAAAGAAATAAGAAAAGAACTAATATTTGGGTTTTTGTTTTTTTTAATAAGCATTTTCCTGTTTCTGCAAATACTTCCATCAGGCAGGGTTATAGTTGCCGACAGATATGCTTATATCCCTTACATTGGTTTATTATTTATTATTGGGAAATTATTCTTGTTAAAAACAGAAAATAAAAAAGGAAAGAAAAACAAAAGAACTTATATATCAATTATAGTAATTTTTATTATTGTTTTTATTTTCCAAACAAGAGAAAGAAATAAAGTTTGGCAGAATGGAGAAACCTTATTTACAGATATTATTAATGATTATCCAAAAAACTCTATTGGATATGTAAACAGGGGAATTGCAAAATATTATGGTTTTACTGATAATAATAAGATTGATTATATATCGGCTATAAAGGATTTTAATAAAGCACTTTCATTTGATTTAGAAAGTGTAAAAGCACTATTTAACAGAGGTAATTGTTTATACAATCTTAATGATTTAAATGGAGCATTAAATGATTTCAATAGAGTAATAGAAATTGATCCATTTCATGCAAAGGCATATAATAATCGTGGATTAGTTTTTTCCGTTCTTAATAATGACAATAATGCATTAAGCGATTATAATAAGGCAATTGAAATAAATCCAGAATATTCAGATGCAATTCTAAATAGAGGTATTACATATTTTAATATGAATAATATTGAAAAAGCTTGTAACGACTGGAAGAAAGCTGCAAAATTGAATAATAAAAGAGCTGGTGAAATGATATTAAATTACTGCAAACAGCTATAATATTTTATTAAAAAGTTCTTCATATTGTTTTGCGATTAAACTCCATGAATATTTTTTTTCAATTTTAGTCAGGTTTTTATCAATAAACGTTTTTTTCTGTTTAATTAAATTGTCAAAGTCATCTAACTGATTAGTTAATTCTTTTGAATTTTTGAAATACACTGCATTCTCGTCAAGAACAGATTTGTTATATATGTTATTATGAGAGAATATAAAGCATTCTGATGCCATTGCTTCTAATAAAGAAGGGTTTGTTCCTCCTATTGAATGACCATGAAAATAAGCTTTTGAGAAATATCTTAAGTTGGTTAATTCATTGAAATCGAAAATGCTCTCTTTATATATAATATTATCAGTATTGTATTTGTTGCAGATATATTTACCATGTTTAGTGTTGATATTTCCAATAATTAAAATTTTATCATTTAATTTTGAGTTTTGTAGTCCTTTTATTATTGCTTCAATATTATTTTCGGGTTCAATTCTGGCAATAATAAGATGATA